>OZ255706.1:3314250-3977100 GCA_965277025.1 Methylomarinum sp.
TTTACGCCAATTTTTTCAGCATAGGCAGGGTCCAGTGCATGTTCAGCATCGACAAACGCCGCCGTACCGCCGAGCTTTTGCATTTGCGCTATGGTCTCCAGTGTCAAGGTAGTCTTTCCCGATGACTCCGGGCCATAGATTTCAACCACCCTGCCACGCGGCAGGCCGCCGCAACCTAAAGCGATATCCAATGCCAGAGATCCCGTCGAGACAACCTCGATATCCCGGCTGGCAGCAACATCACCGAGCCGCATAACCGACCCTTTGCCAAATTGTTTATCGATCTGCATTAACGCTGCGCTCAATGCCTTCTTCTTGTTTTCATCCATTTTGACTTGCCTGCTCCAAAATTAACCACATTCAGGGAGATAAAAAACCGGAATCCGTCCCGGCAATATCTTCATCAGCCTGTTAAACAATCCATTATCACATAGAGCCGAATAGCGAAACAGCCCTAATCAGTAAAATTTTCTGGTTTTTTATATGAACCCGGTTTTATATGATAATCTTTCATCAATTTCTCGATTATCTCATATTTTTTTGGCGAAAATGCGCATCCAAAAACGACTCCCCTACCTAAGTAATCTTGGCTCTGATATACCGGCTGGACTGGTTGTTTTTCTCGTCGCGTTACCATTATGCCTTGGTATTGCACTCGCCTCTGGCGCGCCATTGTTTTCAGGTCTGATTGCCGGCATTATAGGCGGCACCCTGGTTGCCATATTGAGTAATTCACATCTTGGCGTCAGCGGCCCGGCAGCCGGCCTGAGTGTAATTGTTTATGAAGCCATTAATGAGCTGGGCTTTGAAGCATTCCTGTTAGCCGTGGTATTGGCAGGCTGCATCCAATTTATGATGGGCAAACTCAAAACCGGCATTATCGGCTATTATTTCCCTTCAGCCGTAATCAGTGGCATGCTGGCAGGCATAGGCCTGATTATTTTTCTTAAACAGATTCCCCATGCCGTAGGCTACGACAAAGACTACGAAGGCGACCTGTCATTCCACCAGCAAGATGATTACACAACGTTTTCAGAGCTGGAACATATCATGAATCATTTTTCGCCTGGCGCAATTTGTATCAGCGTAATCAGCCTGGTCGTCATTCTTTTATGGGAAAGCCGCTGGTTAAGGCACTTGCGTTTTACAAAGTGGCTTCATGGCGCCGTTGTCGCTGTCATTATATCTGTTTTTCTAAATGAGGCTTTTCGATTATGGTATCCCGATTGGCTATTATCATCGCAACATTTAGTCAATTTACCACTTCTTAGCAGTCTGTTTGATTTGAAAGATTTGCTGATCTTCCCTGATTGGTCACAATACAATAATCTCCTGGTTTATAAAACTGCCTTAATTCTGGCATTAGTCGCCAGTATTGAAACATTGTTGAGTGTCGAGGCTGTTGACAAGCTTGACCCTTATAAACGGGTAACGGATAACAACCAGGAACTGAAAGCCCAGGGGATTGGCAATATCTGTTCCGGACTTATTGGTGGCTTGCCGATTACGCAGGTGATTATTCGCAGCTCAACTAACGTCCAGGCTGGCGCTAAAACCAAAGTGTCCACTATTACTCACGGTATTATCTTATTAGCAAGCACCCTGCTCGTCCCTGGCATTCTAAATAAAATTCCTTTAGCCTCATTAGCCGCCATTTTATTGGTTGTTGGCTATAAACTGGCTTCGCCACATTTGTTCAAGAAAATGTATCAGGTGGGGATTTATCACTTTATTCCGTTCATTGCCACTGCTCTCGGGCTGGTATTCACCAATATGCTGATGGGCATCGCCATTGGTCTGGCTATCGCCATTTTCTTCATTCTGCTGGAGAATCAGAAAGTCGGGGTTTATCTGCATGAATATCACCACGCCAATAAAACCATTATCACCCTGTCAGAAAATGTTTCCTTCCTCAACAAGGCTAATTTACTTAAACATCTGGATAATTTACCCGACTATTCAACTGTCATAATCGACGCTACTTATGCAAAATACATCGATTACGATATTTATGAAATTCTGCAAAACTTCAGAGCAGAAGCCAAACGCAAACACATCAAGCTGGTTATCCAGAATCTGCGCGGCTATGGCGTTCTACCACCTGTTGAACCTGCCAAACCTGCATCAAAAGAATTGCAACAGTCACTCAGTCCAGAGCAGGTCTTGAATATTCTGAAACAAGGCAACGATCGTTTCGTCAACAACCTGAAAACACAGGATAATCTGTTGCAACGGGTCAATGAAACCACAACCGGCCAATATCCCTTGGCGATCATCCTCAGTTGCATTGATTCGCGCACCTCGGCTGAACTGATTTTCGACCAGAGCCTGGGCGATATTTTCAGTGTCCGCATCGCAGGCAATATCATTAATGATGATATTCTCGGCAGCATGGAATTCGCCTGCAAACTGGCCGGCGCCAAACTGGTTGTTGTATTAGGTCATACTCGATGTGGCGCAATAAAAGGGGCTTGCAGCGGTGCACAACTGGATCACCTGACAGGGTTGCTGAAAAAAATCAAACCCGCTATCAGACAAATTGAATATGAATATCAACAACCAGTGACCATTGAAAACATGACGCTGGTTGAAAAAGTCTCCAGCCGTAATGTAGAGCTGATGGTAAAACAAATCTATCAGGATAGTCCTGTTCTGGCTGAAATGAAAAAAAATGGCGACATCGATATTGTCGGTGGAACCTATAATATCGAAACGGGCCGGGTCAGTTTTCAGTCCTGATCAAGCTGAGGAATCGCTGATTTCATCGCACCCTTGCTCCTGCGTGGGCGCGTCAAAACTTCACGATCTGCGTTTCGAAGCGCCAAAACACGGAAAACCCTATCCAGTTAGCGTGTTCCTGCGTTGTTGAAGCGGAGCTTCTGAATCAGGGTTCCCAAGCGGGAGCTTGGGAACCAGCAAAAATCAAAATCTTATAGCCATCGACTTTTATGCTACATCCTGCTAGGAGGTTGTCGGGTTATGGGGTTCGTAACGAGACGAGTGGGAAATCGAGTGGATTTTTTTGCTCTTTTGAGGCGCATAGTGGCGCTACGCAATGAAAAAGAGCGGAAAAATACGCCGATTTCCCGCTGTCGCAGTAGAATCATCCATAATCCGACAGCCTCCTAGGCGTTACGATAACGCATAATGGCCGCTAATACATCGCGGCTTTTAAGTGACTTGCCGGGCAATAATTCGTCAATAATTCCCCGCATCAAGTATTTTGCTTCTTTAAGGTTTTGGCTATCCAGTTTTTTTTCCTGATGAAGGGCTAACAAAGTTCGTCCCGAAACAGGGCTTTTATTATCTCTCACCAACCCGGCTCCTGGTAAAAACCGGTAGTGCCACTCTGATTCAATCGGGTCGCCATATATATCCTGGTCGAGAACAATGCCGTAGCCACTGTATTGAAGCAATTTAAGTTCAAAACTACGTAATACCTGAGCCACATCATCCTGGTTTTGCATCGCCATCAGACTTTGCTGGTAAAGCTTATAAACTTCTGGGTGGGAATCATGTGGATGTAAAAAAAAAAAGACAGCAGTTCATTGAGGTAAAAACCTGAATACAACGCAATATCGGCTAAAGAAAAAACCCTGATGGTTTCAGCACTGGTCAGCTGTTTTAATGATGCTTTGCCGCTCCAGGATATTTCCAGTTGAGCAAACGGCTGCAATACTTGCGCCAGCCTGGATTTTTTTTGCCGGATACCTTTGGCGACCAGTGGAATGATGCCCTCATTTTGGGTCAATACATCGACAAGAATACTGGTTTCTCGATAGTTTTTCCGCTTGAGCACAAAAGCGGGCTGCCGATAAACAAGTGTCTGCGTCACAGTCAGGAATCGCCGAAACCCAGATTTTGCAAAGAGCGCTCATTATTGGACCAGCCTTTTTTAACCTTGACCCAAAGTTGTAAATAGACTTTTTGCCCTATCAACTGCTCTATATCACGGCGTGCATCCATGCCGACTTTTTTTAACAATTCACCTTGTTTACCAATAACAATGTTTTTTTGACTGCTACGTTCGACCCAGATTATGGCATATATTTTGGTGATTTTAGGCAGATCTTCATAGCGTTCTATCTCGACTGTCAATGCATAAGGCAATTCATCACCCAGCCTGCGAGTCAATTTCTCCCGTATGATTTCCGCCGACATAAAACGCTCTGGCCGGTCGGTAATTTGATCTTCCGGATAAATCAAGCCACCTTCTGGCAATAAATCCATAATGCTTTTTTCCAGCTGCTCCAGATTGATTTTTTTCAGGGCAGAAGCCGGAATAATGTCAGCAAACGGATATCGTTGTTGCGCTGTCGACAAAAAATCCATCATTTTTGTTTTGTCCTGAATTTTATCGACTTTATTGATCACCAAAATAACCGGTAAACCGGCGCGCTCCAGCTTTTTAAAAATCACTTCATCATAATCATGAAATGATGGGGAATCTATCAACCAAACGACCACATCAACACCTAGTAATGTGGTATCGGCAGTTTTGTTCAAATAGCGGTTCAGCGCCTTTTTTTCATCCCGGTGCATGCCTGGCGTATCCATAAAAACCAACTGCCCTTGTTCTGTGGTATGGATGCCTAAGATGCGATGGCGGGTGGTTTGCGGTTTACGCGAAGTGATGCTGATTTTTTGCCCCAGTACATGGTTCATCAGCGTGGATTTTCCAACATTGGGCCGACCAATCAAGGCGACATAAACACTTTTCATCAAGCTTTTTCTCCCAGCTTCTGCAGCATTTTTTCGGCCGCCGCCTGTTCGGCTTTTTTGCGCGAAGCTCCGGTTGCTTTGGTCGTTTCTTTATGTAATGGCACTTTGCACTGAACCGTAAAGGTTTGCTGATGCGCTGCACCTGCTTGATTAACCAGGTCATAGACCGGTAAAGCCTGTTGTTTGGCCTGCATCATTTCCTGCAAACGGGTTTTTGGATCTTTTGTCCAGTTTCCGACATCAAGTTTTTCCAGTTTTTGCCGAAAAATACTGAGAATAAATTGCTTCGATGCCTCAATACCCTGGTCTTTTAAAATAGCGCCCATAATGGCTTCCAATGCATCGGAAAGAATCGAATCGCGCCGAAAACCACCGCTTTTCAATTCGCCAGAACCCAAAATCAAATAATCGCCGATATTATAAAGCCTTGCCAACTCGGCTAAAGAGCTTTGATTGACCAAATTAGCACGTAACCGGCTCAATATTCCTTCACCCGATTTGGGAAAACGCTCGTACAGATACTCGGCTATAACAAAACCCAATACTGAATCTCCCAGATATTCCAGGCGTTCATTGTTTTTTGCCCCCATACTGCGATGTGTCAGGGCCATCTCCAGCAACCCGGGTTGATTAAAGTGCAAACCGAGTTTTTTCGCTAATTTTTCTGGTTTCTTTATCACTCACCATCCTTTTCAAAACCATCATCAAATTCCACCAATACACTGAGATTACCAATGATTGGCTGCACCACTTCATAGCTGATCCTGACACTCAGATAATCGGGTTGTTTGACTATCTCAACATCATTCAACGTTACATCTTCTACATAATTCAAATTAAACCGTTTAGACAAAGATGTCTCTATTTCCCGTTTGCTCATCGTCTCAATATCCGGCATGGCCTCCACCGCTTCCAGCGCATTTTTCACCTTGCTATGGTTCATGTAGATAGGCGCTATTTTCAGCACCAGCAAAACAACCGTGCAGATAAAAATCAGAATAAAAACAATAGAGTAGAAGTTACGCATTGACAACAGATCGAAATTTTGGGTTTAAATGATTCATATTTGGCATAAAGGTGTCGATAAACGAAGCCATAACATCGTTGAATAAATTCCGCTGTACGCTATAGCAATTCTTAATCACGTCTGCAAAGCTCAATTTTTGTAATTGAACAAAGCCACAAATTGCAGAAAAAATATGATTATTTATTGCTCTTTTATTGCGAACCTGGAATCGCTCAATATTACACACCTGCTTTATTGCCCGATGATATTGCTCAATCTGCCAATGCCTATCATGTTGTTCGGTAAATGCTTTCTTGTCAAAAACAGCGGTTTTTTCTTCATCAGGTAGTGAACTTATGTAATGGCGAACTTGTTCTTTCAAGGTCGTCCGAAATAATTTCACATACCCAAAATTTTTGAGCCAAACCATTAAGCCGTCTTCCGGGATTTCTAATTGCCTGACTTGAACCCATGAACCTTTTTCAACAGAGACTAATCGATTACCTTCCACTGCAAAGAATAATCCTGTCTGATGATTTCTTATCAATTTAAGATTATCCACGCAACTGTACCAGCTATCTCCTGTTACAAAACCAGGTTCTAGTCCCCAAGCTAATACTTCGGTCAGCATGTCTTGAAAATAGTCATTTTTTGTCTTTCCTTCCGCCTTATCGACCACCCGGAAATTCAGTGGTTGGTGTTTTCCTTGAATGTCTGTGTAGTACAACGTGACAAGATTGATTCCCTTGACTGCTCTATGATGTTTTCCCGACCAAAAATAACTGACATATGCCATATATCGGCTATAAGGTTTATCAAGAACACTATCGTCAACACTCAAGGTTCCGCCCTTTAAATTCAGGCTTGCGCTGGCTTCATTGTATAAATCTCGCCCAGTGTAATGCTCCCGATTTAGAAATCGATTTACGCTATCATGTGATATTGACATGACTTCTCCTAATCGTCGACAACTAGCTTGTTTCGGCTCACTTAATAAAAAACCAATATACATGGGTAATGTACAGCAGGCTGTTGAGGGGCGTGTTATTTCTCTTATCAAGGTTTGCCTTGCATTGACTTTGGGATTTTTTAAACCCATAGTTTAACATTGCCTGTCAATGCGTAACTTCTATAGAGATCAGCGTCAAGCCTTGTTGCTTTTTCATTACACTATTCATGATTGAACCTTTAAACGTCATTAATCATGACAAGCATAGTCTATTTAAGCACGGTGCCAATACGTTCGAAGGCAATGCCATTGTTTTGCAAATCCCAATTCATCCAGATGAAAAAGGCTCTGCCAACCAAGTTTTGTTCGGGCACAAATCCCCAGTAGCGGCTGTCATTACTGTTGTCACGGTTATCCCCCATGACAAAATAATGTCCTTCAGGAACATGAAAAACCCCTTCAACAGTCGGCACCCCATGCATGATCAGAATTTCGTGCTCGACAGGACTTAAATCTTCCAGTTTCAACTCCGCTCCGGTCATGCTGCTGCCCTGCCCGACCCCTTGATAGCGGCCCAACGAGGTTTGTTTGGCTAGTTTGCCATTGACATAGACTTTTTTGTTGTAATAGGCGATTTTATCACCCGGCAGACCAATAACACGTTTGATGTAATCGATTTGCGGATTTTTCGGAAAACGAAACACCACAATATCGCCCCGCTCAGGTTCACCCAGTTCAATAATTTTTTCATTGATGACCGGTAGCCGGATTCCATAGGTATATTTATTCACTAGAATAAAATCGCCAATCAATAAGGTCGGCATCATCGACCCTGAAGGAATCCTGAAAGGCTCGACCAAAAACGAGCGCAATAACAGGACAATCAATACTACTGGAAAAAAAGACCGGGCATATTCCACCAGCAAGGGTTCTTTTTCTTCCGAAAAAGTCTGCCCCGTCGCTCTCAGGTAAATTAAATATCCCCCCCAGACAACGCCGGTCACAACCGTCGCGGCGAGTAGAAAAAATGAAAAATCGTAATCCATAAATGATCCAGAATAAGAGTTAAATCAGTCTTTTTTGACTTGCAAGACGGCGAGAAAGGCTTCTTGAGGAATCTCGATACTACCGACTTGCTTCATGCGTTTTTTACCTGCTTTTTGTTTTTCCAGCAGTTTTTTCTTACGAGAAATATCCCCACCATAACATTTGGCGGTAACATTTTTACGCATTGCCTTGACGGTTGAACGAGCGATAATTTTTGAGCCAATGGCCGCCTGAATAGCCACTTCATACATTTGCCTTGGAATCAGATCCTTCATTTTTTCGACCAAATCACGGCCTCGAGACTGACTCAGGTCCCTGTGCACAATAATCGACAGCGCATCGACTTTTTCACCATTGATCAAAATATCGAGTTTCACCAACGGTGATGGCTCGAAACGCACAAACTCATACTCGAATGACGCATAGCCGCGACTGACCGACTTCAACCGGTCAAAAAAGTCCAGCACTACCTCACTCATTGGCATTTCATAATTCAGAGCGACCTGACTGGCCGTATATTGCATGTTTTTTTGTACACCGCGCTTTTCAATACATAAATTGATTACATTACCCAAATATTCCTGTGGTACCAAAATATTGGCCATGATGATGGGTTCGCGAATTTCGGTGATCGAGCCTGCATCGGGTAATTTGGCCGGATTATCCACCATAAGCACTTCCCCGGAATGCAGTTCTACCTCATAAATCACTGTTGGAGCGGTGGTGATCAGGTCAATATTGTATTCACGCTCTAAACGCTCTTGCACAATCTCCATGTGCAACATACCTAAAAAACCGCAGCGAAAACCAAAGCCCAATGCCTGTGATGTTTCCGGCTCAAAATGCAAGGCGGCATCATTCAAACGCAACTTGTCCAAGGCTTCGCGCATATTGCCATAATCATCAGAGCTGATGGGATACAAGCCAGCAAACACTCGCGGTTGGACTTTTTCAAACCCGGGTAATTGTTCTGCTGCCGGACGATCGGCCGCAGTGATGGTATCGCCCACCGGGGCGCCAAAAATATCCTTGATGCCAGCAACGACAAAACCGACTTCGCCGGTATTTAAAACATCTTTTTCGAGTTGTTTAGGCGTATAGACACCCACCTTTTCCGCCAGAAACGTCTTTCCTGTCGACATGACGGTGATTTTTTGTTTTCGGCGCAAGGTTCCATTGACGATTCTGACCAGCGATACCACACCTAAATAGTTATCAAACCAGGAATCGATAATCAAAGCTTGCAATGGCTCGTCTTCTTTCCCCGCAGGAGCAGGGATTTTTTCCACTAATTGCTGTAAAACCGCTTCGACACCTAATCCCGTTTTAGCGCTGATTTTCAATGCTTCATCAGCCGGAATACCAATCACATCCTCAATTTCGGCCATGACTTTCTCAGGGTCTGCCGAAGGCAAATCAATCTTGTTCAACACCGGAACCACTTCAAGCCCTTGTTCGATAGCGGTATAACAATTCGCTACACTTTGCGCCTCGACCCCTTGGGCTGCATCCACTACCAGCAAGGCGCCTTCACAGGCTGCCAGAGAACGTGACAATTCATAAGAAAAATCCACATGTCCCGGCGTATCGATAAAATTGAGCTGATAAACTTCACCATCTTTGGCTTTGTAGTGCAGGGTTACACTCTGCGCCTTGATAGTTATTCCCCGTTCCCGCTCAAGATCCATGGAGTCCAGCACCTGACTTTCCATTTCGCGTTCCGTCAAGCCACCACAAATCTGGATAAACCGATCAGCCAAGGTGGATTTACCATGATCGATATGGGCAATGATTGAGAAATTTCGAATGTTTTTTTGATCCACGTATGTACTTGTCTGTCCAGAAGATTGTAAGATGAATACAGAAAGGCTGTAATCGATGTTGAAACCGGATGATTATATCAGAATAGTGCAGAAGTTGGTCGGCTAAACACGGAGGAAGAAAAACACCATACGCAGGGAAGCGAAAATCAAATTTCCGGTTTTCGGGCGCTGACAGTATGGTTGATTTGTCAGCGATCCCCCCAAACAGGTGAAGCGTTATTTTAGCGCAACACCATCTGCAATCATTTCAACCGTTTTGGCAGGTACTTTGCCCAAAACGACAAGTAATTTATTATTGTCGAGCAAGCGAGTAATAGAATTCACACTCCCCAAATGCGTTTGACTGTTTCCCAACGAACCATCGGCCTCATCCAAGTAAATCGATACCGATGCCAATCCATCACTGAGAACCAGGTGCGATACAGATTGCTCCGCCCCTTCATGTAACGGCCTGATAGAAAAAGATTTTTTATGAAATCCTGCAGGAATATTGTGCAAGGTAAACGGTATGTGTTTCGGCATTAGTGACGGCTCTTGGCTCTGCGTCAACAAATATTCCTCGTTTTCATCCTCAGAAGCTGACATCATTAAAAACGGAATCGATTCAGGCAGACTTAATTGTGTGAACATCACCTGTTCAAGCACTTTCCCGCTTAGGTCCAGCATTTCGATTTTTAACGGCAAAAAGACTTCACTATCAACCCAGAAACGCCAGGCATAACGTAAATCATCGCGAGGTATGACATCGATACGCCGACAGGCTCGCATGGCGACCACTTCATTGCCTTTTGATTCGATTTGATAGTTTTCCAGCAATGCCGGAATATTTTCAGGCAAATCCACCAAAAAAGAATGGCTCAACGATTGGTGTTCGACTATTTTATTCCCCGTGGCTTTGAACACACATCGTACCGTCCCCGCTTCCCGAATCACTTCACGCAGCGGTGAATTCAAAGAAAATAACTGTTCCTGCTCCCGGCCATCACTGGCGGCATGCCGATAATTGACGACATCCAGCACATCATTTTCCATAAAAACCACAATCCCCTGATAATTCAGGTTATGCATGGCCTGATGCATATTTTTCAAATAATCAATGGGAGCGAGATTATCGGCGTTGGCAACAGTGATACAAAAAAACAACAACCCCAAAAAAGACTTTTTCAACACCTTATTGACCCTGATTCAAGCTGGCTGTCTGCACATAAGGCCGTAACCCCATATTGGATGCAACGAAAACCCGGTTGCTGTGGGCGTATAAATAACCCTGTAATTGTTTCTGGGTATGATTGAATTGCATACTCAAGGGTTTTCTGAAATGGCTGGCGGCCAACGTTACCGGTTGGTTCACAGTTTTTTCCTGCTCCATTTTCGCCATTTGCACAGATCGGTTATCGATACTGTCATCCTGCTGTTTTATTAAATGCGGTGTAACAACAGCAACACCCGCCAAGGTAGCGGCAATGGCAGCCGCTTTTACGTAATAGCGAATTTTTTGTTTACGTGGATGAAGATGAATCACCTCTTGTTTTACCGCATCGCTTACCCTGTTTACCATAGATACAGGTCGCTGAATACTGGTCACGGTTCGAATCACTTGTCCAATCACTTGATAGCGTAACAGTTTACTTTCAATCTGACTGTTTTTACGCATGGCTTCTAATAATGACAAGGCCTGCTGCTGATCAAGCTCATCATCGATAAACTGTGAGATTGTTAGGTCGACATCTTGTTGTTCTTGCATTAAAAAACACCTTTGTTATCAAGCAGTGGAGCTAATTTTTTATCAATTGATTCCCGCGCCCTGAAAATGCGGGATCTTACCGTACCTACAGGGCATTCCATCGCCCCGGCAATTTCTTCATAGCTCATTCCTTCAAATTCCCTGAGCGTAATCGCAGTACGCATATCTTCGGGTAACTGATCGATGGCTTCACGGATCGCTTCGACAATCTGATCATTCATCAATTCATTATCCGGCGTCTCCATGCCTTTTAGCTGCGGCGCATTTTCCACCTGTTCAGCATCTTGCACATCCACTTCATAATCTGAATGCCTGCGATTTCTCGACATCAGATAATTCTTTGCCGTATTGATCGCGATACGATACAACCAGGTATAAAAAGCGCTGTCCCCGCGAAAGTTGCCCAACGCCCGATAAGCTTTGATAAAAGCCTCCTGCGCCACGTCCTGAGCCTCGCTGGGGTCTTTGACAAAGCGGTTGACCAGTTGAATTATCCGGTGCTGATATTTAAGCACCAGCAAATCAAAAGCCGCTTTGTCGCCTTGTTGAACCCGCGCCACCAGCTCTTTGTCCAGATCAGTATTGGTTCTTGGTTGATCGTTCACACTATTCTTTCATGTTTGGAATGGACAGAATTAAACCCTATTAGTTCGGTGATTACAAAAAAATATGACAATCCAGGAGCGACTTTCCCTCAGGACGACGTCATCTAAATCGCCTCTCCCCCGGCCACACCTTAACCAGCCTGATCCAAGGCCTTGGCGTAGTGAGGTTTCCCGGCTTGAAGCGGGATATTCGGTCGATTGGGCTGCAAAAAGCCGCCGAATGGCGGTTTGCCATGGTCATTGGCCATACCGGGGCCTGGCCGATCACCGTCGGCCCCGATGACGACCTGGGCCGGCCGTGTCAGCGCAGGAAGACAGCGAGCGCCTGCGCAGGATGGGCCGCAAAATGGCGGATCATGCTGGCGATGGATTGCCGCGGCTGACGGATCAGGCGACGCAGCAGGCCGATGACGGCGTTTCGCAGGCAGGCGAGCACCTGGGGGCCATGGCCCTTTCGAACCTGGCAGCGGTCCTCATCGAACGTGACATCGCGGACCCAATGGAGGCGGTTCTCGATACTCCAGTGCCCCCGGTTGAGGGCCAGCAGTTGCCCGGGGTCGGCCTGTTCCGGGGTGAGATCAGTGATGCAGAAGATCTGTTCTGTGCGTGTCCTGCCGGTCTTGGACACGGTGACCTGGCGTTCGATCCGGCAGACCTGGCCCACATGGGGGAAATCGAGATAGGCATTGAGCGCAACGGTGGTGCGAAGGGTGCGCTGCTCGATCCGACCGTGTCCCTTGTCCACCGTGGTGTGCTCAGGGGGGAATGGATTCCCGGTCGAAAGCCTTGAGATCGTTGGCCAGGGTTTTCTGGTTGTCCTTGACCGTGAACAGGTAGTGCGCGCCCTTTTCCTCGACCAGGAAGCGGGCGGTCTCGCGTTGGGTGTGGAGCGCATCGGCGGTGACCACACGCCCCTCGATGGAGAGGGGATCGAGCAGCTCCCGCAGGGCCGGGATCTCATTACTCTTGGTCTCGACCGCGCGCTGTGCCAGGACGGTGCCCTGCCGAGGGAACAGGGCGGCGAGCAGGTGCGTCTGGCGGCCATCGCCCCGGCGAGCGCCCTTGAGGGTCTTGCCGTCGATGGCCAGGGGTTCGTCGGCCGGTGCGCTGGCCTGGACCCAGGCGGAAAAGGCCTGCTCCAGCGCCACCGGCTCCACCTGCTGGAGCACGCGGCGGAAGGTGGGCTCGGAGGGGGCGACGAAGCGTTGCTGTCTGCGATCGAAATAGGCCCGCAGGCGCTTGAGCTGCGTCCGGGTCAGGCGGGCGGCGTACTCACTGATGGCCAGATAGCCCCGGGCGCCGGCCAGGGTGGCCGCCAGGGCGATGGTCAGCACCGTCGGCAGGGGGTGCAGCTGACGGCGTCCACCGCGGGGTTCGGGTAAGTGGCCCAGCTATTCGCGCAATTGGGCCATCTCCAGGTCGCTCAGATCGATCTTCTGCATCGGGGTGCTCCAATCGTGCATCGGGGTGCTCCAATCGGGGTGAGGGATCGGGTGGCGCAGCCAGTGGCGCGCCCGCTCATGGCGCTGTATCGGTCGCACGATGACATCGGACAGCGGTAGGGATCATGGTAAATCCACTTCGATCATGGTGATTGAATTCAAGCATGATCTGAGGTGAACGTCCAGCAATTATCCAATAGTGCAGGCTTGTCAGTGGGTTAGCGGATTAGATGACGTGGCCCTGGACTTTCCCTCTTCGAAGATAGCATGAACCGACTTCAAACTGATATGATAGATTTTTTAATTCTACTGACCTGATTGTGTCTCAGCTAAGAAAAACCAATTATTACGATGTACTGATCATCGGCAGTGGTGGCGCAGGCCTGACCCTGGCACTTAAATTAGCTGAAAGTGCTTCGGTTGCCGTACTGTCCAAATTTGCCCTGACCGAAGGCAGCACCTATTATGCTCAAGGGGGAATTTCAGCCGTTTTGGATGAACATGACTCCATTGAGTCGCATATTCAGGACACCTTGATTGCCGGCGCCGGTCTGTGCGATCCAGATATTGTCAGCCTGACCGTCTCACAAGGCCGACAAAGTATTGAATGGTTGCGAGACCAAGGCGTTCGTTTCACCCAGGAAAAAGACAAACAAGGCCACTCCCACTTACACCTTAACCGTGAAGGCGGCCATTCTCACCGGCGCATCGCACATATTGCCGATGCCACCGGTAAAGCAGTTGCCACTACCCTGATTGATCAGGCCAGACAGCATCAAAACATCACACTGCTGGAATATCACAATGCGGTGGAATTGATCAGTGCTCACAAACTGGGATTAAAAGAGCAACGGATTCTTGGTGCTTATGTGTTAAACAGCCGCACGGACACTATTGAAACCATTGCCGCCAAATGTACCGTTTTGGCTACCGGTGGGGCCAGCAAGGTCTATTTGTATTCCACCAACCCTCACATTTCCACCGGCGATGGCATTGCCCTGGCCTGGCGTTCGGGTTGCCGAATCAGCAACATGGAATTCATGCAATTTCACCCCACCTGTCTGTATCACCCCAATGCCCGGTCATTTCTGATCAGCGAGGCAGTGCGTGGTGAAGGTGCGCGTCTGGTCTTACCGGATGGCTCGCCCTTCATGCAGAAATACGATGAACGCCTGGAACTGGCTCCACGGGACATCGTCGCCCGGGCTATCGATCATGAAATAAAAAAACACGGTCTTGATTGTGTTTATCTGGACATCACGCATAAATCCAAAGAATTTTTACAAGAACACTTTCCAACCATTTATAAAACCTGTCTGGATTTTGATATCGATATCAGCAAAGATCCGATTCCCGTTGTACCGGCAGCCCACTACACTTGTGGAGGCGTACTGACCGACAGCTTTGCCCGCACCGATATCGCCAATCTTTATGCTATTGGCGAAGTTGCTTGTACGGGCCTTCATGGCGCTAACCGCATGGCCAGCAATTCACTTCTTGAGTGTCTGGTCTTCGCCGACCGCGCCAGTCAGGATATCAACCGCATTTTGCCTGATATCAGCAAACCGCCGACATTGCCCGGATGGGATGAATCACAAGTTACCGATTCGGATGAAGAAGTCGTCATTTCACATAACTGGGATGAACTACGTCGATTTATGTGGGATTATGTCGGTATTGTACGCACAACAAAAAGACTGACGCGCGCCATGAATCGTTTGAAACTGTTAAAAGAAGAAATTGCCGAATATTATGGTCAATTTCGTGTCAGCAGTGATTTACTGGAATTACGCAACCTGGTGACTGTCGCTGAACTGATTATTCGTTGCGCTCAACAGCGAAAAGAAAGTCGTGGTCTGCATTACATCAAAGATTATCCCGAGCCAGACAACTCCAGACCACATGAAAATACTATTTTAACCCCTGACAACTATACTCCCCGCAAAAAGTAGCCTATGCCTCGCCCTGTAACCCCGTTAATCGCAGCCGATGTCATTATTGAACTGACCGACCAGCCTGGAGCCCCGATCGTATTGATCGAACGCGCCTACCCGCCATTAGGCTGGGCCATTCCTGGTGGTTTCGTTGATGTAGGTGAAACGGTTGAACAGGCCGCCATCAGGGAAGCCAAAGAAGAAATCACACTGGATGTAAAATTACATGCTTTATTAGGGCTTTATTCCAATCCCGATCGAGATCCACGCGGCCACACGGTAACCGCTGTCTATGTCGCCCGGGCTCAAGGCTTACCAGTCGCGGCCGATGACGCCAAAAATTGCCAGCTGTTTACACTGGACAAGCTACCGGATCAACTGGTGTTTGATCACGCTTTGGTCCTGGCTGACTACCTTAATTTCAAGAAAACAGGCCAGGTTGCACCTTTACGTCCTTGAGACAATCGCTGATTGATCCATACTTTCAGGCAGCTTTTTTTCGGATAAAGAAAACCTGTACATTTTCCTGTTTGTTATATTCGATCATCTGATGTCCAGCCTGATCGATAAAAACGCCAAAATCCAGATGCGCGGCAGGGTCGGTTGCAATCACTTTGACGATTTGACCATTCTCCATGGTCATTAACGCTTTTTTCAATCGCAACAACGGTAACGGGCAATTCAATCCGCTGGCATCTACTTCAACGTCAAACTCAGTCATCGCCTATAATTTTCCTGATATCTTTAAAGGAGCGCATATAATACCATCTATAACATAACCTTCTATAGAGACGAATGGATTACTTCCCACTTTTTTTAAAACTCAAACAAAGAAAATGTTTAGTCATTGGCGCAGGTGATGTCGCCGCCCGAAAAATCGAATTATTGTTGCGTGCAGATGCCGATATCACTGTCATTGCCAAAACATTTTCCAGTGCTGTCAAGCAGCTGGCTGAAAAACAGCCGATAACGCTGATAAAAAAATCATTTGCAGACAGTGATCTTGATGATTATTTTCTGCTGGTCTGTGCGACTGGCGACAAAACATTGAATCAACATGTCGCCTCAATAGCCCGGCAACAAAAAATATTGATCAATGTGGTGGACAGTCCTGCGCTTTGCAGTTTTATTTTTCCGGCCATCGTCGATAGGTCCCCCATTATTGCCGCCATATCGTCAGGAGGCGCATCACCGGTTTTGGCTCGCTTACTCCGCGCCAAAATAGAAACCATTATCGCACCGGCTTTTGGCAAACTGGCGCAACTGGCTGAAAAATATCGCGGACGGGTCAAACAACAGATAAAAATTCCCGCACAACGCCGCATTTTTTGGGAAAAGGTTTTGCAAGGCGATATTGCCGAAAAAATTTTCCAGGGTCAATCTCGACAAGCCGAACAACAATTGGAGACTTTATTATCCAAACAAGGTAAAGCCCCGCCAATCGGCGAAGTCTACCTGGTTGGAGCTGGTCCCGGTGACCCGGACTTGCTGACCCTGCGTGCCTTACGCCTGATGCAGCAAGCCGATGTTGTCGTGTACGACCGCCTGGTTTCTGCTGAAATACTGGATTTGGCCAGGCGGGATTCCGATAAAATATATGTCGGCAAACAGCGCAACAATCATTCTCTGCCACAAGAATCCATCAATGAGCTATTAGCTCGCCTGGCTTTGGAAGGTAAACGCGTCGTACGCCTCAAAGGAGGAGATCCATTTATTTTTGGCCGGGGTGGTGAAGAAATGGAAACACTGATTGAAAAAGAAATTCCATTTCAGGTCGTGCCCGGCATCACCGCCGCAGCCGGTTGCGCCAGTTATGCCGGTATTCCGTTAACGCACCGCGATCACGCCCAGTCTTGTGTTTTTGTTACCGGACACTTAAAAGATGGCACAATCAACCTGAACTGGGGACAGTTGGTCAGCCCAAATCAGACTGTGGTTATTTATATGGGGCTTATCGGTCTCAGACAAATTTGTCAGTCCCTGATTGAATATGGTTGTCCAAAAGAGCACCCCATCGCCATTATTCAACAAGGTACGACAGAAAATCAGCGTGTTATTACCGGCACGCTGTTGACATTACCCGAACAAGTTAAAAATGAAACACTCAGCCCCCCCACCTTGATTATCATTGGCACGGTGGTCACCTTACACAAGAAACTGGATTGGTTTAAACATTCATGAATATTTCCGCTCCATCGCTGCAGCTCATTTTTGCACTGCTGATATCCAGCCTGTTGTCCGCCTGCGATTCAAGCCCGAAAGCTGAAAAAACTTTTTCCTTCAAAAAGGAAGGACTCTATAGCGCCAGCTTGTCAGAAAATTATGCACTGATTGCTCCACTGGCGGGTTCTGCCGAATTATGGCAATTGAAACCGACAAAATTGATGCATAAATGGCAACATACCGACGAAAAAATGGCGTTATCGCCACGGCCATTTCAGCCGATGAGCAATACGCCGTCACCGCGGAAAGAAACTCCATTGCCTGGTGACGCATCAGCGATGGGGTTCTATTATCGGTCTGGTCCTTACCCAATATTTACAGTGTCGATTTATCCAAAGATGGACAATATGCATTGATAGGCCTTGAAGACAAAGCCATTTACCTGTCCCTGGCGCAAGGCACAACCCGCTTCGCTTTCCCGCATGACGACCTGGTCACTCATACGGCATTATCACTCAGTGGAAAATACGCCGCTACCGGCTCAAAAGATAAATCAGCGAAACTGTGGGATCTGGAGACCGGCAAATTACTCCATCAGTGGCAACACAATAATGAATTATCCACTCTGGCTTTCAGCAAACATGACAGATATCTGTTGACTAACGCCGCACTAGCGAAGACCCGTTTATGGAAACTGCCCTCCGGTAAATTGTTCAAACAGCTTCCGCCGGAACGTTTAACCCTGATGTCCGCCACTTTCAGCAATAATGACAAATATCTGCTGACTGGCTGGGTTGCCTCCCGTATCGATCTCTGGGCGGTCAGAAAAGGCCAGCGCAAAAAATTCTGGCGCACCAAGAAAAATGACAACTGGCGACCGGCGGCAGCCAGCGTCCTGGCCCTGCATTTTGCAAAAAACAACAAAAAATTTTATAGCATCAGCAGCAATGGTTATTTACAACGCTGGCGACGCTGATTTGGCTAGAAGGCTGTCGGATTATGGATGATTCTACTACGACAACCTCCTGGGGATTATTTCCTATTCACAATTCAGTGTAAATTCAGCATACTAAGCAATAATGCATCTTAAAGGATAGGTACCTTTAAATTTAGATTGAGTTTTTTCCAAAAATCGCCTATCCTTTTGCAGGTTTGTTTATCTTTTGCAATCTTTGCAAACCCCCTTGTAACAACGAAGAGAGAGCGTAAAAATGAAAAAATTAGCTATTTTAGCCGGTGCGGCTGTTATCGCATTAAGTGGTCAGGCTTTCGCTGATCAAAAATTGAAAGTCGGTAAGAAAATCTATGATCGTGCGTTCGGTCGTGGTTGCGGCGCATGTCATAACATTTCTTCCAACCCTCAGTTAAAAGAACTGATCAAAGCTGGCAAATTGGACAAAGCGGCTTTTGCTGAAGTCATCAAAGAAGGTCGTGGCGGCATGCCTAAAGCTGTTGACGCTATCATGGCTGTCGGTCCAGTTAAAAAAGCGGGCTACGATGTTGACGAAGCCATCGATGCTGTATACGAGTACTTGGCTCAGTAATTGCGCTTCGACACATAAGCTATACAAAAAAAGCCGCTTCGTTTGAAGCGGCTTTTTTCGTTATCCCAGACTTCTCTCTCTGGAGAAGGAGACAAGGTATGAAAACTTTTGGACTTTAACGTTTCCCGATAAATTTTCTACCCCGGCCCTCATGCTCCAGTCTGAATCGATGACGCAACCAGAACCCAGCAATGGCGGCAATCATCAAACCACAAGAACCCAAAGTCAAATAAATCAATCGTTTTAACTGGGACAACTCTGCAATGAGTTTTTCATTGAGCTGCCGAGACTCAGGAGAAATAGATTGAACAGGGCTTTTTGGTGCAGAGTAGGAACGCAACACCTTGACATCATTTTTGATATCTTCAATAGCCCCAAGGGAAGTCGCCAAACTGCCTGAACGAATACTTTGTTCCAGAACACGTAATTTGCTTTCGATCGAACCACTGACCAAACCGACTAATTGCCCTTTGAGGATATCTATTTCCTGAGAAAGCACGGGATTTTTTAATGTTTGAACAGATACTGAATATTTTTGTTGGGCGGGTAATTTATCGGTGATGTCAAAAGAAGGAATTAACCAGAAGCCAATCACTAAAACCAGCGACATCAGCACTGCAAGCAGCAACAGTAATGCCCGGTTTATTCTGACAAGCGCCTGTTGGCGCTGAACACCTTCAAACAAAACAACCGACTGCCTGTTTGTGTGGAAATCTTCTGGACCCTTTTTACGCATATCGCTCATTTATTATATTTATTGCGGATTACCAATAACCCTTACCGCCACGGCTACCTTCATTTATGGTGACAAAAATGCATAGCGTTTTTTATTATACAAGCTAAATCAGAAATGACTCCAATTTTTCTCTGTACATGACAAAAAATATTAAAAGCTGGCGTAGCTCGTTGAAATGTAATTAAATACCGCATTTTGTTTTAGCGAATATGAATAACGGGACATTACAAATCAACGAGCTGACCGTCATATTAACTGAGCACTTTCAATGGAACAAGGCAAGAATCGTTTGTTTTGTGGGTATGTTAATTGCTTTGATGGCAGTTAGCACGGTCAATCTGGCCCAGCTCGCCGTATTCTTTCCCAGTCGTGCAAAAATTTCCTCACGATATCGACGAATGCAACGATTTTTCAGTGACCATTGGCTGGATTACAATGAAGTCGCTCATTTCATCATGAAACTGTTTGGTTTCACTGATCAGGATTACTATCTGACGTTAGACAGGACGAATTGGAAGTGGGGTAAAACCAATATTAATCTGCTGGTGCTTGCCGTGGTTTATCGGGGTGCCGCCATTCCTGTGTATTGGTTGCCTTTAAACAAGCGGGGGCAACTCTAATACGAAGGAACGTATAGCGCTGATGAAACGCTTTATTGCGCAGTTTGGCCGACATCACATCAAAGGTCTTTTGGCTGATCGGGAGTTTATTGGAGACGAATGGATGGGCTGGTTGTTTGAGCAAGAGATTCCCTTTTATATCCGTATTCGCAACAACGCCTGGACAACCAATGCCCAAGGCCAGCGAATACGCGTAGAGCGTTTGTTTTATGGGCTTAAGCCGGGTAGCACACGACACCTCTCAACAGCGCGCTATTTGGGAAATTGTTCAATTTATCTCAGTGGGTTACGGCTGAGTGATGGTGAGTTATTAATCATCGTCTGTCAGCATTTGAACCCTGATGCGATTAAAATTTATGGCTTGTGTTGGGAAATCGAAACGCTTTTCGGCTGTTTAAAAGGACGGGGATTCAAACTTGAGGAAACGCGTGTAGTCGGTTATCTTCGGATCAAAAAATTGTTAGTACTTCCCGTTATTGCTTTCTGTTGGTCACATAAAGCAGGCGAATGGAAACATGATTGCGAGTTACCAATAAAAACCAAAACACATCAGCGGCTCGCGCAAAGCCTGTTTCGATATGGATTAGATTGTATCCGCTCAACGTTGTTTAATGTCTTATCTCAATCAAAAAGGATGATTAGAAAAGTGATTGCTCTTTTGCAACCCATACCTTTTGTCACTGGAATACATGAGACTCATTTGTCATAAGTTAATTTTTGTCATGTACAGAGCCAATTTTTAACAGTCAGGAATCTCTGCATTGCAAAGATTCCTTTTATTTCTTGGGTCTACAAACAAAAAAGCAGATTTAACTGAGGTTATAAACGCTGTTTTTGCGCCGCAATTCTTAACCGTAAAGCATTCAACTTGATAAAACCTTCAGCGTCTTTTTGGTTGTATGCGCCTTCGTCTTCTTCAAAAGTTGCAATTGCCTCATCAAACAAACTATCTGTTTCTGAATCTCTGCCGACGACAGTGATATTGCCTTTATAAAGCTTTACCCGAACTTTGCCATTGACATGTTCTTGCGGAGCATCAATCATTTCCTGCAACATTTTTCGCTCAGGACTCCACCAATAGCCATTATAAATTAATGTGGCATAACGCGGCATAAGCTCGTCTTTCAAATGTGCGACTTCCCGATCCAGAGTAATCGACTCCATTGCCCGGTGCGCTTTCAGCATCACCGTACCGGCTGGCGTTTCATAACATCCTCGTGATTTCATGCCGACATAACGGTTTTCTACGATATCCAAACGCCCAACCCCATTCTCGCCAGCTATTTTGTTCAGTTTATCCATCACTTCAGATGGCGAATGTGGTTCATCATCAATGGCGATAATATCGCCTTTCTGATAGGTCAATTCAATATAAGTTGGTTGATCGGGAGCCTTTTCAGGTGAAACAGTCCAGCGCCACATATCTTCCTCAGGCTCCGCCCATGGGTCTTCCAGAATTCCACCTTCATAGGAAATATGCAATGAATTGGCGTCCATAGAATAAGGCGATTTCTTGCCCTGTTTCATTTCCACGGCAATACCGTGTTTTTCCGCATAGTCCAACAGTTTTTGACGGGAATTCAAATCCCATTCACGCCACGGCGCAATAACGTGAATATCCGGACGCAACGCATATGCACCCAGTTCAAACCTCACCTGATCGTTTCCTTTGCCGGTCGCGCCATGTGAAATTGCTTCCGCGCCGGTTTCATTGGCGATCTCGATCAATCGCTTGGCGATTAACGGCCTAGCGATAGAGGTACCCAACAAATACTCTCCTTCATAAATCGCATTAGCGCGAAACATTGGAAAAATATAGTCCCGGGCAAATTCCTCACGCAAATCTTCAATATAGATTTCCTTGATACCCGCCGCTTCTGCCTTTACACTGGCCGGCTCTACTTCTTCCCCTTGGCCGATATCGGCGGTGAACGTCACCACTTCACAAGAATACTCATCTTGTAGCCATTTTAAAATGACAGAAGTATCCAACCCGCCGGAATACGCTAAAACAACTTTATTGATTTTTGCCATGAATATCTATGCTCTTGATTCAAATAGTCAAATTATACCTTAACTTAATAGAAACGCTGAACAAATCATCCATGATTTGTCAGCGTCCGCAAAACGAAAATGCGATTTCCGCTTTGCTCACAAAATCAATGGCTTGTCGCCATTAATTTTGGCGGCGCATCCGTGCACCGCTCGAAACACTGAACAAATCATCCATACTGCCAGCAACCACAAAACGAAAATGCGATTTCCGCTTTGCTCACAAAATCAATGGCTTGTCGCCATTAATTTTGGCGGCGCATCCGTGCACCGCTCGAAACACTGAACAAATCATCCATACTGCCAGCAACCACAAAATGGAAATGCGATTTCCGCTTTGCTCACAAAATCAATGGCTTGTCGCCATTAATTTTGGCGGCGCATCCGTGCGCCGCTCGAAACGCTGAATAAATCATCCATACTGCCAGCAACCGCAAAACGGAAATGCGATTTCCGCTTTGCTCACAAAATCAATGGCTTGTCACCATCGATTTTGGCGGCGCATCCGTGCACCGCTCGAAACACTGAACAAATCATCCATACTGCCAGCAACCACAAAATGGAAATGCGATTTCCGCTTTGCTCACAAAATCAATGGCTTGTCACCATCGATTTTGGCGGCGCATCCGTGCGCCGCTCGAAACGCTGAATAAATCATCCATACTGCCAGCAACCACAAAATGGAAATGCGATTTCCGCTTTGCTCACAAAATCAATGGCTTGTCACCATCGATTTTGGCGGCGCATCCATGCGCCGCTCGAAACGCTGAATAAATCATCCATACTGCCAGCGTACGCAAAACTTAAAATGTGATTTTCATCGTGCCCATACTCCTTGCGTGGGCGCGTCAAAATTTCACGCTCTGCGTTCTTAAAAGTGCCAAAATAAAGATTTTTTGCTTAGAACCCAAGCTTGGAGATTGGGAACCAGCAATTTACAACCAGTAAGAACTCATCTTTCAATCTCTACAACTGCGCGGCCAGGATTGACAAAAATCCATGATAATATTCAACACTGCACTGTTGATTGACCTAACCATTACTATCATGACAAAACCCGATACCGAGGATTATGCTGAAATTTTTTTAAATGACATTCCTTTAATGGATGTGCGCGCCCCGGTAGAATTCAGTAAAGGCGCTTTTCCCAACAGCCGGAATCTCCCGATTCTGGATAATCTTCAACGGGAATTGATTGGCACCCGTTACAAAGACCAGGGACAGGATGCCGCCATCGCTCTGTGTCTGGAACTGGCCACCGATGAGATTCGCCAGCAACGCCTGGATAGCTGGATGGAATTCATTCTCAGGCACCCTGACGGCTATTTGTATTGTTTCCGTGGCGGCTTGCGTTCGCGCACCGCACAAAACTGGCTGAAAGCGCATGGCGTCGATTATCCGCTGGTGCGTGGCGGCTATAAAGCCATGCGTCGTTTTTTACTGGAACAACTGAGCGCCAATAGCCACACTATTCCCTGGCTCATTCTGGCCGGCATGACCGGTTCTGGCAAAACCCGGGTTTTGCAACAGACTCGTTTTCATATTGACCTGGAAGGCATGGCCAATCATAAAGGCTCCGCATTCGGACGTAATGCCCAGGATTCACAGCCCAGTCAGATCGATTTTGAAAATGCGCTTTCCATCGCGCTGATGAAACACCGAAGCCTAAATGGCTCGACACCATTATTACTGGAAGATGAAGGCCGTATGATTGGCCGGATTCTGTTGCCGCCAGAATTGCTGGCTGCCATGTCAAAAGCCCCCCGTCTTTTTCTTGAACGTCCGCTACATGAACGCGTGGCCATGATCCGCGATGATTATATCGACTGCAATTGGCCACATTACCAGCGTTATTACGCCCGCCGTGCTGAAGATAAATTCTGCCATTTTGTACTGGATAACCTGGCCCGCATCAAAAACCGCCTGGGTGGTGTCCGACATCAGCAAGTTCACCAAGCCTTCGAACAAGCCCTTGATCGACTGTTTGCATACGGTGACAGCGAACTTTTCATCGCTCCGATTCAAACACTGTTAACCGACTATTACGATCCGATGTATCAATATCAATTACAAAAAAAGCCAGTCGATATTTTATTTAAAGGCAATGAAAATGAAATTTTGCAGTGGCTAAACAATCATCAGGAAATAACGCTATGAAATCGACACCTGTTTTCAAAGACCTGGTTTTTATCGGTGGTGGCCACAGCTATGCTTTGGCCTTGCGACAATGGGCGATGAAGCCGTTGCCTGGTGTTCGCATTACCCTGATCAGCCCACAGATCATGACCCCCTATTCCGGCATGTTACCGGGTTTGCTGGCAGGCCATTATCGATTCGAACAAACCCATATTGACCTGCAAAAACTGGCGTTATGGGCCGGGGTTCGCTATATCCGGGATAAAGCGATCGATATTGACCCGGTCAACAATATCATCAGCCTGCAAAATCACCCGCCGGTGGAATTTGATCTCTGTTCCGTGGATATTGGCTCAACGCCAAATCAGACGATTCCGGGAGCGGCTGAATTTACCACGCCGGTCAAACCAATCAGTCGCTTCTATAAGCGTTGGGAACAAATCCAGCAACGCGCCAAGCAAGGAGAAGTTTGCTCTATCGCCATAGTAGGAGGCGGTGCCGGCAGCGTTGAAGTCATTTTGGCAATGGCACACAAACTGTCCTCATCCAGTGAACAGGCCATTGCTTTTCATCTGGTTACAGCTGCCGACAAGGTGTTAACCAATTATCCCCCGGTTGTTCGTAAAAGAGTTCAGCGCCAGTTGGAAAAATACGCTATTCAAGTCCATAACAATTTCAGGGTAAGCCAGGTCAAGGAAAAAACCTTGCTAGGTGAACAGAATAAAACAGTCATAGCCGATGAAATCATCTGGTGCACCCAGGCTGCCGGTGCAAACTGGTTAAAATCAACACCATTGGATGTCGATGACTCAGGCTTTATAGCCATTCGCCCCACGCTGCAAAGTCTGTCTTTCGATCATGTTTTCGCGGCGGGCGATATCGCCACTCTGGTGGACAAGCCGCATCCGAAAGCCGGCGTTTACGCTGTCAGACAAGCGCCGGTTTTATTTCACAATCTCCGGGCAGTTTTGCTGCGGCAATCGTTAAAAAAATACCATCCACAATCAGACTTTTTAAGCCTTTTGGCCCTCGGTGAAAAAACGGCGGCCGGGTCAAAATATTGCTTTGGCTTTTATGGCGACTGGGTTTGGCGATGGAAAGATTCAATCGATCGCAAATTCATGGCGCAGTTTCATCAACTGCCCGAACTCGGCATGCAACGCGATCTGCCTGTGCCTGACGTGTTGATTGAGCCAGATGAAAAATCAGAAATACACCAACCAGAAAAACGCTGCAATGGTTGTGGCGGTAAAATTGGCGCGCCATTGCTGCAAAACGCCATCGACTCCATTGTCGGCATGAATGCCTATGCGCCGCAAGACGCCGTTCAAGTCAATCATGCAGGTCAAATCATTTACCAAAGCGTCGACCTGATCAAGTCTCCTGTTTCCGACCCCTGGCTTTTTGGCCGCATTGCCGTCAATCACGCCTTGAGTGATTTATACGCGATGAATCTCAAACCCGACAGCGCTCAGGTCTTGCTGACCTTGCCCCATGCCGGTGAAAAAATTCAACAGCGGGAGCTGAAAAGCTTGTTGCAAGGCATTGTTGACCAACTGGAACAACAGCAATGTCGTTTATTGGGGGGGCATAGCGCCGAGGCTGGGGAAATGTCTCTAGGCCTGGCCGTCAATGGCTTACCCCAAGCAGTGCTGTTCAATAAATCAGGCCTCAAAGCCGGCGATAAACTGGTGCTTTCCAAACCGTTGGGTATTGGCGTCATTCTGGCTGCCGCCATGCTAAACCGTTGTGATGGCGACAGTTATTCCCAGGCTATCGAGACGATGCTCGAAAGCAACAAAAAAGCAGCATTTGATCTTGCAAAACTGGGTGCCTCGGCCTGTACCGACGTAACCGGCTTTGGATTTTACGGCCATTTGCTGGAAATGTGTCAGGCATCTCGATGCCGGGCGCATATTTTGCTGGAACAACTACCGGTGCTTGCAGGTGCCAGACAACTAAGCCAGCAAAAGATTCACAGCAGTCTGTACCGGCAAAACCTGAAAATGGCTGAACCTGCTATCTGGCCGGCCGATATTATGGAAAACCCGTTATTCGCCATTCTGTTTGACCCACAAACATCGGGCGGGCTGCTGGCCGGCATCCCCAAAGATCATTATCCGCCGCCTGACGACAGCTTCCATCAACGTTTTTTCACTATTGGCGAGGTGCTGCCAGCAGCAGAAAACTCGGTCAGAATTTTGATTGAAACCAGTGCAACATAGGCCATTATTTGTTGGGGCAATCGAGTTTTAACTTGAAACCTTGCATGTCAACCGCCGGATTTTTCGATGTTGAAGCGGAGCTTCTGAATCAGCCTTGACTTTGCTGGCTACGGCGCATCAGAATCCCCGCTAACCGGTTCGCGCTTGCCGGAAAACAATCCAACGATAAAACGAATCACCTTTTTGATGCCGCGCCAAAGTTTAGGCAACACCCAAATTAACGACAGAATAAATACGACAAACGCGACCAGAAAAACAACCGGATGCTGGATGCTGGCCCAAACACCAGTGAAAACGGCAATATCTTCTCCAATCGAAGCTGCCCAGTTGGTAAATGGTTCAGGGGAAGTATTGATCAGCACCCGGCTACCTGCTTTAGTCGCATGAGTAGCTGCCGCCACACTCCCTCCAGCTATAGCAGCAGCCAGTTCAACTGCCGGATTCAAATCGCCTATCGCGCCAGCGGCCAACATCGCTCCCGCTGGAATGCGGATAAAGGTATGAATGGCATCCCAACCGGTATCGACGCCGGGCACTTTGTCAGCGAAAAACTCCACACAATACATCAAACCTGCAGCACCAATCACCAAAGGGTTAGCGACAATCTGTAAATCAGCCGGTAAAGTAAGATTACCGGTATTGGCCATCAGCCCCAACATCAGCAAAGTGGCATACAAGTTGATGCCACTGGCCCAGGCTACACCCATCGATAATGCCAGAGTGTTTGATATTTGATCCAGCGTATCCATTTTTCGCTCCTTTTAACAGTTTTAGCTCATCTTGCCACATTGCCATAAAAAAATGAACGTAAGCTGAGGACATTAAGTCAGGCTATGTTTAACAGCCATGTCTCCATGATATTTGGCGACACATTCTTGTTGCCTCAAGGAATCGTGAATAAATCAGCGATTCCCTAACAATAATTGCTTTTTTTTCGCCAATCGTTCTTGTCGAGCGCGGATAATATAACCGCTCAATCCGCTGCCAGACGCCACTATCACCATCATCCCCAACGTCACCAGCTGACTGACAATCATAACGCCTCCTGCAGCAGCCGCCAGTGTGAATGCAATACCAATTTTAAGATTGGCTCTGCGATTGGCTTTACGTGTTTCGCGTTCAATTTTCTGGTAGCTTTCTTCTAATAATTGACGTTTTTCCTGCTCAGTCCGTAACAATAAATGTTCCCTTTCCTTTGCATGTTGCGTCTGCAGTTGTTGGGTTTGTTGATGAATATGTGATTTTTCTTGCTCTACCTGTTTATGCAACTGCGCTTTTTCATCTGCATGTTGCTTGATCAATAACTTCAATTCTTCATTGAACAAATTTGTGGCAATGGAGGAAAACCAGAAAGCTGTCAATATTGCACAAATCAGCCCCAGCACCACCAAAACCAGTATCAACTGTGTGTTCTCAAGACTTAATCCAGAGCCAGTACCAGACCTGCCGTGATTAACTGCAATAATATTATTCCGGGCAAAAAAGCACGCATCGTCATTAAAATCGTTAAATAACAATCAATAGTAACCTTGAAAAATACTTATGAGAAGGAAATATTATCCCAGCAAAAAAATACAAGTCAGTTCACAATTCCTTGAAAAAATGACTTAGCGCCTCAATATACACCATGAATACTATTTTAAACAGGAGAGCAATCATGGCGATAAACAACATAGCAAAACAAGATTTACAGCATTACTTTGATCACTTTAGCTCTGTTATCCCTACTCAGCTTGTCGAGATTGAAGTGGCGGGATTGGATATTGGCGATCAAATTGAAGCTGAATGGATACCTTTAACCGGTATTAGCTAGTTCCCGTCTATAAATAGCTATATATGACGCCAGTATTCAGATAATTAGCGTATTCCAAAATACCGAATAAATTAATTTACGGTCCAACCCAGTCTATTGTCGATTGCAGGAAGCTATGATGGCCAAAATTCCATTTTTTGGACGAATAACCCCCTGAGGTGATATCCCCATTTCAAAAAAAGTCAGTAGCCGACTGGTTCAAACTGGCTTCAAGCGCGCCAACGTAACCAGGTTATGCGTGACAACCGCCGACCACACGTAAGCCTTGAAATGCTCCAGTCCTTTCCAGTTGCATCGATTCAATCCAAAGCTGCGTTTCAGATACGAAATACCCGCTTCAATACCTGCTCGAAAGTTGCGCAGCTTGCGGTAGACCCGCTTACTTTTGACCATCTCCTGGACATCCAGGCCTCTTTTTTTATGAAAAGCCATGTCCTTGACGCCTTTCGCCCTGGCCTCTTTCAGGTTAGCTTCGCTGGCATAGCCACCATCAACAGCCATTTGCCGGGGCGCCTTGCCATAGTGTTGTATGTGGCGCTCCAGCATGGGCAGCAAGCGTTCCGTATCGGCCGGATTACCCGCTTCGACCACCACATCCAATACCAGTCCGCTTTGACCTGTCACCAGGTTCAATTTATGACCATACTGGATATCCCGGCTGCCTTTGATGATGATATCCGTATGCGCTTCAAAAAGGCTGAAGATCTTTTCCTGGGCCGGCACTTTTTCACCCTGAAAAACACGCCGTTCTGTTTGTTCGATAATCTGCTCGATCAATGTGCGATAGTATTCGACTTCTTCCAGCCAGGCCGCGCAACGGGCGGGATCTGCCCGTGACCCTGCCAGCGCTTGGTAAACCGGCTCGATATACGACAGGCTCATCCGCGTCACCCGGATCAGATCCTGATATAAGGCGGCTTTCTTGTCCCGGCCGCGTATATAGCGAATACTACACATGCGCCTTTTAGCCCGTCGGCAATGATTCTGGCAAGGCAGTGGTTTGCCACCCGATAATTCCTTTGCCCGCTCGAACAGTCGGGCCAAGACGCGCACACCATCCCACAACAAACTGCTATCACTGGGTTCGTGAATATTCGCGTCCGTTACCGTGCTGTCCAGACGAATGACTTGTCCTCGCTCCACGCCCGCCTCCCTGGCCTGTCCCAGTATGGCCTGATTGATTTTTTCCCAGGTCGTATCACTGATCTTGCTGATGGTTCGCTGTAACGCTGCTTTTCTGGGAATAACCTCCACGGGTAACCGGGCAAATGCCTGGAATGATTGCGAATCCAGCAGGTAGAACGCCAGCTCCTCGTAACTCACCTGCCGGTATTGCTTGAGAATTGCACAGCGCAGCACTGACTCCACTGGCATGCCTTTGCGACCACAATCTGTAACCTTTGCCTCCAGGAGATCGGTTACCACCCATTCCAGTACCTCAGGATGATCATCCAGCCAAGTGGAAATGGCTTGTAATTCCTGTCCGATCTCGTGATCAACGAAAAAATGAAATATACTACGCTGGACAGTGCATTTTTGTCGCATTGTTATCTCCGGTGTGGGATGGTTTCATTATGTTTCAATGACTTAGTGCATAATTATACCATCCAACACCGGATTTATCAGCACCTTTTGGCGGCTTTTTGTTTGTATTTCAATGTTTTAGCATTTATAGATGGGAACTAGCTATGACCCAAAAAATGATCTGGTCATAGTCAGCCTGGATGACAAACTGGAACACAACATTCCAAAACCACAAGATACCATTGTTGATGAAGATGATACGGGTATCCATAGCATCGAAATCACTTGCTCTGAAGGGCATAAGCATATCCTCAAGTTCAAAAACCCTTTACCTTTACCGCCTGCAAAATAAAAAATCTCTCCACATTTTCGGTAAGCTGTCGGCAATGTTAGGATAGAGCTTTTCACTCAATCCTTTCTCTTACCTTCTTGTTTTTGTGAAAATCCTGCTCATCATCCCGCCAATGACCCAATTAAATACGCCTTATCCGGCAACGGCGTATTTAACACGATTTCTCAGACAACAAGGTTATCAAGTAGAGCAGCGTGACCTGGCCATCGAACTGTTACTGGATTTACTTAGCCGTAACGGTTTGGAGCAGGTCTACCACGAAATCGAAGAGCGCTTTTCTGAATATAGTGATGACCAGTTACCGGATGAGATTTATCATTTTTTCAGTCAGTTTTCTTATATTCAACAAGCCATCGAACCTTGTATCCGCTTTTTACAAGGTAAAGATCCTTCATTGGCACTACGCATCTGCAGCCGCCATTTTTTACCGGAAGGTCCAGCTTTCGAAGCCTTGTACCAACTGGAAGAACAGCTTGGTGAAGAGATACTCAAACAGGCTTTTGGTGATCTGGGTCTTCAGGACATGGCCAAATATCTGGCCACCCTGTTCATCAATGACCTGTGCGCCATTATTCAAAGCGGTATCGACCCCTTGTTCGAAGTATCACGCTATGGTGAACAATTGGCCATTTCAGCGCCCTTGTTCGATCCGATTTACCAGCAACTACAACAGCCTGAAACGCTCGTGCAGAAAATGCTCAAGCGGCGTTTGCTGAATTATCTCGATGAGATCGAACCGGATGTTTTAGGACTCAGCGTCCCTTTTCCTGGCAATCTGATCAGTGCGTTGCAAATAGGCCGCTATTGCAAACAACATTCGCCAAAAACCAAAATTATCCTGGGCGGCGGTTATCCAAACACCGAACTTAGAGACCTTAAAGACCACAGAATTTTTGAATTTGTCGATTTCATCACCCTCGATGATGGCGAGCGTCCTTTTTTAAACCTGCTCGAACACCTCGAAAACAAACACCCTGAATGCGAGTTGTGTCGCACCTATCAATTAAAAAAAGGGGCGGTTTTTTTTCATCCTCACTCTCCCGATCAGACTGATTTTCCGCATCAAACAACCGGCTATCCCTGTTACGATGGTTTACCTCTGGAACGTTATTTATCATTATGTGAAATGCTGAACCCGATGCACAGAATCTGGAGCGATGGCCGCTGGAACAAACTGACCATTATAGTGGACCCCGTAATCCGGACAATAGTTTAAACTATGACTATTGAAAAAAGAGGTACAAAAAATGAGCGAAAAAAAACGGAAAACCTTTAGCGGGGCGCAAAAGGCCAAAATCGCGCTGGAAGCGGTTAAGAACATCAAAACGATCAATGAGATTGCTCAAGAGAATGAAGTCCATCCATCTCAGGTAAGCCAATGGAAAAAGGAACTGTTGGCCAATGCGGGAAGCCTGTTTGAAGGCAAACGCGGGCCGAAAGCGGTGAAGGCGCAAGACAATCCGGACCGTCTGTACGCCAAAATCGGGCAGTTGAATATGGAACTGGATTGGCTTAAAAAAAAGTCCGGGATCAGCCTATGATCACGCGTCAAAGCTGGGTGGATCAAAAAGATGAGTTGGCGTTAAGTCGGCAATGCCAGTTATTGAACGTTACCCGCTCAGTAATCCATGAACAGAAAAAACGCCAACAACAGCCGGTGTCTGCTGAAGATCAGCAACTGTTGCGGTTGCTCGACGAAGAATATACCCGGCATCCTTTTTATGGCTCACGCCGTATGACAAAGTATTTACGCGGCCCTAACCATCAGGTCAACCGCAAACGGGTTCAGCCGCTGATGCGCATACTGGGGCTGGTCGGCATGGCGCCGGGCCCGAACACCAGTAAGCCGCATCCTGAGCATAAAGTCTATCCCTATCTGTTAAGAGGCGTCGAGGTGACACGCCCCAACCAGGTTTGGAGTACCGACATCACCTATATCCGACTGCCGCAAGGATTTGTTTATCTGGTGGCCATCATGGATTGGTACAGCCGAAAAGTATTGGCATGGCAACTTTCCAATACCATGGACAGCGCGTTTTGCGTAAATTGTCTGGAGCAGGCCATCAAGACCTATGGCACACCGGAGATATTTAATACCGACCAGGGCGCACAGTTCACCAGCGCGGACTTCACCGGGGTATTGAGTCAGCATGGCGTGGCCATCAGCATGGATGGCCGGGGACGGGCCCTGGACAATATCTTTGTTGAACGACTCTGGCGCACAGTGAAATATGAAGAAGTTTATTTGAAGCAATACGGCAACCTGCAAGCACTGTCAGCGGGGTTGACGGACTACTTTGCCTTTTACAACAGCGAACGACCGCATCAGTCGTTAGGCTATGAAACGCCAGACAGGGTTTATCAATTCGCCACGGGAGGTGGCGCTAAAATCGTGGATAAATATAATGCCGGCACTGCCAAGCAGACGCCGGGTGAAAATATGGGCCAGAGCCATTGAGCCTGACTGTTATGAGGGTTCTATCTTAAATTCTCTAATAATTTGTCTGGACAATGGGGTCCACTTTACATCGCCCATGGTTGCTATTGGAAAAAATGTACTTTCTGTGACATCAGTCTGGATTATATCGGCCATTATGATGCGGCTGGTGCCGACATTATTGTCGACAGAATGGAACAAATCATTCAGGAAACCGGCCAAACAGGGTTTCATTTTGTCGATGAAGCGGCCCCACCCAAACTGTTATTCGCGCTTGCAGAAAAATTGCTGGAACGACAACTGGTAGCAACCTGGTGGGGCAACATCCGCTTTGAAAAAACCTTCAGCGCCGAACACTGTCAACGTTTGGCCGAGTCCGGCTGCATTGCCGTCAGTGGTGGCCTGGAAGTGGCTTCTGACCGTTTGCTGAAACTGATGAAAAAAGGCGTCAGTGTCGATCAGATTGCCCGTATTACCCGTCACTTTGTCGATGCAGGTATTCTGGTTCATGCTTATTTAATGTATGGTTTTCCCAGCCAGACCGAACAGGAAACTATCGATGCTTTGGAGTTAGTTCGACAAATGATGATGCAGCAATGTTTCCAATCAGCTTATTGGCACCGGTTTTCCTGTACTATTCATAGTCCTGTTGGCCAACACCCTGAGCAATACGGTATTACTTTGTTACCACCTCAACAAAGATTATTTGCCGAAAATGGTATTGATTTTCATGATAGCGTCACTACCGATCACGAGGCCTTGAGCCGGGGGCTGAAAAAAGCCTTGTACAATTTTATGCCGGGACTGGGATTTGAATACCCGATAACTTTCTGGTTTGATCATCCTGTTCCAGAAACCACCATCCCCGCAGATTTTATTCAGCAGGCATTACAAAATGAGTAAACCATCGTGACTAATCAATCATTTATTTTTGACCAGATTCACCTGGAAGTGGCGCGTAATGCCTCTGATGATTTCAATCTTTTCCATGACAAACACAAATGGCTGCAAATCACTCATAATCCATTCAAAGGCCCGATTGCGCTCGGCTTTCAACTGAATACACTGATTGAATACCAGATTTTTTTGCACAGAATAGCCCATCATGAAAATAAAATAATCGACGAAAACAAACTTCGTTTCAGCAATTATCAAGTAACATTCGTCAATGCGTTAAGGCCTCAACATGCTTTTGAATTGATTCTGAAAAAAACGCTGATCAATACCATCCCGGAATTGACCCTGAGTAACCGGGTGGCAATCAAATCAGATCATAAAACCATTCTGCTAGGCTTGAAAAAAGAGACCCCACAAGCTTTGTTTTTGAATAATATCAACCTGGAAAACCTGCCAGATTTAGATACACTCGCCGATAAAAGCACAGTTCCAGGTACTGATTATTTCCTGAAAAGAAAATTCATCAACAAAGGCAATGTCAAAAATTTTCTGGCCGGCTCCCTGGCAGAACCCTCCGATTATTTCGATGAACTGGAACACATCGCCCATTATCCTGAAATCTTCCCATGTAGTTTGACTTCAGGCGCACTACTGGAAAAAGCCCAACTCGAACAACATGATTTCAAACGTAACCCAATGGTTTACACCTCTCATGAAATCTCCGTTGACCGGCATTTTTTAAAACAGGTTAAAGACAATGAAAAACTGCATATTCTGGTCAAACAGCATCCGGAATCTCCGGGAAACACATTAAACCAGACTGACATTTTACACAGAAGCTATGATTGTTTTGGCCTGATCAATCGACACGATGTACTGTTCCGCATTCGCCTCAACCTAGTGCCGCTGGAGGAAATTTTGAAGAACCTGCGAAACAGGATTTAATGATCAGCTATCCAACATTGACAATAAGCTATAGCAAAAATTACGATTCTGTTTTTTGGAAAACGTTTTTGTACTATTTTTCTCTGTACATGACAAAAAATATTAAAAGCTGGCGTAGCTCGTTGAAATGTAATTAAATACCGCATTTTGTTTTAGCGAATATGAATAACGGGACATTACAAATCAACGAGCTGACCGTCATATTAACTGAGCACTTTCAATGGAACAAGGCAAGAATCGTTTGTTTTGTGGGTATGTTAATTGCTTTGATGGCAGTTAGCACGGTCAATCTGGCCCAGCTCGCCGTATTCTTTCCCAGTCGGGCAAAAATTTCCTCACGATATCGACGGATGCAACGATTTTTCAGTGACCATTGGCTGGATACAATGAAGTCACTCATTTCATCATGAAACTGTTTGGTTTCACTGATCAGGATTACTATCTGACGTTAGACAGGACGAATTGGAAGTGGGGTAAAACCAATATTAATCTGCTGGTGCTTGCCGTGGTTTATCGGGGTGCCGCCATTCCTGTGTATTGGTTGCCTTTAAACAAGCGGGGCAACTCTAATACGAAGGAACGTATAGCGCTGATGAAACGCTTTATTGCGCAGTTTGGCCGACATCACATCAAAGGTCTTTTGGCTGATCGGGAGTTTATTGGAGACGAATGGATGGGCTGGTTGTTTGAGCAAGAGATTCCCTTTTATATCCGTATTCGCAACAACGCCTGGACAACCAATGCCCAAGGCCAGCGAATACGCGTAGAGCGTTTGTTTTATGGGCTTAAGCCGGGTAGCACACGACACCTCTCAACAGCGCGCTATTTGGGAAATTGTTCAATTTATCTCAGTGGGTTACGGCTGAGTGATGGTGAGTTATTAATCATCGTCTGTCAGCATTTGAACCCTGATGCGATTAAAATTTATGGCTTGCGTTGGGAAATCGAAACGCTTTTTGGCGGTTTAAAAGGACGGGGATTCAAACTTGAGGAAACGCGTGTAGTCGGTTATCTTCGGATCAAAAAATTGTTAGTACTTCCCGTTATTGCTTTCTGTTGGTCACATAAAGCAGGCGAATGGAAACATGATTGCGAGTTACCAATAAAAACCAAAACACATCAGCGGCTCGCGCAAAGCCTGTTTCGATATGGATTAGATTGTATCCGCTCAACGTTGTTTAATGTCTTATCTCAATCAAAAAGGATGATTAGAAAAGTGATTGCTCTTTTGCAACCCATACCTTTTGTCACTGGAATACATGAGACTCATTTGTCATAAGTTAATTTTTGTCATGTACAGAGAAAAGATTTATTAAAATAAAGGTAACTACTCAGCGTAAATAAGTAAAAAAACTGCTTGACACGATTTTAGCGTTATTTTTGATTTTCTAACGGCAACACCTGGCGCAAGAGGTTTACTGTATTAGCCTGCGTTAGTTGAGGCGTGTTGCCTTATAAGCAATGCCCGATAGCCCTGCTGCCGTGCATTTCTAAAATACGATGACGGGCAACACAGAGGCAAAAATTCGTATTTCAAAAGCCATGAGACAATAGTCCTGTACTTAAACCCACAGGCCGTTTCATTGAAGATTGATTCCATTGATGTAGAGGCTGCCATTACCAATGCCCGGCAGCTGACTGAAGATGAAGCCGATTTATCTCCGGCGCTGCGGTCTTCGCTGGAGATATTGTTGTTGCTGGTCACGCTCTTGATGCATCGGCTCGGGCTTAACAGCAGTAACAGTTCCAGGCCGCCATCAAGTGATCCTGATCGTAAAAGGAAAGCACGGGCTGGATCAAAAAAACCAGGTGGTGGACAGAAAGGGCATATTGGCACCACGCTGGTTAAAGTCGATGATCCCGATGACGTTATCTCCATCAAGATTGATCGCCGTACCTTGCCAGCCGGAAGCTACACGGCAGATGGCTTTGAAACCCGGCAGGTATTTGATATTGATATTTCACGGATTGTGACGGAATATCGTGCGCAAAGGCTTATCGATGAACAAGGTCGTCGGTTTGTTGCTCCTTTTCCCGAGGGCGTAACAAAAGCCGTGCAATATGGTGACCAACTCAAGGCGCACGCCGTGTATCTTTCGCAGTACCAATTATTGCCCTGCCAGCGCATCAAGGATTATTTTTCCGATCAATTACAGATCCCCATCAGTGAAGGTTCGCTGGTTAATTTCAATCAACCGGCCTTTGAGAAGCTGGCATCCTTTGAGCCGATTTGCAAGCAAAGACTGGCGGCAGCTTCTGTTGTACATGCCGATGAAACGGGCATTAACATCAATGGCGCCAAGTACTGGTTGCATTGTGCTTCTAATGATTTATGGACACATTATTTTCCCCATGTAAAACGGGGCAAGGAAGCGATGGATGTCATTGGCATCCTGCCTGACTTTCATGGCATTTTATGCCACGATCACTGGAAGCCTTACTACAAGTCCCCCTTCACTCATGCCTTGTGCAATGCGCATCATCTGCGTGAACTGACCCGTGCCTGGGAGCAGGATGGACAGCAGTGGGCCAAAGAAATGGAAACCCGGTTAAAAAAGATCAATCAGGTCGTCGATGATGCAGGGGGGAAGCCTGAAGCAAGAAAAGCGGCCTGTTATCGACGACGATATCGAGATTTATTAGAGAAAGCACAAATTGAATGTCCGCCACCAACCCCGTTGCCCGGTAAACCCAAACGTGGGCGCCTCAAGCGCAGTAAATCCAGAGACTTACTGGAACGGCTGATCAATTACCAGGATGATGTCTTACGCTTTATGAGAGAAATAGATGTGCCATTTACTAACTGATGTTACGCGGTCTTGAATTGTTGCAATTCAGCAAAAGCCTGCCGAATAGCCTTGATATATAATTTAGCCTTCAAAGCAAAATGATTGGTTTGGTGTTTTATTTTGAGACACTCCAGTTTAAAGACCGCCATAATGGCCATAAAAATATGATTGTTTTGTGTTGTTGGGGTACGAGTAGGCGACTTTGCCAACCCGGCATTGGATTTCAATGATTTATGAAATTCTTCGACTTTCCATCGTTTCTGATAGATTGCCGCAACCTTTTTACCCGTTAATGTTAAATCACTGCACACCAGATTAACGGTTGCCGTACTGCCGTCTTTGTTTGTAAAGATTCGCCGGACAATCAGGACTTCATGTGGGTAGCCTTTTAGCCAGCCGCGTACTGCTTGTTTATCCTCTAATGCAATGTCACTGACACGGGTAAATTTTCCTTGTTTCTTGTCGTCTACGCTCAACGCCACCAAACGATTATCCTTTAAAGCCCCAATGAAATGTTTGTCTTTGTCAACAATAAACTCCAGATTCTCTTTAGCCGTAAACCAGCTATCCATCAACACATAGCGAAATTGAAGCCGATTGTTCAAACACTGTTGAATCATCGCACGCATCAGCTCATTTTTGGTCACCGTAGCCATTCGTTTAACCTGCTTTGTTTTGATATCACAAAACTGAATCGGTTTTTTGACCACTTCAAAGGCTACGGGTATCGAAACATTGCCCGTATGATACAAGGCATTCAATAGATTGATGCCTTTGACTGACCGCCCCTGGCAATGGTCATAATGCCAACAAATGACTTCATTCTCGTCTGTCCATTGCTTCTCCTGGATTGTATCGTCAAAAATCAAACACCCTGATTCTTCTTCAATCTTCCGGACTGTTCGTTTAACCTCCAGCCAGAGGTCTCTTGATGTATACGCTCTGGACGATAAAAAACGCGTGACACTATCATGGCTAACTTCTCCATCTAACGATCATCGCAAGAATTGCCACCCCGCATGATGAAATGTTGTAGAGTTCCTTGTGGAAGGTGGCGGTTAAAGACTGCGCTTTACTTTGAAGCCTTAGAGCCCGACTGCTAACGTAGCCTGCCATGGATGACTCGAACCCCGGATTGCTTCTTTAAGAGCGAATGTTAAAAGGGCCGTTGACGATTTACATCGCCCTCAGGCAGATCATCCAGGCAACCGCCACCTTCCAGGCTCAATCATAGAGTAAAGGAGGAAGAAATGGAACTCACTGCAATACACAAGCGAGTCATCGGGTTGGATGTTCACCAAAAGCAGATTACCGCCTGCGCCATGGTTGAACAGGCCGATGGTGGTATTCAGACAGAGCATCGGCAGTTTGGCGCATTCAAACGTGATCGACGTGCATTAGCCGATTGGGTGCAGTCTGTCGCACCGGATGAGGTGGTGATGGAAAGCACCGGCATCTACTGGAAAAGCCCATATGCAGCTTTGGAACATGTGGGTATTTACGCCAGGGTCGTCAATGCCCGGCATGTGAAGAATGTGCCGGGACGCAAGACGGACATCGGCGACGCGCAATGGCTGGCGATGCTTTCCCGTGCCGGACTGCTGCGCGGTTCATTCGTGCCACCGGAAAAGATGCGGCAGTTACGCCTGATTTCACGTCAACGACAGAAGTTGGTGTCGATGCTGTCTGCTGAGAAGAACAGACTGCACAAGGTATTAACCGACGGCGGCATCCGGCTTGGCGTGGTGGTCAGCGATGTACATGGGCAATCCGCGCGCGCCATGGTTAACGCGCTGATTGAAGGACAGCCTGCGCATGATGTGTTGAAGCTGGCCAGCAATCGTCTCAAAGCGCCGCGCGCCGATATACTGGAGGCGCTGCAAGGTGAGCTGAGCGAGCACCATCGCTTCGTACTGAATGAACTGATGCAGCATATTCAGGATTTGGAAGCACGCATAGCCAGATTTGATGCACAACTGCTGGCCGGACTGGAGAAGGAGAAAACGGTTTTGCAATTGCTCCAGACTATTCCCGGTGTTGATTTGATTGGAGCAGCCATGCTACTTGTTGAGATCGGAACGGATATGACTGTCTTTGGCAGTGCGGATCGGCTGGCGTCATGGGTGGGCATATGCCCCGGCAACAACGAGTCTGCCGGCAAACGCAAATCAGGACGAACGCGAAAAGGAAACCCGTATGTGCGTCGCCTGCTTTGCGAATGCGCCCATGCCGCCAGCCGAACCCGATCGGTTTTCCAGGCAAAATATACATCACTGGCGATTAGGCGAGGTCACCAACGCGCCATCATTGCGCTGGCTCACAAACTTTTGCGGACATGTTACTTCATGATTAGTCGCGGCGAGTATTTCCGGGATTCGACCATCGACTACGAAGAAATGGCTGTCAAACGCAATGCACCACGCTGGATCAGAGCGCTGATAAAATTCGGTTATATAACACAACCGGGTTAAGCCAGCTTACTTCATTGAATATGGATAAGCAGCCTTTTCACGGCTGAGAACTCCTTGCGCATTCGATATGGATCATTTCATGTTAACATTGACGACAAACCCGTCGCCGTCGCATAGCTCGTATTGCTGATTAAATAGTCTGTGTACAGGTCTAATTTCTCTTTGTTCATCCTCAAATTTTATCAATTATCCGGCGTAGCGCGTAACATCAGTTACTAATAATCTCGGTGAGAATGATATCCGCATGACCAAGGTGCAGCAAAAAATATCGGGGTGTTTCAGGAGTGAGCAGGGTGCCATCACCTTCTGCCGTATTCGGGGATATCTATCCACTTGTCGTAAACATCATGTCAGTGCCTCTGAAGCGTTGGTACTGGTATTTAAGGGGAAATTACCGGAATTTACTCAGTGACCTGATGCTTTTGGTAAAATACGCTGAGTAGTTACAAATAAAGTTTAGTAGTTGAGACGCTAATACTTGACAAATTTCTCACAGCATAGAAACTAGACATTGTTTTTAACTACACCCTACCACCGCATTGGACGACCTTTCGCTCACTGTTTTATTCAGTATTCTGGGATTTTTGCTCGTTTTGTCTGCCTTTTTTTCCGGCTCCGAAACAGCATTAATGACGTTAAACCGCTATCGGTTGCAACATCTAGTCAAAAAAGGCCACCGAGGTGCGATAAAAGCCTACCGTTTGCTTAAACGACCAGATCGCCTGATCGGGCTGATTTTACTTGGCAATAATTTTGTCAATATTCTAGCTTCATCACTGGCAACCATTATTGCGATTCGGATAGGAGGCGAACAAGCCATCGCTGCGGCAGCTGGTATTTTAACCCTGGTAGTTTTGATATTTTCGGAAGTGACGCCAAAAACACTCGCGGCAATCAAACCTGAAGTATTGGCTTTCCCTGCCGCCTGGGTCTACACGCCGTTATTAAAATTGTTTTATCCGATTGTCTGGTTGGTCAATCTGATTGCAAACATGCTGCTCCGCATTTTCGGCGTACATGTCAAAAAAGATACCGTTGAAACACTGAACAAGGATGAACTGAAAAGCATCGTCGCTGAAGCTGACAACATCATGCCCAGACGCTATCGAAACATGTTGCTCGGCATCCTGGATATGGAATCAGCGTCAGTTGAAGACATAATGACGCCTCGTAATGAAATTGTTGGTATCGACCTGGAAGAGCCGATGGAAGAAATTATCCAGCAATTACAAAACAGCCCTCATACCCGCTTACCGGTTTATAAACAAAATATTGACCGGGTCATTGGTTTTTTACATTTACGCAATATTCTAGGGCAAATCTGCCGAGATGATTTTGACAAGCAATGTATCATCAAAAATCTGAGTAAACCTTTTTTCATTCCTGAAAACACGCCACTGCACAAGCAAATTCAATGTTTCAAAACTGAAAAACTGCGTATCGGGCTGGTAGTTGATGAATACGGCGATGTGCAAGGCTTGATTACTCTGGACGATTTATTGCAGGAACTTGTAGGCGGGCTGATTATTGAAGAAGCCGACGTCAAAATCCAAAGTGATGGCAGTTTTTTGGTTGATGGCAGCATTACCGTTCGGGAACTTAACCGCATCATGGATCTGGATTTACCGACAGAAGGCCCAAAAACCCTGAATGGCTTGATTATCGAGTATATGGAAACCATTCCAGAGGCCGGCACCAGCGTCAAACTGCATGGCTACCCGTTGGAAATTCTTAAACGGGAAAAAAATACCATCAAGCTAGTGAAATTTCACCCAAAAAAATGATTTGAATAGCCACTTTGGAGTTTTTCTCGATTCCTTGCTGCGCAAGGATGTGTGATTGCTGACAATATGGATGATTTGTTTTACATTTCCTTCAGTAAAAAACCGTTCAATCAATAGTTTCGAAGTGGTTTAATGGATTAACTTTGTAGTAAAGCCTCAATTGTTGATAAACCTTGGGAAAACAGTTTATTAAGACCTCTGGCGCAGAAAAGAAATATTCACTGAATACGGCAAAAAATTCGGCAGGGCTGGTCGCTGCATAGGGATTCACACATACCTGGTGATGATGGTTCAACCTTTTGTGTAGGTGATCATAAGCATTACTGAATATTTCGCACCATGTTTCAGATTGCATTGAACGGTGCAAAGGCGGCATACCATTAGCCCGACCATTTAACATATCCAGTTTATGGGCGATTTCATGAATGATGACATTATGGCCTTGGTCATACCCCACCAAATCCTTTTGAATATCGTTCCAGGAAACAATCAGCGGCCCTCGCCCCACGACTCCCCACTTAATAATTTTTCATTGTGATGAACAATGCCATTTTCATCGGCTTCATCTCTACTGACATGAAATGCATCTGGATAAATGACAATTTCAGTCCAACCCTGTAGCAATTCCACTCCCAATGACAGAACCGGCAAACAAGCTTGAGCGGCAATTATTACGCGCATTTCCTCCGAAATTAACAAGCCAACACCCGTAAATGTTTTTTGTTGAATGAACAGAGTGCTTAATTCACGCAATCTGACATTTTCCTGTACACCAATATCGCGTAATAACGGAATTCGACCAAGAGCCGATGCCCATAAATGATGTTTAATAGCATAACGTTTAAGAACATAACTATAATAAAGGCGTTTAAAAAAATTCATAATATCAAGTGGTTACAACAAACTATAGTAACAGCTTGCTGAAAGATACGGGGAGGGTTAAAGAATCGCAAAAAAATCAGCGATTCCTTGGTGTTAATTCTGATATTTCATCACGATCAAAGAAACAGCCTGGTTATGATTGAAGCAATTGCGACTTGCCCAAAGCACCACCTTCAGAACCCATTGAAACATCTGAACTGACAGGCTGATAAATAATTGTTAAGTCCCTCTCATCAAATTCCTTTTTATCAGCAAGTTTTTTAATCCTGTCTATACTACTAAATAACTTACCCTACATTCAGGAAATGTTAATGCTGTACTCAGTGATAGAGAACAAAAGATTTTTTGACAAATGGAAAGACGACTTTATGAGGGACGCGTCAAATCAATTACTTATCATGATTGGTTCAGACGAAACATCCTTGTATCGCACAAAAAGTCTGCCTGTCAGGCTTTCCTTAACATGAAATGATCCATATCGAATGCGCAAGGAGTTCTCAGCCGTGAAAAGGCTGCTTATCCATATTCAATGAAGTAAGCTGGCTTAACCCGGTTGTGTTATATAACCGAATTTTATCAGCGCTCTGATCCAGCGTGGTGCATTGCGTTTGACAGCCATTTCTTCGTAGTCGATGGTCGAATCCCGGAAATACTCGCCGCGACTAATCATGAAGTAACATGTCCGCAAAAGTTTGTGAGCCAGCGCAATGATGGCGCGTTGGTGACCTCGCCTAATCGCCAGTGATGTATATTTTGCCTGGAAAACCGATCGGGTTCGGCTGGCGGCATGGGCGCATTCGCAAAGCAGGCGACGCACATACGGGTTTCCTTTTCGCGTTCGTCCTGATTTGCGTTTGCCGGCAGACTCGTTGTTGCCGGGGCATATGCCCACCCATGACGCCAGCCGATCCGCACTGCCAAAGACAGTCATATCCGTTCCGATCTCAACAAGTAGCATGGCTGCTCCAATCAAATCAACACCGGGAATAGTCTGGAGCAATTGCAAAACCGTTTTCTCCTTCTCCAGTCCGGCCAGCAGTTGTGCATCAAATCTGGCTATGCGTGCTTCCAAATCCTGAATATGCTGCATCAGTTCATTCAGTACGAAGCGATGGTGCTCGCTCAGCTCACCTTGCAGCGCCTCCAGTATATCGGCGCGCGGCGCTTTGAGACGATTGCTGGCCAGCTTCAACACATCATGCGCAGGCTGTCCTTCAATCAGCGCGTTAACCATGGCGCGCGCGGATTGCCCATGTACATCGCTGACCACCACGCCAAGCCGGATGCCGCCGTCGGTTAATACCTTGTGCAGTCTGTTCTTCTCAGCAGACAGCATCGACACCAACTTCTGTCGTTGACGTGAAATCAGGCGTAACTGCCGCATCTTTTCCGGTGGCACGAATGAACCGCGCAGCAGTCCGGCACGGGAAAGCATCGCCAGCCATTGCGCGTCGCCGATGTCCGTCTTGCGTCCCGGCACATTCTTCACATGCCAGGCATTGACGACCCTGGCGTAAATACCCACATGTTCCAAAGCTGCATATGGGCTTTTCCAGTAGATGCCGGTGCTTTCCATCACCACCTCATCCGGTGCGACAGACTGCACCCAATCGGCTAATGCACGTCGATCACGTTTGAATGCGCCAAACTGCCGATGCTCTGTCTGAATACCACCATCGGCCTGTTCAACCATGGCGCAGGCGGTAATCTGCTTTTGGTGAACATCCAACCCGATGACTCGCTTGTGTATTGCAGTGAGTTCCATTTCTTCCTCCTTTACTCTATGATTGAGCCTGGAAGGTGGCGGTTGCCTGGATGATCTGCCTGAGGGCGATGTAAATCGTCAACGGCCCTTTTAACATTCGCTCTTAAAGAAGCAATCCGGGGTTCGAGTCATCCATGGCAGGCTACGTTAGCAGTCGGGCTCTAAGGCTTCAAAGTAAAGCGCAGTCTTTAACCGCCACCTTCCACAAGGAACTCTACAACATTTCATCATGCGGGGTGGCAATTCTTGCGATGATCGTTAGCGTTGTTTTGAAACGATATTTCTGATCAGCTACCTTTTTTGATACGATGGCAAAATTTACTGTTTACCCTAATCCCCAGATAGAAAGCTCTAAAAATGGAAAGAGCCCTGGTTGTATAATGGTTTGCGACGAAACAATCCATCACCCAATGGGTGCACCTGATGCTTATGAACATCTTACCGTATAAACTGAGCAAAACAAACGATCAACTGACCTCGCGCGCCGGTTTACTCACCATCGCGCACTTGATGCAATCGCTGCAGCTGGGTGAACATATTGATCAGGTATTCCCACTGCCCAAAAGCAATCGGGGAATCAAGCCATCGGCTTATCTTGAAACTCTGATTCTGATGCAGCATGAGGGCAGTTTTCACCTGGATGATGTGCGTCACCTCCATGACGAAAGCGCGTTGCTTTCGGTGTTGGGGATGAAACAAATGCCAAGGTCCAGTGCGCTGGGCGATTGGTTGCGATGCATGGGGCGCCAGTCAATCGCTTTCAGCGGCTGGAAAGTGGTGAACCGGCGCATTCTGGCAGCCGCTTTGCAGCGTAAAAAAAGCATTACGCTGGATATTGATGCCACCGAAATCATCGCCAATAAGCGTGGGGCGCAATGGACCTATAAGAAAAACCGCGGTTATATGCCAATGGTCGGCCATATCGCTGAGACCGGTCAGGTTGTGGCGTGCGATTTCAGGGCGGGTAATGATTCGCCAGCGAAAGAAAACCCGGAATTCATCCAACATTGCCAAGACAATTTGCCGAAAGGTGTTCATATTAAAAAACTACGCATCGATGCGGCAGGCTATCAACAAAAAATTATCGAATACGTCGACCAACAGCCCATTCAATACGGCATTCGGGCAAAAATGAGCCGGGCGGTTAAAGAACACATTGAACAGTTGAGCGAAACCAATTGGCGGCCCATGATTCACCGCAATGGCGAGGTTAGCCAAAGCCGGCAAACGTATCGCATGCTGCATTGTATCGGCGATTATGATCAGCCGTTTACCCTGGTCATTCAGCGAATCCCCCTGAAAGGTCTGGCCTCACTGGACCTGGATGATGCGGATGGTCAGGAACAACTGGAAGACAGTCGCTACATATATCGCGCCATCGCCACCAATCGGGATGATCTGTCAGACAGCGACATCATCCACTGGTACAACCAGCGCGGCGAAGACAGTGAAAACCGCATCAAGGAACTGAAACACGACTTTGGTGGCGACACGCTGCCTTGTACAGATTTTGACGCGAATGCACTTTATTTTCATATCTGCGCACTCTCCTACAACCTGTTTGCGCTGATGCGGCAACTCTTGCCGGAAAAGTTGGCGCACCATCGCGCTATCACTCTGCGCTGGCGTCTTTATGGCATCGCCGCCAAAATCACCCGAACCGCGCGTCAACTGATCATCAAGGTCAAAGACTGCCATCGACGCCTGTTTGAGCAGGTACTGACTGCACTTGGGTCGATAGAATCACCGCCGATATAGAACATAAACAATAATAAACAGCATTCACGCACGTCGTCCCCAGGACAGGTGCGCTTTTAATCCAGCGCATTCGCCGAAAATAGCGAATTCGGCTGCGATAACACGAGGATTTGACGAAAATTGAACGAATAATCGTTGCAAACATCCCGATTATCGCCCCGGCGCAGGCTGATATCAGCTTTTTTGCGGCTGAGAGCCGAGGTTGATGGGTCTATTTGGGGATTTGGGTATATCTCTACGCATGCTTTTTTCTCCACAATACAGATAGTTTTTTCTGCTCTCTTTTAAATTTAAAAAAATCTATCAGCAATTCACTACAGGCTGTTTCCAGAACACCGCCCTGCCAGATTATCTTATGATTCAAAAAACCTGCTTCAGGCAATTGCAAGGCATTGCAGACCGCTCCACGCTGCGGATCATAAGCGCCAAAAACCAAACGGTTTATGCGGGCATGCATAATTGCCCCCATGCACATCACACAAGGCTCCAGCGTCACATACAGCGTGGTATCGACCAAACGATAGTTTTCCAGCTTGGCCCCTCCTCTGCGAATCGCCATCATCTCCGCATGGCAACTGGGGTCATGGTGCAAAATAGGACTATTCCACCCTTCTGCAAGACATTCTCCAGCCGCGCTAACCAAAACCGCACCAACCGGCACTTCACCACGCTGCTCGGCGCGTTCAGCCAAACGTATGGCGTAACGCATCCAGGCCTCATCATCAGCGGTAGTTATTCCCATTCAATCGTCGCAGGCGGCTTTCCTGAGATGTCATAGGTTACCCGGGAAATACCATCGACTTCATTGATAATGCGACGTGACACCAAATCCAGAAAATCATAGGGCAGATGAGCCCAACGAGCCGTCATAAAATCAATGGTTTCTACCACCCGTAATGCAATGACATAATCATAACGACGGCCATCTCCCATCACCCCAACGGATTTAACCGGCAAAAATACCGCAAATGCCTGACTGACTTTGTCGTACAGATCATGATTGTATAATTCTTCGATAAAAATAGCGTCTGCCTGACGGAGTAAATCGGCATAGGTCTTTTTGACTTCCCCCAGAATCCGAACCCCAAGCCCCGGCCCCGGAAAAGGATGGCGATAAACCATATCTGCTGGCAGACCCAGTTCAACCCCAATTTTACGCACTTCATCCTTGAACAGTTCGCGTAATGGCTCAACCAGTTTCAGCTTCATGTTTTCCGGCAGGCCGCCGACATTGTGGTGCGATTTAATCAAATGCGCCTTGCCGCTTTTCGCCCCGGCCGATTCGATAACATCGGGATAAATCGTACCCTGCGCCAGCCATTTGGCGTCGGTGAGTTTGCTGGCTTCATCATCGAAAATTTCGACAAACAAATTACCAATGATTTTTCGTTTGGCTTCAGGGTCTGTAACACCCGCCAATGCATCGAGGTAACGTTTTTCCGCATCGACCCGAATCACCTTGACGCCCATATGCTTGGCAAATGTCGCCATGACATGGTCGCCTTCATGCAGGCGCAACAGACCGGTATCGACAAAAACGCAAGTCAGCTGATCACCAATTGCCTCATGCAGCAACGCGGCAACGACTGATGAATCGACACCACCTGACAAGCCCAAAATCACTTGATCATTACCCACCTGTTGACGCACGGCGGCTATGCTGTCTTCGATAATATTACTGGCGGTCCACAAGGCATCACAGCCACAAATATCAATAACAAAACGTTGTAAAATTCGTCCGCCTTGCTTGGTGTGTGTCACTTCCGGGTGAAATTGCAAACCATAAAAACCTTTTTCTTCATTGGCAATGCCGGCAATTGGCGCACCATCACTACTGGCAATCATTTTGAAGCCTTGCGGTAATTCGATAACCCGATCGCCATGGCTCATCCAGACATCCAGCAAGCCATAGCCTTCTTCAGAAGTATGGTCTTCGATATTTTTCAATAAACGAGAATGCCCACGCGCCCGAACCTGCGCATAACCGAATTCCCGATGATCCGAGGCTTCGACTTTACCGCCGCATTGTTCTGTCATGGTCTGCATGCCATAACAGATACCCAGAACAGGCACACCCAGTTCAAAAACTATTTGTGGTGCGCGTGGCGTTTCATCGCTGGTTACGGTTTCAGGGCCACCGGACAAGATGATGCCTTTAGGGGCAAAACGGGCAATTTCATCATCTGAACAATCACAGGAATAGATTTCACAATAAACGCCAATTTCACGAATCCGACGCGCGATTAACTGGGTGTATTGTGAGCCAAAATCCAGAATTAAAATTTTGTCAGAATGAATATTGTTTGCTTGCGTCACTGAACAGTCTCTTCTAAGTTAATCAAATAAAAAAAGGACTCAGCCGAGTCCTTTTGTTTAGCCGGCCGATCAGGACAGCCGATAATTTGGTGCTTCCTTGGTAATCGTCACATCATGAACATGACTTTCCCGCATCCCGGCACTGGTGACCCGGACAAACTGGGCCTTGTCGTGCATGGCTTCGATGTTTTCACTACCGGTATAGCCCATGCTCGCGCGTATGCCGCCAAGTAATTGATGAATGATCGCCAATAATGACCCTTTATAAGGCACCCGTCCTTCGATGCCTTCCGGCACCAGTTTTTCCACGCTGTCGGCGTCTTCCTGAAAATAACGATCGCTGGATCCTTGCTGCTGGGACATGGCCCCCAAAGACCCCATGCCGCGATAAGACTTATAGGAACGACCCTGATATAGCTCAACCTCGCCCGGCGCATCTTCGGTGCCGGCGAACATGCTGCCCAGCATCACCGCATGAGCACCTGCCGCCAGCGCTTTGGCGACATCTCCAGAAAAACGGATACCGCCATCGGCAATCAATGGCACATCGGTATCTTTCAACGCGCCAGCGACATTGCTGACGGCAGTGATTTGCGGCACACCTACGCCGGCGACAATTCGAGTCGTACAGATCGAACCCGGACCAATGCCGACTTTCACCCCATCGGCCCCGGCTTCAACCAAGGCTAAAGCGGCTTCCGCGGTGGCAATATTACCACCAATCACTTGTACATCGGGATAATGTTGTTTAACCCAGCGAACGCGGTCTAACACGCCTTGAGAGTGACCATGCGCAGTATCGACCACAATCACATCGACACCTGCGTCAACCAGGGCATGTACTCGTTCTTCAGTGCCTTCGCCGGTACCCACTGCAGCGCCTACCCGCAAGTGTTCCTGGCTGTCTTTGCAAGCTTGCGGATAATCCTTGGCTTTTTGAATATCTTTCACCGTGATCATACCGCGCAGATGAAAATCATCATTGATAACCAACACTTTTTCAATACGGTGTTGATGCAACAAAGCGATAACTTCTTTGGGATCAGTTCCTTCCTTGACAGTCACCAGTTTTTCCTTGGGCTTCATCACAGAGGTCACTGGTTCGTCCAGCCGGGTCTCAAAACGTAGATCGCGACTGGTGACTATACCGACCAATGCTTCACCATCGACAACCGGTACACCGGAAATATTTTTTTCCCGTGTCAGCTCAATCACTTCTCTGACTGTTTTTCGGGGCGTTACAGTAATGGGTTCTTTAATCACCCCGCTTTCATATTTTTTGACCTGACTGACTTCGCGGGCCTGCTGCTCGGCCGTCATGTTTTTATGAATGATACCAATACCACCTTCCTGGGCGATGGCGATGGCGAGTCTGGCTTCTGTTACGGTATCCATAGCGGCGGATACCAATGGAATATTTAATTTAATCCCCCGGGTCAGACGGGTCGTCATCTTAACTTCCCGCGGCAACACCGTCGAATGCGCAGGCACCAGCAAAACATCGTCAAATGTGAGCGCTTCCTGAATCACTTGCATAGTTAAACCTAAAATAACGTAGTTAACCCGTTATTATACACCCGTCTTATAAAATAGAAAAAACAGCTTCGCCGTAAAAGCCAGATTTCAAAAAAAACTTATGGGGGGATGATTATTACTTTTTTTCATCGCGCTCATGCTCCTGCATGGGCGTGTCAAATCACTTCGCTCTGTGTTCTTAACCTGGAAAATCCTATCCAGTTAGTTTGATCCTGCATTGTTGAATGCGGAGCTTCTGGATCAGGGTTCCCAAGCAGGGCCAGCGCATAAAAACTCACCCAAATATCACTTGAGCCCTGAAGTCATCGCTGAGGGCTGCCTTGAAGCGCTTGCGCTTAATGCTCAGGCGCGACGGTTCGCGCTTGAGCCAATTGAGCGCCAATTGGCGGATGATAGTGAAGTTGCCCGGTGATTCGCCCTTGCGAATTCGTGACTCGTCTTCACGAAACGTGACATCCAATACCCAATGCAGGCTGTTCTCCACGCCCCAGTGGGAGCGCACAGCGTTGGCGAAGGTTTCAACACTATCAAGCGTGGTGATGTAGTAGCGACGCTCAATGGTTTGTCGTTCGCCGATCTGGCGTTCACACTCCACCATGCCAATGCCCTTGAGTCCTTGCCAGCGCCGGGGCGAAGGCAAGGTGTCCAGACAATCAGCCAGGTAGTAGCGGCGCTGTTCAATCCGGCCGTGTCCGACATCGACCTGTTCGTGGTGGCCCAGTAGCGCCTGACCGTCCTCAACACCGCCATCCACCGCCACGGCAAAGTAATCCACGATCGCTTCATGCAAGGACTTCTGGTTGCCCTTGACCGCCAGGGCGTAATCAGCCCCTTTCTCGACGATCTTGCCAGCAATCTTTTCCTGGCATCCCATCGCGTCAATGGTCACGATGCAGCCTTTAATTTCCAGCATGGCCAACAGTCGGGGAATGGCGGTAATTTCATTGGACTTCTCCTGTGTTTTGACCTGACCCAGGGAGAGCCCCGTCTGGCTTGCCCAGGCGCTGACCATGTGGATCGCGCCCATCTTGTCCTCCTGATCAAAGGACCGGCGCGCCGTTTTGCCGTCAATGGCAACCACTTCCCCCTCGGTCAGTCTGGCGACACTTTGCACCCAGCGACTGAAACAGGCGCTGACTTCCTCGGCCGGCAACCGTGACATCAGGCGGGCAATGCAGTCGTGCGAGGGGATTCCGTTTTCCAACGCTATCCATTGCCGCAGCCAGTCTTGTTTCTCTTTGCCGAAGGCTTCTATGGCCTCCCGGCCTTCAGCGCCACTGACCACCGCGCAGATGGTCAGTACGATAATATCCAGCAGTTGATGACGCTTGTGGCGTTCAATTCGCGGGTCTTCCAGGCTTGAAAAGGCTTCTTGCAGGCTCAGGGACATTTTGATTCCTCATACAGTTTTGCATGAATGATACTGAACTCGCTGTTTTAATAGGATCTTTTTATGCGCTGGCCCTGGGTTCCCAGGCGGGAGCTTGGGAACCAGCAAAAAAGATGTGTAGAATAGTTATGTTTATATCCCTTGACCTCAGACCCGGTTTTTTGAGAAAGAAGTTTGGGGGATAAGTGTTTAGCAAGAAGTTTTACTGTATTAAAAAGCTTATCAAAATATTCTTTAATAGCCGCCAAAATCGCAGAATTACACAGATATAAGTTATTGAAACTCTGTATTTTCTGTGGCTTGTTATCTAAGTGCGTAGCAATAAATATGGGCTGGAGCTATAAAAATACCGCTGGTGGCAGACATGATTACAATAAGGTTTTTTCTACTCACTTAACAATAGAAAATGGCGGAGAGAGAGGGATTCGAACCCTCGATACGTTGCCGTATACACACTTTCCAGGCGTGCGCCTTCGACCACTCGGCCATCTCTCCAAAGAATAGCCGGCCATTATAATTTAATTAGTTAAAAATGCAATTTAAAAATTATCCCCTAATCCCCAGATAGAAAGCTCTAAAAATGGAAAGAGCCCTGGTTGTATAATGGTTTGCGACGAAACAATCCATCACCCAATGGGTGCACCTGATGCTTATGAACATCTTACCGTATAAACTGAGCAAAACAAACGATCAACTGACCTCGCGCGCCGGTTTACTCACCATCGCGCACTTGATGCAATCGCTGCAGCTGGGTGAACATATTGATCAGGTATTCCCACTGCCCAAAAGCAATCGGGGAATCAAGCCATCGGCTTATCTTGAAACTCTGATTCTGATGCAGCATGAGGGCAGTTTTCACCTGGATGATGTGCGTCACCTCCATGACGAAAGCGCGTTGCTTTCGGTGTTGGGGATGAAACAAATGCCAAGGTCCAGTGCGCTGGGCGATTGGTTGCGATGCATGGGGCGCCAGTCAATCGCTTTCAGCGGCTGGAAAGCGGTGAACCGGCGCATTCTGGCAGCCGCTTTGCAGCGTAAAAAAAGCATTACGCTGGATATTGATGCCACCGAAATCATCGCCAATAAGCGTGGGGCGCAATGGACCTATAAGAAAAACCGCGGTTATATGCCAATGGTCGGCCATATCGCTGAGACCGGTCAGGTTGTGGCGTGCGATTTCAGGGCGGGTAATGATTCGCCAGCGAAAGAAAACCTGGAATTCATCCAACATTGCCAAGACAGTTTGCCGAAAGGTGTTCATATTAAAAAACTACGCATCGATGCGGCAGGCTATCAACAAAAAATTATCGAATACGTCGACCAACAGCACATTCAATACGGCATTCGGGCAAAAATGAGCCGGGCGGTTAAAGAACACATTGAACAGTTGAGCGAAACCAATTGGCGGCCCATGACTCACCGCAATGGCGAGGTTAGCCAAAGCCGGCAAACGTATCGCATGCTGCATTGTATCGGCGATTATGATCAGCCGTTTACCCTGGTCATTCAGCGAATCCCCCTGAAAGGTCAGGCCTCACTGGACCTGGATGATGCGGATGGTCAGGAACAACTGGAAGACAGTCGCTACATATATCGCGCCATCGCCACCAATCGGGATGATCTGTCAGACAGCGACATCATCCACTGGTACAACCAGCGCGGCGAAGACAGTGAAAACCGCATCAAGGAACTGAAACACGACTTTGGTGGCGACACGCTGCCTTGTACAGATTTTGACGCGAATGCACTTTATTTTCATATCTGCGCACTCTCCTACAACCTGTTTGCGCTGATGCGGCAACTCTTGCCGGAAAAGTTGGCGCACCATCGCGCTATCACTCTGCGCTGGCGTCTTTATGGCATCGCCGCCAAAATCACCCGAACCGCGCGTCAACTGATCATCAAGGTCAAAGACTGCCATCGATGCCTGTTTGAGCAGGTACTAACTGCACTTGGGTCGATAGAATCACCGCCGATATAGAACATAAACAATAATAAACAGCATTCACGCACGTCGTCCCCAGGACAGGTGCGCTTTTAATCCAGCGCATTCGCCGAAAATAGCGAATTCGGCTGCGATAACACGAGGATTTGACGAAAATTGAACGAATAATCGTTGCAAACATCCCGATTATCGCCCCGGCGCAGGCTGATATCAGCTTTTTTGTGGCTGAGAGCCGAGGTTGATGGGTCTATTTGGGGATTTGGGGTTTACTTTAAAGACAAGGCGTTACGTTCTGATATTTTTGACTCAGGCATTGTCCATATTGGTAGTGATGACACGAATGAAATTGTCGTAGACAGCTTAGGCATTGCGCCTATCCATGCTGTCGTCGTGATAAAAGAAAACGGCACTATCATAAAACAGCTAAGTGCTGAACATCCTTTAAGCGTTAACGGCGAACAAACGACAGAATATATTCTACAAAATAATGACCGTATTGACCTGGGCAAACACTCTATCATTTTTTAATACAGTTGAATCAGTCTCAATTGAGTTTAATCATAAACCTGACAAAGCTGAAAATGAATTAAACAAACAATTGTCAGAAAACACTCAATTGCCTGAAGCCAGTTTACAAATCATCAGTGGTCCTCACATCGGCCGCATTCTGGTGCTGAAAAAAAACATGACACGGATCGGTAATCCTAAAGCAGGTATTGCCGTTATTTCCCGGCGTAAAGATGGTTTTTACATTTCTGCGCTGGAAAATCTCAATAAATTGGAAGTCAATAACACAGCCGTAGGTGACAATTCGGTCAAACTGGCTAATTAGAAGTTACGCATTGACAACAGATCGAAATTTTGGGTTTAAATGATTCATATTTGGCATAAAGGTGTCGATAAACGAAGCCATAACATCGTTGAATAAATTCCGCTGTACGCTATAGCAATTATTAATCACGTCTGCAAAGCTCAATTTTTGTAATTGAACAAAGCCACAAATTGCAGAAAAAATATGATTATTTATTGCTCTTTTATTGCGAACCTGGAACCGCTCAATATTACACACCTGCTTTATTGCCCGATGATATTGCTCAATCTGCCAATGCCTATCATGTTGTTCGGTAAATGCTTTCTTGTCAAAAACAGCGGTTTTTTCTTCATCAGGTAGTGAACTTATGTAATGGCGAACTTGTTCTTTCAAGGTCGTCCGAAATAATTTCACATACCCAAAATTTTTGAGCCAAACCATTAAGCCGTCTTCCGGGATTTCTAATTGCCTGACTTGAACCCATGAACCTTTTTCAACAGAGACTAATCGATTACCTTCCACTGCAAAGAATAATCCTGTCTGATGATTTCTTGTCAATTTAAGATTATCCACGCAACTGTACCAGCTATCTCCTGTTACAAAACCAGGTTCTAGTCCCCAAGCTAATACTTCGGTCAGCATGTCTTGAAAATAGTCATTTTTTGTCTTTCCTTCCGCCTTATCGACCACCCGGAAATTCAGTGGTTGGTGTTTTCCTTGAATGTCTGTGTAGTACAACGTGACAAGATTGATTCCCTTGACTGCTCTATGATGTTTTCCCGACCAAAAATAACTGACATATGCCATATATTGGCTATAAGGTTTATCAAGAACACTATCGTCAACACTCAAGGTTCCGCCCTTTAAATTCAGGCCTGCGCTGGCTTCATTGTATAAATCTCGCCCAGTGTAATGCTCCCGATTTAGAAATCGATTTACGCTATCATGTGATATTGACATGACTTCTCCTAATCGTCGACAACTAGCTTGTTTCGGCTCACTTAATAAAAAACCAATATACATGGGTAATGTACAGCAGGCTGTTGAGGGGCGTGTTATTTCTCTTATCAAGGTTTGCCTTGCATTGACTTTGGGATTTTTTAAACCCATAGTTTAACATTGCCTGTCAATGCGTAACTTCTACTAATAATGACATTATCACCATCAATGATGTGTCGATGCAATTTTATAGTCAGAATGAAAATGTTTAAACATGGATAAAAATGAAGATAAACGTCATTTTCATCGCATTTTATATGCGGCTGATGCGACGCTCACTGGCTCTGAACTCAATACCCCTTGCCGAGTCATCGATCTTTCGTTAAAGGGTTGTTTGTTACGCTTTGACTCAACCTGGACAGAAAATAGCGGAGATGTTCTTTATACCTTGAGACTTAAGCTTTCAGATAGCATCGAAATCAGCATGCAATTGAGTGTCAGTCATGTCATCGACAGCGAAGTCGGATTTAAATGCGAGCATATCGATATCGACAGCATTTCACAATTGCGTCGTTTGCTGGAACTGAATCTGGGCGACAGCACCTTGCTGGAACGCGACCTTTTGGCACTTTCTGGTGTGTAATAACTTTAGAAGGTCTGATATTTACTACACACCATTCACAACATCCAAAACTTCCTGGATATTGCTGACCGGAAAAATTTCCAACCCTTTAATGGTTTGTTTTGGTGCATTGGCCGCAGGAATAACCGCACGTTTAAAACCATGCTTGGCCGCTTCATTCAAACGCGGCAAACCATTGGCAACAGGCCGGATCTCACCATTCAATCCCACTTCTCCAAAAAAAATCATATCATAGGGAATAACCAGGTTTTTCAGGCTGGAAACCACTCCCACAGTGATCGCCAGATCCGAACTGGTTTCTGACGCCTTGATGCCACCGACGACATTGGTGTAGATTTCATCATTGCTGGTAAAAACCCCGCCATGCCGGGACAGCACCGCCAGCAACATGGCCAGTCTGTTTTGATCCATGCCAACCGCCAACCGGCGTGGATTACCATACTGGCTTTCTGTCACCAGTGCCTGAATTTCGACCAGTAAAGGCCGGGTACCCTCCCATAAAACAGTCACCACGCTACCCGGTGATGGTTTGTCTGCCCTGCTCAAAAACATGGCGGAAGGGTTTTTGACTTCTTTCAGTCCATGACTCTCCATCGAGAAAAAACCCAACTCACCCACACTGCCAAAGCGATTTTTATCAGATCGCAGAACCCTGAAGCGTGAATCATTGGTTGATGACAACACCACTTGTGTATCGACAATATGGCTCAATGTCATAGGACCTGCCAGTGATTGATCCTTGGTGACATGACCGACCATAAAGACACTGACCTGGTGGCGCTTGGCGAACTGGGTCAAAAGACTGGCCGATTCACGTACTTGAGAGACCGAGCCGGGTGCCGATTCACAATCATCTGAATACATCACCTGGATGGAATCGATAATCACCACTTCAGGTTTTTCCTGTTCCATTACCTGGCATATCTGTTGCACCGAAGTTTCCGCCAACATTTTGATATGATCAGTTTTTAACCTTAAGCGATGCGCTCTTTCGGCTATTTGCTGTAATGACTCTTCACCTGATACATACAGTACCGGAATATCATTCAAGACGATATTGGCGATAGCCTGTAATAAAATGGTACTTTTACCGGCACCCGGTGCGCCGCCAATCAAAACGACGCTGCCACGAACGATGCCTCCCCCCAACACACGGTCAAATTCACTCAACCCGGTCGAAATTCGTTGCGCCTTTTCCAGATCCACTTCTGATAACAACTTTACCGAACTGTTGGTTCCGGCATACCCCGCTGACTGTCTTGTTGGAAGACTCTTGCCCAGGCGGACTTCCTTGATCGTATTCCATTCCCCGCAGGCAGTGCACTGTCCTGCCCAGCGAGGAAAATCCGCACCACAGTCACTACAGACAAAGGCAGTTTTTTGTTTTTTGGCCATTATTGTTCAACTATGTCGACACGTGCAGTAATCCCGCACAGTAATGTATAGGGTATCGTGTCTGCGCATTGGGCGATAGTTTCAACCGGCAGCCCTTTCCCCCATAAAGTGACCTGACTGCCTACATCAGCATCAGGTAAAGAACTTAGATCAACTGCCAGCATATCCATCGATACCCGGCCAATCAAGCTGACTTTATGGCCATTCACTAAAACCGGTGTACCATTGGCGACATAACGGGGATAACCATCGCCATAGCCAATCGAGACAATACCCACGCGGGTTGCATATTGGCAACGCCATGAACCGCCATAACCGACCGTTTCACCTGCTGCTACGGTTTTGACCGCAATCAATCGCGATTTCAGCGTCATCACTGGCTTCAAACCCAGTTCCGCCGCATTTTTATTCTGAAAAGGGGAAACACCATATAACATCAACCCTGGCCGTACCCAGTCTGTAATCGCCTCCTCACAGGACAGAATGGCGGCGGAATTGGCGATACTGCGCAATCCGGGTAAATCATGCGTTAAGCTCTGAAAACGATGTAACTGTTGGATGGTTTGTGGATGATCAGCTTCATCGGCGCTGGCCAGATGCGTCATCAAACCAATGGGCTGATGAATATTGTGAAGATTGTGTAACGCCTGATAAGCTACTTGCCATTCTGACGGCAAAAAGCCCAGACGACTCATGCCGCTATCCATTTTCAACCAGACCGAAATTTTGGCCGGTAGCGACACCTCGGATAAAAGCATTATCTGCTCGGCCCTGTGAACCACTGCGCCTAATTGATGACGGCTATAAAGTAGAAGCTCATCTTGATTGACAAATCCTTGCAAAACGACAATGGGCAGTGTGCAGCCATGCTGCCTCAATTCTAACGCTTCACTTGTCCGGGCGACCGCCAGACTGTCAACCTGCCCTTCCAGCAGGCGTGCGATACTGGCCATCCCATGCCCATAAGCATTCGCCTTGATCACCGCCATCACTTTTGATTGTGGAGCGTAACGTTTGACGATAGCAAGATTATTAAGCAGCGCCTGTTTATCGATCAAAACAAAGGCTGCTTTACTCATAATCATCCTGCCCATAGGCATCGCCGGCAAAATTCTCGAAGCGGGTATATTGCCCCAGAAAGGTCAATCGCACCGTTCCCAGCGGGCCATTACGCTGTTTCCCGATAATAATTTCGGCAATGCCTTTGTCCGGACTGTCTTCGTTATACACCTCATCGCGGTAAACAAAGACAATCAGGTCCGCATCCTGCTCTATCGCACCAGACTCTCTCAAATCCGACATGACCGGCCGTTTGTTAGGGCGTTGTTCCAGGTTCCGGTTTAATTGTGATAAAGCAATGACTGGCACATTCAATTCTTTGGCCAGCGCTTTCAAACCGCGTGAAATATCAGAGATTTGTTGCACCCGATTATCGCCACTGCTGGGTGACTGCATCAACTGCAGATAGTCCAAGACAATCAAACCTAATTGCCCATGTTCCCGCATCAGACGTCTTGCCCTGGAACGCACTTCGGTGGGCGTCAAGGCAGGTGTGTCATCGATAAATAATTTGGTTTCCGCCAACATATTAATCGCCGAGGTCAATCGTGGCCATTCATCATCTTCCAGCTTTCCGGTACGGACTTTATGTTGATCGATTCTTCCCAGTGAGGACATCATCCTCATGGCCAGTGCCTCACCCGGCATCTCCATACTGAATACCGCCACCGGCTTGTCTTCCTGAATGGCGACATTTTCGGCAATATTCATCGCAATGGTGGTCTTCCCCATTGAAGGACGCCCGGCGACAATAATCAAATCGGCAGGCTGCAAACCGGAAGTCATTTCATCAAAGTCGGTAAACCCCGTGCTGGCACCGGTAATCGAACCTTCCATTTCGAACAAGGTTTCAATTTTATCTACCGCATCGGCCAACAAGCTCTTAATTGGCGCAAAGCCACCCTGACCACGCTGTCGTTGCTCGGCAATTTTGAACACCGAACGTTCGGCATTTTCCAAAATTTCAGCCGTTTCCCGGCCTTCCGGGTTAAAGGCCGAATCAGAAATTTCGGTACCGACATGTATCAACTGCCGAAGAACAGAACGATCCCTGACAATATTGGCGTAAGCGACAATATTGGCTGCACTGGGCGTATCTTTGGCGAGTGTACCCAAGTAGGAAAGCCCGCCGACTTGATCCAGTTCGCCCTTTTTTTCCAGTACCTCAGATAACGTTACGACATCAAATGGATCCTGTTTTTCCGCCAGTTCTGCAATCGCGCGGAAAATAAGTTGATGATCTTTACGATAAAAATCTTCCTCGGAGACTTTATCGGCTACCTGATCCCAGGTCTGATTATCCAGCAACAAACCACCTAGCACCGATTGCTCCGCCTGAATCGAATGCGGCGGCACTTTCAATGATGCCAGCGCGTAATCTTCTTCATCAAAAGAATAATTTTCTTCCATAACACCTTATATTTAATGGTATTTTGCTGATAATGACTCAGCTAATCGCTGAATAGTTACATTTCTGATGGCTTTACTTGCCCCAAAATACCCATTGATAAATGGCAATATTATACGACGGCTAGAAAAATTTAACCGGACTCTGTTGAATGAACAAGAAACGGTAAAACGAGCTGAAGTGGTTTTCTAAAAAGAAAGTAAAAGTAGTAAGCAATTTTTTGCTGGTTCCCAAGCTCTCGCTTGGGAACCTTTAATCCAGAAGCTCCGCTTCAACAAAGCAGGAGCTACTTCCACAAGGAACAAGAGCTTGGATTTTAAGCAAAAAATTCTTTGTTTTTGGCGCTTTAAAAACGCAGAGCATGAGGTTTTGACGAGCCCACGCAGGAGCATGATCGCGATGAAAAAGATGTGTAGATAGTTATGCTATAAAGTAGTAAGCGATTTTTCCATCCTTGTACCGCGGGAAGCTCTGAATCAATCAGAGCTTCCTTATTTGATTTTGTAACTAATCCGAATCATCGAAAAACTATTCGATTGTTTTACGATGAAGCCTTATTTTTCCTTCAATAAATCTCTGATTTCAGTCAATAAAACTTCTTCTTTACTGGGTTCCGGCGCTTTTTTAGGTGCCTCTTCTTCCTTCTTCTTCAATTTGTTCATGATTTTTACCATGACAAAAATTGCTAAGGCAACGATCATGAAATCCACCACCGTTTGAATAAAAATTCCATACTTTATTGCAACCTCAGGAACTCCTTCACTGGCATTCTGAATAATATATTTTAAATCACTAAAATCGACCCCACCCATTAATACACCTAATGGTGGCATGATCACATCTTTGACAAACGAAGCGACAATTTTTCCGAATGCAGCACCGATAATGATACCCACTATACACTGCCATATCGACAACATTGCCTTTCATGGCAAATTCCTTAAACTCGGTCATGAAACTCATTTTTTTCCCCTAACATAGACGTATTAAAATTATTTTTGTTTCCGTACTCTCCAAATGAGCCGAAAACTGGAATATACTGCATAATTTTACCTGAATTTAAAATGAACCACTCTAACTCATAAGTTAGTCTGCCCTATCAATTTAAGTTTCTATTGACTAGATTAAAAATTTCTATCGACCCGATTCAACAACCACAGCGATATGATAATGCCGGCAAAATGCGCAATAACAATAGAAAAATTGGACACCAGAACAAACACATCTAACGCCCGGACAATTTTTGTGGGGTCGGTAATAGCGATGCCAGGTGGCTGGGAGATAGTTTTTGAGACCAATAATTCGATGCTTCTGGTTACACCCATGATAGCAATGGCAATACCTATATAGCCACTGAATAAACCAACGCGCAGCATATTCATGATACGTTTTTTCTGAGCATGCAAGATTACATCCTGCTGCTGTTTTATTTTATTGGCATAACGCGTATTGAAATAGAAAAAGATGATCGTAACAAATAATGAAACTATGCCACACTTGGCCCAGAAGATGCTGTATTCATTTCCACTAAGTATAGTGGACCCCGTAATCCGGACAATAGTTTAAACTATGACTATTGAAAAAAGAGGTACAAAAAATGAGCGAAAAAAAACGGAAAACCTTTAGCGGGGCGCAAAAGGCCAAAATCGCGCTGGAAGCGGTTAAGAACATCAAAACGATCAATGAGATTGCTCAAGAGAATGAAGTCCATCCATCTCAGGTAAGCCAATGGAAAAAGGAACTGTTGGCCAATGCGGGAAGCCTGTTTGAAGGCAAACGCGGGCCGAAAGCGGTGAAGGCGCAAGACAATCCGGACCGTCTGTACGCCAAAATCGGGCAGTTGAATATGGAACTGGATTGGCTTAAAAAAAAGTCCGGGATCAGCCTATGATCACGCGTCAAAGCTGGGTGGATCAAAAAGATGAGTTGGCGTTAAGTCGGCAATGCCAGTTATTGAACGTTACCCGCTCAGTAATCCATGAACAGAAAAAACGCCAACAACAGCCGGTGTCTGCTGAAGATCAGCAACTGTTGCGGTTGCTCGACGAAGAATATACCCGGCATCCTTTTTATGGCTCACGCCGTATGACAAAGTATTTACGCGGCCTTAACCATCAGGTCAACCGCAAACGGGTTCAGCGGCTGATGCGCATACCGGGGCTGGTCGGCATGGCGCCGGGCCCGAACACCAGTAAGCCGCATCCTGAGCATAAAGTCTATCCCTATCTGTTAAGAGGCGTCGAGGTGACACGCCCCAACCAGGTTTGGAGTACCGACATCACCTATATCCGGCTGCCGCAAGGATTTGTTTATCTGGTGGCCATCATGGATTGGTACAGCCGAAAAGTATTGGCATGGTAACTTTCCAATACCATGGACAGCGCGTTTTGCGTAAATTGTCTGGAGCAGGCCATCAAGACCTATGGCACACCGGAGATATTTAATACCGACCAGGGCGCACAGTTCACCAGCGCGGACTTCACCGGGGTATTGAGTCAGCATGGCGTGACCATCAGCATGGATGGCCGGGGACGGGCCTTGGACAATATCTTTGTTGAACGACTCTGGCGCACAGTGAAATATGAAGAAGTTTATTTGAAGCAATACGGCAACCTGCAAGCACTGTCAGCGGGGTTGACGGACTACTTTGCCTTTTACAACAGCGAACGACCGCATCAGTCGTTAGGCTATGAAACGCCAGACAGGGTTTATCAATTCGCCACGGGAGGTGGCGCTAAAATCGTGGATAAATATAATGCCGGCACTGCCAAGCAGACGCCGGGTGAAAATATGGGCCAGAGCCATTGAGCCTGACTGTTATGAGGGTTCTATCTTAAATTCTCTAATAATTTGTCTGGACAATGGGGTCCACTTTAAAGACCACTCCCAGGTTGATTACCGGATGTTGCAAAAGCCAGTAACAATACGGTAATAATTGCAATCAAAAGCTGAAACAGGAAAGCCAGCCAACCAAAAACCATAAAATTGATAGAAGTAAACTGATATTTACGCGAGGGTCCAGTAAACCCGGGCAACATCAGCTCAGTCGACTGACTGTGAAAAGACAAAAGCATTCTGCTAAAAATTCCAGTCCGTCGCAGCAAATGTACTACCGACATACAGACATGCACAATAACCAGAAACGCAAGCAAAAAAACTAAACCAGTATGAAGAAAACTGACTGCCTGATATAGGGACTCATCTTGCGCCAGCCACAAATTTAAAGGTTTGCCAAGAACAGTGAGTGGTTGCCCCAAATCCAGTTGCAGATAGCCACTGATAGGTAATAACAACAAACAAAGATAAATTAAAAAATAAACACTTAATGCCAGAAAGCGCTCGGCATCCGATATCGTCTCTGGATAAGGAGGCGGTTTATGTGTCAATCGCCACCCTATCCAGAAAACTACCAGCACAAAACTGATGATACCGATAATTAGATGTAGATTGAAATAGAAGTTACGCATTGACAGGCAATGTTAAACTATGGGTTTAAAAAATCCCAAAGTCAATGCAAGGCAAACCTTGATAAGAGAAATAACACGCCCCTCAACAGCCTGCTGTACATTACCCATGTATATTGGTTTTTTATTAAGTGAGCCGAAACAAGCTAGTTGTCGACGATTAGGAGAAGTCATGTCAATATCACATGATAGCGTAAATCGATTTCTAAATCGGGAGCATTACACTGGGCGAGATTTATACAATGAAGCCAGCGCAAGCCTGAATTTAAAGGGCGGAACCTTGAGTGTTGACGATAGTGTTCTTGATAAACCTTATAGCCAATATATGGCATATGTCAGTTATTTTTGGTCGGGAAAACATCATAGAGCAGTCAAGGGAATCAATCTTGTCACGTTGTACTACACAGACATTCAAGGAAAACACCAACCACTGAATTTCCGGGTGGTCGATAAGGCGGAAGGAAAGACAAAAAATGACTATTTTCAAGACATGCTGACCGAAGTATTAGCTTGGGGACTAGAACCTGGTTTTGTAACAGGAGATAGCTGGTACAGTTGCGTGGATAATCTTAAATTGATAAGAAATCATCAGACAGGATTATTCTTTGCAGTGGAAGGTAATCGATTAGTCTCTGTTGAAAAAGGTTCATGGGTTCAAGTCAGGCAATTAGAAATCCCGGAAGACGGCTTAATGGTTTGGCTCAAAAATTTTGGGTATGTGAAATTATTTCGGACGATCTTGAAAGAACAAGTTCGCCATTACATAAGTTCACTACCTGATGAAGAAAAAACCGCTGTTTTTGACAAGAAAGCATTTACCGAACAACATGATAGGCATTGGCAGATTGAGCAATATCATCGGGCAATAAAGCAGGTGTGTAATATTGAGCGGTTCCAGGTTCGCAATAAAAGAGCAATAAATAATCATATTTTTTCTGCAATTTGTGGCTTTGTTCAATTACAAAAATTGAGCTTTGCAGACGTGATTAATAATTGCTATAGCGTACAGCGGAATTTATTCAACGATGTTATGGCTTCGTTTATCGACACCTTTATGCCAAATATGAATCATTTAAACCCAAAATTTCGATCTGTTGTCAATGCGTAACTTCTATGAAATACAAATCCTGTTTTGTAGAACCGAGAACAGCGCTCTGCATCAACCAACCGGTTACAAACTGGGAAACGATAATAATCACAGCCAGCCAATGCAAAACAACAGACAGAAAATCATAACGTGATTCAGACTGTCGCATGATACCTCGCTATCAACCTAATAGGTTGTCAGGTTAGATGAGTAACCCCTGCTGTATCAATTCGCCATTTCTCTCACCCATTAACATTAAAGAAAATGATATATCAATACGGCATAATTCGGGTTGAATTTATTATTGTTAATGGCCAATTAAAATAGACCAAAACTGGCCAACAAAAGTGAGCCACTTTTTCAGACTTTATTTATTGAAATAAATCTGAGAGAGTCCCTGAATTTTTTCAGGGAGTCCTGTGAAGGAGTGGAACGTGATTCATCAAATCAAAGCGTTATACAACGAAGGCAATGGCTTATCGATGCGCAAGATTGCCAGACAACCGGGTATTTCCCGGCATACAGTCTCGAAGTACCTGAAACTGACAGAGGCTGAAATTACGGCCTTACAGGCAACCACAGAGCGTGGTAAAAAACTGGATGACTACCGGGAGTATATTATCCATCTGCTGCAGACCTGGCCGGGCTTGTCGGCGGTCAAGGTGCTGCGCAAATTGAAAGCCAAAGAGGAGATGCTGGCGGTTTCCGACCGTTCGGTACGCCGCTACATTCAAGCGTTGAAGCAGGAAATCAGCGTCAAGCAGCAGCGCTATTATGAACCGGTACTGGACATGGTGCCGGGCGAACAGTGTCAGGTCGATGGCGGCGAGTTGCGTGGTGTCATGATTGGCGGTGTGGAAACTACAGTGTATTTCATGGTGTTTGTGCTGTCTTGTTCCAGGCTGATGTATGTATCTGTATCCGACCGGCCCATTGATACGGAAACTCTGATTCAGCAGCACGATGCGGCATTTCGCTATTTCGGCGGCATGCCAGCTGAATGTGTTTATGATCAAACCAGACTGGTGGTGATCAGTGAAGTGTTTCGGGAGCTGACACTCAATCAACGTTTTCATCAGTACGCCACAGCGGCCGGCTTCCATATCCGTGCCTGCGAAGGCTATGACCCGGAAAGTAAAGGCAAGGTTGAAGCCGGGGTCAAATACGTCAGGCAAAACGGTCTCTATGGGGAAACCTTTACGGACTGGTCTGGGCTGGAAAGGTATCTGTCCGACTGGCTGGACACGATTGCCAACCAGCGTGTTCATGGCAGCACCGGTCAACAGCCGGCCATGCACTATCGAAACGAAGAACAGGACAGGATGCTGCCGTACCTGACACCGTCTTGCGTCAGCGAGAATCCAGCGCAGGCCAGGGTCACCCGCAAAGTGGACAAAACCGGCCTGATAGCCTGGCAGGGAAACAAATACTCAGTGCCCATGGCTTATCAAAGGGCGCAGGTGGCGGTAAAAGTCGAACACGGTCAATTACGGATCGCTGACCTCTCGACCGGCCAGAAGATTGCCGAACATACCCTGCGCCTGGAAAAAGGCCAGATCATCAAGAACACCGATCATTATCGTGATAAAGGTCAATATATCCAGCAACTGGAGCAGGACATCCAGGAACTGCCGGGAAAAGGGGCTGACGCCAGTCAGGCATTGTGTGCATTACTGAAAGCCACCTCGCCGAAAATCGACAAAGACCAGTTACCGGGCGTCAAACAGATCCTCAAGCAATGGACGTCACAATACGGCCCGGTGAGCGATGAAGTACTGATGCGTATCCTGGATCGAACACAGCTCACCGCAACAGGTTTCAAGGATTGTCTGGACGCCTGGCAACACCACCCAGCGCGAAGTACCCATGAGAAGGCCGCTGCACAGATAACAACTACGCGCCAGAAAGCGCCCACCCAACTGGAACGCTATCGCGTCCTGAATGGCCAGTCGACTGGTCAGGAGGTGAGCCATGTCATCCATTGACAGCGTTGCCGGAAAATACCGCAGTCTGTGCCTGTCGGGCATTGCCGAACAACTGGTCACCCTGCTCAGTCAGGCAGAAGCCAACGAAAGCTCCTGCCTGCACTTTGCCGAAAGCCTGGTGGACTTGGAGCGACAACAGCGCAACCAAAAACGCATCGAGCAAAACCGCAAACGCGCCGGATTTCCCGTGCAAAAAAGCCTGGATGAGTTCGACTACCGCGTGCAGACCACCATCAGCAAACGGGAAATCAACAGCCTGCTGGACTTTGGTTTCATCGACAACCGCGAAAACATCGTCTTCATTGGCCCGCCCGGGGTCGGTAAAACCCACCTGTCCATCGGCATCGGCCTGAAGGCGATTGAGGCCGGCTACAAGGTCAGCTTCAATACCGCGCCGGGACTGATTGAAATGCTGGAGATTGCCGAACTCAAAGGTGAGCTGAAAAAGAAAATTAATCAGCTGGCCAAGTTCGATGTCTTGATCATCGATGAACCGGGCTATTTACCGTTGAACAAACAAGGGATGCACAACCTGTTTCAACTGATTAACACGCTGTATGAATACCGCTCGATCATTCTGACCACCAACAAGGAATTCACCAACTGGGGAGAATTTTTCATCGATGACAATATCGCCGTGCCGATTGTCGACCGACTCATTCATCATTCACATATTTTTATGCCGGGAGGGGAAAGCTATCGATTGAAATCCAAACTGAATAACTGACTTATACCGAGGAAAAAGTGGCGCACTTTTAATGGCCGAAACTGGCTCAGTTATTTTGGCCATTGACAATTATAAGCGCAATAGCCTTGCTGATGACTGAATAAATGTCAATTTCGATTCAAAATAACAACACAAACTGATTTCCTTCCAGAAGTGGTAAATGCAGCTCCATCAATGAGGGGCCTCCTTTCTTATTGAGGACGCGCTGAACAAATCATCCATACTATCAGCGCCCACAAAATCAATGGCTTGTAGCTATCAACTTTGACGACACCTCCCTGTGTCGAGGGAAGCAGTCATTCTGTCAATTTAGGCTACTTTATGACAGGAGATTTACATTGTTGCTGAAGGTTTTGTATTAACCATTCCATCAATCTATCTGCCACCTTCCGGGAGGCCTGATTGAATGCATTGACAGCTCCTTGTGCATTATTCTCGACTACTGGCGAAGTTTCCCTAAACGTTGTTGTGGCAATGATTTTTCGTTGTCTGGCATCGAGTAAATTGAACTGAAGGGTAACAACAACATGAGAATTATTTGCATCAATAATTTGCTTAAAATCCAGTAAATTACTCTCCAGCAGATAATCTGCTTTTGACACCGAAATATCAGTGACAACCGCTTTGAACAAGCCCCTGGCTTGTATACTCTGTTGAAATAGTTTTTCCAGCAATCTGACGGGTGCATCACTCCACTGATTGTAGACATAATTATTCAGATCATTGGCTGTTTCAGAATAAACAATCGCCTGACTTTTATAAGGTGAAAGCGCACCAATAGGTGAGATTTTTAATACCTTGTCAGCCTTCAAACAATCTTTATTTTTTGTTTGTATTTGGCCGTCGACATAATAATTCAAGGTATAATAATTAATGGGTGGGACGGTCTCGACCATACAGCCACTTAATAAAAGTGAAGCGGCATAAAAACAGTTATATATCCTTTTCATGGCTGTTCACCCGGTCCAGGCTTTATTTCTGATCGTTTATATAAAATATCGCCGGGGCTATGTTCAAATGTCTCCACTGTTTTTTGTAAGTCAGCGGCTAAAAATGTCAACTGATGTATTAACTGATTAAACGCTGCCAGGCTTTGGCTTAGCTCCTGTCCCATTTCCTCCCCTAAGTCCCCATAATTTGCTGTTAATTTATCGGACATCTTTTTAACACTATCTGAAGCTTTGGCGACTTTTTCAAAAGCCGAGGTGACTCTTAGTTCCATTTTAACGCCATGATCCACTAACTTTCTGAAGGCCGGCAATTGCTGTCTGATATCTTTTATCATCAGATTGGTTTGCAGCAGAGTTTCTTCAAAATTTTGCAGATTCTTATCACTTAACAAGCGTGTAAATTTATCCATCGCTAATACTGCTTTACCAGTGATATCAGTTACTGACTCATCAATACGGGCGAAAATTGAAGGTTCTGATGGAATAACAGGAGTTTGACCATCCTTACCGACCAATAAAGGCGCATCCTTGCTACCACCGCTTAATTCTATATAGGCAAGCCCTGTCAATCCAAACAGTTTTAGCGTTGCCTTGGTATCCTGCTTGATAGGCACTCCTTGCTTGATTTTGAGCAGCAGTTCAACTTGTTCAGGGTTATCCTTACGTAAACTTATTTTACTGACTGTTCCCACATTGACACCACGATATTTAACCGAGGCATCAGGGCTTAATCCTGCAACTGATTCCGACATATAGACTTTATAATAGGTGTACTCTTGCTCTGATCCATATTTACCCAGCCAATAGATAAAATAAATCAGGCCTCCAGCCAATAAAACAACAAACAAGCCGACTACGGTATAGTTGATTCTACTTTCCATGCTGCCCTCGAATACGTCCACGCTCGCCTTTGAAAAAAGCGTTAATCACAGGATGATCACTTTTCATCACAGTTTCCAAATCACCTTCGGCAATGACTTTTTTATCCCCTAAAACGGCAAAACGATCAACTATATTCCAGATGGAATCCAGATCATGCGTCACCATCACCACGGTCAATCCCAATATATCACGTAATTCCTGAATCAAATGATCAAAGGCTTCTGCGCTGACAGGGTCGAGACCAGATGTTGGTTCATCCAAAAACAATAATTCCGGATCCATCGCCAAGGCTCTTGCCAGTCCCGCGCGTTTAATCATACCACCGCTTAATTCGGCTGGATATAAGTCCGCAGCATGATGGGGTAAACCAACCATATTGAGTTTAATTTTTACCAATTCACCAATCACTTTTTCAGATAAATCGGTATATTCGCGTAACATTACGGCAATATTTTCCGCCACAGTCAATGGCGAATAGAGCGCCCCGGATTGAAATAGAATTCCCCATCGCCTGCGGAGTTGTTTTGCCTGCATCGGCGTCAGAGTCAGTAAATCATGTCCCAACACACTGATCTCGCCAGCCTGGGGACGCAACAGCAAAATGAATTCACGCAGCAGCGTTGATTTCCCCGATCCACTGCCACCCAGCAGACCATAAATCTCACCTTGCTTGACAGTCAGACTGGCGCCATCATGTACAACATTATCGCCAAAACGAGTGACAATATTTCTGGCGATAATGACCGCGTTCATCAAATACCCAACTCGGTCAAAATTACTGAAAAAACGGCATCACAGGCAATCACCAGAAAAATGGCATTGACCACGCTGATGGTGGTGTAACGACCGATGCTTTCGGTATCTTTGGCTACCTGAAATCCATTGAAACAGCCGACAATCGCAATCAGCCAGGCGAAAAAAGGGCCTTTTCCAATTCCTATCCAGACATGCTTGCTATCTAAAACATTTTGCAAACGATGAATAAATTCATTGAAGGATATATTCAAGTGTAAATCTGAAATCAACATACCGCCAGCAATACCGATGATGTCAGCAAAAAAAATCAACAGTGGCAAGGCGATCATCAAAGCGAAAACACGGGGCAGAACCAAAAAACGATGAGGCTCAAACCCCATCGTTCGCATGGCGTCGATTTCTTCGGTCAATTTCATTACCCCTAGTTGCGCAGTATAGGAGGAACCGGTTCTGCCTGCCACGACAATCGCCGTAATCAGTGGAGCCAGCTCACGACTGATGGAGATCCCGATCATATCGACAATAAAAATATTGGCGCCAAATTTTTCCAATTGCACAGCTCCCTGGTAGGCGATCACCACGCCGATCAAGAAACTGGTCAATGCAATGATGGGCAACGCTCTAAAGCCTGCATCTTCAATATTTTTAATAATGGCTTTCAAGCGAAATTCTGCCGGATTCCGTAAAGAATAGAGAAAATGGACAAAATTTTCACCGATAAAAGCCAAAAAAGTCGCAAATAACGCTCCTACCCGATAAGATCTAAGGCCTATATCTTCCAGAATTTGAATAAGCAGCGCCGATTCCTTTTTTTCTTTTAAAGGTTTCTCCTCATGGCGATATTTTTGCAACAAATCATAAAGACGAACAAACTCTTTACCCTGTCCGGACAGTTCAACAACACATCCCTGCTTTTGCAACTGCTCGATGGCCTGAATATGCAATAACATACCTGCACTGTCTATTTGACTGACTTGTTCGACATTCCAATTGACCTGGCAATTTTTCAACCCCGAAACTACCCTGTTTAGTTGCGGGGAAATTTTACCTGAATATTCAGCTTTCCAGTTCCCCGCACTGGTCAATTGAACGACTTGGCTGGAAACATTTTCCTGATGGAATTGGGCTGATGTCAAAACGTCCACATTTTGTTTTTATGTTAAGCAGAGCAAATGTTTTAATATACTGTTATACATCAATAAAGTATATCGTTATTGAGGTAATCTTTTAACCTGGATCTTTCACCAGGACAATTATATTGTTTAAGGAATCACTGAATAAATCAGCGATTATTTGCTACGCAAGGATGCATCGTCAAAATCAAATACTATAAGTTATTGATTTTAAATAAAAGTTCAAACCACACAACGCTTTGTGGGCATTGACCAATCAGAGATGTTTATACAGCGCTTCTCCCAGACTATCTCCCTTGAAATGACGAAAAAAATCCCCAAAATGCTTCCTAAATAGAAACGATTCCTGTTAAGATTCGTCTTGACTGCTGGTGTTGAATCGCTACCATATTACAAAAGTTCACACCGGAAAAAACATAAAGAATAAGAGACCTTCTTCTTAACAATCGCCTGATTTTCTTTATCGGGCGATAATAATACGATAGGTGAATACGATGGATATTGCTCATTCGAGCGAAAGCCGCCGCGATTTCGCTCCTGTTTTATTATTTTCCATGACATTGTTCACCAGTGCGACTTTGATGTTCGTACTGCAGCCGATGTTTGCAAAATTATTGTTGCCACTCCTCGGTGGCGCTGCATCGGTCTGGAATACTTGCATGGTGTTCTATCAAAGCATTCTTTTCATAGGCTATCTTTACGCCCATTACCTGACAACGATTTTCAGCCGAAATCAGCAAATTTGGCTGCATGCCGCATTATTAACTGGCAGCCTGATCTTCATCCCTATTGGTATTGCTCAACTGGATGCGCCACCGACTGAAGGTAATCCTGTTTTCTGGCTGTTGGCAGTGCTGACCAGTAGTATTGGTTTACCCTTTTTCATCTTGTCGACCACTTCACCATTAATCCAGAAATGGTTCTCGCAACTTGGACACGAACATAGTCAAGATCCTTATTTCTTGTCCATTGCCAGTAACAGCGGCAGTTTACTGGCTCTGCTGAGTTATCCGCTGGTTTCTGAATCCAGTATCGGTTTATCAGACCAACAACAATACTGGAGCATTGGCTTTGTCTGCCTGCTGGCGCTAGTGATGCTTTGTATGTCATTTTTCAAATACAGCTCTGCCCACAGCGTTACCGAAACGCCAACTGCAACCCCATTGCTTGATCAGCCTGATTTAAAACAAAAGCTCCATTGGTTATTGTTGTCTCTGGTTCCTTCCAGCTTATTGATAGGGGCTACTCACTATATTGGTACGGATATCGCTTCGGTTCCATTACTATGGGTAATCCCGCTGGCATTGTATCTATTGTCATTCATCCTGGTTTTTTCCAACCTTAATGATAAATTGCACCCATGGATATCTTTTATACACCCGTGGGTTATCGTCCCATTTTTGATCTACTTTTTTTCCGATGAGAAACTGGCCAATTACACACTGGAAATCATGCTGCATCTGCTGGTTTTCTTTATCTGTATCATGGTTTGCCATGGCGAACTGGCAAAACGTCGCCCTCACCCCGCTTATCTGACTCAATATTATCTGATCATGTCCTTAGGGGGAATGTTAGGTGGTGTATTCAATAATTTTGTCGTGCCATTCATCTTTGATGATCTTTATGAATATCCCTTGATGATTATTGCGACATTATTGCTGAACAATCTCAATATCAAACAATATGCCGCCATTCCATCACGGATTTATAAAACCGCTTTACTGGCCTACATCGGTTTTTTTATCATTGTCCTGGCTGACAACCATCAGCATATTGGCAATGATCTGGTGCTGGCGCTCATCATCATTGCCGTCGTCGGCAATTATTATATTTTTCATAAAAACCTGCTGTACCTGTTTCTCTATAGCAGTTTAATTGTATCTTGCACCACTTCGTTTAAACCCGATGATGAACAGACTTTACTGCAAACACGCAATTTCTATGGTGTACTGACGGTTACGCAAAGCCGCTTGGCAGGTGACGGTCTGGAATCCGGTATTCTACATAGCATGTACAGCGGCACAACCCAGCATGGCGCTCAAATCATCAATAATAGTAATCGCTGCACGCCGGTCAGTTACTATGGAAAACAAGGCCCTATAGGTCAGCTGTTCCAGTCTTATCAAGCGTCAAACAACCACTGGCAGGTTGGAATTATTGGCTTGGGCAGTGGCGCTTTAGGCGCATATGCCAAACCAAATCAGAACTGGCATTTTTATGAACTCAACCCAGCCGTGATCAGCATGGCGACCACGCCGGAGTATTTCAGTTATTTACATGACTGCATGTCCCAATACGCCATTTATGGCGGTGATGCCCGACTGACATTGGCCAAACAAGCTGCGCATAACTTTGACTTGCTGGTCATCGATGCATTCACCTCAGACTCCATTCCAACGCATTTGTTGACCCGCGAAGCATTGCAACTTTATCTTTCCAAGCTAAGTGAACATGGTTTACTGGCTTTTCACATTTCCAACCATTATCTCAATCTGGAACCTGTTTTGTCCGACCATGCTCGTCAGCTGGGTTTATACGCCGTGATACAAAAATATCGCCCGACAACAAAATCCCTCACTTATGCGTCTGACTGGGTAGTGCTGGCGAAAAATAAAGATGACCTTGCCGAATTACTGACGCATGATCCGCAAAACTGGCGAGCTCTCGACAATTCCATCCAAATCAGTCAAAGCTGGACCGATGATTTCACCAGTTTGATCAGCGTCTGGAAAGACTGAAAAATGTAGGCTCTATTCAATCTGAAACGGATTGAGCTGGTATCAGGTGGATTCGCCGTCAGGCAATCCACCGTTTTGCAAAAAAGTAAAAACTTCAGCAAGTCATTTCCGCTTTACCCGCCTCCTGGACTTTTTTAGCATATTAGGGTTTAATAATATTTTGTCTCTGTACATGACAAAAATTAACTTATGACAAATGAGTCTCATGTATTCCAGTGACAAAAGGTATGGGTTGCAAAAGAGCAATCACTTTTCTAATCATCCTTTTTGATTGAGATAAGACATTAAACAACGTTGAGCGGATACAATCTAATCCATATCGAAACAGGCTTTGCGCGAGCCGCTGATGTGTTTTGGTTTTTATTGGTAACTCGCAATCATGTTTCCATTCGCCTGCTTTATGTGACCAACAGAAAGCAATAACGGGAAGTACTAACAATTTTTTGATCCGAAGATAACCGACTACACGCGTTTCCTCAAGTTTGAATCCCCGTCCTTTTAAACAGCCAAAAAGCGTTTCGATTTCCCAACGCAAACCATAAATTTTAATCGCATCAGGGTTCAAATGCTGACAGACGATGATTAATAACTCACCATCACTCAGCCGTAACCCACTGAGATAAATTGAACAATTTCCCAAATAGCGCGCTGTTGAGAGGTGTCGTGTGCTACCCGGCTTAAGCCCATAAAACAAACGCTCTACGCGTATTCGCTGGCCTTGGGCATTGGTTGTCCAGGCGTTGTTGCGAATACGGATATAAAAGGGAATCTCTTGCTCAAACAACCAGCCCATCCATTCGTCTCCAATAAACTCCCGATCAGCCAAAAGACCTTTGATGTGATGTCGGCCAGACTGCGCAATAAAGCGTTTCATCAGCGCTATACGTTCCTTCGTATTAGAGTTGCCCCGCTTGTTTAAAGGCAACCAATACACAGGAATGGCGGCACCCCGATAAACCACGGCAAGCACCAGCAGATTAATATTGGTTTTACCCCACTTCCAATTCGTCCTGTCTAACGTCAGATAGTAATCCTGATCAGTGAAACCAAACAGTTTCATGATGAAATGAGCGACTTCATTGTAATCCAGCCAATGGTCACTGAAAAATCGTTGCATCCGTCGATATCGTGAGGAAATTTTTGCCCGACGGGGAAAGAATACGGCGAGCTGGGCCAGATTGACCGTGCTAACTGCCATCAAAGCAATTAACATACCCACAAAACAAACGATTCTTGCCTTGTTCCATTGAAAGTGCTCAGTTAATATGACGGTTAGCTCGTTGATTTGTAATGTCCCGTTATTCATGTTCGCTAAAACAAAATGCGGTATTTAATTACATTTCAACGAGCTACGCTAGCTTTTAATATTTTTTGTCATGTACAGAGATATTTTGTTATTACTTAAGGATGCCATGATGATCTTCAGACAATTTTTTGAACCAGTTACCTGTACTTATACCTACCTGCTAGGCTGTGAATATAGTGGTAAAGCAGTGTTGATCGATACTGTCACCAGTGAAACCGATTTCTATATTCAACAACTGGAAGAACTGGATCTCGAACTTGTTTACACGGCTGAAACGCATGTTCATGCTGACCATATCACGGCTGCCAGCGCGTTACGTGAAAAAACTGGCAGTAAAAGCATCGTTCACCGCGATGCCGGCGCCATGTGTGCCGACTTGCTGATTACTGATGGTATTGAATTGCAAATAGGTGAAATTTTAATCAAGGTTCTCCATACGCCAGGGCATACCAGTGGCTGCGTCAGCTATCTGCTCGATGATCGGGTGTTTACCGGCGACTGCCTGCTGATTAATGGCTGTGGCCGAACTGATTTCCAACAAGGCGATGCCAAGACCATGTATAAAAGTATTACAGAAAAACTATTCACCTTACCGGGTGATACGCAGGTCTACCCCGGTCATGATTATAAAGGCTTGACTGTATCAACCATTAAACAGGAAAAAGCCCTGAACCCGCGCCTGGGAAACAATAAGTCGCTAGAAGAATTCATTGAAATAATGGATAACCTGAACCTGCCTTATCCAAAATTCATTGACCAGGCATTACCAGCCAACCAGGCCTGTGGCCAGGATATGGCTGATAATCAGCAAATTATTCAGGGATAAACTGTGATTTTGATTGGCCTTTTATCGGTCGTTATTGGCGTCCTGCTGGGATTACTGGGTGGCGGAGGCTCTATTTTAACCGTACCAGTATTGGTCTATTTGGCTCACCAATCTGCACAAGAAGCCATTGTCACGTCGTTAATTGTCGTTTGTCTGACCAGTTTAATCGCTGTCATCAATCATGCCAGGCATCGTCGAGTGTGCTGGAAAACCGGACTTACCTTTGGTCTGGCTGGAATGGTAGGCGCCTATGCAGGTGGCCGGCTATCTGCTTTTGTTCCCGATGCCATCCTGCTGGCGTTATTTGCCCTGATCATGATCGCTGCTTCTTTTTCAATGATAAAAAAGCCCAAAACGGCGCCGCCATCTGTTGAAAATTGTGAAGAGAATTTTTGCCCGAAAAACTTGCCAATTTCCGCCATTTTACTGGATGGCGTGCTGGTAGGGCTGATTACCGGACTGATTGGCGTCGGTGGTGGCTTTCTATTGGTGCCGGCATTGACGTTACTGGCAGGCCTGCCCATTCAGGCGGCAATAGGCACATCGCTGTTCATTATTGTCTTGCAATCGGTTTCCGCCTTGTTTGGTCATGCAGGACACATCGATTTAAACGTGGAACTAACCACTTTAGTCACACTATGCGCCATTATCGGCAGCTTTCTGGGCAGTTATCTGTCCGGCATTATTCATAGTCGTTTACTGAAACCGGGTTTTGGCTATTTTGTCCTGTTTCTCGGTAGTTTTTTACTCTATCAGGAAATGTCCGCCGAGTTGATTCGACAAATTCAGGATTTGATCGTACAGCACCAGGAATTCTTTTTGGGCGCTGCCACCATCATTTTCACTCTGTTGTTTTATCGATTCTGGTCGTGGTTGCATTAACGTTTGTGTCGGGTCAGGCAATCCAACCCGACACACTGTTTTCAATCAAGCCAACAACGGCGCAATCACCAACGAAACAATCGACATTAGTTTAACGACAATATTCAATGAAGGGCCTGATGTGTCTTTAAACGGGTCGCCAACGGTATCGCCACAAACTGCCGCTTTATGGACATCACTACCCTTTCCGCCATGCGCGCCCCCTTCAATCAGTTTCTTGGCATTATCCCAGGCACCACCGGCATTAACCATAAACAACGCCATCAATACGCCGGCCAACAAAGAGCCAGCCAACAAACCACCTAACGCTTCCTTGTTAATCAGAAAACCAACCAAGACAGGCGTCGAAATAGTCACCATGCCAGGCAAAATCATTTCCCGCAATGAGGCTTTAGTGGAAATCTCGATACAACGGGCAGAATCAGGTAAAACCTTCCCTTCCATCAAACCTTTGATTTCCCGAAATTGACGCCGCACTTCTTCGACCATCGCCTGAGCCGCCTTGCCTACCGAGTCCATCGTCATGGCGGCAACCAGAAATGGAACACAGCCACCAATAAAAAAGCCAATAACGACCAGAGGGTTTAATAAATCGATCTTATCCAGGTGAGCTGCCTGCGCATAGGCGGAGAACAAGGCCAATGCCGTTAAGGCCGCCGAACCAATGGCGAAGCCTTTGCCTACAGCTGCAGTAGTATTTCCAATGGCATCCAGGGAATCAGTAATTTTACGTGTTTCAGGTCCCAGTTCAGCCATTTCACTGATACCGCCGGCATTATCGGCAATCGGCCCATAAGCATCGACCGACATGGTCACACCCGTCGTCGCCAGCATACCAACGGCGGCAATACCAATCCCATATAAACCCGCCGCATAAAAAGATAAATAGATCGCTGCGCAAATACCCAAAATCGGGAAGACCACTGAACGCATACCGATACCCAGACCTGCAATAATATTGGTCGCAGGACCAAACTTCGAGGCCTCGGCAATCTTTTCGATAGGCGCTTTAGACGTGTAATAATCAGTCACCCGGCCAATAAACACCCCTGCCAAAGTGCCACCCAGCAATGCCCAAAAAGGCCCTGTGACAGACGTTATCCGATCGCCGTGATAAAACTGTATGCCGGCTAGCTGAATCAGAAAATAAGCAGATAGCAAAAACAAGCCTGCTGCGATCCAGGTTACCGCTTCCAATGCATGCGCAGGATGTCGGTTCTTTAACCACTGCATGGCTAATACACCAATCACCGAAGCAATCAAGCCTAAAACAATCAACGCAATAGGCAACAGCAATGCTTTGCTTTGCATTACCGATGCATCGACAAAATTTGTCGCTGCCGATGCAATGACAATAGAGGCAACGACTGAACCGACATAAGATTCAAAAATATCCGCGCCCATGCCAGCCGTATCACCGACGTTGTCGCGACATTATCGGCAATGGTAGCCGGATTGCGTGGATCATCTTCAGGAATCCCGGCTTCAACCTTCCCCACCAGGTCAGCACCGACATCAGCGGCCTTGGTGTAAATTCCGCCACCTATCCGGGCAAACAAGGCGATTGAGGATGCGCCCATTGCAAACCCACTCAATACCGAATAATTAGCTAAATCACTTGGATCAATCAGAATAAAAAACAATGGAAAGACCAGTCAATCCCAAGGAAGCGACTGACAACCCCATTACGGAACCTCCGCCGAAAGCGACCATCAACGCCGCGCCCATCCCTTCATTATTGGCGGCGGCCGAGGTTCTGACATTAGTTTTGGTGGCGGCCTTCATGCCAAAAAAGCCGGCCAGCATGGAACAAGAAGTGCCCGCCAGAAAAGCATAGGCGGTATTATGTCCAATATAAAAGAAAATCAGAGTGGCAACGAATAAAACAAAAACAGCTAAAATACGATATTCAGATTTCAGGAAGACCATTGCGCCTTCATGAATCAGATCGGCAATTTGCTGCATTTTTTCGCTGCCTGCATCGACTTTCAAAATCGACCGATAAATAATATAGGCTAAAAGCAATCCACCTATCCCGGCGAACGGCGCGAGTGTTTTAAAAAACTTCAATATTCAAAGCCATCCTCCTGTTTTGGCCGGAATCTTAAAAAACTTCAAGCTTATACCGACTCTTTATTGTAATTTTTGATTTTGCTTAAGAACTGATGTTACGCGCTACGCCGGATAATTGATAAAATTTAAGCTCTGTACATGACAAAAAATATTAAAAGCTAGCGTAGCTCGTTGAAATGTAATTAAATACCGCATTTTGTTTTAACGAATATGAATAACGGGACATTACAAATCAACGAGCTAACCGTCATATTAACTGAGCACTTTCAATGGAACAAGGCAAGAATCGTTTGTTTTGTGGGTATGTTAATTGCTTTGATGGCAGTTAGCACGGTCAATCTGGCCCAGCTCGCCGTATTCTTTCCCAGTCGGGCAAAAATTTCCTCACGATATCGACGGATGCAACGATTTTTCAGTGACCATTGGCTGGATTACAATGAAGTCGCTCATTTCATCATGAAACGGTTTGGTTTCACTGATCAGGATTACTATCTGACGTTAGACAGGACGAATTGGAAGTGGGGTAAAACCAATATTAATCTGCTGGTGCTTGCCGTGGTTTATCGGGGTGCCGCCATTCCTGTGTATTGGTTGCCTTTAAACAAGCGGGGCAACTCTAATACGAAGGAACGTATAGCGCTGATGAAACGCTTTATTGCGCAGTTTGGCCGACATCACATCAAAGGTCTTTTGGCTGATCGGGAGTTTATTGGAGACGAATGGATGGGCTGGTTGTTTGAGCAAGAGATTCCCTTTTATATCCGTATTCGCAACAACGCCTGGACAACCAATGCCCAAGGCCAGCGAATACGCGTAGAGCGTTTGTTTTATGGGCTTAAGCCGGGCAGCACACGACACCTCTCAACAGCGCGCTATTTGGGAAATTGTTCAATTTATCTCAGTGGGTTACGGCTGAGTGATGGTGAGTTATTAATCATCGTCTGTCAGCATTTGAACCCTGATGCGATTAAAATTTATGGCTTGCGTTGGGAAATCGAAACGCTTTTTGGCTGTTTAAAAGGACGGGGGTTCAAACTTGAGGAAACGCGTGTAGTCGGTTATCTTCGAATCAAGAAATTGTTAGTACTTCCCGTTATTGCTTTCTGTTGGTCACATAAGGTAGGCGAATGGAAACATGATTGCGAGTTACCAATAAAAACCAAAACACATCAGCGGCTCGCGCAAAGCCTGTTTCGATATGGATTAGATTGTATCCGCTCAACGTTGTTTAATGTCTTATCTCAATCAAAAAGGATGATTAGAAAAGTGATTGCTCTTTTGCAACCCATACCTTTTGTCACTGGAATACATGAGGCTCATTTGTCATAAGCTAATTTTTGTCATGTACAGAGGTTTTGTGGGTATGTTAATTGCTTTGATGGCAGTTAGCACGGTCAATCTGGCCCAGCTCGCCGTATTCTTTCCCAGTCGGGCAAAAATTTCCTCACGATATCGACGGATGCAACGATTTTTCAGTGACCATTGGCTGGATTACAATGAAGTCGCTCATTTCATCATGAAACTGTTTGGTTTCACTGATCAGGATTACTATCTGACGTTAGACAGGACGAATTGGAAGTGGGGTAAAACCAATATTAATCTGCTGGTGCTTGCCGTGGTTTATCGGGGTGCCGCCATTCCTGTGTATTGGTTGCCTTTAAACAAGCGGGGCAACTCTAATACGAAGGAACGTATAGCGCTGATGAAACGCTTTATTGCGCAGTTTGGCCGACATCACATCAAAGGTCTTTTGGCTGATCGGGAGTTTATTGGAGACGAATGGATGGGTTGGTTGTTTGAGCAAGAGATTCCCTTTTATATCCGTATTCGCAACAACGCCTGGACAACCAATGCCCAAGGCCAGCGAATACGCGTAGAGCGTTTGTTTTATGGGCTTAAGCCGGGCAGTACACGACACCTCTCAACAGCACGCTATTTGGGAAATTGTTCAATTTATCTCAGTGGGTTACGGCTGAGTGATGGTGAGTTATTAATCATCGTCTGTCAGCATTTGAACCCTGATGCGATTAAAATTTATGGCTTGCGTTGGGAAATCGAAACGCTTCTTGGCTGTTTAAAAGGACGGGGGTTCAAACTTGAGGAAACGCGTGTAGTCGGTTATCTTCGGATCAAAAAATTGTTAGTACTTCCCGTTATTGCTTTCTGTTGGTCACATAAAGCAGGCGAATGGAAACATGATTGCGAGTTACCAATAAAAACCAAAACACATCAGCGGCTCGCGCAAAGCCTGTTTCGATATGGATTAGATTGTATCCGCTCAACGTTGTTTAATGTCTTATCTCAATCAAAAAGGATGATTCGAAAAGTGATTGCTCTTTTGCAACCCATACCTTTTGTCACTGGAATACATGAGGCTCAATTGTCATAAGCTAATTTTTGTCATGTACAGAGAAATTTAAGGATGAACAAAGAGAAATTAGACCTATATACAGACTATTTAATCAGCAATACGAGCTATGCGACAGCAACGGTTTTGTCGTCAATGTTAGATGGAGAAGTTAGCCATGATAGTGTCACGCGTTTTTTATCGTCCAGAGCGTATACATCCAAAGACCTCTGGCTGGAGGTTAAACGAACAGTCCGGAAGATTGAAGAAGAAACGGGGTGTTTGATTTTTGACGATACCATCCAGGAGAAGCAGTGGACAGACGAGAATGAAGTCATTTGCTGGCATTATGACCATTGCCAGGGGCGGTCAGTCAAAGGCATCAATCTATTGAATGCCTTGTATCATACGGGTGATGTTTCGATACCCGTAGCCTTTGAAGTGATCAAAAAACCGATTCAGTTTTGTGATGTCAAAACAAAGCAGGTTAAACGAATGGCTACGGTGACCAAAAATGAGCTGATGCGTGCGATGATTCAACAGTGTTTGAACAATCGGCTTCAATTTCGCTATGTGTTGATGGATAGCTGGTTTACGGCTAAAGAGAATCTGGAGTTTATTGTTGACAAAGACAAACATTTCATTGGGGCTTTAAAGGATAATCGTTTGGTGGCGTTGAGCGTGGACGACAAGAAACAAGGAAAATTTACCCGTGTCAGTGACATTGCATTAGAGGATAAACAAGCAGTACGCGGCTGGCTAAAAGGCTACCCACATGAAGTCTTGATTGTCCGGCGAATCTTTATAAACAAAGACGGCAGTACGGCAACCGTTAATCTGGTGTGCAGTGATTTAACATTAACGGGTGAAAAGGTTGCGGCAATCTATCAGAAACGGTGGAAAGTCGAAGAATTTCATAAATCATTGAAATCCAATGCCGGGTTGGCAAAGTCGCCTACTCGTACCCCAACAACACAAAACAATCATATTTTTATGGCCATTATGGCGGTCTTTAAACTGGAGTGTCTCAAAATAAAACACCAAACCAATCATTTTGCTTTGAAGGCAAAATTATATATCAAGGCTATTCGGCAGGCTTTTGCTGAATTGCAACAATTCAAGACCGCGTAACATCAGTTAAGAATTTCCAACGTAGTATCTTTTTCCAGCAGCTCCTTTTGTAACATGATACTTAGCTTAGGGGTAATAATTTCGTTCTTGGTCAAATAATGCAAAGTTTCCTTTTCTTTTAATGCGATTGCTTTCGCCCCCTGTTCGGCATTATACGCAATCACCAATTCGTAATTTTCCTCTATCATCAACTCAAGATTCTTTTTGGTATTCTCGGCGATTTTTTGATAGAGATAAATCGTTTTCTGCACGGCTTCCTGGTCATCAAAGATCTCACTGAGACTGGTGTTAGGCAAATTTTCCAGATTGGCGATCGCCCCCTGCAATAACTTGTGTTGCACCCGATAATAAACATATAACTCCTGAGGCGATAAACGAGGCGAGGACAAAAACAACAGTTTACGCATCACATTAATCATCTCTTCAATCATATCCACCGGAAAGCGTTCTTTGATTGATTGCAGTTGAGGATGACCTTTTTCGACCCGCTTCATTTGAATGTCCAGCAGATTCAGGATTTTTTTATAGATTTTTTCGTTAATTTCACCACGGCGATATATTTCTTTCAGTTTGGCTTTTTCAGTTCCTAATACATAAACGCGCAGCAATCTTTCCGCCTGCTTCCTGTCATCTGATATTTTTTCATGATACTCCTTCATCACTGCATCATGTTTTCGCTGATAAACCTTGACCAATTCATTATAAAGCCGCTGGGATATTTTCTTTTCCACAAGCAGGCGGTTCAAGGTGTTGATGACTTCGTCAAAAATCAACGCCTTGCTTTTAAAATAACCCACTTCTTCAAACTCGGTCAGTTTGTCGATACCCAGTTTATGGATAATTTTTTCGATGCTTAACGCTTTCACCAACAAGGTGAAATAAATACAGCCAATCACAATCGCGGTCAAAAATTCCTTGATAGTGAAAGCATAGCGCCAGCCAGGCACCGTCAAATCATCTGGTATCAACAGCACCATAATAACGGCCAATGAGCCGCGCAGACTGCCCCAGGACAAAAGATGCATCCAGTTCAATGGTATTTTTTCTTCCTTTTTAAGAATATTCAAAAATCCCAGAACAGGATATATGGCGACAGCCCGGCCGATCATGACCAGAACGATTGAAATAACGATCGGCATCCAGGCGACATTCAGAGAGATAGACTGCTCGACGAATAACAGCCCCATTAAAATAAACACCAAGGAGTTGGCGACAAAAGCAAAATATCCCCAAAACGTCTCCATATACTCTTCCACATCCGGCGACATCTTGAAGCGGCCAAAATTACCAATCACCATGGAAGAAACCATGGTAGCGATAATCGGTGAAAAATGAATGGCGTGACCGCCAATGGCAATATGTTCTGAAATCACCTCGGTCAAAATGAAGGTGAAATGGGCAACCAGCAGGGTCAGAGTAATTTCCAAATGCTCATGACCTTTCACCCACTCGATCAGTTTGGAAAACAAAAAACCCATAAAAAAACCGAAAAAAATACCGCCAAACAGCATGATACAGAAATCCAGCAAGCCATCGGTCAATGAATGCCAGTCGTGCGAGCCGCTCTCAATCAAGCCCAAAATAACCAGAAAAGCGGCGAAAGCGGTTCCGTCATTAAACAGGCTTTCCTCTTCAAAAATCAGGGTCAGCCGTCTTGGCGCGCCATATTGTTTAAATAAAGCCAGCACAGCCACTGGATCTGTCGCTGAAATAATCGCACCGAACAGCAACATCACCATCAAAGGGACATGAAACCCCAGATAATTGAATAAATAATAACCACTCAGACCAATAAACGCGGTTGACAACAACAAGCCAACGATGGCCAATAGACTGATTGCGCGAATATTGGCCAACATGTCGTCTATCTTGATGTTATAAGCCGATTCAAAAATCAGAATGGGCAAAAACACAAAAAACAGCAGCTCCGGGGTCAAATCAAAGCTGGTAATAAAAGAAAAGCTCTCCAACGCCGATAAAGGCACCAGCATGGAACCGACAATAACCAGCAAGACCGTATAAGGGATTTTGATTTTCTCGGCAACCACATAAACGGCCAGAGAAACCAGCATCAAACTGAACAGGGAGAGGAATACATCAAGATTCATTAACAGCCATTCCTTCGATTGAGTAAGCGTCAATTAACAAAATGGCTTATTTTACTGTGAAAGCGTATTTTTCAGGAAGTTAATTTACGATTCAATCGAAAAAAGCGGGGAATCAATTTTGACGACACATCCCTGTGTCAAAATACATCGCGACTAAATCAGCGATGAAAAAAAATTGTCGCCGCAATCACTGCGGCCGGCGCCAACAATAGATTGATAACGGGTATGGACAGTCCAAATAAAACCAACCCGCCAAATGTCAGCGTCGCCAGACGGTTTTGCTGCAACTGGCGGCGCTGTTCGGCAAACAACAGGCCTTTATTCTCTAATGGATAAGCCATATACTCCAATGCAATACCCCAAGCGCTGAACAAAACCCACAGCACGGGAGCAATCAAGTTGACGACAGGAATCACAAACAACAGCAATAATGGCAGCATACGGCTCAGTAAATAAAAAATTCGATTGAGTTCCGCCAGCAACACCTTGATGACCGGCTGTTCCTGAATATCGACCTTATCGCCGGTCAACAATTCTTCCGTACGCGCGACCAAATGACTATAAAAAGGTGAGGCGATCAAATTCGCCACAATCGTGAAGGTAAAAAAACCAGTCAACAGAAAGCTGATAAAAAACAATGGCCATAATAACCACTCCAGCCACGATAACCACTCGGGTATCAGCGCGTTTATCAAGTCATTCATATAAAAATAACCTAAAGTAAACAGTCCGCTATACAGTAAAATATTGACCAATAGCGGCAACAGAAAAAACTTTCTGAGTTCTTTACGCAACAACCATTGAATACCCTTCTTGAGACATTGAATGGCGAAAAACGGATTTTTCTGTCGTCTGGATAATTCGTGCATCAAAGACTCCTGTAAAATACACAGACTGAACAAAATGGCCGATCACAAATCGACGCAAAACCGGGTAATATAGTAAACTATTAGCGCTGCATTTCTTAAAAAAACATTATGACCGAAAACGTACACGCACACGAAATTGAAAAATTTGGCGCCCAGGCCGAACGCTGGTGGGATCCTGAAGGTGAATTTAAAACCCTGCATCAGGTCAATCCGTTACGCCTGCAGTACATCCAGCAATATGCCGATATTGTCGGTAAACGCATAGTCGATGTCGGTTGCGGTGGCGGCATTCTGACCGAAGGCCTGGCGCGCGCCGGTGCCGATGCATTGGGCATCGACCTCAGTGAAGAACTGCTGGATATCGCCGAATTGCATAGCCTGGAATCGGGCGTGTCGGTAAAATACCAGAAAATCAGCGCCGAACAGTTAGCCTCTGAACAGCCAGAAAGCTTTGACCATGTCACTTGCATGGAAATGCTGGAACATGTGCCTGACCCAGGTTCGATCATCAAAGCCTGCAGCCAGATGGTAAAACCAGGCGGCATGGTATTTTTCTCTACCCTGAACCGGGTTCCCAAATCCTGGTTGCTGGCGATTGTGGCTGCGGAACATTTGTTAAAAATGGTTCCTAAGGGAACGCATGAATACAAAACCTTCATCAAACCATCGGAATTGAGCCAATCCGCACGTGATGCTGGATTGGAGCTGCGCGACATGACCGGCATCGAATACAACCCGATCAGCAAACGTTTTCGTTTGGGGCGTGATATTGGCGTCAACTATATCGCTGTCTATCAAAAACCCGAATAACTCCATGCGCACGGCATTACAACCTAGCTGCATTTTGTTTGACCTGGATGGCACTTTGGTCGATACCGCCCCGGATTTGCTGGCCTGTCTTGACCTTGCTTTACAGCAAGCGGAACAAAACACTGTCGAAGACGATGCATTACGCCCTTATATCTCTTATGGCGCGGCGGCGATGATCGAACGCGCTATCCCGGCCTGTGATGCAACGCTGAAACAACGCATTCTGCAAAGCATGCTAAAACTGTATCAACAAAATATTGCCAGATATAGTCAAGTTTTTGTCGGCCTTGAGACATTGCTTAACCTGTTGGATGCAAACAATATCAAATGGGGTGTGGTAACCAATAAACGCGAATGCTTTACCCATCCGTTGATGGCTGCTTTCAACCTGGACAGCCGCGCCGCCTGTATTGTCAGCGGCGACACTACGGCAAACAGCAAGCCGCATCCTGAACCGATGCTCAAAGCCTGTGAAATAGCCAACGTATTACCACAAGATTGTATTTATATTGGTGATGCCGAACATGACATACAAGCCGGTAAAAACAGTGGCATGAAAACAGTCGCCGCCTTGTATGGCTATTTGAAACCCGACGATCAACCCAATCTATGGGGAGCCGATGTATTGGTCGAGACCCCTGAACACCTGAAAAACTGGATTCAATCGCAACTATGACCTTAAACGATCGAGTTATATTAATCACTGGCGCTGGTGGCGGCTTAGGCGGTGTGGCTGCACTTGCTCTTGCCAGACAAGGTGCTCACATCATCTTGCTGGATAAAATTATCGCCAAAATGGAACAGGTATATGACCAAATCGTAGCTTCTGGCTGCATTGAGCCAACCATGTATCCATTTGACCTGGCTGGCGCAACGGAAAAAGACTATCAGGACCTGGCGGATATTTTGTTGAAAGAATACGGCAGTCTGCAAGGCCTGTTACATTCTGCCAACGACTTGAGTGCCTTCAGTCCGGTTGAAACCATTCGTCCCCAGGAATGGAATCAAACCTTAAACGTCAATTTAAATGCACCTTTTCTGTTGACACAAAAATTACTGCCGGTTTTACAAAAAAGTGAACATGCCTCTATTGTGTTCACATCGGATGATTCTATTCATGATTTTCCGGCATATAAAGGCGCCTATGGTGTCTCCAAGCTGGCTCTCGAAGGATTCGCCAAAACCCTGGCGACAGAATATGAAACCCGGAAACAACTACGGGTGAATATTTTATTACCCGGCAAAGTCGATTCACCTATGCGAAAAAAGGCCTATCCTGCCGAAGACAAAACACAGCTGGCACCAATGAACTCATTAGATGATTTATATGTCTATCTGTTCAGCGATCAAAGTCTGGATGTCACCGGCCAAACCTTTTGCGCACAAACATTTAAAACCTCATAACTATGTCTGAAAGAGAAACTGTCACATTAACCCGCGATGTCAATGTCATCACTATTCCTGATGGTAACCATGGTACCTTGAGTAAAGGCCATGAAGTTACCATTCATCAGTCTTTGGGCTCTAGTTATACAGTCATCACCGAGCATGGCCACATGGTTCGTATTGCCGGGGCTGATGCCGATGCTTTGGGAAAAGAACCGCATGAACTGCATACACTGGTAAAAGAAACTTCCCCGGAAGCAGTGGAAAAAAACTGCTGGGAAGTCATGAAGACAGTTTGTGATCCGGAAATTCCGGTCAATATCGTCGATTTGGGCCTGGTTTATGATTGCAAGGTGACACCGGCAGAAAATGGCGAGGGCAACGCCGTCAAAGTCACCATGACATTGACGGCGCCTGGTTGCGGTATGGGACCGGTACTGCAAGGCGATGTCGAAAAGGCCATTCGCGCCTTGCCCGGGGTGAATAGTGTTGAGGTTGAAGTCGTGCTTGACCCGCCCTGGTCACGGGAAATGATGTCCGAAGTCGCCCAGGTACAATTAGGGCTTTTTTAGGGAAGCGCTAATTAAATCAGCGATTCCTTAAATATCCCCCTTATTTCAAATGGTAATAAAATACTGATAACGTTGCCACCGCTTATCTGAACGGCGGCATAATCTTGCCGGTTTTTTGACACCCCTTAGAAAAAATTTTAAGCAATTGAAATATAAACATTAGTTCAATTTGGCATATTTATCGCTTGATTCATGACAACATGAATTTACGAGGATGTCACCATGGACTCGATCGTCACCAATTTATCCATTGTTCGTAATCAAGCGCTGGATTCCGCCAAAGCGGCGAATCTGCAGCATTATGACATCAGCAGCGCTTTGCAAACCACATTGGATTTCAAGGAACTCATCTCTATTTTCAGTGAAAAAATACAGACTATCATTCCGCATAGTGGTTTCAGCTATCAAATCGAACAATACAATTTATCATTCAGTAATGGCATAAAAACCCGTTATGCCTGTAACTACTCACTCAGTATTGAGCAACAAAACCTGGGTGAATTGACGCTGATGCGTCAAAAGCCATTTACCGAAGAAGATTTGAATGCGCTGGAAACCCTGCTTTGCTGCCTGATTTATCCCTTAAAAAATGCCTGTCTGTATCAACAGGCCATCAGTATGGCGCATGCCGACCCGCTCACACAGGTTCAGAACCGAACGGCCTTTAACGATGCCATTCAACGCGAATATAGTCTGAGCAAGCGCAATCAGCAGCCTTTATCACTGATTTTTGCCGATATTGATCACTTCAAGCAAATAAATGATACCCATGGTCATGCCTGTGGAGATTTTGTCCTCAGCTCTCTTGCCAACTGGATTACCGATTCCATCCGCGGCAGTGATATTGTCTTCCGCTATGGCGGTGAGGAATTTGTCATTTTGTTAAGCAATACCGGATTAAAAGAAGCAATGCTGATTGCAGAAAGGATTCGGCGGACCATTGAGCAACATACCCTGGCCTATGAGATGAAAACTATCAACCTTACTGCTAGTGCAAACAAGCGCAAGTTCTCACTCTATTGAATAAGTGGCTTAGCCTGATACGTCCAGCGAAAAGGCTTAGCCATGGTTTCATTGAAATATTTTATGAAATCCGCTATTTTTTTGTTTAAATCCTCTTTAGATTTAAAGTTGCCGCGCCGGATTACTTTACGCATTAAAATAGAAAACCAAATCTCTATCTGATTAAGCCATGAACAATGCTTAGGGGTAAAATGAAAAACAACCGGATGGTTTGGGTTAGTCAAAAAAGCAGTACGACTTTCCATTGATTTCAAAATACCCTCTTTTCCTTTAACCCCTGATTCTCCTGAATACGAAATTTTTTCGGCAATTAATCGAACCACCGATTCTGAACAATGTGTATTGAGATTATCCATGACTAAATGCCAATGGGTTTGTTTGGGTTGTTGATGAAAAAGCAGGTTCAAAAACCCGGCAAAATCTTGCTCTGTTCGAGTTTCTCCTATACTTCCCATTACTTCTCCCGTGGCCACATCAAAACCTGCAATCAAGGTCTGGGTACCATGTCGAATATATTCAAATTCTTGTCGCTCAATTTTTCCTTTCTTCATCGGCAATATCTGCGCTGCTCGCTCTAAAGCTTGAATCCCTGTCATTTCATCAATCGAAATCGTTTTGATGCCTTGCTCTTCCCGCTCCAAAGCCCGTTGGCAGGTTTCGCAAACATCTTGACACCTCTCGTCGAAGTATTCATCTTTTTTTGCCGTCAACCAGCCTTTCATCCGGTGGGGTTGCAGGTCCGCTTCTTTTTAAAAAGCGCCCAACAGAGCGCTGTGAAATATAATCAACAATGCCCCGTTTTATCGCTTCATCGGCTATTTCTTGTTGCGTCCAATGAGTGATCGGGCGTTGACTATCCTCTGGGCGTTCGCAGGCTATCGCGATAATGCTGCAAATTTGCTCCGCCGTATAGATAGCAGGCGCACCGCTTCGCGGTGCATCTTGAAGCCGGGCTAAAGGATTTTCTTGTTCACGGTTCTGTAACCAGCGTTTTCGCCAATTTTGAACAGTTGTCCGTCCAGTTTTTAACTGGCGCATGGTTTCATGTACACTAATGCCTTCATCTGCCAACAATATAATAGAAGTTACGCATTGACAACAGATCGAAATTTTGGGTTTAAATGATTCATATTTGGCATAAAGGTGTCGATAAACGAAGCCATAACATCGTTGAATAAATTCCGCTGTACGCTATAGCAATTATTAATCACGTCTGCAAAGCTCAATTTTTGTAATTGAACAAAGCCACAAATTGCAGAAAAAATATGATTATTTATTGCTCTTTTATTGCGAACCTGGAACCGCTCAATATTACACACCTGCTTTATTGCCCGATGATATTGCTCAATCTGCCAATGCCTGTCATGTTGTTCGGTAAATGCTTTCTTGTCAAAAACAGCGGTTTTTTCTTCATCAGGTAGTGAACTTATGTAATGGCGAACTTGTTCTTTCAAGGTCGTCCGAAATAATTTCACATACCCAAAATTTTTGAGCCAAACCATTAAGCCGTCTTCCGGGATTTCTAATTGCCTGACTTGAACCCATGAACCTTTTTCAACAGAGACTAATCGATTACCTTCCACTGCAAAGAATAATCCTGTCTGATGATTTCTTGTCAATTTAAGATTATCCACGCAACTGTACCAGCTATCTCCTGTTACAAAACCAGGTTCTAGTCCCCAAGCTAATACTTCGGTCAGCATGTCTTGAAAATAGTCATTTTTTGTCTTTCCTTCCGCCTTATCGACCACCCGGAAATTCAGTGGTTGGTGTTTTCCTTGAATGTCTGTGTAGTACAACGTGACAAGATTGATTCCCTTGACTGCTCTATGATGTTTTCCCGACCAAAAATAACTGACATATGCCATATATTGGCTATAAGGTTTATCAAGAACACTATCGTCAACAATCAAGGTTCCGCCCTTTAAATTCAGGCTTGCGCTGGCTTCATTGTATAAATCTCGCCCAGTGTAATGCTCCCGATTTAGAAATCGATTTACGCTATCATGTGATATTGACATGACTTCTCCTAATCGTCGACAACTAGCTTGTTTCGGCTCACTTAATAAAAAACCAATATACATGGGTAATGTACAGCAGGCTGTTGAGGGGCGTGTTATTTCTCTTATCAAGGTTTGCCTTGCATTGACTTTGGGATTTTTTAAACCCATAGTTTAACATTGCCTGTCAATGCGTAACTTCTATATTGGTTGATGTTGATTGGATTCATCGTGTCGTCCTTAACCCGGATATTTCATAAAAAACGGGCAAGTTCCTTTAATTTTGTTGAAATTCAGTTGGTTATGGAATTTAACAAGAACTTGCCCATGCCAAATTGTACCCCAACACAGATAGAATTTCCTTCTTTTAAGCGTCGTAAAATTGAAGCTCAATTTAGTGGAGGAGCCATAACGAGCGATGGCGGTGTCATGTTGTTAAGAGCGGTTGATCAACGAGTAGGGTTAACTGAACGTATTGCTGAAAAGATGCATGATTTTCGAGGTCCCAATCGAGTTCAGCATCAGTTGGTTGATCTGCTCCGACAAAGGGTTTATGGCTTGGCTTGTGTATGATGATTTGGATGATCATGAAACGCTCAGAAACGATATTGCTTTTCAGACTGCGGTAGAAAAGGATTTGGCCTTGGGAAGTCCTTCTACATTGTGTCGATTCGAGCAATCTGCAGATAGACGATTAATGTGGTCCATTCATGAAGAGCTGTTGAACCAATTCATTGCCTCTTATGAAAAACCACCCGAATCGTTGATTTTAGATTTTGATGCCACCGATGATCCGGTTCATGGTGAACAGGAGGGGCGTTTTTTTCACGGCTATTATCGGCATTATTGCTTTTTACCGTTGTATGTTTTTTGTGGACACCAGTGTCGGGTGAGTTATCTGCGGCCCGGTAATATTGATGGCGCCAAACACAGCTGGGCGATTCTGGCTTTACTGGTGAAGCGATTACGTCAGGCCTGGCCTGATGTGTCCATTACCTTCCGGGGAGATGGTGGGTTTTGCCGCCACAAGATGCTGAACTGGTGTGAGCGACATGGCATTAACTATATTGTGGGTCTGGCTAAAAACCAACGCCTGCAACGGTTAAGCCAATCCTGGATTGAACAGGCCAAACGGCAATATCAAACAGAACAAAAAACACAACGCTTATTTACCGATTTCCAGTATCAAGCCAAAACCTGGACACGCAAACGCCGGGTTATTCTGAAAGCTGAACACATGAGTCAGGGCAGTAACCCACGCTATATCGTGACTACCTGCCAGGAGATGCGCAAGCCCTGTATGAAAAGGTTTATTGCGCGCGGGGAGATATGGAAAATCGCATCAAGGAACAGCAATTGGATCTATTCGCAGATCGCACCAGTTGCAGCTTGTGGTGGCCCAATCAGTTTCGACTGATGCTATCGACAATGGCCTATACACTCATCAATGCCATTCGCAAAATCGCATTGCAACAGACGGAACTGGCACACGCAACGTGTGCCACTATTCGCTTGAAACTATTTAAAATCGGTGCAGTCGTTATCCGTAATACACGCCGTATTCGACTGCTATTCTCAAGTTATTATCCTTATCAATCATTATTCCAAACCATCAGCCAACGCCTTTGTCCGGAATAGTGCTGAAACAGTGCTGTTCCCGGCACGCTATAAATAATGGGGTAAGGGGAAGTGTGCCTGAAAAATGGAATAATCGGTTAAATGACTACTTTAACCGTAACTACTCAGCGTATTTTACCAAAAGCATCAGGTCACTGAGTAAATTCCGGTAATTTCCCCTTAAATACCAGTACCAACGCTTCAGAGGCACTGACATGATGTTTACGACAAGTGGATAGATATCCCCGAATACGGCAGAAGGTGATGGCACCCTGCTCACTCCTGAAACACCCCGATATTTTTTGCTGCACCCTGGTCATGCGGATATCATTCTCACCGGGATTATTAGTAAATGGCACATCTATTTCTCTCATAAAGCGTAAGACATCATCCTGGTAATTGATCAGCCGTTCCAGTAAGTTTCTGGATTTACTGCGCTTGAGGCGCCCACGTTTGGGTTTACCGGGCAACGGGGTTGGTGGCGGACATTCAATTTGTGCTTTCTCTGATAAATCTCGATATCGTCGTCGATAACAGGCCGCTTTTCTTGCTTCAAGCTTCCCCCCTGCATCATCGACGACCTGATTGATCTTTTTTAACCGGGTTTCCATTTCTTTGGCCCACTGCTGTCCATCCTGCTCCCAGGCACGGGTCAGTTCACGCAGATGATGCGCATTGCACAAGGCATGAGTGAAGGGGGACTTGTAGTAAGGCTTCCAGTGATCGTGGCATAAAATGCCATGAAAGTCAGGCAGGATGCCAATGACATCCATCGCTTCCTTGCCCCGTTTTACATGGGGAAAATAATGTGTCCATAAATCATTAGAAGCACAATGCAACCAGTACCTGGCGCCATTGATGTTAATGCCCGTTTCATCGGCATGTACAACAGAAGCTGCCGCCAGTCTTTGCTTGCAAATCGGCTCAAAGGATGCCAGCTTCTCAAAGGCTGGTTGATTGAAATTAACCAACGAACCTTCACTGATGGGGATCTGTAATTGATCGGAAAAATAATCCTTGATGCGCTGGCAGGGCAATAATTGGTACTGCGAAAGATACACGGCGTGCGCCTTGAGTTGGTCACCATATTGCACGGCTTTTGTTACGCCCTCGGGAAAAGGAGCAACAAACCGACGACCTTGTTCATCGATAAGCCTTTGCGCACGATATTCCGTCACAATCCGTGAAATATCAATATCAGATACCTGCCGGGTTTCAAAGCCATCTGCCGTGTAGCTTCCGGCTGGCAAGGTACGGCGATCAATCTTGATGGAGATAACGTCATCGGGATCATCGACTTTAACCAGCGTGGTGCCAATATGCCCTTTCTGTCCACCACCTGGTTTTTTTGATCCGGCCCGTGCTTTCCTTTTACGATCAGGATCACTTGATGGCGGCCTGGAACTGTTACTGCTGTTAAGTCCGAGCCGATGCATCAAGAGCGTGACCAGCAACAACAATATCTCCAGCGAAGACCGCAGCGCCGGAGATAAATCGGCTTCATCTTCAATCAGCTGCCGGGCATGGGTAATGGCAGCCTCTACATCAATGGAATCAATCTTCAATGAAACGGCCTGTGGGTTTAAGTACAGGACTCTTGTCTCATGGCTTTTGAAATACGAATTTTTGCCTCTGTGTTGCCCGTCATCGTATTTTAGAAATGCACGGCCGCAGGGCTATCGGGCATTGCTTATAAGGCAACACGCCTCAACTAACGCAGGCTAATACAGTAAACCTCTTGCGCCAGGTGTTGCCGTCAGAAAATCAAAAATAACGCTAAAATCGTGTCAAGCAGTTTTTTTACTTATTTACGCTGAGTAGTTACTTTTTCTTTTTCTTTATTGATTAAATGCAAGCGTATATTTTCGGAAAATTTGGTGAACAGTCGGTCGGCGGTATAGCTCTGAAAAAGTAAAAAAATCGGCAGTAAAACCATCAATTCATTTATCTCAAAATGGTTTGTCTGCAACATTCTCAATTCGACCGAGATAAGAACAATCAATTGAAAAAGAAAAAACAAGCCTAACTGGTAAGATAAAGAGATAGTGGTGAAAGACATAACGCCAATCACAATCAAAAAAACAAAGGCTTGTTCAGTCTCTGGTATCGTTGGGATGAAATTCCAAAAAAGAACCGCCCAGGATATTGCGCTTAACACCACCCCGAATGCAAAACGAAAACAATAAATCCTTGCCGTATTTTTTTCCCTGTCCTGCTGTTTGAAAAATAAAGTTCTATCGATAAAGCGTAAGACAGCGATCAACCAAACCAATAAAATAGATTCTTCAAGAAAATCATTTTTTCCATGATGGGAGGAATATTGAAAAAAAACAATTGCGGTAAAGAAAATGGCATTGGAAACCGAATAAAAAACCCCGTTATAAAGTTCGCTCAAGCGTTCTTCGGTAATTTTTTGTAATATCTTGTTCGCTGTCATCGTATTTAATTTACTTTAGGATTAAAAACATGAACAACAATCAGAACAAGTGGATAATCAAAAACACGCTTTGAAGCTTGCAAGCTGAACACTACAACCGGACTTTCGGAACTGGTTTTTTGATTTTCCCCATTGTTTTGATCTTCATGGGGAGGGAGAACATGACAAGCTGATGATTTACTTACATTTACACCCTAACAAAAGAATAGAGGAAAATTTCTGTTATTCAAGTGGAATTGATTAGAGGAAGCTCTGGTTGTCACCCTGAACTCTCAGAGCCCAAAAAGTAATATGTGGCGGCTCTTCTCCGCCTCAATGTATGAAAAAGGGATACCGTAGCTGTGCCGTAGGAAGCGAAAATAAATCAGCTATTCCTTAATGACAGCGCTATTCAGTGGTAATCACAAACCGTAAGGCATCGAGTTTTAACTGCGCTTGTTGAATACTTTCATGACTGGAAAGTGCTAACTGCTTTAATTGTTCAATCTCTTCCGTTTTAATGGCTGGGTTGAACGGTTGTAAACGTTCCAGTCTTTTGATCTCAGCTTGATAGCTTCCCAACAACTGTTGGCTGCTGTCTGCGATCAGGTTTTGCATTTTTTCTCGGGCATCGCGTTCCGCCAACCGGATCATTTCGTTGATCAAGTCCCGCTGAGTATTCAAAAATTGAGCGATCTGCTGCTTGTCAAAACGATCGCCACTCTCAACCATACTTTGATGACTGATTGCTTGACTTAGATCCTGCAACGTCTGATCGATAAGAATACGAATAGGGGTTGGAGGCAAAAAACGACTGATTTGTAAAACTGCCGGCGCACTGCATTCAACAATAAACAGCATTTCCAACAAAAACCGACCTCCTTTCAAGGCAGGATGCCGAATGACAGAAACAGAGGCATTACCGGTGTCGCTGGACAACACCATATCCATCGCCGCTCTTACCAGTGGGTGCTCATCGGTTAAAAACTGCATATCTTCCCGTGCCAAGGCGATATTTCGATTCGTCGTTACCGTAACCCCATCCTCATTCAGTAATGGAAAATGGGCATCACGCATATTTTCGCCTGGGCGCAGAATATAACAATCAGGTGAATGAAATTCGCTGTTGACGCCATAGCAATCAAACACTTGTTCCATATAAGGCCATAACGAACCATCTTGCTCCCGTTTTTTCAGTAAATCGATCAGCTGTGCTGCCTGCTCGGGGCGACATGAATTTAATTCCAGCAATGGATCACGCCCTTTTTTCAATTCCTCGTCAACCCGTTTTAAACTACTTTGGGTATGCTGAATCAAGACATTGATATTGCCAGGCCGAGGGTCAGACAAGGCTTTTTCCAGCACAGGCTGCACTTGTTCACGCACCTTGGAAGCTGCTGCGCAATTATGTCGAAAAGCATCCAGGGCCTGGTGATACCATTGAAATAATACTTGACGGGCTATATTTTCAATATAAGGAATATGTATCTGAATAACCTCTGTCTGGCCAATCCGATCCAGGCGACCAATACGCTGTTGCAATAAATCGGGGTTATCGGGTAAATCATAAAGAATCAGATGATGAACAAACTGGAAATTACGCCCTTCACTGCCAATCTCAGAACAAAGCAATACTTTTGCTGCGCTTTCCTCATCGGCAAAATATGCCGCCGCCCGGTCTCGTTCTACAATACTCATCCCCTCATGAAAAATGGCCGATGAAATGGCATGTTTCTCCCGCAACCATTTTTCCAGGGCAATGACGGTTTCTGCTTGTTGACAAATCAACAAGGCTTTTTCGCCATTCAGTTGATTAAGTATTTCCAGCAACCATTGCCGATAACAGTCCTGTTCCGGTGTATCTTCAGCAATCAATGGATAGGCATGACATTGACGGTCAGGAAAGCCTTTCACTGTCTGGCGGGAATTACGGAACAAAATCCGTCCCGTACCATGCTGGTCAAGTAGTAATTGAATCAACTCATCCCTGACTTTACGCCGTTGTTCAGGATGATTGAGTTGGCCGACTAATTTTTCGACCCTTTCCTGTTGAACCAACTGTTGAATATGCGCCAGTTCATCTTCGTTCAAATCATTGTCAGTCAGTAAATGTTGGGCGCATTGTGCTACTTCGTCATAGTGTTGCTGCTCAGTCAAAAATTGTTGCAAACTATAAAAACGATCCGGATCTAACAGCCGAAGCCTGGCAAAATGACTTTTAACGCCCATTTGTTCGGGCGTGGCCGTCAGCAAAACAAGTCCAGCTGTTTTCAATGATAATTGTTCAATGAATTGATAATCGGCACTGGGCTGATCTTCATCCCATTCCAGGTGATGTGCTTCATCCACGACGACCATATCCCAGCCAGCATTCAAGGCCTGTTGTTGTCTGTCAGGGTGTTGACGGAAAAAATCCTGACCCGCCAGTATCAACTGTTCAGCCAAAAAAGGATTTTCTTCCAGTGCAAGGCAACGTTCTTCATCAAACAAACTGAAACGTAAATTAAAACGCCGCAACATCTCTACCAGCCATTGATGCAGCAATGCATCCGGCACAATCACCAGAATTCGGTGACTGAGTTCGTTAAGCAGCCGATGATGCATAATCAAGCCGGCTTCGATAGTCTTGCCCAAACCCACCTCATCCGCTAGCATGACCCGAGGCTGCAGCCGATTTGCAGCCTGATGGGCAATATAAATCTGATGGGGAATCAAGGCCGCCCGTGCACCCAGCAAACCTTTAATTTCTGATTGTTGAAACTGTTGTTGTCGCTGCCAGGTTTCGTAACGAAGTTGAAACCAGGCGGGTGGATCAAACTGGCCGATGAACAGACGGTCTTGCGGTTTATTGAACTGAATGTGGTGATCGAGCTCCATTTCATCCAATTTGACCAGCTTGCCATTTTCATCATGACCGATATAGCATAATAAATCATCCCGCGTCTCAACAGAATCAATCGTCACAGTCACGCCATCAGAGGAAGTAATCACATCGCCAGGTGAAAATTGAACCCGCGTCAGGGGCGCATTGGCTTTCGAATAAACCCGTCGCTCACCACTAGCCAGGTACAATACAGTCACCCGATTGAAATCAACCTCCAAAACCAAGCCCAGACCAAGTTCGGCTTCAGTATTACTGATCCAGCGCTGCCCTGGTTTTATATCCATCACTGACACCCGGAAACTCCTTTATGAAGAGATTTTAGCAATCCCAACCGCTTCTCTTAATTGCTGAATAAACGGCGTTGCAATCTCACGGGCCTTTGCAGCGCCTTCTTGTAGTTGTTCTTCAATATGTTCAGGTGCTTGCAACAATGCCTGATAGCGTTCCCGGGCCGGAGCAATTTCATTATTGATTTTTTCAAACAAAATCTTTTTCATTTCTCCCCAGGCGATTCCTTCTGCATATCGCTGGCGTATTTCGGCCACTTCATGCTCATTTGCAAAGGCCTGGTAAATGCCAAACAACGTACAGCCGTCAGGATCCTTCGGCTCACCGGGTTCCAGAGAATTAGTCTTGATTTTGTTGATTAACTTGCGAAATTTCTTTTCATTTTCAAATAACGGAATGGTGTTGTTGTAACTTTTACTCATTTTTCGGCCATCCAATCCCAGTATGGTCGCCGCGTTTTCTTCTACAACAGCCTCTGGCAAAGTAAAATGTTCACCATAAATATGATTGAAACGACTGGCGATATCCCGGGCCATTTCGATATGCTGAATCTGATCCTTCCCGACCGGAACCTTATCGGCATTGAACATCAAAATATCAGCCGCCATTAAAATCGGATAACTGAACAGCCCCATGGTAATACCTTTATCAGGGTCTTTGCCACCAGCTTCCTCATTCTCGGCGACAGCGGCTTTATACGCATGGGCGCGGTTCATCAATCCTTTTGCCGTTACACAGGTAAGCATCCAGGTTAATTCCAGAATTTCGGGCACATCCGATTGGCGATAAAATACCGCATTTGAGGTGTCAAGACCTAATGCCAACCAGGTTGCCGCAACTTCCAGACTGGATTGTTTGACGCGATCAGGCTCATGACATTTAATCAAGGCATGGTAATCCGCCAGAAAATAAAAGGGTCTGACATCATCATTTTTACTGGCTTCAATCGCCGGCCGAATAGCGCCGGCGTAATTTCCAAGATGTGGCGTTCCGGTAGTGGTGATACCGGTCAGCACGATAGACTTGCTCATGTGTTTTCCTTAAGCTTTAACAATCAAAAATACAATTATATCCGGGAACTGTGAAAAAACCGCATGTGATATCGAGTTCATGGCGATCTACTTCCTGAAACCGAGTATTATTACTATCAGGCAATAAAGCCGCTTCCTTTTTATGCATGATAAGAACAATCTTCATCCAGCAATAAACGGATTTTTTTTAGCAAAGTCTTCTTATTGAATGGTTTGTAGAGTAAATTTTTCTTAATGGTATAGTGGACCCCGTAATCCGGACAATAGTTTAAACTATGACTATTGAAAAAAGAGGTACAAAAAATGAGCGAAAAAAAACGGAAAACCTTTAGCGGGGCGCAAAAGGCCAAAATCGCGCTGGAAGCGGTTAAGAACATCAAAACGATCAATGAGATTGCTCAAGAGAATGAAGTCCATCCATCTCAGGTAAGCCAATGGAAAAAGGAACTGTTGGACAATGCGGGAAGCCTGTTTGAAGGCAAACGCGGGCCGAAAGCGGTGAAGGCGCAAGACAATCCGGACCGTCTGTACGCCAAAATCGGGCAGTTGAATATGGAACTGGATTGGCTTAAAAAAAAGTCCGGGATCAGCCTATGATCACGCGTCAAAGCTGGGTGGATCAAAAAGATGAGTTGGCGTTAAGTCGGCAATGCCAGTTATTGAACGTTACCCGCTCAGTAATCCATGAACAGAAAAAACGCCAACAACAGCCGGTGTCTGCTGAAGATCAGCAACTGTTGCGGTTGCTCGACGAAGAATATACCCGGCATCCTTTTTATGGCTCACGCCGTATGACAAAGTATTTACGCGGCCTTAACCATCAGGTCAACCGCAAACGGGTTCAGCGGCTGATGCGCATACTGGGGCTGGTCGGCATGGCGCCGGGCCCGAACACCAGTAAGCCGCATCCTGAGCATAAAGTCTATCCCTATCTGTTAAGAGGCGTCGAGGTGACACGCCCCAACCAGGTTTGGAGTACCGACATCACCTATATCCGGCTGCCGCAAGGATTTGTTTATCTGGTGGCCATCATGGATTGGTACAGCCGAAAAGTATTGGCATGGCAACTTTCCAATACCATGGACAGCGCGTTTTGCGTAAATTGTCTGGAGCAGGCCATCAAGACCTATGGCACACCGGAGATATTTAATACCGACCAGGGCGCACAGTTCACCAGCGCGGACTTCACCGGGGTATTGAGTCAGCATGGCGTGACCATCAGCATGGATGGCCGGGGACGGGCCCTGGACAATATCTTTGTTGAACGACTCTGGCGCACAGTGAAATATGAAGAAGTTTATTTGAAGCAATACGGCAACCTGCAAGCACTGTCAGCGGGGTTGACGGACTACTTTGCCTTTTACAACAGCGAACGACCGCATCAGTCGTTAGGCTATGAAACGCCAGACAGGGTTTATCAATTCGCCACGGGAGGTGGCGCTAAAATCGTGGATAAATATAATGCCGGCACTGCCAAGCAGACGCCGGGTGAAAATATGGGCCAGAGCCATTGAGCCTGACTGTTATGAGGGTTCTATCTTAAATTCTCTAATAATTTGTCTGGACAATGGGGTCCACTTTACGTTCATATTAACTGAGCACTTTCAATGGAACAAGGCAAGAATCGTTTGTTTTGTGGGTATGTTAATTGCTTTGATGGCAGTTAGCACGGTCAATCTGGCCCAGCTCGCCGTATTCTTTCCCAGTCGGGCAAAAATTTCCTCACGATATCGACGGATGCAACGATTTTTCAGTGACCATTGGCTGGATTACAATGAAGTCGCTCATTTCATCATGAAACTGTTTGGTTTCACTGATCAGGATTACTATCTGACGTTAGACAGGACGAATTGGAAGTGGGGTAAAACCAATATTAATCTGCTGGTGCTTGCCGTGGTTTATCGGGGTGCCGCCATTCCGGTGTATTGGTTGCCTTTAAACAAGCGGGGCAACTCTAATACGAAGGAACGTATAGCGCTGATGAAACGCTTTATTGCGCAGTTTGGCCGACATCACATCAAAGGTCTTTTGGCTGATCGGGAGTTTATTGGAGACGAATGGATGGGCTGGTTGTTTGAGCAAGAGATTCCCTTTTATATCCGTATTCGCAACAACGCCAGGACAACCAATGCCCAAGGCCAGCGAATACGCGTAGAGCGTTTGTTTTATGGGCTTAAGCCGGATAGCACACGACACCTCTCAACAGCGCGCTATTTGGGAAATTGTTCAATTTATCTCAGTGGGTTACGGCTGAGTGATGGTGAGTTATTAATCATCGTCTGTCAGCATTTGAACCCTGATGCGATTAAAATTTATGGCTTGCGTTGGGAAATCGAAACGCTTTTCGGCTGTTTAAAAGGACGGGGATTCAAACTTGAGGAAACGCGTGTAGTCGGTTATCTTCGGATCAAAAAATTGTTAGTACTTCCCGTTATTGCTTTGTGTTGGTCACATAAAGCAGGCGAATGGAAACATGATTGCGAGTTACCAATAAAAACCAAAACACATCAGCGGCTCGCGCAAAGCCTGTTTCGATATGGATTAGATTGTATCCGCTCAACGTTGTTTAATGTCTTATCTCAATCAAAAAGGATGATTAGAAAAGTGATTGCTCTTTTGCAACCCATACCTTTTGTCACTGGAATACATGAGACTCATTTGTCATAAGTTAATTTTTGTCATGTACAGAGAGCATCATTAATAAAACGTTTCATACGTTCAAAATAGGCAGTTTGTTTATCCGTCGCAAATTGATTCAACAAGATTTTCATCTGTGTTCGACTGGCGACAGCTTGTAATCTCTCCAAGTTTTGCTGATGAATACTCTTGAGACGTGCTTCCTGTATTGAGGCAACCGATGCCAAATGATTAATCACCTCATCAGAAACTCGTTCTTTGGAATAAAAATAAAAAACACCAATACTGATTATAAGTGGAACAAGCGCTATCAATAAAAATGTGACAATGAGTTTAGATTGAATTTTCATGCGCTATGAGTATTTTATCAACAATGTCTGTACTGGATGTTTTATCTTTTTTCTGTAACATAGTTCGCTTCCAATGGCACAGGGATGTGCCAGCAAAGCGAAAATCGCACAACGCTTTGTGGTCGCTGACAGTATGGATGATTTATGCAGCGTTTCCCTAACTACTCAACACTCTACCAGATTTTAATGATCTCGGGGAAAAGCAGATTACCGAGTTTGAAGGAAGCTTTATTAAATATTGCAAAGCACAGATAAATTCAGAGGTTCCAGTGGTATAAGGATGCGCCGACAAAATCAATGCTGTCAACTCCTTGATTTGGTGAATACAGTAAAAAACCAACTATTACATAATTTTTAGGCATAAAAAAACCCACCCAGGAAATCCTGGGTGGGTTTGTTATAAGAGCCTGGCGATTCCCTACTTTCACATGGCAACCTGCCACACTATCATCGGCGCTAAACGGTTTCACTTCCAAGTTCGGGATGGGATCGGGTGGTTCACGTTCGCTATGTTCACCAGGCAAACTGGTTTGGCTTTTTAAGCCTTTGCCTTCAAGGATTCTCATCCTTACAACGCAGAAATCTGTTCTCTTGCAGTCAAAGCTTAAGTCCTCTGACTTACACCCAAACTGATTGGGTGTTATATGGTCAAGCCTCACGGGCAATTAGTACGGGTTAGCTTCATACATTACTGCACGTCCACACCCCGCCTATCAACGTTGTGGTCTTCAACGGCCCTTCAGGGGACTCAAAGGTCCCAGTGAGATCTCATCTTGGGAGGGGCTTCCCGCTTAGATGCTTTCAGCGGTTATCCTGTCCGATCATAGCTACCCGGCAATGCCACTGGCGTGACAACCGGAACACCAGAGGATCGTCCACTCCGGTCCTCTCGTACTAGGAGCAGCTTCCCTCAAATCTCAAACGCCCACGGCAGATAGGGACCGAACTGTCTCACGACGTTCTGAACCCAGCTCGCGTACCACTTTAAATGGCGAACAGCCATACCCTTGGGACCTGCTTCAGCCCCAGGATGTGATGAGCCGACATCGAGGTGCCAAACACCGCCGTCGATATGAACTCTTGGGCGGTATCAGCCTGTTATCCCCGGCGTACCTTTTATCCGTTGAGCGATGGCCCTTCCATTCAGAACCACCGGATCACTAAGACCTACTTTCGTACCTGCTCGACATGTCCGTCTCGCAGTCAAGCACCCTTATGCCTTTGCACTAATCTCCTGATTCCCGACCAGGATTAGGGTACCTTCGTGCTCCTCCGTTACTCTTTGGGAGGAGACCGCCCCAGTCAAACTACCCACCATACACTGTCCCCAACCCGGATAACGGGCCTAGGTTAGAACTTCAAACATACCAGGCTGGTATTTCAAGGTCGACTCCACGAGAACTAGCGTCCTCGCTTCTCAGTCTCCCAGCTATCCTACACAAGTAGGCTCAAAGTCCAGTGTAAAGCTATAGTAAAGGTGCACGGGGTCTTTCCGTCTAGCCGCGGGTATACGGCATCTTCACCGCAATTTCAATTTCACTGAGTCTCGGGTGGAGACAGTGTGGCCATCGTTACGCCATTCGTGCAGGTCGGAACTTACCCGACAAGGAATTTCGCTACCTTAGGACCGTTATAGTTACGGCCGCCGTTTACCGGGGCTTCGATCAAGAGCTTCCCTGACCACTTAATCGTTCTACCAAAAGTTGTTTCATGCGTCTGTTCTTCTTTAACTTGGATTCTCTATTCCTCGCTAATGATTCTGTCAGATATGCTTCATAATAGATCAGCTCGACCTTCTTATGTTGCTTACCAAACCTACTCTGTATTGATTTATGCTCTTCTACTCGCCTTCGCAAGTTAGAAGTGTAACCAATATAGTAGTCTTCGCTATCTTCTGCTTTTAAAACATACATGTAATACATACTTTATAAAACGATTAAGTGGTCAGGTAACCCCATCAATTAACCTTCCGGCACCGGGCAGGCGTCACACCCTATACGTCCACTTTCGTGTTTGCAGAGTGCTATGTTTTTGCTAAACAGTCGCAGCCACCAGTTTAATGCTACCTCCTTCCACTCCAGCCGCAAGGGCCTTCACGTACCAGAGGCGTACCTTCTCCCGAAGTTACGGTACCATTTTGCCTGGTTCCTTCACCCGAGTTCTCTCAAGCGCCTTAGAATTCTCATCCCACCCACCTGTGTCGGTTTGGGGTACGGCTCGTCATAACATGATGCTTAGAGGTTTTTCTTGGAAGCCGGGCATCAATCACTTCGCACTCTTAAATGAGTGCTTCGTCATCACGCCTCAGGATTAGCATGGAACCGGATTTACCTAATTCCACTCCCTACACGCTTAAACTACCTATTCCAACAGGCAGCTGACCTAGCCTTCTCCGTCACCCCATCGCAGTTATAACAAGTACAGGAATATTAACCTGTTTTCCATCGACTACGCCTTTCGGCCTCGCCTTAGGTGCCGACTAACCCTGCGTCGATTAGCGTTGCGCAGGAAACCTTGGGCTTTCGGCGTGGGGGTTTTTCACCCCCATTATCGTTACTCATGTCAGCATTCGCACTTCTGATACCTCCAGCAAGCCTCTCGACTCACCTTCGCAGGCGTACAGAACGCTCCTCTACCGCGTCAGGCGACAGACTGCAGGAAACAGGTTTCAGGTTTGTTTCGATGAAAGACTTTTATTGAGACCATTGAGCATTTTAGCGATTTCTTGATATTCATCTCGCCATTCTTGCCATTGTTTCTGGTCTATATAGTCCAAGTCATATAGGTATCTGACCCATACGCGCATTTCGTCGGCTGAACCTAAAGCAATATGTATATATCGCCTGAATTCCGCATTAGATCTACGCTTACCATAACCTTCTGCCAAATTGACTGCTATGGATTTACTGGCTCTTCTTATTTGATCGGCCAGTCCATATTGTTCTGTTTTCGGCAATTCAAGACTCTTACGATGTATTTCCAAAGAGATTTTATACGCTCGTTGAAATACGTCTAAGTCTTCGAAGGTTGTTTTCATCTGTTTCCTGTTCCCTGTAGTCTGTCACCTGACACCCGTAGCTTCGGTACATAGCTTAGCCCCGGTAAATCTTCCGCGCAGGCCGACTCGACCAGTGAGCTATTACGCTTTCTTTAAAGGGTGGCTGCTTCTAAGCCAACCTCCTGGCTGTCTGGGCCTTCCCACATCGTTTTCCACTGAGCTATGATTTTGGGACCTTAGCTGACGGTCTGGGCTGTTTCCCTTTCCACGACGGACCTTATCACCCGCCGTGTGTCTCCCGTGCTCAAACTTGTTGGTATTCGGAGTTTGCATCGGTTTGGTAAGTCGGGATGACCCCCTAGCCGAAACAGTGCTCTACCCCCAACAGTTATACACGAGGCGCTACCTAAATAGCTTTCGAGGAGAACCAGCTATCTCCGGGCTTGATTAGCCTTTCACTCCGATCCACAGCTCATCCGCTCATTTTTCAACATAAGTCGGTTCGGTCCTCCAGTTGGTATTACCCAACCTTCAACCTGGCCATGGATAGATCGCCCGGTTTCGGGTCTACACCTTGCGACTAAACGCGCAGTTAACACTCGCTTTCGCTACGCCTCCCCTAGTCGGTTAAGCTTGCCACAAAATGTAAGTCGCTGACCCATTATACAAAAGGTACGCAGTCACTCCGTCACTCAATCACTCTCGTGATTGGGTGACTCCGTTCCAGGTGTCAGGCAACAGGAATCAGGTAACAGTGAGCTGTGTGCTACGCACGCTATCTTTTTTGCTTTTTAAAATAACGTCGCTTGCGACTCAACTCGCTGTTTCCTGTTTCCTGCAATCTGTTCCCTGCTGTGGGACGAAGTCACTCAATCGTAAAAACGATTGAGTGACGGAGCTCCCACTGCTTGTACGCATACGGTTTCAGGATCTATTTCACTCCCCTCTCCGGGGTTCTTTTCGCCTTTCCCTCACGGTACTGGTTCACTATCGGTCAGTAAGGAGTATTTAGCCTTGGAGGAGGGTCCCCCCATGTTCAGTCAAAGTTTCACGTGCTCCGACCTACTCGATTTCATCCAGCCTCAGTTTTCGTGTACTGGGCTATCACCGTCTATGGCTGCTCTTTCCAGGGCATTCCACTAACTGAGGCTGGACTTAAGGGCTACTCCCCGTTCGCTCGCCGCTACTTAGGGAATCTCGGTTGATTTCTTTTCCTCGGGGTACTTAGATGTTTCAGTTCTCCCGGTTCGCCTCTCTACCCCTATGTATTCAGGGTAGGATAATCTGCTTACGCAGATTGGGTTTCCCCATTCGGAAATCCACGGATCATAGAAAGTTTGCATTCTCCCCGTGGCTTATCGCATGCTACAACGTCCTTCTTCGCCTCTTACTGCCCAGGCATCCACCGTATGCGCTTATTCACTTGACCATATAACCCGAATCAGTCTGTGTCGGATACTCTTCGTATCTTCTCAGCCCGCTGTGTTATATGTGTCAGCTGACATTTTCGCTTTTTCTGCTTGAGAACTCATTAGCATCGTTTCAATAGTCGCCTATCGATTCGATGTAACTCGTTTGTGCTTTATTCTAAAAAAGAATAAAACGTTTACAGATTTCCACATTGTTAAAGAGCTATTCGTTTAAAAAACGAATTCTATCGATTCTTTTTTGAAGAATGGATAGAATCGGTCTTTTTACCGCTTGCCTTTTTGCCATTTAAATGGTGGAGCCAGGGAGGATCGAACTCCCGACCTCCTGCGTGCAAGGCAGGCGCTCTCCCAGCTGAGCTATGGCCCCGTGTCAGACTTCAGGTAACAGGTAACAGGAATCAGGCCACTTTTGTCTGACGCGCGTTTTCTGTTACCTGTTGCCTGATCCCGGTTACCTGAGTGGTGGGCCTGGGAGGATTTGAACCTCCGACCTCACCCTTATCAGGGGTGCGCTCTAACCAACTGAGCTACAGGCCCAGGCTCATCTCTTCCAATCGAAATAATTTGTTGTGAGTACTTATGACGGCTTTTAGCTGTCTTTGTAAGGAGGTGATCCAGCCCCAGGTTCCCCTAGGGCTACCTTGTTACGACTTCACCCCAGTCATGAATCACTCCGTGGTGACCGCCCTCCTAAAAGGTTGGACTAGCCACTTCTGGAGCAACCCACTCCCATGGTGTGACGGGCGGTGTGTACAAGGCCCGGGAACGTATTCACCGCGGCATTCTGATCCGCGATTACTAGCGATTCCGACTTCATGGAGTCGAGTTGCAGACTCCAATCCGGACTGGGACCGGCTTTCTGAGATTCGCTTACTCTCGCAAGTTCGCTGCCCTCTGTACCGGCCATTGTAGCACGTGTGTAGCCCACCCCATAAGGGCCATGATGACTTGACGTCGTCCCCACCTTCCTCCGGTTTATCACCGGCAGTCTCCCCAGAGTCCCCACCATAACGTGCTGGTAACTAAGGATAAGGGTTGCGCTCGTTACGGGACTTAACCCAACATCTCACGACACGAGCTGACGACAGCCATGCAGCACCTGTCTCCAGGTTCCCGAAGGCACTCCTCTATCTCTAAAGGATTCCTGGGATGTCAAGGGGTGGTAAGGTTCTTCGCGTTGCATCGAATTAAACCACATGCTCCACCGCTTGTGCGGGCCCCCGTCAATTCATTTGAGTTTTAGCCTTGCGGCCGTACTCCCCAGGCGGTCAACTTAATACGTTAGCTCCACCACTAAGACCTTAAAGGTCCCAACGGTTAGTTGACATCGTTTACGGCGTGGACTACCAGGGTATCTAATCCTGTTTGCTACCCACGCTTTCGTACCTCAGCGTCAGTTTGAGTCCAGGGAGTCGCCTTCGCCACTGGTGTTCCTTCCGATCTCTACGCATTTCACCGCTACACCGGAAATTCCACTCCCCTCTACTCAACTCTAGTCTGCCACTCTCAAAAGCCGTTCCCAGGTTGAGCCCAGGGCTTTCACTTCTGACTTAACAAACCGCCTACGTACGCTTTACGCCCAGTAATTCCGATTAACGCTCGCACCCTCCGTATTACCGCGGCTGCTGGCACGGAGTTAGCCGGTGCTTCTTCTGAGGGTAATGTCAAGGCACAGGGTATTGGCCCGTGCTTTTTCCTCCCCTCTGAAAGTGCTTTACAACCCTCAGGCCTTCTTCACACACGCGGTATTGCTGGATCAGGCTTGCGCCCATTGTCCAATATTCCCCACTGCTGCCTCCCGTAGGAGTCTGGGCCGTGTCTCAGTCCCAGTGTGGCTGATCGTCCTCTCAGACCAGCTATAGATCGTCGCCTTGGTAGGCCTTTACCCTACCAACCAGCTAATCTAACGCAGGCTCATCCAATGGCGCGAGGCCTGACCACTAAATACCCTCGGTATCCCATCCAAACAACTGAACCAAATATGGTCATCAGTCATTCAAAAAGATATCCAAAGACACTTAGTGGTCAGGTCCCCCGCTTTCCCCCGTAGGGCGTATGCGGTATTAGCCTGGGTTTCCCCAGGTTGTCCCCCCACCACTGGGCAGATTCCTACGCGTTACTCACCCGTCCGCCACTCGTCAGCAAAGAAGCAAGCTTCTTCCTGTTACCGTTCGACTTGCATGTGTTAAGCATACCGCCAGCGTTCAATCTGAGCCATGATCAAACTCTTCAGTTTAATAATGTTTGTGACTTATAAGATTAGTCACCAATCTTGGCTCGACCCAGAATCAACGTAAATTCTGTCGCAAGAATTGACATGAGTTTCTGTGTCGAATATCTTAAAATCGCTAAAATATCCATCACAAATACCCACACAAATTATTTCGATTGTTTTGTTAAAGAGCGTGACCGGCAACCGGTCTGGAGCACTGCTCCGTTGAGTCCGACTATTATACAGAGTCAAAACTCACTGTCAACATCCTTTTCCAAAAAACTTGAAGAATAAACATGAACACTTCAAATCCACCTGCCTTCCTGGCCTCCCCCGTGGCATTTACCCCGAAAGAGCCGGTCATTATACGCAGCTTTTTACTATTGTCAAAATGTTTTTGATCAATTTTTGAATCCTGAATCTTTTTGCAGGCTCCAGTATTCGCCTTTTTTGGCCAATAACTCCTCATGACTGCCTTTTTCGACCACTTTACCCTGTTTTATCACCAATATCTGATCTGCATTAATGATGGTTGAAAGCCTGTGGGCAATGACAATCGTTGTTCGACCTTGCATGATTTTTTCTAATGCAGCCTGGATATATTTTTCTGATTTTACATCCAACGCTGATGTTGCTTCGTCCAAGATAAGTAGTGGAGCATTTTTAAGCAATGCTCTGGCCAAGGCTAATCGTTGTCGCTGCCCACCAGATAAACTGATACCCTGTTCACCAATATTGGTATCAAAGCCATTAGGCAATTTTTCAATAAACTCCAGAGCATATGCATCTTTGGCCGCCTGAATGATCGCTTCCCTGCTTGCCCCATTCAATTCACCATAGGCTATATTGTTGGCTACAGTGTCATTGAATAATGTAATGTTTTGACTGACCAAAGCTATCTGCCGCCTCAAGGAAGCCAGGGTATATTCTTTAATTTCTACCCCATCCAATAAAACCCGGCCTTTTTGATATTCATAGAAACGTGGCAACAAGTTTACAATTGAGCTTTTGCCACCACCAGAAGGCCCAACCAAAGCGATCGTTTGTCCTGGCTTGACCTTGAAACTCAGATTATTCAGAACTTTTTTCCCATCGCCATAGGAAAACATCACATTCTGGTATTCAACTTCCCCATTTACGCTATCAACGACATAATTCCCGCTATCCTTCTCAATCTCTTCATCCAGTACTTCAAAGATACTTTCCGCTGCAACGATACCTTTTTGAATCAGACTATTGGCATCACTTATCTGTCTAATTGGCTTTGGTAACATAAAAGCGGCTGTCAGATAGCCGACAAAACTACCGGTACTGCTATCTCCCATAAAAAACAGCGCCAGATACATCAAGCCAGCCAATGCCAATGAAATCAGGAACTGCAGCAATGGATTATGTATCGCCATGGTGGCAGCCAATTTGAGAGATTGGCTGCGATTACGCCAACTACTTTGATGAAATCTTTGCCGTTCGTATTCTTGCCCGCCATAGCTGCGTACTATTCGATGCCCATTAATCAGCTCTGACGCCACATGAGTCATATCCCCGACTGAATCTTGAATATTTTTACCGAGTCTGCGCAAACGCTTACTGACATAAGTCACCATAACGGCAATTACCGGCGTAATACATAAAAACACCAGCGTCAATCGCCATTCACTATAAAACAGATAAGCGAGCAAACCGATAACCGTCAGTCCTTCCCGCACAAAAGTTCTGACTGCATCGGTGACAGCTTTTGTGACTTCACCAACATTATGGGTAATTCGGGAGATTAAATAGCCATGATTGTTTTTATCGAAATATTCTGTAGGCAACAAAGTGTATTGATTGAAAACCGCGCAACGCTGGTCATGTACGACACCATTTGAAACCTTGGCAAGAAAATAATTACCTAAATAAGCTCCCACTCCGCGAATAAAAAACAGCGCGACAAACAATAACGGCAAATACAGCATCTTTTCCCGCTGCTGATTTTGCAAAGTGTCAATAATATGCTGAATAACGGCAGCAAATAATGGCTGTGTCACCGAATACATCAAAAAACCAATGACACTGACAAAAAAAGCCCATTTATAGGGCTTTACATATCCGAGCAGGCGTTTATAAACACGAATACCGGATTTCTTTTGAGTTTTTTTTGCCATTATTTATTTTGTACCTTAAGCCGCAACCAGCGCAACCCTAGCTCCAACCAGGGTAATTGATCTTCCAGTTTTGCTTTTTCCCACCATTGCAATAACCAGCCTGACCCTGCCAAAGCCACCGCATCAACCAGACAATACCAGGCTGCAACTCCGCTGGGCGGGTTTCCTTGCGCCAATGTTGAGGCAGGATCAATCGCCGCCCAATTCCAGGTACCTAACGCGGTACCGATCAACTCCACCCAGGTGGTGATAAAAAAGGCACCAAGATAGACCATTGGCGAGCGGCCTTTAAACAGAAAAAACAAATAGATGCTAAATAAAATAGCTCCAATTTCATCTTTACGCCCACTTATTCCCAGTAAGGCCAATAACGCCCAGGCACCACCAAACAAAACGACAAACAATAAAATAGAACGAGCATGACGCTGAAAAACAGCCGACCGCCCTAACACCACTGCCGTTAAATAGACAATGCCATGCCCTGGCGGCACGAAAGCCGGAACATTTTCCAGCCGGTAAGTATATCCCGACATATAAATGGAGGCGAAATGTTCGCCGATGGTGGCAAAAGCGACAGCAATCAGAACCTGAGCACGAACATGAGCCGATTCTCCTGCCAGAAAAACCAGTAATGTTAGCCACCCCGCAATTCCCAATGCATTTTGTAACGTCGGCCCCGCCACCGAATCAATAACAAAACATAATGCCACACCAACAAATGCGGCAAGCGATAGATAATAATCCCGCGGGCAATGCGGAATATTATGATTTTTGACAGGAAAATGAGGCAGGTAGTTAGGTTGACCGGACATCTCTCACTCGATATCTATTTTTCTGACAATTCACGATAAGCCGAGTCAAAATACAATAATGGTGCCCCATCTTTCTGACTGACTTTTTCCACTTCACCAATTACAATCCAATGAGTGCCGGCTTTCACTTGTTGAACCAAACGGCATTCCAGACTGGCCAGGGCATCGGTCAAAATTGGCGCACCATTTTCACCTTCCTGCCAGCGGGTGTTGGCAAAACGCTCTTCCTGGCTACTGCTGCCCGCAAATTGGTTGGAAGTTTCCTGCTGTTCACTGGTTAAAATATTGATGGCGAATTTTTCATTATCGAAAATCGCCTTACCTGTATCGGCCTTCTCATGAATACAGACCAGCACTTGAGGCGGCTCCAGTGACACACTGCTGAATGATGTCGCCGTCATGCCCTTCAATCCTTCCTGATCGGATTTTGCCGTCACCACAGTGACACCACTGGCCCAAAGTTTTAAGGTATCTTTAAATTCTTGTTCTGAAACTGCCATAACTCCAGCCTATTGTTTGGGTTTAAGATGAGGAAACAATAATACATCGCGAATACTTGGCGCATCGGTAAACAGCATGACCAGCCGATCGATGCCAATGCCTTCGCCCGCCGTTGGCGGCATACCGTGTTCCAGCGCGGTTATGTAATCAGCATCAAAATGCATCGCTTCGTTATCGCCTGCCTCTTTTTCTTCCACTTGTTTACGGAAACGTTCGGCCTGATCTTCGGCATCATTCAATTCGGTAAAACCATTGGCGATTTCGCGCCCGCCAACAAAAAACTCGAAGCGGTCGGTCACGTCCGGATTCTCATCATTGCGCCGTGCAAGTGGAGAAACCTCAACTGGATAGGCGGTGATAAAAGTGGGATTCATCAAACGATGTTCAACCGTTTTTTCGAATATTTCGATCTGTACTTTGCCCAAACCATAACTGTCTTTAATTGGAATACCCAGCTTTTCAGCGACTTTGACCGCAGCTTCGCGGTTATCGATATCTGATAGCGCCAATTCCGGATTGAAATGCAGTATGGACTCCACCACCGTCATGCGATCGAATGGTTTACCGAAATCGTATTGTTCGCCCTGGTATTCAATGACCGTTTGTCCGACCACTTGCTCGGCAATGCCTTTCAGCATCGCTTCAGTCAGATCCATCAGGTCTTCGTATTCGGCATAAGCCTGATAGAACTCCAGCATGGTAAATTCGGGGTTATGCCGGGTCGACAAACCTTCGTTACGAAAATTACGATTGATTTCGAACACCCGCTCGAAACCGCCGACCACCAACCTTTTCAAATAAAGTTCCGGGGCAATACGCAGATACATTTCCAAATCCAGCGCATTATGAAAAGTTTTGAACGGCCTGGCCGTTGCGCCCCCGGGAATAACTTGCATCATCGGAGTTTCAACTTCCAGAAAATCCCGCTCAAGCAAAAATTGACGAATATAGGAAACAATTTGTGAGCGAACACGGAAAGTTTGCCGTGATTCTTCACTCATGATCAAATCCAGATATCGCTGACGATATTTGATTTCCTGATCGGCAATTCCGTGGAATTTTTCCGGCAACGGCCGAAGCGCCTTGGTCAACAGCCGAATATCATCAACACGAACACTCAACTCGCCAGTCTTGGTCTTGAACAAAACCCCTTCGGCACCTATGATGTCGCCAATATCCCATTTTTTGAACTGTTCATTATAAAAACCTTCAGGTAAAGCATCGCGGCTGACATAAAGCTGCATCTTGCCCGACATATCCTGAATATGGCAAAAACTGGCCTTACCCATAATGCTACGGGTCATCATTCTTCCGGCGACTTTTACACGAACGGGATTCTCCTCCAGTTCTTCTTTACTTTTTTCACCATATTCAGCCTGTAACTCGCCTGCTACGACATTACGGCGAAAATCGGTAGGGAAAGCGATACCATTTTTTCTTAACGCCTGAAGTTTTTGCCGGCGTTGTCTGATTTGTTCCTGTTCGTCTTGTTGGTTTTCTGTCATCGATTCTTTAAATAAATAAAATAAATTCGGTTACAAGCCGGCTTTCAAGCTGGCTTCGATAAATTGATCCAGCTCGCCATCGAGTACCGCCTGAGTGTTGCCGGTTTCCACATTAGTACGTAAATCCTTGATACGGGACTGATCCAATACATAGGAACGAATCTGACTGCCCCAGCCGATGTCAGATTTGCTGTCTTCCAAAGCCTGTTGTTCTTCGTTGCGCTTCATCATTTCCAGCTCATACAACTTGGCTTTCAGTTGCTTCATCGCCGTGTCCTTGTTTTTATGCTGCGAACGGTCATTTTGACACTGCACCACAATCCCCGTCGGTTCATGCGTAATTCGAACGGCGGATTCGGTTTTATTGACATGCTGACCACCCGCGCCACTGGCTCGATAAACATCGATACGCAAATCAGCCGGATTAATATCGATATCGATATCATCATCGATTTCCGGTGAAACAAACACGGAAGCGAACGATGTATGACGTCGATTACCTGAATCAAACGGCGATTTTCTGACCAACCGGTGAACACCAGTTTCGGTTCTGAGCCAGCCAAAGGCGTAATCACCTTCAAAACGAATCGTGGCGCTTTTGATACCCGCCACCTCGCCCGGTGATTCTTCAATCACTTCAGTTTTGAAACCTTTTTGCTCGCCCCAACGCAGATACATTCTCAAAATCATCGAGGCCCAATCCTGCGCCTCGGTTCCGCCGGAACCAGCCTGAATATCCAAAAAAGCATTATTGGCATCCATCTGGCCAGAAAACATACGCCGAAATTCCAGTTCAGAGACTTTTTTCTCATAACGATTTAAATCATCGTTAACCGTATCGATAGTTTCTTCATCTGCTTCCTCGACTGCCATTTCCAAAAGCTCAGACAAATCAGCCAGACCCTGCTCCAGTTCATCGATGGTTTCGACAATGGTCTCGAGTTGCCCCCGCTCCCGGCCTAATGCCTGGGCTTTTTCCGGATCATTCCAGACATCAGGATTTTCCAGTTCTCTAAGGACTTCTTCCAATCGCTCGTGTTTCTCATCATAAGCCAGATAGCTTTTTAAAGCCTGGGCTCGCTCCGAAAGATCGGTGATTTTATTTTTGATCGGGTTTATTTCTTGCATAAATCATTATCGCTGCCGAAACAGCCTGCTATGACTAAAAAAACAGCCAATTATACCTTATTATGAGGATTGACGCCGATGAGGTTTTATCGCCCAAATCACAAAGCCAACGCCAATCAGGAAAAACGGAATACTGAGTATTTGTCCGGTGGTCAGCCAGAAATCATGATTATAGGATGCCTGCCGGGTCTTGAAAAACTCCAGTACGAAGCGGGCACTGAAGGCAAGAATACAAAAAATGCCAAATAAAAACCCGTGAATTTTTTTATCGCTAATCTGGCGATAAATCAAAACCAATACGCCAAAAATCAGCGCATAGGATGCCGATTCATAGAGCTGAACCGGATGCCGTGGCAAGCTGTCCACACGGGTAAAAATAATTGCCCAGGGAACATGAGTGGGAACACCCACAATTTCCGAATTAAAAAAATTACCAATCCGAATAAGCGATGCCGCCGCCATCGACGCCATCGCAACGCGATCCAGCAGCCAGAGAAAATTTTCTTTAAATTTCCGGCTAAACAAATAAAGACTGAGGATAATGCCAATACTTGCGCCGTGACTGGCCACCCCCCCTTCCCAAATCGCCAGTATTTTCATGGGATGACTTAAATAATAGCCAGGATCATAAAATAAAGTATGCCCCAGCCTTGCACCGACGATGGTACCGATCGCCATATACCAGAGCAAATCATCCAATTGCTCGACATTTTTCCCTTCACGCCGGTACACCCATTGCATGACATAAAAACTGGCCATGAAGGCTGATGCAAACATCAACCCGTACCAGCGGATTTTCAAAAAACCCATATCGATCAAGACCGGGTCGATATTCCATACTAAATATTCATTCATCATCTAATCCCAACGGGCATCACGAACCTGTACACGCCCATCGACGACACGAACAGGAAAGGTTTCTATATTTTCATAAGCAGGCGGACATTTAACCTCACCGGTTTTAATACAAAACCTCGCACCGTGCCGGGGACAAACAATTTCATCACCTTCCAGTTTGCCACTGGCAATCTCCGCCCCATCATGAGTGCAGACATCTTCGATTGCATAAAACTGCCCATCGAGTTTAAAAATTGCCACTTCGGTGCCTTCAACATCCACCACGACATGCTCGCCATCGGCAATGGCGTCAGCCTTCGTCACATCAATCCAGTCACTCATTTTCAATCCCAACCTTAAGGGTTCCCAAGCAGGAGCTTGGGAACCAGCAAAAAAGATGTGTAGATAATGATGTCTTTATCACAAAATCAACACCATCATTAAACTCGTCTATTTTAAACAATCAGCGCTTCCTTAACCCAGCTTTGTCACCAATAACATAAACAAATGTTTCGCTCTACGTTAAGGCTGGGTTAAATAAACATCATAACGCAGTAATTTACCTTTAAACACCTGATCCGGCTTTGCAAAAGGTTCGGCATAATCGGGGCTTTTGACAACCACCCGTTTTCCTGAGGCCGACATGGCCGATTCAAATAGCCGTTCGCGATCAAGGTCGTCGCCTAAAATATCATGTAAAACGACCATAGCTTTTTTTGCCAATGCAGATTTTTTACGCTTGGGTGGAAACATTGGATCCAGATAAATGCAATCGACTGTCGGCAGGGTTGGCAGCAAATCTATGGCATTACCTCGAATCAAGGTCGGTACTTCCAGCTGACGTCTCAGCACCCAGTCTTTTTGTTCAAGCCTTTGCAAACCATCATCTATCAATTCCGCCAGAACAGGCGATCGTTCCAGACATTGAACACGATAGCCCATGCGAAACAATGCCAATGCGTCTTGCCCCCAACCGGTGGTTGCATCGATGATGGTTTGTGTTTTTTTGCCTATTGCCTGAGCAAACAAGTTATTACGGGGAGCTGGCCAGGAATGCTGCTCCCCCGGCCGGGGATCAATATTGACGAACAAACCGCCTTTTTTAAGCAATTCCCGATCCAGTAACTTCAAAACTGCATCGCGATAACACAGAAAAAAAGCGAATGACTTATCCTGCAAGACTTGCTCCATTGAAACCAATGGAATCTTCAGGCGTGTCGCCAGTTCGGCATTGTGTTGATGATATTCTGCCGTATCAATAACAGGCAACTTATCGGCTGCTGGCATTTATTCGGTTGAAATCGAAGTTTCCTGATTTTTTATTGCCGCATCCAGCGTATGCCAGGCCAATGTTGCACACTTGACCCGCGCAGGATATTCCCGCACACCCGCTAACACAGCGAGCTTGCCCATTGCTTCCAATTGAACCTCTTCATCCTGATTAGTGGTCATTTCATGGAATTTTTGGAACAATTCTTCGGCTTCTTGCAGCGTTTTTCCTTTGATGATTTCTGTCATCAATGACACCGAAGCTGTGGAAATGGCGCAGCCAGAACCTTGAAAGCTGGCGTCGATGATTTTATCGCCATCGAGTTTCAGATACAGGGTCAGGTGATCACCACATAAGGGATTAAAACCTTCCACTTTACGATCGGCGTCTTCAATCACCCGAAAGTTACGTGGATTACGGTTGTGATCAAAAATAACTTCCTGGTAAAGATCGCGTAAATCGTCAAACATCAGCCAAACACCTCAATCAGGGATTTTATCCCGTCCATTAACACATCAATTTCTTCTTTCGTATTATACATGGCAAACGATGCCCGGGCCGTTGCCGGCACTTGAAAGAAATCCATCACCGGCATGGCGCAATGATGCCCTGCCCTGACGGCGATTCCCAAACTATCCAGCATGGTGCCAATATCATGGGGATGAATTTTATCCAGCACAAAGGACAAAATAGCGCCTTTTTCCTGCGCCTGACCGATTATCCTGAGCCCTTCTATCTTCTCCGTCTTTTCAGTTGCATAAGCCAATAACCCGGCCTCGTAAGCGGCAATCTCATCCATCCCGACAGCATTTAAATAGTCGATGGCCGCCCCCAAACCAATCGCTTCGGCAATCGCCGGCGTACCTGCTTCAAATTTGTACGGCAAGCTGTTGTATTCGGTTTCAGTGAATGTGACTTTGCGAATCATATCGCCGCCGCCCTGGTAAGGCGGCATCGCTTCCAGCAAATCCTGCTTGCCATACAGCACACCGATACCGGAAGGCCCATAAAGTTTATGGCCTGAGAATGCGTAAAAATCACAATCCAGCGCCTGAACATCGACTGGCATATGTGGAATCGCCTGAGCCCCATCTAACAACACAGGCACATAATGAGCGTGGGCTTTTTCAATGATCTGTTTAACCGGATTGACCGTGCCCAACGCATTGGACATATGCACCACCGATACCAATTTGGTTTTATCGGAAATAAGCTGTTCAAATTCTTTGAAAATCAACTCACCGCGATCATTGATAGGGGCAACCTTCAGCACTGCACCCGTCTGCTGGCAAAGCATCTGCCAGGGAACGATATTGGAATGATGCTCCATCGCAGTAATCAAAATCTCGTCCCCTGCCTGTAACTGGCTACGGCCAAAACTTTGCGCCATCAAGTTGATAGCATCGGTTGTTCCTTTGACAAAAATAATTTCTTTTGTGCTGGCGGCATTGATGAACTGGCGCACCTTTTCCCTGGCGCCTTCGTATAAATCGGTCGAGCGCACGCTCAAGGTATGAACCCCCCGATGCACATTGGCATATTCGTGTTCATATAAATGCGACATGCTGTCAATTACCGCCCTGGGCTTCTGACAGGTCGCCGCATTGTCCAGGTATACCAGCGGCTTGTTGCGAATTTGTTCTTTAAGGATGGGAAAATCATCCCGGATTTTTTGTATGGATAAGTCAGTCATAATGTTTGTTAAAGACGCTTTAAAGTCAGGCGGATAGCTTTATGGCTTAAATTGTTTGAGCGTTAATTCGTTAACCACCCTGAAGTGTTTGCTGTTGCTGGTAGCCAGCATTAAATTATTTTCAACGGCTGTCGCCGCTATAATGGCATCTCCCGCCCTCATATTGGCTGATAGCGCATACTCTTCAACATAAATCAATGCTCTGTGTCCGATATTCTCGGTAAAAGGTAAAACAGTAAACCCAAACTCCTTGATAAAACCTTTTACATACTGATGTTGCGTTTTATTCTTCGCTCCTTGCAGAAGCTCCATAAAACTCTGGACAGAAAGGTATCGATTCTCTTCTTTTTCAATCAATCTGGCCGCCCTTTCGTTCCCTCGTTGAACCCAGATTAAAATATCAGTATCAAAAATCATGTCTTGTTTTTCTCAAGCCCTCCAGTTCTTCCAGAACCGATTCATCCTTCTCACTGTTCATACCGAAAAAAGGATGATCCTTAACTCTTGACTCTGTTCTTTTTTTAGGCGGCATGATAATGCCTTTAACCTTGCCGTGATAAAGAACCGTTACACTTTCATTCCTGTCCAGCGCCTTCAAAATATCATTCGTTTTATATCTCAAATCCACAATTGATGCTTTCATAATCGCCTCAATACAAAAAAGTCTAATTTAACTAGACAGTTTAACACGACATAGACAATCTCGTTAAAACAAACATGTCCTCACAACCATAACTATCTACACAACTTTTAAACTCTTTTTAGTGCTGTAGGATGGGTAGAGGCGACAGCCGAAACCCATCATAATATGGACATTTTTTGCATTTTCATGATGGGTTTCACTGCGTTCTACCCATCCTACAAGCTAATCAATGATATAAATCAAATTCTAAGTCATTGTATTTTGATCATAAAAAATGTTTAGATACCTATGCCTCACAACCATCCTTCATCCACATCTTGTTGTGGAAAACGCTGTAACAATTGCGCCAGCACCTGATCATGCAAGCTCTTGATTTCAAGCTTGCCGACCATTTGATTGGCGAAAGCGAAGGTCAGCATGTTGCGGGCGGATTCTTCATCGATACCGCGAGAACGAAAATAGAAAACGGACTTCTCATCCAACTGACCGACCGTTACACCATGGGCGCATTTGACATCATCGGCATAGATTTCCAGCTGTGGCTTGGTGTCGATCTCGGCATCTTCGAACAACAGCAAATTCTGGTTATTCATTTGCGAGTCGGTACGCTGGGCATCCTGCGCCACAATCATCCTGCCTTGAAACACACCTCGTGCCCGCTGATCCAGAACCCCTTTATACTGTTCACGGCTCACTGCATCCTGTTTTTGGTGAACGATACGCGTATGACTGTCGTGATGCTGTCGTTTTACACCTAAAAATAGACCGTTTAATTCGCAATCAGCTGCTGTTTCCAAATCGCAATGCACATCCGTTCGACTCAACAGGCTACCAAACGCGAAAAGATGATGAACAAAATCAGCCTGCTCGGCCTGTTTAACGTAACAACCGCCAAAATGCCAGGCTTTATCCGATTCCTGCTGAAACTTGTACAACTCCAGCCGCGCTTTCTCAGCGACAAAAACCTCATTCACAGCACTATTTAAATAAGCGCAATCTTTTCCAGCAAAAGTTTCAATAACCTGCGCCTGAGCATCGTTCTGCAAAACAATCAGCTGACGTGTACACGTCATCACTTCTGCCTGGGTAATGTAATGAATGATTTGTACCGGCTTTTCCAATTCGATGCCGGCGGCAATTCTGATGACAATGCCATCGGTAAACCATGCGGTGTTAAACGCGATGAAACCATGTTCTTCATTGCTGACCGCTAGGCCGAAATAATCTTCCAGCATATCAGGATGGCTTTCCAAAGCCGCCTTCATTGACAACACATCCGCACCATCAGGCAAATCTTTCAAGCGGGAATGTGTCTGAGAAAAAACCCCGTCAATCAATACTACCGTCCAGCAGTCATCCAGACTCAAGCGGGCTATTTCATCCTCATCAATCGAAGTGGAACCATCAGGCCAATGAAAACGTTTTCTTTCAATGGCGGAAACATTGGTGTAACGCCATTCCTCTTCCCGTGGTGAGGGAAAGCCTGTCGCTGAAAAATTTTTGAACGCATCTTCCCGCAATGCTTGCAGCCAGGTGACCGACTGTCCAGGCAAGGCAGACCTATGCGTCTGATATTCTTCAATCAATAATCGAGAAACTGTTTCTGCCATCATGCAACCTGCTCTTCCAGAAAACTGTAGCCATGTTCTTCCAGCTCTTTCGCCAGTTCCGGTCCGCCGGTTTTGACGATCTTGCCATCGGCCAGTACATGAACAAAATCCGGCTCGACATAATCGAGCAAACGCTGGTAATGCGTGATCATCAAAAATGAGCGCTCAGGTGAGCGCATGGCATTGATGCCATCGGCGACAATTTTCAACGCATCGATATCCAGACCGGAATCGGTTTCATCCAGAATGCATAACTTAGGGTCCAAAATAGCGGCTTGCAGAATCTCATTGCGTTTTTTTTCACCCCCGGAAAAACCTTCGTTGACGGCGCGATACAAAAACCGCTCATCCATTTTCAGCAATTTGACCTTGTCTTTGACCATGGTCAAAAAATCCATCGCATCCACTTCGTCCAGGCCGCGGTGTTTGCGAATCGCGTTTAACGCCGCTTTCAGCAAATAAATATTACTGACGCCCGGAATTTCAACTGGATATTGAAATGCCAGAAAAAGCCCTTCCCGCGCCCGGATTTCAGGCGGCATTTCCAGCAAGTCTTTGCCCAAAAAGGTGACTTTACCATCGGTTACCGTATAACCCTCCCGGCCTGCCAACACATGCGACAAGGTACTTTTACCCGCACCATTCGGCCCCATGATGGCATGGATTTCACCCGGGTTAATTTGTAAATTCAAACCTTTTAAAATCGGCTTTTCACCGGCATTGGCATGAAGATTTTCGATGCTTAACATTGTTTATCCTGTATTAACGGCCTAATGGCGCTTGTGTTATCTGTTCTTTGTGATTGGGCAGGCGGCAGCCTGTGTCCAACCGTCATGATTTATCCTACTGAGCCTTCCAGACTGATGCCTAATAACGCCTGGGCTTCCACGGCGAATTCCATCGGCAATTCCTTGAAGACTTCCTTGCAAAATCCGTTGACAATCATCGACACGGCATCTTCAGCCGATAAGCCGCGTTGTTGACAGAAGAACAGTTGATCTTCACTGATTTTGGATGTTGTCGCTTCGTGTTCCACTTGCGCGCTAGGCTGTTTGACTTCAACATACGGAAAGGTATGTGCGCCACAGCGGTCGCCGACCAGCAAGGAATCGCACTGGGTATAGTTGCGTGCGTTTTTGGCGCTTTTGGCCACCTTGACCAGGCCGCGATAGGTGTTTTGCGCCTTACCCGCGGAAATCCCTTTGGAAATGATGGTGCTGCGGGTGTTGGCGCCGATATGAATCATCTTGGTGCCGGTGTCGGCCTGCTGATAATTATTGGTCAACGCCACCGAGTAAAACTCCCCAATGGAATTTTCGCCCAACAGCACGCAGCTGGGATATTTCCAGGTGATGGCCGAACCGGTTTCCACCTGGGTCCAGGAGACTTTGGAGTTTTTACCCCGGCATTCTGCCCGTTTGGTGACGAAATTATAAATCCCGCCCTTGCCCTCTTTATCGCCGGGATACCAATTTTGCACCGTGGAGTATTTGATTTCGGCATTGTCCAGCGCCACCAGTTCAACCACCGCCGCATGTAACTGGTTTTCATCTCGCATCGGTGCGGTGCAGCCTTCCAGATAACTGACATGGCTGCCTTCATCGGCGATAATCAGTGTACGCTCGAACTGGCCGGTATTGGCCGCATTGATGCGGAAATAGGTGGACAATTCCATCGGGCAGCGCACGCCTTTGGGAATATAGACAAACGATCCATCGGTAAATACCGCTGCATTCAAAGCTGCGAAAAAATTATCGCCACTCGGCACCACTGTGCCTAAATACTGTTGCACCAGCTCAGGGTATTCCTGCAAGGCTTCGGAAATCGGGCAAAAAATCACCCCAGCTTCTTTGAGTTTGCCTTTAAATGTGGTCGCTACCGAAACACTGTCAAACACCGCATCGACCGCAACGCCGGCCAGCCGCTCCTGCTCATCCAACGGAATACCAAGCTTTTTGTAGGTTTCCAGTAATTCAGGGTCGACTTCATCCAGGCTTTTCGGCCCATCACCTTTCTTTTTTGGTGCAGAATAATAACTGATGGCTTGATAATCAATCGGATCAATTTTAAGCTGCGCCCAATCCGGCTCTTTCATTTCCAGCCAGTGTCGATAAGCCTTCAAGCGGTATTCCAACATGAATTCTGGCTCATTTTTAATCTTGGACAAGCGCCTTATAACGTTTTCATCCAGGCCAGGTGGAAAGGTATCGACCTCGACATCGGTGACAAAGCCTGCGGTGTATTCATCCTGCCCGATTAAATCTTCTATTTCTTGCGCATTCGATGTCATAAATAACTCTTGCCTGTTAGCGGTATAAACTGTTGATGGAGATAATATGTTCTTCTGGCTGGGTTGGCGGCAAAATCATATCGGCCAGAGTCACCGACTCCAGTGCGTTAAAAATACGCTGGTTGATCAGGTTCCAACGCCCCTGGATATGACAACCTTTCGCCTGTTCACAGGATGTTTTGGAACTGCTGCATTCAGTCAGCGCAATCGGCCCTTCCAGTGCGTTGATCACTGCCGCGACGGTGATTTTTTCCGGCGGACGGGTCAAATGATACCCACCTTTCGCGCCACGAAGCGATGTCAACACATGCGCTTTGACCAGCTTTTTCAATATTTTGCTCACCGTAGGCAAACTGATGCCAGTGGCTTCACTCACTTCCTGAGCCGTCAGTGTTTCCTTTGATTTTTCAGCCATATAGCTCAAAATCACCGTCGCGTAATCGCTCAATCTGCTTAGCCGTAACATATCCATCTCCTATACAGGACTATTTTAGTCCTGTTTTATTCCAGAGTAAAGCACTAGGTTATTACCCTTTCGACTTTTCTTCACAAGAATGATCTTCCTGATTATGATCGAATTCCATATCTTCCGGACAACCGAAATTTTTAGCGGCATTCGATAAAACCCATATTGAAATACTCAACATCAAAATGGCAAAAACAATTCCCAACAACAAATACAGTTGAAATTCTTCTTTAACGGTTTGAACATCGATAACCAAATGCCTGGATAGTGCAGTAATGGCGATATAAATCAGAAATTGAACAGGTAATCGATGGGTTTTGAAATAAACGCCCACCATCGCCCCCAACTCCAGATAGATAAACAGCAACAGTATCTCTTCCAGCGTCGCGTGCCCTGCTTTGACCATGAAAATATATTCATAAACCGCCGACCAGACCACGGTCAAACCAATACCAAACAAGGCTATATAATGGAAAGTGGTAATCAGCCGGTTACCGACCGTTTGAATTTTTTTATCAAAATCATTCATATCGAATCAAGCAGCTAGCGTGGCAAAATGCTAAACACGCCAATCGAAGCGCCAATATCAACACCGCGGCCGAGGCCAGTCAGCGCCAATGAGACTTCTCCTTTAGTCATGACCACGACTTCGGCGGAACGAGTAAGCCCTGCATGACTACCCAGATAAAAATAATCGCCATAAACCTCTGAAATATCCATCACGGTTGTGACAACGCCCGTACCATCATCGATCTCTGATTTTCCGAAGGTTATTCCACCACCCCGAGAAATTACTTTTACCGCTGCGGACTGGCCATTTTCACATTCCACAAAGCCAGTCCCCTGATAGTCTTTGTAAAAAAACGACCAGCCTTTTAACTGATAACGCAAATGACAAGTCATGTATTCCGCCGACTGAGCTGAAAACGACAGAACCAACAACAAAAGAACTTTACTTAAAAACCGCATTTTTTCTCCTTTAGAAAGCTGTTCAAAAACTTATAATTTTTTTTAGAATCGCTAAATCAATACTATATTCAACAAAAATTATCTTAACCTGAACAATCAATGCCTGCGTCCGCTGCGCCAAATAGAAATCAGCAGCCAGATACCCCCTAAAGCGGCAAATATATAGCCAAAAAAACCAAACGCTGGCAACCCCATAATTTCCGGCCCACCTTTGACCGTCATCATAATCGACGTGCCAATAATCAATGCTGCGGTAACGATCCCCATGGTTAAACGACTCACTGCCCTATCAATTTTATCCACATGAGAATCCAATCGTTTGACGCTGATTTCCACCGGAATCAAGCCCTTGCGGGTAGCACGCAATAAATGATGCATTTCTTTCGGAAAACTAGCCAACATATCCGCCATGCTCAACAGATTTCGCCATCCGCGTTTCGCCACGGCATCTGGCCGGTATCGATTGACCATTAATTGCTGAATATAAGGTGTAGCGAACACCAGTACCTGAGAATCCGGATCCAGATGCCGACCAAAACCATCCAGCGTGATATAGGCTTTAATTAGCAGGGCCAAATCAGGCGGCAGGGACAAATCATGATCCCGCAGAATCTCCATTAAATCTCCCATCATCATCGGCAGATTCACATCTTTCAGCGCCAGCGAACTGTATTGATCGACAAATGCTTCAATTTCAATGGATAGCTGCTGCTCGTCGGTCTGAATAACATCTGACCAATCTTCCAGAATTTGTACCACACGCTCCGGCATTTGATTGATCATGCCATAGAGAAAGCTGACCACCTGATCGCGGCGATCTTCCGTCAATCGGCCAACCATGCCAAAATCCAGAAAAGCCAAGCGGTTGCCGGATAAATAAATGACATTACCGGGATGCGGATCAGCATGAAAAAACCCGTCTTCCATGATCATTTTAAGCATCGCCTCGGTGCCACGCTCTGCCAGCAAACGCCGATTAAGTCCGGCCTCTTCCAGCTTATCGAGTCGATTCCCCGGCACGCCCCGAATAAATTGCTGTACATTCAGTCTCTCGCCAGTCCATTCCCAATAAACTTTGGGAATGACGATATTGGGGTTATTTTTGAAACTTTCCGCCACCCGCTCCGCATTACGGCACTCGGCGGCAAAATCCAGTTCACGCCGTAATGACTGACTGAATTGGCGCACAATTTCCCGAGGGTGATAACGTTGCAATTCGCTATCATCGGTTTCGACAATCCCGACCAGACGGTTCAACAATCTTAAATCGGCCTCAATGACACGACGAATACCGGGGCGGCGAATTTTTAAAATGACCTCCGTTCCATCTTTCAAAACCGCCCGATGGACTTGTGCCAAAGATGCCGCAGCCAATGGTTTTCTATCCAGCGCCAGGAAAACCTCATCAACTGAAGCCCCCAGATCTTCTTCCAGCTGAGGCAAGAGCTCGTCAAAATCAACAGGTGGCGCTTGATCCTGTAGTTTGCCAAACTCTTCGATATAAGCGGGTGGAAACAAATCTACCCGGGTTGCCAGAATTTGACCCATCTTGATAAAGGTTGGCCCCAATTCCTCCAGCACCCGCCTTATCCGCTGCGGGGTATCCAGTCGAGTTATTTCTTCGGCATGATGCCAATGCAGGGTTCGCCCCACTTTCTCCAAGGCTTGCGCCATACCCAGCATTTGCACCACACTGCTGAATCCGTAGCGGATCAAAATGCCGGCAATTTCCTGCACACGCCCCAGATCGCGAGCCGCATTGATCATCCCCCAAAGCATACTCATTTATTTAGTACGCTTCCCGGCTTCCAATGATTCGGCAATTCCGGCCAATATGCCACTGCCCATTTTTGCCAGTTTTGACGCTGTGTCAACCGCCGCCTCAACCAGAATTTTCCCGCTGTTATCTCTGACTTCCAGCAAAGCATCAACCAGTTTTTGCACTCTTTCACCCACCGCGGTTCCGCTGTTTTTGGCGTGACGAACAAAATTATCGACAATTTGTTTTGCAAGTTCAGTGCCTTCTTTTGACGCTTCAGTCAATGTATCCAAAAACAAATCTTCCAATGCTTTCAAATCCTCAATAGTCTTTTTTAAATCCTGCTCTGAGAACTCTTTAACTGTTGATGCTGCCTCTTCGACCGCTAATTTTGTCGCCTCTGCCGCACTGACCAATGCATCGTCCAACGCTTCCGCCGCCTCATCAAAACTACGCTTGGCAATTTCTTCTGTAGTATCAAGACCCTGAGTAATGCCTTTGCTAATGGTCTCCACAACCGCTTTAATATTTTCTTCGTCCAAATCATGTTCGGTCAGTGCTTTTAAGGTGATATCGCGTACTTTCTGGTAAACATCTTCCCCGGACTGTACTGCTTCACGAATATCTTGTTCAATCTGTTGTACATTTTGCTGTGCCATTTTTCATCTTCTCCTAAGTTTCATTGAATAATCGTAGCCAGTTTAATCATGCATTTGAAGCCATCGATTTTGTAAGCAAAGCGCAAAGCGCAAATCGCATTTCCACTTTGCGGGCGCTGACAGTTTGGATGATTTGTCAGCGCTTCCTTAAGGAATCGCGAATAAATCAACGACTCCCTTAAACTGCATTCATTCAAGATGGATGCATTTTTACCAGATTCAAGGCAAAACCAAATAAATCCAGTCAAATAAAACAAGCTATTTGATACTACGCCTGACTGTGAGATAATTTTCTGTTTTTTAAAATCTGCCGCCTGACAATAAATAGAAATCCAGGCTTGCACGGGGGAGAAATTGCATGACCGCACTGATTGGCATCATTATGGGCTCAAAATCTGACTGGGAAACAATGCAACATGCAGCAAACACCCTGAAACAGTTGACTATACCACATGAAGTCGAGGTCGTTTCAGCCCACAGAACGCCAGATAAACTTTTTGACTATGCAGAAAAAGCGGAGTCTCGCGGCCTGGAGGTCATTATCGCCGGAGCCGGTGGCGCAGCTCACCTGCCTGGCATGGTCGCTGCAAAAACATCCTTACCCATTCTGGGGGTGCCGGTTCAATCCAAAGCTTTAAATGGTATGGATTCATTATTGTCCATCGTGCAAATGCCAGCCGGCATTCCGGTTGGAACCCTGGCAATAGGCAAGGCCGGTGCTGTCAATGCCGCATTACTGGCGGCCTCCATCCTCGGTAATAAATACCCTGATTACAAAGAAGCGTTAAACGCCTTTCGGCAAAACCAGACAGAAACCGTACTTGCCAACCCGGATCCCAGCGAGAAATCTTTATGACAATTGGTATTTTAGGTGGCGGCCAACTAGCCCGCATGATTGCATTGGCCGGCATTCCATTAGGACAGCAATTTATTGTTTTGGACCCCAGCCAGGATGCAGGTGCTGTCAGGCTCTCTGAGCTGTTACAAGGAAATTACGACGACCCGGAACTGCTTGAAAAAATGGCGCAACAAGCGGAAATCGTCACATATGAATTTGAAAATGTTCCCGCCGCAGCGGCAAAATACCTGACCGACCACACGACTATCTATCCTCCGGCTATCGCGCTTGAAACCGCCCAGGACCGACTGATTGAAAAACAGCACTTTCATAGGCTCAATATTCAAACAGCACCATTCGCACCAATCGATAACCTGGCTGACCTGCAACAAGCCATGCCGGAAATTGGCTACCCGGCCATCTTGAAAAGCCGCCGCATGGGTTACGATGGCAAAGGACAGGTCGTCATTCAGTCCGCCAACCAGTTGGAAGAAGCTTGGCAGGCCATGCAAAACGCACCATCCATCCTTGAGGATTTTATTCCCTTTCAACGGGAAGTCTCCATAATCGCCGCTCGCCGGGTCAACGGTGATATTGTTTTCTATCCGTTATCGGAAAACACTCACCAAGGTGGAATCTTACGCATCGCCCGTTGTTGTCAGAACGACTCTCTACAAAAAAATGCTGAAGCCATGATTACCCGCCTGCTGGAATCTTTAGATTATGTTGGCGTCATCGCTTTGGAGCTTTTCGATATTGACGGCCAGCTGATTGCCAATGAGTTTGCACCGCGAGTCCATAATTCCGGTCACTGGACCATCGAGGGCAGTGAAACCAGTCAGTTTGAAAATCATTTACGCGCCATTCTTGACTTGCCTTTAGGTTCCACCCTGGCAATCGGCCACAGCGCCATGGTCAATTTTATTGGCGATGTGCCACCTGGCGAACAAATACTGGCCATACCTCATGTCCATTTACACCTGTATGACAAGTCCCCTCGAAAAGGACGTAAAGTTGCCCACGCAACCATTCGCTGCGATGATAAACAACAATTCGAACAATCCCTGCAAACACTGGCCGACTTGGCCAGCCAATTCGATGACTCATAACCGCCCATGTTATTAAAAGCACTACATCTTATCTTTATGGTGACCTGGTTCGCCGGCCTGTTTTATCTGCCGCGCCTGTTTGTCTACCACGCCATGTCGGACGACCGCATCAGTCTTGAACGCTTTAAAATCATGGAACGAAAACTGTACTACGGCATCATGACGCCAGGCATGGTGCTGACGCTGGTTTTTGGCATCTGGATGTTGATAGATTACGCTTGGGCCATGTACAGCGGATTTGGCTGGCTACATGTCAAACTGTTGCTAATTGCCTTATTGGTGACTTACCATATCTTTTGTGGCAAATGGCTGAACGATTTCAAGCATGACCGTAATACGCATTCACACGTATATTTTCGCTGGGTGAATGAAATCCCTGTGTTGTTTTTATTCGCCATTGTCATTCTGGCCACAGTCAAACCGTTTTAAACAATATTCAAAAAATCAGCAAACGGGATCATAATGGCAATATTCCGTTATACTATTTTTGTCTTGCTGGGTTTGCTGGCTATCGCCATTAGTTATCGCCAATTTGCATTTAGCGGCCCCGTAACACCTCCCCGCCCTTTGCCATCCCACTCCATCATTGACATGCATGTTCATGTTGCGGGGCTTGGTTATCAAAGCGATTGCTTCATATCGAAGAAAATGGCGCAAGGATTCAAGTTTGATTTTTATCTTCGCGCCTTTGGTGTAAACCGGCAGCAACTCAAACAACATGGCGACCAATATGTCGTTGAAAAAATAGCAGAATTAATCACACAATCCGTGCATGTCGATGGCGCTGTAATTCTGGCATTAGATGGTGTCGTCGATAAAAATGGTCAACTCGATAAAAACAAAACCCAGGTTTACATTTCCAACAATTTTGTTGCCGAACAGACGGCCCGATATCCATTTTTATTTTTTGGCGCCAGCATCAATCCCTATCGAGCCGACGCCATTAAACGACTGCATCAGGTCAAGCGACAAGGGGCTGTATTGATTAAATGGATTCCCAATATCCAGCATATCGACCCGGCCGACCCAACACTTATCCCGTTTTACCAGACATTGCGCAAACTACAATTACCCCTGCTGACGCATACCGGGCAGGAGCGTTCATTCAGCCAGGCAGAAGATCAATTTGGCGATCCGCAACGACTACATTTGCCGTTATCATTAGGCGTAACCGTTATTGCCGCCCATATTGCCACTACCGGCACATCAGACGGACAAAGCAATTATCGACGTATTTTGCCAATGTTCGCCCGCTATCCCAACCTTTATGCCGATATTTCCAGCCTGACACAAATCAACAAACTGGGTTATCTGAACCAGGCGCTCCTCGATGAACGATTAAAAAGCCGATTACTCTATGGAAGCGACTTCCCGCTGATTAACACGCCACTGGGTTCTCCCTGGTATTTTCCTCTAAACCTGCAAATCCGTGAAATGTGGAAAATTGCCAAAATAGACAATCCTTTCGACCGGGATGTTGCATTAAAACAAGCGCTTGGCGTCACACCGGATATTTTTTTACGCAGCAAACATATTCTGGGGTTATACTCAAAAACCGAATCTGAAACCTAGAAGGCTGTCCGAGAAGGCGCCCCAAAAACTGCCAAAGTTATCCACAAGTACAAAATCTGTACAATGATAACCAAATTCGTTTACGCAACGATCAGATCGTCAAATTCAGCGCCTCAGGCCGATTAAAACGGCCTCCTGCGGCCTGAATTATACGATCATTCAGTGCTTTTTCCCGGTTTTACCCCTATTATGCCGGGTTCATGCTTGCGGTGACAAATTCCGGACAGACCACTCCCCTGGCAATGGAACGGGCAATTTTTTTCAGATTGTGAGTTGCACACACCAGTGAAAATTCTCCGGCAACTTTCTTTTTTCCACGAACACTAAAACCACGAAAGCCACTGTTTTTGAGTTGCCCGAATACGGGCTCAACGATGACTTTGCGTTGTTTGTAAACCGCCCTGGCTTCATTGGTTTGCATTTTGGCATTCATTTTTTGCCGCAAGGGTTCCTTGTCATCGGTTGTGATGGTGCGGGCGGCTCCCTGGCTGGATTTGCAGCAACGTGCGTGAAATGGACAGGCCTGGCAGGTGGCTGCCTCGCCTTGATAAACGCGCTTGCCGTCTTTATCTTCGCGCTTGAACGGAAGTGTTTGCCCGCCCGGACAGTGAAACACATCCTCAGTTTCATCATAAGTAAAGTCGGCTTTTACGACCTTGCGATCAGAGTCATCCAGTGCGACCGCACGGGGTTTCTCGCCCTTGTCCGTGGCAATGTAACCATCCACTGAGGCATCTTCCAGTGCTTGCAGATTGCTGCCCGATTGATCTCTGTACATGACAAAAATTAACTTATGACAAATGAGTCTCATGTATTCCAGTGACAAAAGGTATGGGTTGCAAAAGAGCAATCACTTTTCTAATCATCCTTTTTGATTGAGATAAGACATTAAACAACGTTGAGCGGATACAATCTAATCCATATCGAAACAGGCTTTGCGCGAGCCGCTGATGTGTTTTGGTTTTTATTGGTAACTCGCAATCATGTTTCCATTCGCCTGCTTTATGTGACCAACAGAAAGCAATAACGGGAAGTACTAACAATTTTTTGATCCGAAGATAACCGACTACACGCGTTTCCTCAAGTTTGAATCCCCGTTCTTTTAAACCGCCGAAAAGCGTTTCGATTTCCCAACGCAAGCCATAAATTTTAATCGCATCAGGGTTCAAATGCTGACAGACGATGATTAATAACTCACCATCACTCAGCCGTAACCCACTGAGATAAATTGAACAATTTCCCAAATAGCGCGCTGTTGAGAGGTGTCGTGTGCTACCCGGCTTAAGCCCATAAAACAAACGCTCTACGCGTATTCGCTGGCCTTGGGCATTGGTTGTCCTGGCGTTGTTGCGAATACGGATATAAAAGGGAATCTCTTGCTCAAACAACCAGCCCATCCATTCGTCTCCAATAAACTCCCGATCAGCCAAAAGACCTTTGATGTGATGTCGGCCAAACTGCGCAATAAAGCGTTTCATCAGCGCTATACGTTCCTTCGTATTAGAGTTGCCCCGCTTGTTTAAAGGCAACCAATACACCGGAATGGCGGCACCCCGATAAACCACGGCAAGCACCAGCAGATTAATATTGGTTTTACCCCACTTCCAATTCGTCCTGTCTAACGTCAGATAGTAATCCTGATCAGTGAAACCAAACAGTTTCATGATGAAATGAGCGACTTCATTGTAATCCAGCCAATGGTCACTGAAAAATCGTTGCATCCGTCGATATCGTGAGGAAATTTTTGCCCGACGGGGAAAGAATACGGCGAGCTGGGCCAGATTGACCGTGCTAACTGCCATCAAAGCAATTAACATACCCACAAAACAAACGATTCTTGCCTTGTTCCATTGAAAGTGCTCAGTTAATATGACGGTCAGCTCGTTGATTTGTAATGTCCCGTTATTCATATTCGCTAAAACAAAATGCGGTATTTAATTACATTTCAACGAGCTACGCTAGCTTTTAATATTTTTTGTCATGTACAGAGCCGATTGATAACCATTGTCGACGCTGACTTGTTTGGGTAGCTGTCCGGTGGTTGCTTGCACTTGCTGTAATGCCGGCTCAAGTTCCTGTTTGTCATTGGCGTTTTGGCTGACATGCTGGCCAACGATGACTTGTGTGTCACTATCCACACTAATTTGAGCATTGTATTGATAATCAAAGTTTCCCTTCTTGCCCGTGATGCGTGCATCGGTGTCCGCAAAACTGATTTGCTTCTTGTCGTTAACCGGTTTCCCTGGGTTTAACGTCTCTTCGCGGGCTTCAAGGGCGGCTTTCGCCGCTTTGATTTTGGCTAAACGCTGTTGCCTGAACTCAAGATCATCCGGTAATTCATACCCTGTGCGCTCCTGACAGGCTTGATCCTCGTCTGCGTCGCACTGGGCCGCTTGCTGAATCAAGTCTTCAATTTCCTCTGTCAGGGCCTGTTCTTTTTCTTTTAACATGAAATGATCCATATCGAATGCGCAAGGAGTTCTCAGCCGTGAAAAGGCTGCTTATCCATATTCAATGAAGTAAGCTGGCTTAACCCGGTTGTGTTATATAACCGAATTTTATCAGCGCTCTGATCCAGCGTGGTGCATTGCGTTTGCCGGCAGACTCGTTGTTGCCGGGGCATATGCCCACCCATGACGCCAGCCGATCCGCACTGCCAAAGACAGTCATATCCGTTCCGATCTCAACAAGTAGCATGGCTGCTCCAATCAAATCAACACCGGGAATAGTCTGGAGCAATTGCAAAACCGTTTTCTCCTTCTCCAGTCCGGCCAGCAGTTGTGCATCGAATCTGGCTATGCGTGCTTCCAAATCCTGAATATGCTGCATCAGTTCATTCAGTACGAAGCGATGGTGCTCGCTCAACTCACCTTGCAGCGCCTCCAGTATATCGGCGCGCGGCGCTTTGAGACGATTGCTGGCCAGCTTCAACACATCATGCGCAGGCTGTCCTTCAATCAGCGCGTTAACCATGGCGCGCGCGGATTGCCCATGTACATCGCTGACCACCACGCCAAGCCGGATGCCGCCGTCGGTTAATACCTTGTGCAGTCTGTTCTTCTCAGCAGACAGCATCGACACCAACTTCTGTCGTTGACGTGAAATCAGGCGTAACTGCCGCATCTTTTCCGGTGGCACGAATGAACCGCGCAGCAGTCCGGCACGGGAAAGCATCGCCAGCCATTGCGCGTCGCCGATGTCCGTCTTGCGTCCCGGCACATTCTTCACATGCCGGGCATTGACGACCCTGGCGTAAATACCCACATGTTCCAAAGCTGCATATGGGCTTTTCCAGTAGATGCCGGTGCTTTCCATCACCACCTCATCCGGTGCGACAGACTGCACCCAATCGGCTAATGCACGTCGATCACGTTTGAATGCGCCAAACTGCCGATGCTCTGTCTGAATACCACCATCGGCCTGTTCAACCATGGCGCAGGCGCTAATCTGCTTTTGGTGAACATCCAACCCGATGACTCGCTTGTGTATTGCAGTGAGTTCCATTTTTTCCTCCTTTACTCTATGATTGAGCCTGGAAGGTGGCGGTTGCCTGGATGATCTGCCTGAGGGCGATGTAAATCGTCAACGGCCCTTTTAACATTCGCTCTTAAAGAAGCAATCCGGGGTTCGAGTCATCCATGGCAGGCTACGTTAGCAGTCGGGCTCTAAGGCTCCAAAGTAAAGCGCAGTCTTTAACCGCCATCTTCCACAAGGAACTCTACAACATTTCATCATGCGGGGTGGCAATTCTTGCGATGATCGTTAGCCTGAAACTTCGATCCGTCCAGGCTGATATGCCCCAGGCTCGCCAGATTCAGCTCCATCGCTAATTGCACTGTCTGCTTGAAGCAGTTGTGGAAAAATTCCGCATTGTTTTTGCGAAAATTACTCAGTACCCGAAAGTTTGGGCAGTTCATTTCGGCTATGTACATAAACGACAGGTCTTCATTGCAGCGACGTTCTGTTTCACGTGAACTGAAGACACCGCGACTGTAGCTGTAGATCAATATGGAGACAATTGTTTTCGGGTGATATGCGTGTTGTCCCAGGGGACTATAGGTCGCTTCCAGGCTGCTTGTGTCGAGCTGTTCAAATAAGTCATGGTATAAAAAGCACTCATGATCCGTCGGCAACAGGTCAAAGACGTTGGTTGGAAACAGTTGATGTTGGGCGTAATCAATCGGTGGGGGTTTGAAAGGAATAGGCATGGCATTCAATGACTCGGTTCGACACGCTCTATTATACAGCCGCTCTGTCAGGCTCTCAGTATTCTGCATGGTGGCGAGCTGGCGACTCTATTCTCGGACAGCCTCCTAGGTAAAACATCATGACTTTTAATAAATTCGCCTTCTGGACTGTTTTTTTAATTTTTACCCATAGCAACATGGCCAGTGCCAAAGATGCCGAACTCGAAGAGCTGGTCGAACAGGCAAAAAAAATAAGTCAGCAATTTTCCAGCACTCTCAAGCAGGAACTGATGCAAGCCATGGCAGACGGCGGCCCTGTCAATGCCATTGCGGTTTGTAGCAGCAAGGCTCAGCCCATCACAGAAAAAGTGGCGAAAGATAATCATGTAAAACTCAGCCGCGTTAGCCTGAAAAACAGAAACCCCAAAAATGAGTCCAATGACTGGCAAAAAGTAATTTTGAAAAGTTTTGAAGAACGTCTGGCCAATGGTGAAGAGATTCAAAAACTGGCTTATGCAAAAATTGTTGAAACCGAAGGCCAAAAACAATTTCGCTTCATGAAAGCCATTCCCACCCAGGGTTTGTGCCTGACCTGCCACGGCGAGAATTTAGCACCTGAACTATCCCAAAAAATCAAACAGCTTTACCCTCAGGACAAAGCAACCGGTTACAAGGTTGGCGAAATTCGTGGCGCTATTGTTATACAGCGAAATTTATGAGTACACGACGAAGGGGGGAAGTTGTTACTATGGTTCCCACAGTCCTCCGTGGGAACCCATACGAGCATTAACAACATGAGTATGCATTCCCACGCAGAATCGTGGGAATGAGAGAATACAGGTAAAATTTCCGAGTTAGTCCAACATAATGCCCCGCGCCAATTTAGGCAACTTACCTTCCAGCCCCATAGCGGAACGCATCACTTTATTTTTCAAAGGCTTCACTCTTTCCGCCAGTCCCAAACCCAGATTACGGAAAAATTTGACCGGCATGACATCATTGCTGAAAAAACGGTAAAACAAATCCATCACCGTCATCATTTTAAGATTTTCCTGACGACGCATTGTTTCATAACGCTTTAACACGCGAATATCGGCAATATCTTCACCTTGCTGCACAGCCTCCAACAATACTTCCGCCAGCGCCGCCGCATCCAAAAGGCCGATATTGACGCCCTGCCCGGCCAATGGATTGATCATATGAGCGGCATCCCCAACCAACGCCACGCCGGGTTTGACATAATGCTGCGCATGCTGGCGTTTCAATGGAAAACTGGCTTTCCCCAGTATTTTATTGATTTTACCCAGACAATCAGGGAATGTTTGTGTCAGCTCTTCAATTAGCTCATCATCGTGCAAAGCTTTCAATCGTCGAACCTCATCGGGTGAGTTATACCAGACTATGGAACCATAATTACCGCTTAACGGTAAAAAAGCTTGCGGGCCGCTGGGAACGAAACGTTGCCAGGTAATATCCTGTTGCGGATAATCCGTTTCGACATAAATCACCATGGCATGTTGTTCATAATCCCAACTGGTTACACCGATACCGACCGCCTGGCGAACACGCGACTGTCCACCATCCGCCGCGACCAAAAGCCGGGCTGTCAATTCTTCACCATTTTCCAATGTAATCCGCGATAACGGGAACTGATAGTCAATCTTTTTAATAGATGCCGGCGCGATTAAATCGATATTGGAAAATTGCTGCAACCGATCCAGCAAGGCCAGCTGGGTAACCCGGTTTTCGACAATATAACCCAACTCGTCCCAGTCTATATCATCACTGTTAAACTCGGTATCGCCGGCTGTTTCCCAAACTCGCATCCTTTTAAAAGGACAAAGTCGTCGCTTGACGACACCCTCCCACGCACCAATAGTTTGTAAAATTCTTTTTGATGCAATGCTCAACGCGGAAACCCGCAAATCATGAGGCTGATCGGCTGAAAAAGGCTCTGGCAAAGCGCGCTCCACGACCGCCACTTTTAAATCGCTACCGCCAAGCGCACAGGCGAGCGCCGATCCAACCATTCCCCCACCCACAATGACCACATCATAATCTTTACTCATATTCCCCTTTCACCTGGCTAAATAAAACTTTAAGAATCGAACCTTTATTATTGAAATAAAAGCGTTTTCATTTTAACAAACGCCTGCTGACAAACAATTGCTACGTCTTGCAATGACAGAACCGTCTGATCACGGTATAATTGCGCGGTTTCACTATATGAAAGTGAGTGTATTTAGCTAAAGAATAATATGCAGGTAAGTCGTCAGATCAAATGAAAGTATATAAAACGACTCTACCATGCGGCGATAAAAAAAACCATTTCGCCATAACCCTAAGGAAACGCTGAAAACAGCAATGACTTTTTCCTGAACCGTATTTTATTAATACCTTATTCGGTAAAGACCGGGATAAAATGATGACAACTTCCCATCAAAACGATATAGAAAACATGCTATTTAACCCCGACCACACAAAAGATAATTGTGGCGTCGGTTTTATCACGCATAAACAAGGCAAGCAGACCCATGACTTGCTTGTCAAAACTCATGAAGCACTCTGCACCATCCCCCATCGCGGCGGCATGAGTTCCGAAGGCATCGGTGACGGGGCTGGCGTCAATATTGACTTGTCATTGAAATTTTTCCGTAAAATTACCGGTATCGATAACCTGACTCTGGGGCAGTTCGGCGTCGCCAATTTCTTTTTCCCGGAAGACCATGTTCATCATGACTCTGACGCGATGAACATGGTAGACAAACATTTACACGAATTCAAACTACCGATTATTCAATGGCGTGATATTCCGGTGGATAACAGTGTATTGAATGACGCCGCTATCAAAGCGCAATTACCGATCAAACAGGTGATTTTCGGCCGTCCGGAGCATTTAAAAGATGCTTCACATGACGAATTTGAAAAACATATTCAAAATGCGCTGCTGACCATTGAAGTCGAGGGTTTCAGCCGTGAAGAACTGGACGGCTTTTATCCATTGTCGATGAGCTCCCGCACCCAGGTTTATAAAGGCCGCCTCAATTCTTTTGAAGTGATCCCTTATTTCATCGATTTGTATGACCGGAATCATGAAATTCATACCCTGTTTTTCCATACGCGTTTTTCCACCAATACCGCGCCAGCCACATTGATGGCTCAGCCATTTCGCTATATGGCGCACAATGGTGAACTGAATACCGACAAGAAAAACCGGCTCAGTGAAAACGCCATTGCCCGGCAAAAAAACAAACATATCATTTTCCCGAATGGCCAATCCGACTCGGCTCGGCTGGATCAGACACTGACCCGCCGCATCAACGAAGATGATCTGGATATCGTCACCGCCATTCTGGCAATGATGCCACCGGCCTGGGAAAACGACACAACGTTGCCGGAAGATATCCGCGCCATGCTGGAATATTTCAGTCTTTATGAAGAGAAAAACGACGGTCCGGCAGCGGTAATTTTCTCCGACGGTATTCGTGTTGGCTCGCGCCTGGACCGGCTAGGCCTTAGGCCACTACGTTCGACTGAAACCGAGCAATACCTGCTGGTTATGTCTGAAGCTGGTCAAATCGACTTCCCGCCAGAAGAGGTGTTGATGCGCGGTCGTATCGAAGCCGGCGGTATGCTCTATTTCGACCACCAGACAAAACAGTATTACAACAGCTACCAGGTCATGGAACGGCTGGCCAAAGAGCAGGATTACAAAGCGCTGCTGGCCGAAAAAAGGCTTCATATCAATGATTTGCCGGAAGTCAAACCCAGCGAAATCAGCGACGAGCATGAACTGAGCATCGATCAGCGCCATACTGCTTATGCCCTGAACCAGGAAAGCTTTAAATTCCTGCTCGACCCAATTCTGCAAGCCGGCCTTGAAAAAGTCAGCGCCATGGGTTATGGCATTACGCCGAATGCATTGAATGCTGACGAAGGCGGCATGTCCCGTTACTTCAGCCAGCGTTTCGCCCAGGTCACCAACCCGCCACTGGATTCGTTAAGAGAAAGTGACGGCATGACGCTGCGTGTTGCATTAGGCGCCAAACCGACATTTGCCGAAAGCCACAGCAAACAGCTGATAATCGAATCCCCAATTCTGCAACGTACCCAACTGGAACAGATCCGCCGCCAGAACCAGGTCAAAACCGTCACCCTGGATATGATTTATCGTCCAGATTTTGACGATTCACAAAAAAATGCGGCGCAATTGGAACAAGCCTTTCTGGCCGTCTGTGAAAAAATCGAACAAGCCGCCAAAGATGGTGCTGGCATCATTATCTTGTCCGATCTGAACATCAGCAAAGATTATGCCGCCATTCCGGCTATTTTGATGGTCGCCGCCGCTAACCAGCATATGGTCAATAAAGGTATCCGTTTTAACTCGTCGTTAATTCTGGAAACAGGTCAAGCCGCCTGCCCTCATGACATTGCCTGCATATTGGGTTTTGGCGCCTCGGCTATTTGCCCATTAAGCGTCCATAACCGTGTTATTTCTCACTACTCTACCGAAGAAGAGCGGCAAAAAGCCCTGGATAATTTCCATAAAGGCATTTCCAAATCGTTAATGAAAACGATGGGCAAATTCGGCCTGTGTACGGCAGAAAGCTATATCGGCGGAGAATTCTTCGAATCCAATTATCTGGATACCAAAGAGCCCAAGCTAAAACCTTATTTCCCGAATATCGATGCGCCAGTAGGTGGGGTGCATTACATCAATATCGCCGACAGTGCAGCCCAATGGCATAAAAAAGCGCTGACCGTTCACGATGAAAACGATATTCCTTTCCTTGGACTGTTCAAAGAACGTCAGGATGGTGCTGGGCATACCTTTGGCAATACCGCTGTCAGGGAATATATCAACATGACCGATGAGCCGATCATGTATATCCCTCAGCAAAAAACCAATGAAGCCAGTGATACTGCTTATCGCAAGCTGGGCTATGAGAAACTGTCTCCAGAGCAAATCGATAATTTCGGTATTACACCTGCCTATCGCAGCTTCACCAAAAACCTCTATGAGGAACGTCAAAGACGTCCGGCTGCTTTGCGCGACATCATGGATTTTCCTGTCGATGTCCGCCAGGCAGAAAATCAGGAGGATTTTGACAAAATATTGGGCAGTCAAAACCTGCGTGGCAACATCAATTATCTGATCCGCGGTCTGGCCGTCAAATCAGAAAACAGCGTCGCTTTCTCGATCGCCTTTACCAATAATAACAGCGCCACACGTCTGGAACAGTTGGCCGCGCATTTCAAAGCGCGTTTCTCGAACGAGGACTTTTCCTTGTCGGTCCAGGATGATAGCCTCAGCATCCGTGTCGCTGACACCGACAGCCTGTTGTTTAACTATTTAAACAGTATCCAGACTGCTCCAGACAGCATTGACCTGAAAATCGTACAGCCGGCCCATCAAATCACCAAAATGCTGGCTTCCGGCGCAATGAGTCACGGTGCATTACTGCGTGAAGCGCATGAAGCGGTGGCAATGGGCACCAATATTGTCGGCGCGATGAGTAATTCAGGTGAAGGCGGCGAACATTCCAGCCGTTTCGGCACCTTGAAATCCAGCAAAATCAAGCAGTTCGCTTCTGGTCGTTTTGGCGTCTGGGCCGGTTATCTGGCGGATTTGAATATCGAGGAAATCGAAATCAAAATCGCCCAGGGCGCAAAACCGGGCGAAGGTGGTCAATTGCCCGCTGCCAAAGTAACCGTGGAAATCGCCGCCTTGCGTGGTGGTACGCCGAAAGTCGAACTGGTCAGCCCGCCACCTCATCATGACACCTATTCAATCGAGGATCTGGGCCAGTTGATTCATGACGCCAAAGCCGCGCGCGTTCGCGTGGTGGTCAAACTGGTGTCATCCGAAGGCATCGGCACCATCGCGGTCGGTGTCGCCAAGGCCGGCGCCGATGTCATCAATGTGGCCGGCAATACCGGTGGCACCGGCGCGGCTGCGGTCACCAGTCTGAAAAACACCGGCCGTTCTCCTGAAATCGGCATTGCCGAAGTCCATCAGGCATTGGCGGCTAATGGTATCCGTGACAAAGTGATCCTGCGTTGCAGCGCCGCCCATCAAAGCGGCATGGACATCGTCAAATCCGCCATTCTGGGCGCCGATTCATTTGAATTTGGCACTACCGCCCTGATGATGCTGCGCTGCGTAATGGCGAAAAACTGTAATGTCCGTTGCCCTGCAGGTTTAACGACTGCACACGAGGAATTCAAAGGCGACCCGCGCGTTCTGGCGCAATTCTTCATGAATGTCGCCCATGAAGCGCGTGAAATATTGGCGGAGCTGGGATATCAAAGCCTGGCGGAAATTCGCGGTGAAACGGACCTGTTGCACTTGATCGACCATCCGAATATGGTTGGCCAACTGGATTTCACCCTGCTGCTGAAAAAAGTGCCTGTTGTCAAAATCAGCAATCCGGTTTATCTGGAAGCCGATTACAGCAAGGACGGTATTTTTATCGAGCGGATCAAAAAAGCCTTGTTCGAAGAAAAACAACGCCAAATCATTATTGAAGGCTCTGAATTCAAACTCAACAACCGTAACAAATCAATTGGCGGCCAGACGGCGATCGATATCGAACGCATCCTGAATTATCACCTCAGCGATGCAGTCATCGATGCAGCTCCCACCATATACCGTTTCAGTAATGGTCGCCGCTATCTGGCGCCGGAATCTGTCGTGATTCGCACAACAGGATCTGCCGGACAAAGTTACGCCGCTTTCAACAATGATGGCATGCGCATGGAACACACCGGCACCTGTAATGACGGTGTCGGAAAAACAGCCTGTGGCGGCATTATCGTGGTCAAATCACCGGGGGGTGGCAGCCAGAAAGATGGCAAGAATGTGCTGATCGGTAATTTCGCTTTGTTTGGCGCAACCGGTGGCAAGACCTTCATCAATGGCCAGGCCGGCGACCGTTTCGCTGTGCGAAACTCTGGCGCTATGGCCGTTGTAGAAGGCGTCGGCGATTTTGCTTGTGAATATATGATTAATGGTTCGGTGCTGAACCTGGGCAGCTTTGGCAAAGGTTTTTGTACCGGCATGTCTGGCGGTAATGCTTACCAATATGACCCGGAAGACCGTCTGGATGCACTGTACGACAAGTCTTCGGTCAATATTTACAGACTGTCCGAAGACAATGACGTAGCCCGCGCCCATGAACAATTCGTGCTGTCCATGTTGCAAGATCATTTGTATTACACAGGCTCCAGCAAAGCCCGTTCTATTTTGGAAAACTGGGAACAAGAACGGCAACATTTTAAATTTGCCATTTCAGTCTGGCTGTTCAAGACGCAAACGGCCGAACAGTTGGCCCAGACCATGGATCGTAAAGCGATGATTGAAGAGCTGTCGGTAGATTACGCTCAACAACAAATCGCCTTGATCAAACAGGCCTGGCTTGACAAGCAACCCTTGTTCGCCGGAAAAACGCCGTCCTATGGCGAAACCGATACCGAGCTGACCTTCCAATTGGTCAACAGCTTCGCGGTACTCGACAAGGCGCGGCAAATTGTCAAAGAACAGCTGCAGAAACAAGGTATTGAACAAGTCAGCGATGAGCAGTTCAATGACAGGGTTTATCAGTTATTGACAGAACGTCCCCGTAAACTGCAAGACACCCTGGTGAAAAACATTCGTGAAGCGTACAGCAGTTACAATGATGAACAACTGCCCATTTTATTGGCGGCCAAACGCGTCAATGACTACAAAAAGGCATTGTCGATGCGTGATACGCAGAGCATTATCGCCTTAGGCTCTACAGCCTGGATCATCCGACAAGACCGGATTAACCGACAAGCGTTGGCTGGGATTCCATCAGTGGAAGAACATCTGGCCAGTCTGAACAGCCTGGATATTGTTCAGGACATGATGGATCAGGTCGCCTGACGACGCCTTCCCGCTTCCTGAGTGGAGCGGGAAACTTAACTCAAACAACAGGAACAGTGCCGATAACGACTCGGACCATGGTTTAACAATATGAAAGCACCTTATATTCCTCAAAACGCTCCTTACAGTGAAACCCAGCGTGCCTGGCTGAGTGGTTTTTTCGCCGGCATGCACAGTCATATGTTGCAAAGCGCAGGCAGTCTCGATGCCGGTAATGCCCGTGTCATCAATATTTTATACGGCACCCAGACAGGCAACTCCGAATCGGTCGCCAACGACGCCGCCAGCATGGCCAAACAACATGGCCTGGCGCCATCGGTCCAAAGCATGGATGACATCACGCTGGAACAGCTGGCGCAAATGGAATATGTGTTGATTATCACCAGTACCTATGGCGAAGGCGAAATGCCAGACAATGCACAAATGCTGTGGGATGCCATTTCCGCCAATGATGCGCCACGCATGGAGCAGATGAAATATTCCGTATTGGCGTTAGGCGATACCAGCTATGACAAGTTTTGTCAGGCCGGCATCGACTGGGATCATCGCTTGGAAGACCTGGGCGCAACCCGTTTGTTCGATCGTATCGATTGTGATGTGGATTTTGAAGAACCCGCTGAAAACTGGATGTCAGAAGTTATCCCGATGATGGCTGATGGCGCGGATACAACGGCCATTCTGGAGGCTACAGAAAAACCGAAAAAGCCTGCCTATAATCGCAAAAACCCTTTCCCGGCCAAACTGCTGGTCAACCGACTGCTGACAGCGGAAAATTCGTCCAAGGAAACCCGTCATTACGAAATCTCCATTCAAGGTTCGGGCTTAAGCTATGAAGCCGGTGATGCATTATGCGTTTTCCCTAAAAACTGCCCTGATCTGGTAAAAGGAATTATTGAGGCTATTGGTTGTACCGGTGATGAAGATGAGCCGGTCAATGGTGAGTTGATGCCTTTTTCTGAAGCCTTGCGCACACGTTTTGAAATCCGCCTCCCGACCAAAGAATTATTACGGGAAATCGCGTTACGCTCCGGTGACCAGGAACTCAACACTCTGCTGGAAAGCGATGACAGTGATGCACTGAACGATTATCTATGGGGTAAAGATACACTGGATCTGTTGCAACAGTTTCCAGGCATTGAATTTTCCGCCGCTGAATTCCTGGCGCTGCTGAAACCGCTACAACATCGAGCTTACTCTATTTCCTCCAGCGGCAAAATGTATCCCGACACGGTTCACTTGACAGTTGCCAGTGTCCGTTATGAAACCAATGGCCGCGAACACAAAGGCGTTTGTTCAACCTTTCTTGCTGACCTTGCCAATGAAAATGACCCTATCCCGGTATTTTTCACTCATAATAAAATTCTCCGTGTACCGGATGATGACAGTCTGCCAATGATCATGGTTGGCCCTGGAACCGGTATTGCACCATTCAGGGCATTCCTGCAAGAACGTGAATTCCGGAGAGCCAGTGGTAAAAACTGGTTGTTCTTTGGCGACCGTAATGCCGCCACCGATTTCATTTATGAAGATGAATTAAAGCTGATGCAAGAAAAAGGCGTTTTGAATCGCCTGGATCTGGCCTTCTCCCGAGACCAGGAAGAAAAAATCTATGTTCAGGACAGGATGCGCGAACATGGGGCGGAATTATTCGCCTGGCTGGAAGAAGGCGGCTATTTCTTTGTCTGCGGCGACGCCTACCGGATGGCCAAAGATGTCGACAAAGCTTTGTTTGAGATTGTTGCCAAACATGGCAATATGTCGGCAATCAAAGCGGCTGGCTACATCAGCATGTTGAAAAAAGAAAAACGCTATGTTCGGGATGTTTATTAACTGATGTTACGCATTGAACTGGAGAATTGATTGCGTTTACGAATAAATAACTTGTCATGGTAGGGTGGATTCGCCGTCAGGCAATCCACCGCTTTAAGGTGGGAGCGTTTCTTACCGCTTTTTGGTAGTTTTAGCGTAAAACGGCCCTACCAAACTTGTGCAGCCCCCATTTCTCTTTGTCGGATTGATCGAATTGCAAGTTATGGTATTTTCGAAGAAATTTTGAAAACCTATCCCCCAGCTTGTAGGATGGGTAGAACGTAGTGAAACCCATCATGAAAATGCAGAAAATGTCCATATTATGATGGGTTTCGGCTATCGCCTCTACCCATCCTACAGCATTAAAAAGAGTTTAAAAGTTGTGTAGATAGTTATGCTTTAAGGAAGGAGCGTTTCTTACCGCCTTACCAAACCAAGTTAAAGGCAATTTGCTTTTTTAAATCCTTACAAGGTTAACGGTTTATTCATAATGATTTGCCCTGTAAAGTAATGATGTCTGAACTACCCGGAGTCCGTCATGTTTATGATACCTGAAATTGCCCATATGGTCGTCGCGGCACTGCTAACCATTATCCCTATTGGCATTATTTTCAAACGCGCAGGTTTCAGCCCAGTCTGGGCTGCGATGGTGTTGGTCCCCGGCTTCGGCTTTCTGTTGATTTTTATTTTTCTGGCCTTCAGTGACTGGCCGAATCAACGCCAGCGGGAGGATCAAAGCTCATGAGTCTGTTTGTTATTCTACTGGTGCTTTATGTCGCATTCGTTTTGTGGCTGGGCAGCTTGATTCTCGACAAGGCAGGCATTGCCAAAGGCTGGGTATTCTGCCTGTTGATCCCGATTATCAACATCATCATGTTATGGGTGTTCGCCTTTGCTCACTGGCCGGGTGCTAAACCGAACGATCAAACTCATCTCGGCCATGACCAATAAAGTAATCTGCGGCAATTGCAGCCTGGACAACATCTGTCTGCCGCGCGGCCTGAAAGCGGTGGAAATCGATAACATCAGCAAAGTGGTCAAAGCCAAAAAGACCTTGCAACGCGGCGATTATCTTTACAGGCAGGGAGATGCGTTTAAAGGCGTATTGGCGATCAAGTCCGGCAGCGCCAAACTGACAGCCAGTGATTCGCACGGCAATGAACATATTCTCAGTGTTTTGTTGCCCGGTGAATTACTGGGATTTGACGGTCTTTCCGATGAAATACATCAATGTTCGGCCATTGCGCTGGAAATCTGCAGCTTTTGCCTGTTGCCGGCAAACTCAATCGATGAGATGTTTCTGCGCATTCCCGGTCTGGCGCGTGAACTTTTCCGTCATACCGGTGACAAGGTGAACAGCGATAACAAACAGCGGGTGCTCAATCAACGCCCGGCTGAAGAGCGCCTGGCTTTTTTTCTGATCGATTTATCCGAACGCCTTTATAACAGGGGCTTTTCAGCTCATTCTTTTCGCTTATCGATGACCCGGCAGGAAATCGGCAATTATCTAGGGCTGGCTCTGGAAACGGTCAGTCGTATATTGAAAAGATTTCAGCAACAAGAGCTGATCAGTATTCAGAATAAATCGGTCACCCTGCTGGATATCGACGGCTTGAAAGCAATTATGTATCCTAAAGATTGATAAGCGCTCAGTTTTTAATACCGACGCCTTTATACAATAGCCACAAGCTAAACAGTATCAGGGTAATGATAAAACCACCGGTAATCAAAAAAGCTTTTTCTATCATCACATCGCTGACGCCAATCAGGCCATAACGAAAAGCATTGACCATATAAAGAATGGGATTCCCCAATGAAACGGTGCGCCAGGCCGGTGACAGCATCGATACAGAATAGAACACGCCGCCCAAATAACTCAATGGCGTCAACACAAAATTGGGAATAATGGATATATCGTCAAAACTATCGGCAAACACGGCGTTGATAAAGCCAGCCAGGGCAAACAACACCGCCGTCAGCACAAATACCGAGACCGCAACCGGCCAGTTTTGCACATGAATATCGGCAAACAAGGTCGAAATCCCGGCAACGACGCAGCCCACCAGCAACCCTCGCGCCACTCCACCGCCGACATATCCGGCCAGAATCACCCAGTTTGGCACAGGAGCAACTAACAGTTCTTCGATATGGCGCTGAAATTTGGTGGAATAAAATGATGACACGACATTGGCATAAGAGTGACTGATCACCGCCATCAAAATAATCCCGGGAACAATATAATCCATATAACTGACGCCATTGATCAAACCGATACGATCGCCGATCAATTTACCAAAAATCAGGAAATACAACGATGTGGTAATAGCTGGCGGCAATAAGGTTTGTGGCCAGATACGAGTGAAACGACGAATTTCCTTGACCAAAATAGTGCGTAAGGCAATTGATGCATTCATTGAACAAAATATCCATAAACAGTTGTTCTAAACGGTTAGACTTGTTTTTCAGGCTGGAAACTTCAACGCCAGCCATCGATAGTTTCTGAAACAACTCATTCAAACTACGTCCCTTGGGAACGGCGACATGTAACACTCGTGGTTCTTGTAACTCCAATGAAAAACCAGAAATTTCCGGCGCCTGCTGAATGGGTCTTGCCAGATTCAAGACAAAAAATTCTTTTTTAATCCTGTCCAGCAACGACAACATATCAGAATTTTCGACAATTTCACCGTGGTTGATAATGGCGATATTGCGGCACAGACTTTCGGCCTCTTCCAGATAATGGGTGGTCAGTATGATGGTTGTGCCATTCTTGTTGACCTCTTCCATCATTTCCCACATGCTGCGGCGGATTTCTATATCGACGCCAGCGGTCGGCTCATCCAGAATCAACAGGCGCGGTGAATGCACCAATGCCCGGGCGATCATCACCCGACGTTTCATTCCGCCGGACAGGCGGCGCGAAACGGTATCGCGTTTATCCCATAAATCCATTTGCTTTAAACAACGGTCCGCGCGGATTCTGGCTTCTTTTCTGGGAATTCCCTGATAACCGGCTTGATTGATGACAATGTTGCGCACCGTCTCAAACTGATTGAAATTGATTTCCTGCGGCACCAGCCCAATACAATTTTTAGCTTGGTTGAGCTGTTTATCTAGGTCATAATCCAGAATTTTCACCTTACCACTGGTTTTGGTGACCATGGAACTGATAATGCCGATTGCAGTCGATTTACCCGCCCCATTCGGGCCCAGCAACGCGAAAAAATCACCTTGCTTAACATTAAGATCAATCCCTTTCAGCGCTTCAAAGCCGTTTTTATAAGTCTTCTTCAGGTTTTCAATCAATAATGCCGTCATTCACGAACCTTTTTTGTCTATTTCTCAAGAAAAACATTTACCCTTCAGCATATCCCGTTAAAATATTGATGTAAGATCAACTCGTACAGCATCCATTTTTCATTGTCGGATTGAATGAGCGGTAAGGTAATATCAAATAGCTATGAAAACTTACCCTACGGTATTTAATGGTGCTGTATCAGCCCTATCCATGCATCTGTATAAAAAACTGCTCTGTACATGACAAAAATTAACTTATGACAAATGAGTCTCATGTATTCCAGTGACAAAAGGTATGGGTTGCAAAAGAGCAATCACTTTTCTAATCATTCTTTTTGATTGAGATAAGACATTAAACAACGTTGAGCGGATACAATCTAATCCATATCGAAACAGGCTTTGCGCGAGCCGCTGATGTGTTTTGGTTTTTATTGGTAACTCGCAATCATGTTTCCATTCGCCTGCTTTATGTGACCAACAGAAAGCAATAACGGGAAGTACTAACAATTTTTTGATCCGAAGATAACCGACTACACGCGTTTCCTCAAGTTTGAATCCCCGTCCTTTTAAACAGCCGAAAAGCGTTTCGATTTCCCAACGCAAGCCATAAATTTTAATCGCATCAGGGTTCAAATGCTGACAGACGATGATTAATAACTCACCATCACTCAGCCGTAACCCACTGAGATAAATTGAACAATTTCCCAAATAGCGCGCTGTTGAGAGGTGTCGTGTGCTACCCGGCTTAAGCCCATAAAACAAACGCTCTACGCGTATTCGCTGGCCTTGGGCATTGGTTGTCCAGGCGTTGTTGCGAATACGGATATAAAAGGGAATCTCTTGCTCAAACAACCAGCCCATCCATTCGTCTCCAATAAACTCCCGATCAGCCAAAAGACCTTTGATGTGATGTCGGCCAAACTGCGCAATAAAGCGTTTCATCAGCGCTATACGTTCCTTCGTATTAGAGTTGCCCCGCTTGTTTAAAGGCAACCAATACGGCACCCCGATAAACCACGGCAAGCACCAGCAGATTAATATTGGTTTTACCCCACTTCCAATTCGTCCTGTCTAACGTCAGATAGTAATCCTGATCAGTGAAACCAAACAGTTTCATGATGAAATGAGCGACTTCATTGTAATCCAGCCAATGGTCACTGAAAAATCGTTGCATCCGTCGATATCGTGAGGAAATTTTTGCCCGACTGGGAAAGAATACGGCGAGCTGGGCCAGATTGACCGTGCTAACTGCCATCAAAGCAATTAACATACCCACAAAACAAACGATTCTTGCCTTGTTCCATTGAAAGTGCTCAGTTAATATGACGGTCAGCTCGTTGATTTGTAATGTCCCGTTATTCATATTCGCTAAAACAAAATGCAGTATTTAATTACATTTCAACGAGCTACGCCAGCTTTTAATATTTTTTGTCATGTACAGAGAAATCTTTTTAACATACTAATTATTAAAAATTTTTGCTAAAACTAATAGGGCCTTATTGATTATCGCAGAAGACCCGCTTCTGCATCATGAAAAAAAGGATATGACTTGCTAAAACTCATATTTTCGCTATTTTTAAGGAAGACAATATTTTGTAACTCTATTTTTAACATCTATGGCAGCGGCTAATTTTTTATTGATTGATGATGGTCAAAAGTTTGTAGAACGGTTCAAGGTGATCATGGACTTTATTAGAAGTTACGCATTGACAACAGATCGAAATTTTGGGTTTAAATGATTCATATTTGGCATAAAGGTGTCGATAAACGAAGCCATAACATCGTTGAATAAATTCCGCTGTACGCTATAGCAATTATTAATCACGTCTGCAAAGCTCAATTTTTGTAATTGAACAAAGCCACAAATTGCAGAAAAAATATGATTATTTATTGCTCTTTTATTGCGAACCTGGAACCGCTCAATATTACACACCTGCTTTATTGCCCGATGATATTGCTCAATCTGCCAATGCCTGTCATGTTGTTCGGTAAATACTTTCTTGTCAAAAACAGCGGTTTTTTCTTCATCAGGTAGTGAACTTATGTAATGGCGAACTTGTTCTTTCAAGGTCGTCCGAAATAATTTCACATACCCAAAATTTTTGAGCCAAACCATTAAGCCGTCTTCCGGGATTTCTAATTGCCTGACTTGAACCCATGAACCTTTTTCAACAGAGACTAATCGATTACCTTCCACTGCAAAGAATAATCCTGTCTGATGATTTCTTATCAATTTAAGATTATCCACGCAACTGTACCAGCTATCTCCTGTTACAAAACCAGGTTCTAGTCCCCAAGCTAATACTTCGGTCAGCATGTCTTGAAAATAGTCATTTTTTGTCTTTCCTTCCGCCTTATCGACCACCCGGAAATTCAGTGGTTGGTGTTTTCCTTGAATGTCTGTGTAGTACAACGTGACAAGATTGATTCCCTTGACTGCTCTATGATGTTTTCCCGACCAAAAATAACTGACATATGCCATATATTGGCTATAAGGTTTATCAAGAACACTATCGTCAACACTCAAGGTTCCGCCCTTTAAATTCAGGCTTGCGCTGGCTTCATTGTATAAATCTCGCCCAGTGTAATGCTCCCGATTTAGAAATCGATTTACGCTATCATGTGATATTGACATGACTTCTCCTAATCGTCGACAACTAGCTTGTTTCGGCTCACTTAATAAAAAACCAATATACATGGGTAATGTACAGCAGGCTGTTGAGGGGCGTGTTATTTCTCTTATCAAGGTTTGCCTTGCATTGACTTTGGGATTTTTTCTCTGTACATGACAAAAAATATTAAAAGCTGGCGTAGCTCGTTGAAATGTAATTAAATACTGCATTTTGTTTTAGCGAATATGAATAACGGGACATTACAAATCAACGAGCTGACCGTCATATTAACTGAGCACTTTCAATGGAACAAGGCAAGAATCGTTTGTTTTGTGGGTATGTTAATTGCTTTGATGGCAGTTAGCACGGTCAATCTGGCCCAGCTCGCCGTATTCTTTCCCCGTCGGGCAAAAATTTCCTCACGATATCGACGGATGCAACGATTTTTCAGTGACCATTGGCTGGATTACAATGAAGTCGCTCATTTCATCATGAAACTGTTTGGTTTCACTGATCAGGATTACTATCTGACGTTAGACAGGACGAATTGGAAGTGGGGTAAAACCAATATTAATCTGCTGGTGCTTGCCGTGGTTTATCGGGGTGCCGCCATTCCTGTGTATTGGTTGCCTTTAAACAAGCGGGGCAACTCTAATACGAAGGAACGTATAGCGCTGATGAAACGCTTTATTGCGCAGTTTGGCCGACATCACATCAAAGGTCTTTTGGCTGATCGGGAGTTTATTGGAGACGAATGGATGGGCTGGTTGTTTGAGCAAGAGATTCCCTTTTATATCCGTATTCGCAACAACGCCAGGACAACCAATGCCCAAGGCCAGCGAATACGCGTAGAGCGTTTGTTTTATGGGCTTAAGCCGGGTAGCACACGACACCTCTCAACAGCGCGCTATTTGGGAAATTGTTCAATTTATCTCAGTGGGTTACGGCTGAGTGATGGTGAGTTATTAATCATCGTCTGTCAGCATTTGAACCCTGATGCGATTAAAATTTATGGCTTGCGTTGGGAAATCGAAACGCTTTTCGGCGGTTTAAAAGAACGGGGATTCAAACTTGAGGAAACGCGTGTAGTCGGTTATCTTCGGATCAAAAAATTGTTAGTACTTCCCGTTATTGCTTTCTGCTGGTCACATAAAGCAGGCGAATGGAAACATGATTGCGAGTTACCAATAAAAACCAAAACACATCAGCGGCTCGCGCAAAGCCTGTTTCGATATGGATTAGATTGTATCCGCTCAACGTTGTTTAATGTCTTATCTCAATCAAAAAGGATGATTAGAAAAGTGATTGCTCTTTTGCAACCCATACCTTTTGTCACTGGAATACATGAGACTCATTTGTCATAAGTTAATTTTTGTCATGTACAGAGAAAAAACTGAGTGATTTTATCAGATTTAGCCAATTTCTACTGAAAACAGGATCCTGTTGTGTCTGAAGAAGATTCATTACCTAATAATGTCGCTGCCATCGATCTTGGCTCGAATAGCTTCCATATGATTATTTGCAACTTGATAGACGGCAAGCTGCAAACTGTTGATCGTTTGAAAGAAATGGTGCGCCTGGCTGAAGGGCTGGATGAACATGGCAACCTGGATCCTGCCGTACAAAAACGGGCGCTGGATTGCCTTGAACGATTTGGCCAGCGTATTCGCAATTTTCCGGATGATCGCGTCAGCATCGTCGGCACCAACACCCTCAGAACAGCCAGAAACGCCGATGACTTTATCAAAAAGGCGGAAAAAGCGCTGGGCCACCCCATTCATATCATTTCCGGCATAGAAGAAGCCCGTCTGATTTATCAAGGTGTCGCTAACAGCCTGGGAAGTCACGCCAACAAACGGCTGGTGATGGATATCGGCGGGAGGAGTACCGAATATATCATTGGCAAAAATGATACACCGTTAGTGAAAGAAAGCTTGCGCATGGGCTGCGTCAGCTTCAGTAAACTGTTTTTCAAGCACGGTAAATTATCCAAAAAACGCTTTAAACAAGCCGTACTGTTGGCTGAACAACGACTGGAACCTTTTCAGCAAAAGTTTCATTCCCGCAGATGGGATGAAGCCATTGGCGCTTCCGGCAGCTTCAAGGCCATTCGTAATGGGTTGCATGAAGCAGGCTGGAGCAATAATGGCATTACCAAAAATAGCCTGGATAAACTGGTCAGTACTCTGCTGGATTATGATCATATAGATGACGTTCCACTGCCGGGATTGAGTGACGAAAGACGCCCCGTATTCGCCGGTGCTGTCGCCATTATCTACGCCACTTTTCAAATGCTGGAGATCGAGCAAATGACGGTCTCCGATGGTGCGTTACGGGAAGGCCTGGTGCATGATTTGTTAGGTCGTCTTTATAACCACGATATCCGTTCGGAAACCAGTCGTACTGTCGCCGACTATTATCATGTCGATCAACGCCATGCCAAACACCTGAAACAAACCATCGACTACATGCTCACGCAGCTTTCCCCCCATTCAAAATTATTTCAAAATCACGAAGCCCGACAGTTTTTACATTGGGCAGCCGAGCTACATGAAATTGGTCAGAGCATTGCACACAGTGGTTATCACAAACACAGCACCTATATCATCGAAAATGGTGATCTGGCGGGCTTCTCCAGACAAGATCAAACCCTGCTTGCGGCAATGGTTCGCACTCATCGCAAACGCTTTCGCAAATCACGCTTCAAGCATTTGCATACCCCTTGGGATCAGGATGCATTGCTGATGACCATTATTCTTAGGCTTGCGGTATTGCTGCATCGTAATCGCTACAGTCAATGTCCTGAATTCACGTTGAAAGTGAATAAAAAACATATCCAGTTGAATTTTGCCGACCAATGGCTAGAGCAAGCGCCATTAACCCGGGCAGACATGGAAAAAGAAGCGGCTTATTTAGATGATGCCGGCTTCCATCTTGAATTCTTTTAAACCGGTGCTGTCTTTGCCATACCCATTGTTTGCTTATCAATCCTCTTTTGGAATAATTGATGCAATATTCATCAACGATCATTAACGTGTCGAGAATCAGGCTGAATTAGTGCTACACGGACTACGACTGTTTTTTTTGTGCTTGACAGTGCCGCCAATTCTGCTGGCGGTTTTACTGTTTTTCGCCATCGACAAACAGCCCATAGTCAGTCATTACCCTCCGTTAAACCAACAGAATATCACCCGCGCCAAACGCATACTGGATTTTGCCGGCAACAGCCAAAAGCCTGTTCATACCATTGACTTGACGGAAAAAGATCTGAATATCGCCATCAATTATCTACTCAATCATCTGATCAAAAGCGCTTCGGCGATACGCCTGACGGAAAATGCCATTCATTTCCGGATCAGCCTGTTATTACCTCGAAATTTATTCGGCCCGGTCATCAATATTCGCTTCAATCTTCAACAGCTCAATGGCTTTCCCGCCATTGCGCGGCTGCATATTGGCCGCATCGCCATTGCCGATGAATTTGCCGGCGAAATCATCGAAAGCATTATCAAGTACACTGATCTGAAACAATACTATATCCTTGCTGCACAACACATCCGTGCAATCAGTATCCAACCTGAAAAACTGACAGTGACTTACCTGACGCGGTTTAAAACTCCCGCCAACGATTATAATTCGGCTGAGACCAACAAATCCTCCCTGCTCTTTTATCAGCAAATCATCAATAAAATCGTCAGCCAGCATAATCCACGCTGGCGCCTGTCCCTGGCCGATATTTTACAGCCCTTGTTTCTGGCCGCTTACCAGCGATCCACTCTGGATAATGCAATCGAAGAAAATCGTGCCTTGTTACTGGCGGCCAGCAGTTACGTGAATAAAGAAGAACTAAAAAACTTTATTCCTATTCAGCTGTCCACCGAAAAATATTATCCGGTTTATTTATATCGTCGAGTCGATCTGGCGAAACACTTTACCGGTTCCGCCGCATTAGCCGCCACAGGAGCGAGCGCTCTTTCCGAAATGCTGGGACAGGATAAGGAGCTTGCCGACCTTAACACCCGTAGTGGTTTCAGTTTTACTGATCTGGCCGCCGACCGGGCCGGGATAAAACTGGGACAAACCGCGACAAGCTCACCACAAATGGCGCGGAAAATTCAAAAAGCCATGCACAATATCAAAGACTACCGAGCCTTCATGCCAGACATCATCCATTTACCAGAAAATCTGACCCGTTTTGAATTCAAGGCCCGGTTCAATTCTGTCAACAGTCCAAACTACAAGAAAATGATTAAAATCATCGATGACAGAATCGCTGCTCTACCTGTATATCAATAAGCAGCGGTTTCCTATTGTTCCTGAACTGAATCCAGCGAAATAACGTAAATCGCCTGTCCGGTCAATTTGTTGAAGCATTACATTTATCCAGACCGAGGCAACATACTAAAAATGAATGTTATCCCGTTTAGAAATGCATGGTTTTATGGATAAATTGACTGGAATACTGGGATCAAGGTATAAGAATATGCAGATCTGGGTAATAACTTGTTATGTGCAGCACTAAAATATGAAATTTGTCGTCTTACCAAGAGGTACAAGCATTCCAAATAAAGGTAGGAATACTGCCTATTTGAGCATTGATCACTGGGATGACTATTCTTTTGTAACCATGTTCTATTTGTCGTTACATGACGACAATGGGGTTCACCATACCATCGGTAATGTGAAGATAGGCTTTAAAGGCCAAACAACTAAAAACCCCACCTACGCGCAGTTAGGCAATGAATTTTCACAGTTACAAGATGGCTACTTCTCTGTCGGTCAAGACGTCGACTATTACCAAAAAATCGCAACTTTGCCTGATGATGATAGGAATCAACTGCTTGAGGCAATAAAAGATATAGTTTTCGATTCTAAGTTAATCGAGTTAGCACAAGATGAAGAGGTCTTTCGCACTTCCATTCTAAGAGATGTAAGTTTGTCTGTTATCAAAGGCCAGTTTTCAAGAGCATTTGCTGGCCAACCACCATTGACAAACTTTGAGTTCAAATTTTTTAGGCCAGCAACGGACAGGATGTCCGATATCGATTTGAAATTTAAGGTAGGCATTGAGTCTAAGCCAAGTACAAACATTCACGCAATAATTGGCAGGAATGGCGTTGGTAAGACAACAATACTCAATGGCATGATTGAGGCTATTGCTAGCAAAGGACAATCGGCAGCTAGGTTTTATGACATTGAAGGTTGGAAGGAAGAAGATATTGCTAAAGACTACTTTAGCAGTTTGGTTTCCGTCTCGTTTAGCGCGTTTGATTTTTTTGAGTCCCCCCAAGAACAACCAGATCCTTCAAAAGGCACGTGTTATTTCTATATAGGGTTAAGAAAAGAAGGAAATACTTTAAAGGGGATTCCTGATATACACCAAGAATTTATCTATGCGTTGGAAGCCTGTTTTAGTCAGGATTCCAAGCTCGAAAGATGGTTGAAAGCGATAGATATGTTGGAGTCCGATGAGAACTTTGCGAGTATGGGATTGAAAGATCTTGCCCAGTTCTCGGGAGATGAATTAGTAAAAAGAGCGCATAAAAGGATCGAGAGAATGAGCTCTGGTCATGCCGTAGTTATATTGACTATTTCAAGATTGGTTGCGGCTGTAGAAGAAAAAACATTAGTTCTCATAGATGAACCCGAGAGTCACCTCCACCCTCCATTGTTATCAGCTTTCATTCGTGCTTTGTCAGAGCTACTACATAATCGAAATGGGGTTTCTATCATTGCGACGCACTCCCCCGTAGTATTGCAAGAAGTTCCTAGATGTTGCGTATGGAAAATCAACCGATCCGGATTAGTTACAGATTCGCGAAGGCCAGATATAGAAACGTTTGGAGAAAATGTTGGCATATTGACCAGAGAAGTCTTTGGCCTTGAGGTGGTTAAGTCGGGATTTCATGACTTGCTTGTAAAAGCTGTAGAGAGCGGTGGCTCTTACGAACAGATTATAACTGAATATCGGGAGCAGCTTGGCTTGGAAGCTAGGGCCTTATTGAGAGCGCTTGTAACTCATCGTGATAGGGGTGTTGATTGATGTTAAAGCTTGGTATGCCGCCTTATACCTATTCACAAGCACTTGACTGTTGTCGCAATGGAATAACCGGCAATACTGACTTGTTGCAAAAGGTCGTTGATAATTCGGTTCTTTTGGTAACCGTAGCGATTTCCTATGTGGAATCTGCATCCATTGGTGAGCTATATACCATACAGGCCACCCAAAATAATCAAAACGATGATCCTGCTGTTATAGGTGATCTTAAGAAGTCAGAGCTTATAAAGCTATATAGCACTTACTTCGTAAAGAAGGGCAAGCCTGCACGGATAATATATGACGCCATGATGGCTGCTGCTAAAGAGAAGTGCCCGTTTTGTGGAGGAATTGGCCGGCCAAGAAATTTGGATCATTACCTGCCTAAAGCACATTATCCACAATTTTCCATATTGCCTTTAAACTTGGTTCCATCGTGCAGAGATTGCAATATGGATGGCAAAGGCTCAGATTTTGCCACAAACGAGGAGGATCAAGTACTCCAGCCATATTTAGACCATGACCGTTTTTTTTCCGAGCAATGGGTGTTTGCTAACTATCTACCGGGAGATGGCTCAGAGCCAGGTGTTATTGAGTACTTTGTAGACCCACCAAAATATTGGAGTGATGCGCAGAAGAGACGAGTTGAAAAGCACTTTAATGACTTTGAATTAGGCGTGAGATTTTCAAAAGAGGCTGGCCCGAGGCTTGTTACGTACTTGGCACAGATGCGAGAACTGATGGACAACCCCTTAATAAGTATTGATGAGGCCAAAAGAGTAATTCTTAAGCCCGTTGTGGACTCTGCACCATATGTTAATCATTGGGAACGAATAATGTGCCAAGCTCTAATGGATGTGTTGAAATAATAGATGGAAACACATAATCGGGTAGCCAGGAGTTTCTAACTCCCACACCACCCTGCATGCGGCTCCGCACAGGGCGGTTCATTAACCGTGATGAAATGCAACTACATTCAAGGCTGTGTTTTCATTGGGACGCTGATCCGCACTATCCCGTGTCGGGGATTGTTGTGTGTGTTCAAGTGGATGATCCTCCTACAATTGCCAAAATAGTTGTTCAATTTACTAAGCTACTTTCTCTCTAAGCTCCAGCTCTTCTGAGTTGGTTTTGTCTGGATTCAACCCGACATCCGTTACAGGTTCCCCGGCTTTGACAGGCTTTCCTTTCCCCTGTGCCTTCAGAAAGAAGGCATCTTGCTAAATGCGTAATAATGGTATATCTTTTATACCATGTGTGTTTTTGAGTTTGATGAGAAAAAGAGTGCTTCAAATTTAAAGAAGCATGGAATTGACTTTGTTGCGGCTCAGGAACTTTGGGATGATCCGGATCTCACTGAAGTAAAAGCGGTATGTGATGGTGAACCAAGGTTCCTGGTCATTGGCCGGATTAAAGAAAAACATTGGTCAGCGATTATAACTTATCGTAAAGACAAAGTCAGAATAATATCTGTCAGGCGCTCCAGAAAGACTGAGGTAAAGCTTTATGAAATCTAAAGATTTTGATAAAAAATTTGATGAAAATAAAACAGTCATCATTGATGATCTTGACTTGTCCACTTTGAAACGTCCAAACCAGCAACAAAAAAGAGTCAATGTAGATTTTCCTGTCTGGGTGATCAACTCTTTAGATAGAGAGGCTAGCCGGGTGGGTGTTTCTCGCCAATCCATAATAAAGCTTTGGTTGGTAGAAAGACTCGAAGAACTTGCGTTAACAAGGCGCTCCAGCTGACCACAAAAGCGTCGCTTCTATCGTCACTATGCTTTTGCTGGTCAGCGGGGCTTAGATGTTATAACTGCCCTGTCGCCTAGTGTAACTGAATTTTCGCCTGCTCCAGATCAAAACGGGCATTGTTGAAATTATCGTGTGTCATGGTGCGCAGGTCTTCCGCTTTCAATACATCTGTATTGGTTGAAAGTCCCTGTTGATAGCGGTTCATGGTCACCTTAAGGTTCTCATCCGCCTGAACAATCGCTTGTTGCGTCACTTTGATTCTCTTTCTGGTTTCTTCTCTGTCCATCCAGGCCTTTCGTACTTGCAGGGCGATTTGACTTTGTAAATCTTCTTGTTGTTCTTTGATAGACAATGCTTGTCTGACCAGGCTTTCTCCCTGGTGCCGCGTAGAACCATCAAATAATCGCCAGTTCATGCCTACTCCCACCTGCCAAATACCTTCAAAGGCCTGATAGCGGTTTTCCTGATATTGATAACCGCCTTTAACCGACAACTAAGGCAACAACCTGGCCTTAATACTGTCGGCCTGACGTTTCAGAGCCGTTCTGTTTTGTAAGAGCATTGCCATTTCAGGTCGGTTTGACACAGCTTGCTGGATCAATGCGCTCAGCGTTTCAGTCATTGCAGCCGGGAATGTGGCTTCCAATTCCACCTTGGAATCTAACGGCCGGTTAATGACCTGGTTATAGCGTGCTTTGGCAATATCCAACTGGTTAATCAACTGCACCATTTGCTGTTGGGCATTGGCCAGTTCCACTTGTGCGGCTAACTGGTCATTACGTGCCACCATCCCTTGTGCAAACAGATTGTCCACATCCCTGGCATGTGCTTTGAGGGTTTCCACATGACTTTTTGCAACCTCAAGCGCACTTTCCGATCGCAATACATCAATAAAAGCCAATCCCACCTGTCTTTTCACTGCCTGCTGCATCACTGTGTGTTGATGTTGTGTCGCCTTTACCCGCGCCTTGGCCGATTCAATATCATGATGAATGCGTCCACTGGTAAAAACCGGCAGGCTGACCATCGCCTGCGCACGCCCACTGCCCGGCTCATTGGTGTTGAAAGTCGCCGTTTGTCCACTAATCTGTGTTTTGGCCGCCGGTGTTTCACTCAGTTGTGTATAACCACCACCAATTTCAAGCTGGGGCAATCGTTGGCCTTCAGCTGAATAGAGTTGTTGTCTGGAAGAGGATACCATTTCATCGGCCGATTTAATCCGGTGATTATGCTCCAGGGCCTGTTCCAGGGTTTCTGCATAAACCGGATAACTTAAAGCCGCCATAATCCCGGCCAGACCAATTATTCCCTGAATTTTTGTCATTATTTTTTCCTGCTGTGTATTTAGGGAAGCACCGAACAAATCATCCCTGATTTGTCAGCGCCCGCAAAGCGGAAATGCGATTTCCGCTTGGCTCACAAAATCAATGGCTTGCAGCCATCGATTTTGGCAACACATCCCTGTGTTGCAAGGAATCGCGAATAAATCAGCGATTCCTTAGAGAAGCACTGAATTATCCACGATTCAAGCGGCACATGGATGCGCCGCTGGAATTGTGATTTAATCAGCGATTGTTTGTCTGTTCCAGTAAATTTTCTCGAAAAACTATTCCCTTATAAATTATCCGGGCTAAATTTAACTATTCATTCTAGCAAAGGATTAAAAAAATGCGTGGGCGCTCATTGATCATCAGTTCAATCATTCTGATTTTTCTCCTGATTGGCGGCATTCTGTGGTATTTGGACAGACAACAATATGAGAGTACCGATAACGCTTACCTGAAAGCCGATATGATTCTCATCAGCCCCAAAGTCCAGGGCTATATCATTGAGATGAATATCGATGACAACCAGCTTGTGAAACAAGGAGATGTGTTACTCAGCATCGATCCACGCGATTACCAGGCCCGGGTAGACCAGGCCAGTGCCCAGTGCGCAAGTTTACAGGCAGATATCACGCAGCTTGAGGCGCAAAAACAGGTGCAACAGGCTAAAATCAGCCAGGCAAAAGCCGATGTTCAAGCCAGCCAAATTACCCTCAATTTGCTGTTAAAAGATCTTAAACGATTCAAAAACCTGATTAAACAGGGTTCTGCCAGTACCCGGTCAGTCGATAAAATTCAAATGCAATACCGACAAACACTGGCTGTTCTGAATGGCCTGAAAGCCCATCAACTCGCCGAACAAGCCCAATTACAAACATTGGACAGTCAAATTAATGCAACTTATGCCCGCTTGAAAAGTGCTCAAGCGCAATTGCGCCTGGCCAAGCTGGATCTGGAAAATACCCGACTGATTGCACCAGCTGAAGGTGTGATTGGCCGTCGCAGCGTACAAGTTGGCCAACTGGTTCGTCCCGGTCTGGCGCTGGCTTATCTGGTCGAGACTGGAAATGTGTGGATTGAAGCTAATTTCAAAGAAACCCAGATTGCCGACATGCAGCCAGGCCAATCGGTCGAAATACATGTTGACGCCTACCCTGACCAGGTTTTTTACGGCAAAGTGCAAAGCTTCTCCCCGGCAACAGGTTCGGAGTTCAGTATTTTACCGCCAGAGAATGCGACCGGAAACTTCACCAAAATTGTTCGCCGTATTCCGGTTAAAATAGTGTTTGATCCTGACCAGAATATCGACCGGCTGAAGGCAGGCTTCTCTGTGGTCGTTCGGGTTAAAGTCAGGTAACTCATGTCTGATACTCAAACAAGCAACCTGCCTCTCCGTCACTGGATAGGTTTCTTCAGCATGGCGCTTGGCGTTTTCATGGCGGTGCTGGATATTCAAATTGTCGCCAGTTCCTTACAGGAAATTCAGGCCGGATTGTCTGCAACTCAGGATGAAATAGCCTGGGTACAGACCTCTTATTTAATTGCCGAAATCATCATTATTCCCTTGTCTGGCTGGCTCTGCACCGTCTTTTCCACTCGCTATTTGTTTATGATGTCAGCAGGTGGCTTCACTCTTGCCAGTCTGGCTTGCGCTTTTGCCCGGAATTTACCGTCCATGATTGTATTCCGCGCCTTTCAGGGCTTTCTCGGTGGCGCCATGATTCCTGTCACGTTTACTGCTATTTTTGTCATGTTTCCCCGTCACCTGCAGCCGGCCATGACAATCGTTCTGGGACTCATCGTTACCATTGCGCCTACCATCGGCCCCGTTCTGGGTGGATACCTGACAGCTACCTATAGCTGGGAAGTATTATTTTTAATCAATCTGCTACCCGGTATCGCTGTTTGTCTGCTGGTCTGGATGTTTGTCTCAATTGACCAGCCAGACTGGGGGTTATTGAAAAAAATCGATTTTGTCGGCATCATCCTGATCGCTCTATTTCTCGGTAGTTTACAGTTCGTATTGGAAGAAGGTTCTCGTAAACAATGGTTTGATGATCCGCTTATTGTTTTTCTTACCATCGTTTCTATCGTCAGCGGCATTGCCATGTTAATTTGGGAACTTCGCATCCCGGAACCGATTATTGATTTATATGCTTTTCGCAATATCAATTTTTCAGTTGGCTGTCTGTATAGTTTTGTTTTGGGTATCGGCTTGTACACCATCATTTACCTGACACCAATTTACTTGGCTAGCGTAAAGGGACTCAACAGCTTGCAAATTGGTTATTATTTAATGGTCGTTGGCCTGTTTCAGTTAGTGTCAGCCTTTATCGCCGGCCCATTGGAGAAAAAAATGGATCTGCGCTGGATGCTGGCGCTGGGCTTTGGGCTGTTTGCCTGGGGTTCGTGGATGAATGCCAGCCTGACCGCCGAAGCCGGCTATTGGGAATTCTTCTGGCCGCAAGCAGTTCGTGGCATGGCGCTGATGCTGTGTTTTCTGCCGATCAACACCCTGGCATTGGGTTTGTTGCCAGCGGAAGAAGTCAACAACGCCAGCGGGCTGTACAATTTGATGCGCAACCTGGGTGGGGCAATTGGTCCTGCCATCGCCAATACCGAGTTGATTCACTACACCAAAGCCAATTACGCCGCCTTGCGTGAATCTTTTAGCGCAACCGATCTGGTCGTACAAAACACCATCGAACAATTGACTGGTTTAATGGAAACATTCAATCTGCCTGAGCCACGACTTGCCGCTATCAAACAACTGGCGGGCCTTGCGCTACGCGATGCCGAAGTGATTACTTTTAACAATCTTTTCATGGCCATCGGCGCCATTTTTTTCCTGTCGCTACTGATTGCACCATTTTTGAAGAAAGTCGACCCGGATTCTGTTTCTGCTCATTGACATGAAAAAATGCGTCATACTCTTATCCCTTATTCAGTGTTTATACGCACCCGTTCTGTCAGCCGAAATTTTTGTCTGGCAAGACCGATACGGACAAAAACATTATTCAGACCAGCCTCGAGAAAATGCCAAAGCTTTATCCATACTGCCTGGTTATGCCTGGCTGTCCGTCAAATATATCTATGATGGCGATACGATAAAACTGGAAAATGGGCAAAAAATTCGCTTGTCTGGAATCAATGCGCCCGAAGTGGCAAACCGATATCATAATGGTGAGCCGTTCGGCGAAAAGGCCCGCCAATGGTTATCCAATAAACTGAATGGTAAAAGTATACGTCTTGAAACTGACATCGAAAAACACGATAAATACGGTCGCCTGATCGCTCATGCATTTACCCGTGAAGGCGAACATATCAACGCACTGCTGTTAAAAAATGGTTTGGCTTTCGTGACGCTGCATCCACCCAATTTGAAATATGCCGATACCCTTTGGCAAGCCCAGAAACAGGCGGAAGAAAAAGGTCTGGGATTGTGGAGCCACCCCTATTTTGCGCCGAAAAACTATACGGAAATCAGTGGAAAATTCAACAAGGGCTGGCATAGAATCCGGGGTAGAATCATCAAGATCAAACAAACTCGGCGCAATATCTATTTAAAATTCTCAGCTCAATTCAGCGTCAAAATTCCTTACAAATATCAGAGCGCATTCCCCGCTTTTGAACATTATGTTGGCAAACTCATTGAGGCACGCGGCTGGTTAAACAAATCCCGTTATGGTTATCAACTGATGATCAGACATCCGGTTGATATATTGGTATTGGATAAAAATTGATAACGGAGTGCTAACACACTCCGTTAGTATTAAAAAATCAATCCACCAATCCATCCAGACCGGATTCCAGCTCCAGTATCTGGGCTATTTTTTCTTCTGTTTCATTTACATCCAGCCCCAGTTTTTGCCAGATATCCTGCGGCACTTCAACAGCGATTTCTTCAGCGCTTTTACCGTTGCGCTTGGCATTACTGATAAATCGACCTAAATAAACACAACAGGCCATTAAAGCGACTTCATCGTCATCTGCCTTTAATGGTTCCCCCGAATAACGCACCGTATTTACCAGTTCCTGAGCAAATTTCCAACGCTCACAAAGCGCAGCACAAGCTTTTTCACTGGTAAAGCCTAAACGTTTTCTTTCATATTCAGACCTAAGTTCACCAGCCTTAACGTGCTGGTCAATTTCATTGGCCACTTTGGGCGCCGCTAAATGAATCAGAATAATCCCCAACCCACTGAGTAATCCAGCCGTATAAACGGTTTCACTGTTTTCAAGCCCTGCCTGTTCTGCCAGCCACTTAGCATATGTCGCAGTTAAAAAACTATCGGCCCAGAACTCTTTGATATTGACGCCCGGAATATCGGAAACCGAACTGACGATTCCGGAGGCGATAATCAAGGATTTCAATTGTCCCATGCCTAACAAGACCACGGCTTCGTCTATGGAACCAATTTTCCTGGACAAACCGAAGTGTGCGGAATTGACCAGCCGTAGCACCTTCAGCGCGATAACCTATTCTTTTTCGACATTGTTGGCGATTGCATTGAAATCAAAATCCGGGTTATTCACCTGTGCAATCAATTCCCTGACGACTTCGGGAATTTGCGGGACTTTATGAATTTGATCGAATAATTTTTCGATAGTCAGTTTCATGACTGAAAGGCTCCAGGTAGTTGCTTATGACATACTAAAGTCTAGATGACATCTGTAAAAAAACTACTGGAATGAAAGATATTTTACTGAGCCTTAAAGAGGCAATTCTCTGTACATGACAAAAAATATTAAAAGCTAGCGTAGCTCGTTGAAATGTAATTAAATACCGCATTTTGTTTTAACGAATATGAATAACGGGACATTACAAATCAACGAGCTAACTGCCATATTAACTGAGCACTTTCAATGGAACAAGGCAAGAATCGTTTGTTTTGTGGGTATGTTAATTGCTTTGATGGCAGTTAGCACGGTCAATCTGGCCCAGCTCGCCGTATTCTTTCCCAGTCGGGCAAAAATTTCCTCACGATATCGACGGATGCAACGATTTTTCAGTGACCATTGGCTGGATTACAATGAAGTCGCTCATTTCATCATGAAACTGTTTGGTTTCACTGATCAGGATTACTATCTGACGTTAGACAGGACGAATTGGAAGTGGGGTAAAACCAATATTAATCTGCTGGTGCTTGCCGTGGTTTATCGGGGTGCCGCCATTCCTGTGTATTGGTTGCCTTTAAACAAGCGGGGCAACTCTAATACGAAGGAACGTATAGCGCTGATGAAACGCTTTATTGCGCAGTTTGGCCGACATCACATCAAAGGTCTTTTGGCTGATCGGGAGTTTATTGGAGACGAATGGATGGGCTGGTTGTTTGAGCAAGAGATTCCCTTTTATATCCGTATTCGCAACAACGCCTGGACAACCAATGCCCAAGGCCAGCGAATACGCGTAGAGCGTTTGTTTTATGGGCTTAAGCCGGGCAGCACACGACACCTCTCAACAGCACGCTATTTGGGAAATTGTTCAATTTATCTCAGTGGGTTACGGCTGAGTGATGGTGAGTTATTAATCATCGTCTGTCAGCATTTGAACCCTGATGCGATTAAAATTTATGGCTTGCGTTGGGAAATCGAAACGCTTTTTGGCTGTTTAAAAGGACGGGGATTCAAACTTGAGGAAACGCGTGTAGTCGGTTATCTTCGGATCAAAAAATTGTTAGTACTTCCCGTTATTGCTTTCTGTTGGTCACATAAGGTAGGCGAATGGAAACATGATTGCGAGTTACCAATAAAAACCAAAACACATCAGCGGCTCGCGCAAAGCCTGTTTCGATATGGATTAGATTGTATCCGCTCAACGTTGTTTAATGTCTTATCTCAACCAAAAAGGATGATTAGAAAAGTGATTGCTCTTTTGCACCCCATACCTTTTGTCACTGGAATACATGAGGCTCAATTGTCATAAGTTAATTTTTGTCATGTACAGAGGAGGCAATTAATGCCGCTCAGTTCTAAAAATAGCCATCTCGAAATACCGGCAACGCTGGTTCTTATCCGGCTTAATGAATAAATTAGTCCGCTAATTCACTGATAAGCCGTGATGATAGTTTGCTTTGCAAAATGGTGCTTAGCAGGCTGTTGAAAAACGCCCCTATGCCTCCGGCTCCAGCCCTTCATTTTGGGTTAAATTTACCTCTGGATGGCCTGATTAGCCAGGTTTTCCGGTATCAGCCGGTTTATATTGCCCTTTCGAGGCTTTATTTCCGCCTTTTGGCGGATTTCAGGCACAACGGTGCCTACGCAGTTGAATAACGCCATTGTAACAGGGTCATCAGGCGGGTCAGATTATACGCTGCGAAGGTGAATACGGTTTGGGCAGTCACTTTTTTCACTCCGCGAAATCGGGTTTGACGTAATCCCCCAACAGTTTTGCTCCAGCCAAAGACTTCTTCGATCCGTTTACGGATTTTGAGACTGCTGGTATAGCCTGGGTATCGGGTCGTCCGCTTGTCAATCGCCGAACCTTTCGCTTTTTGAGTTACATGCGGGGTCACCTTCATGGCACGTAGTTCGGCAACGAAGTTCTGGGTATCATAGTTTTTGTCACTGCCCACTGTGGCACCCGCTTTTTTGACGCTGCGTTTGATCATTTTTGTCGCCGCCTCCCGCCCGGCCGTTCCTGTCGCCCGGGTCACTTCAACATCGATGACCAAACCATGGCGATTTTCCATGAGTGCATGGCCCGGAAAAGCGAGTTGGGCTTTATCGCCCTGACTTTTTTTATACATCCTTGCTTCCGGGTCCGTTGTCGATTCATGCGTGTCGTTACAGCGTTTCTCGCCTTTGAAGTTGACACTCGGATTGCGGGTGGAATCCTCCGGCGGCCGGCTCGAACCGTCTTTGGCCTTGATGCTTTTCACAGAAGCCCAGGCCTTGATTAGCGTGCCATCAACCGAAAAGTGTTCATCGGAGACTAAATCCTGCCATTCGGCCAGGCACAGCACACGATCAAAAAACAAACGACTGACGCGCTCATTCAATAGACGGTCACGATTGGCGCTGAACGTTGAATGATCCCCAACCTCATCATCCATTGATAAGCCGACAAACCAACGATACAGCAGATTGAAATCAATGTGTTCGATCAGTTGCCGCTCCGAACGAATGGAAAACAGGATTTGCAACAAACTGGCACGGAGTAAACGCTCGGGAGGAATTGACGCCCGGCCCCGTCGGGAATACAGGGCAGCGAACTCCTCATCCAAAGTAGTCAATAGAATATCGACCAAATATCGTAGTTTGCGTAAAGGATGATCACCCGGAATTCTAGATTCCAGCGTCCGATAACTGAATAATTCGTTTTGGGTATAATCAATGCCGCGCATAACGAATAAAAAATCGGGGAATATCAAATGGATTGAATCATTTTACCATAAATAACAATTAGTTATGTAATCAAATGCCAATTATGGCAACGAAACAATGCGGCCTCCAGGTTGGATTAAATCAACAGCCTGTTAAATACATTGGGTTATCCTGTCAGCCGTAACAAGACAAGGAAATTGATGAAAGAAGCGGATGTAAAGGCGCGACAGCGCAAGAAGTTCAAAGTGACGACCAACAGCAATCACAAACAGCCGGTGTTTGACAACCTGTTGGAACGTCAGTTTGATGTACCCCAAATCGACCAGGTTTACGCCTCTGATGTAACGTACATTTGGACACAAGAGGGCTGGTTATATCTGGCCGTGGTAATTGATCTGTGTTCACGTCGAGTAGTTGGCTGAAGCATGAGTTCGCGCATGAAAGCCCAATTGGTTTGTGATGCCCTGAAGACGGCCATCTGGCAACACAGGCCGGAAGCCGGTTTGATCCATCATTCGGATCGGGGCTCGCAGTATGCCAGCAAGGCCTTCCGGCGATTGCTCAGGGCGCATGGATTTCATGGCAGCATGAGCCGCAAGGGTAACTGCTGGGATAACGCGGTTGTTGAAAGTTTCTTTGGTAGCTTGAAGCAGGAACAAGTACAATGGCAGCACTACCAGACTCGCCATGAAGCGCAGCAGGATATATTGGAATATATCACCATGTTCTATAATCCTCGGAGACTCCATTCCCATTTGGGTTATATGAGTCCTTGTGATTACGAGAAGAAATTATTGAAAGTGAAAAAAGCGGCTTAACTGGGGTGTCACAAAACACCTGACCACGTCAAATTTTCCCGCATAAAATTACAGAAGCTGGAATAGATCAGCACTAAACACAAACCATGGAACTAGTGCAGCACCCATTTTACTTTGTCGGACTGAGTGAATTATAAGTTATGGTATTAAGAACTTCTGAAAACCTGTCCATTAATATAAGAATGGTGTTGTACTGGATCAATTATAGTCTATTCTTCTATTCGGTATAGTTAACTGTTATGCCCACAAAACCTCAACAAGGAGCGAAAATGAAGAAACTCAACTTGGCTACTCTCATAGTCGTTTTTGTAATTACTTTGTCTCTGTCGAGTAAGGCGTCAGCGTTCGAAAATTTAGGTAAAGACTGTAAAGCTTATGCACGGGCTGTTTTTGCAGTCGCTGAGGCGCGAGACAACCTGGATGAGCCATCATTGGAGGAATTGGAGAAACTTCATCCAATTCAGAAAGAGCTAGAAGATACTGAAGCGCGGGCGTGGCTTTATGTCTTGCCTCTGTACATGACAAAAATTAACTTATGACAAATGAGTCTCATGTATTCCAGTGACAAAAGGTATGGGTTGCAAAAGAGCAATCACTTTTCTAATCATCCTTTTTGATTGAGATAAGACATTAAACAACGTTGAGCGGATACAATCTAATCCATATCGAAACAGGCTTTGCGCGAGCCGCTGATGTGTTTTGGTTTTTATTGGTAACTCGCAATCATGTTTCCATTCGCCTGCTTTATGTGACCAACAGAAAGCAATAACGGGAAGTACCAACAATTTTTTGATCCGAAGATAACCGACTACACGCGTTTCCTCAAGTTTGAATCCCCCGTCCTTTTAAACCGCCGAAAAGCGTTTCGATATCCCAACGCAAGCCATAAATTTTAATCGCATCAGGGTTCAAATGCTGACAGACGATGATTAATAACTCACCATCACTCAGCCGTAACCCACTGAGATAAATTGAACAATTTCCCGAATAGCGCGCTGTTGAGAGGTGTCGTGTGCTACCCGGCTTAAGCCCATAAAACAAACGCTCTACGCGTATTCGCTGGCCTTGGGCATTGGTTGTCCAGGCGTTGTTGCGAATACGGATATAAAAGGGAATCTCTTGCTCAAACAACCAGCCCATCCATTTGTCTCCAATAAACTCCCGATCAGCCAAAAGACCTTTGATGTGATGTCGGCCAAACTGCGCAATAAAGCGTTTCATCAGCGCTATACGTTCCTTCGTATTAGAGTTGCCCCGCTTGTTTAAAGGCAACCAATACACAGGAATGGCGGCACCCCGATAAACCACGGCAAGCACCAGCAGATTAATATTGGTTTTACCCCACTTCCAGTTCGTCCTGTCTAACGTCAGATAGTAATCCTGATCAGTGAAACCAAACAGTTTCATGATGAAATGAGCGACTTCATTGTAATCCAGCCAATGGTCACTGAAAAATCGTTGCATCCGTCGATATCGTGAGGAAATTTTTGCCCGACGGGGAAAGAATACGGCGAGCTGGGCCAGATTGACCGTGCTAACTGCCATCAAAGCAATTAACATACCCACAAAACAAACGATTCTTGCCTTGTTCCATTGAAAGTGCTCAGTTAATATGGCGGTCAGCTCGTTGATTTGTAATGTCCCGTTATTCATGTTCGCTAAAACAAAATGCGGTATTTAATTACATTTCAACGAGCTACGCCAGCTTTTAATATTTTTTGTCATGTACAGAGGGCTAACGTCTGCCATAACCGGCAACTAAAAGCAGTGTGGATGTAGCGTAGCGGAAGTCGCACTGCTTTTAGTTGTCCGAGTTAATGGCTTTGTTGGGCAGGTTTCAATTGTATTTCTATTTGTTCATAAAGCCTATCTAGCAAAGCATTTTCTGTTTTTGCCCCAAGTTCAAGTAAATTATACCTGCTAAATTTTGATTTGCGTTTTGATGCACTTAGAAATCGCAAAATTCCCTGAAAAAGATTTTTTCCTCTTAATGAGTGCTGATAACTAGACATTATCTGATTTACCAGCGCAGATTCTGGCTCAATGAAACCTATTTTTTTTAGATACTCTTCAGACAATGAGCTACCTTCAATTATTTTGTTTATATGAATATCGCATAAAGCGTATCCTTCTGATTTATACCTTGTAACCTCAAATGAAAACCAGCGAGAGAGCTCTGATATAAGTCTTCTGAATTCTGACTCTTCTTCTTTCTCAAGAAGACCTTCAAATAACTCCTTTACATACAAGTCGTTTTCCAAAGAGTAGCCATTTGAAAATATGATCTCATTCCGATATTCATTTGGAATTCCAGTGAAATACCACATATCTTTATCAGCAACAAATACTACTTGTGAGTCAAGAAATTCAGCTTTACGTGAATAAATTTCAAGCAATGCATCACGCCCGCCACAAATTAGAATATCTACCTCAAGGTTTTCAAGCTTTCTTTCGATATATCTATATACTGATTTATCATCGGTTCCCTCAACCAATACTGTGGGTAATGTTGTTCGTTTCAGATATGAAACTATCTCATCTACACTTAACTGCAATTTACGCACTTTACTCACCTTTATTTTTATCCATTATTAGCTCTTTATCCTCATATTTTGAATATATAAATGGTGAATGAGTGGCAACTATAAATTGATTTGATGGCTGTTGCTTTAGTAAGGTTGGAAATAACCTTCGCTGCCAATCTGGGTGCAAACTTAATTCTGGTTCGTCTATAAAGATAATTGAATTGGAATAAAAGGCGTTATAGCATAAAAAACTCAACATTTGCTTTTCGCCTGCTGATAATGTTCCAGAATCAATCGCATCAACAGATTCACCTAGAGTTACTGTACGCACCCTAATTCCCTTGTGCCTGAATATTTTCGCCGTAAGCTCAGAAAGCACACCAAAAGGTTTTAAAAGATCCTCTCTGATGTTATTTATTTCATCCGCTTTATCTTGTATGTTATTCAATATGTTAAATGACTCGGTTTCTACCTCTTTCTTCCCTTTTCTCTTTGCCCCTTGAATAGTATCTATAATGGAAGTACTGAAGTTCTTATAATGATTGTTTAGCTCTTCTGATACTAATGCATACCTTTTCGTAAGCAGCGTAACAATATCATGAGTAGATATAGAACAAATAAATTTATGGTCTCTAACACTAAGCCGATCCGCTACAGTCTCCATTTCATTTTGTATATCGTCGCGCTCGATGACTTCAGTTATAAATCTGCCACCTCCAAGCCTTCTCCGAATCCGGCGTGTATTTGCCATTGAATACCCACCCTCAATTCTTCGAAAGGTAGGAAAAAATAACGAATGGTTATTATGCTCTATCACTAGGCTGTTTAAAATTCCACTTCCTATGTCATTAAATTCATCACTTGCTAATTCATATTCGCCATCATGTTCTTCTTCCGCGTCAGAATATTTCCAACTTATATTCCCTTCATTGTTGTTTAGTTCAACGGTATAAACATCAGTAACCAGTCTGACATACTGGTAATTTATCTCAGGTGCTATCCTTTCAATATTACCCGATATTAAATACCAAATAAGCTTGATAAGAGTAGTCTTCCCAGTACCATTTATGCCTGTAATAATGTTGATGTCATCTTTAAACTCATATAGAGCATCAATTTTATTGCTTAACCCTTCAACTTGAATACTTTGTATTTTCATCTTATTCCATGCTCTTAGTATTTAATGCCCAACAGTTAACTATACCGAATAGAATAATAGTGCGCCAGACTGAATCTGTCTAGTCCATTATGATGTTTCTATGAACGATTCTCGATATAGTAACAATAATGCTTTAAAAAAAAACAATCCAAAAAAAGCAAGGTCGGGCTGGGATGTTTATCTTGATGCTTTGCTAGACAGAAATATTGCTCAGCCTTTGCGGCCTTGGTATGTGCGGCATTTGAAGTCGTTTCAGGCTTTTTTGCGTGGACGTAATAAACGGCTGGATGAGGTTTCGGGCGCTGAGCTGGAATTATTTCTTAAAGAAAGAAGCCGCGATCGGTCGCTTAAGGATTTGTACTTAACATGAAATGATCCATATCGAAAGCGCAAGGAGTTCTCAGCCGTGAAAAGGCTGCTTATCCATATTCAATGAAGTAAGCTGGCTTAACCCGGTTGTGTTATATAACCGAATTTTATCAGCGCTCTGATCCAGCGTGGTGCATTGCGTTTGACAGCCATTTCTTCGTAGTCGATGGTCGAATCCCGGAAATACTCGCCGCGACTAATCATGAAGTAACATGTCCGCAAAAGTTTGTGAGCCAGCGCAATGATGGCGCGTTGGTGACCTCGCCTAATCGCCAGTGATGTATATTTTGCCTGGAAAACCGATCGGGTTCGGCTGGCGGCATGGGCGCATTCGCAAAGCAGGCGACGCACATATGGGTTTCCTTTTCGCGTTCGTCCTGATTTGCGTTTGCCGGCAGACTCGTTGTTGCCGGGGCATATGCCCACCCATGACGCCAGCCGATCCGCACTGCCAAAGACAGTCATATCCGTTCCGATCTCAACAAGTAGCATGGCTGCTCCAATCAAATCAACACCGGGAATAGTCTGGAGCAATTGCAAAACCGTTTTCTCCTTCTCCAGTCCGGCCAGCAGTTGTGCATCGAATCTGGCTATGCGTGCTTCCAAATCCTGAATATGCTGCATCAGTTCATTCAGTACGAAGCGATGGTGCTCGCTCAACTCACCTTGCAGCGCCTCCAGTATATCGGCGCGCGGCGCTTTGAGACGATTGCTGGCCAGCTTCAACACATCATGCGCAGGCTGCCCTTCAATCAGCGCGTTAACCATGGCGCGCGCGGATTGCCCATGTACATCGCTGACCACCACGCCAAGCCGGATGCCGCCGTCGGTTAATACCTTGTGCAGTCTGTTCTTCTCAGCAGACAGCATCGACACCAACTTCTGTCGTTGACGTGAAATCAGGCGTAACTGCCGCATCTTTTCCGGTGGCACGAATGAACCGCGCAGCAGTCCGGCACGGGAAAGCATCGCCAGCCATTGCGCGTCGCCGATGTCCGTCTTGCGTCCCGGCACATTCTTCACATGCCGGGCATTGACGACCCTGGCGTAAATACCCACATGTTCCAAAGCTGCATATGGGCTTTTCCAGTAGATGCCGGTGCTTTCCATCACCACCTCATCCGGTGCGACAGACTGCACCCAATCGGCTAATGCACGTCGATCACGTTTGAATGCGCCAAACTGCCGATGCTCTGTCTGAATACCACCCTCGGCCTGTTCAACCATGGCGCAGGCGCTAATCTGCTTTTGGTGAACATCCAACCCGATGACTCGCTTGTGTATTGCAGTGAGTTCCATTTTTTCCTCCTTTACTCTATGATTGAACCTGGAAGGTGGCGGTTGCCTGGATGATCTGCCTGAGGGCGATGTAAATCGTCAACGGCCCTTTTAACATTCGCTCTTAAAGAAGCAATCCGGGGTTCGAGTCATCCATGGCAGGCTACGTTAGCAGTCGGGCTCTAAGGCTCCAAGGTAAAGCGCAGTCTTTAACCGCCATCTTCCACAAGGAACTCTACAACATTTCATCATGCGGGGTGGCAATTCTTGCGATGATCGTTAGCAGTATCTTGTACTTGTTCAAGTTGCGATGCTTATAGCGCCATTCTGTTTCCTTAACATGAAATGATCCATATCGAAAGCGCAAGGAGTTCTCAGCCGTGAAAAGGCTGCTTATCCATATTCAATGAAGTAAGCTGGCTTAACCCGGTTGTGTTATATAACCGAATTTTATCAGCGCTCTGATCCAGCGTGGTGCATTGCGTTTGACAGCCATTTCTTCGTAGTCGATGGTCGAATCCCGGAAATACTCGCCGCGACTAATCATGAAGTAACATGTCCGCAAAAGTTTGTGAGCCAGCGCAATGATGGCGCGTTGGTGACCTCGCCTAATCGCCAGTGATGTATATTTTGCCTGGAAAACCGATCGGGTTCGGCTGGCGGCATGGGCGCATTCGCAAAGCAGGCGACGCACATATGGGTTTCCTTTTCGCGTTCGTCCTGATTTGCGTTTGCCGGCAGACTCGTTGTTGCCGGGGCATATGCCCACCCATGACGCCAGCCGATCCGCACTGCCAAAGACAGTCATATCCGTTCCGATCTCAACAAGTAGCATGGCTGCTCCAATCAAATCAACACCGGGAATAGTCTGGAGCAATTGCAAAACCGTTTTCTCCTTCTCCAGTCCGGCCAGCAGTTGTGCATCGAATCTGGCTATGCGTGCTTCCAAATCCTGAATATGCTGCATCAGTTCATTCAGTACGAAGCGATGGTGCTCGCTCAACTCACCTTGCAGCGCCTCCAGTATATCGGCGCGCGGCGCTTTGAGACGATTGCTGGCCAGCTTCAACACATCATGCGCAGGCTGCCCTTCAATCAGCGCGTTAACCATGGCGCGCGCGGATTGCCCATGTACATCGCTGACCACCACGCCAAGCCGGATGCCGCCGTCGGTTAATACCTTGTGCAGTCTGTTCTTCTCAGCAGACAGCATCGACACCAACTTCTGTCGTTGACGTGAAATCAGGCGTAACTGCCGCATCTTTTCCGGTGGCACGAATGAACCGCGCAGCAGTCCGGCACGGGAAAGCATCGCCAGCCATTGCGCGTCGCCGATGTCCGTCTTGCGTCCCGGCACATTCTTCACATGCCGGGCATTGACGACCCTGGCGTAAATACCCACATGTTCCAAAGCTGCATATGGGCTTTTCCAGTAGATGCCGGTGCTTTCCATCACCACCTCATCCGGTGCGACAGACTGCACCCAATCGGCTAATGCACGTCGATCACGTTTGAATGCGCCAAACTGCCGATGCTCTGTCTGAATACCACCCTCGGCCTGTTCAACCATGGCGCAGGCGCTAATCTGCTTTTGGTGAACATCCAACCCGATGACTCGCTTGTGTATTGCAGTGAGTTCCATTTTTTCCTCCTTTACTCTATGATTGAACCTGGAAGGTGGCGGTTGCCTGGATGATCTGCCTGAGGGCGATGTAAATCGTCAACGGCCCTTTTAACATTCGCTCTTAAAGAAGCAATCCGGGGTTCGAGTCATCCATGGCAGGCTACGTTAGCAGTCGGGCTCTAAGGCTCCAAGGTAAAGCGCAGTCTTTAACCGCCATCTTCCACAAGGAACTCTACAACATTTCATCATGCGGGGTGGCAATTCTTGCGATGATCGTTAGCAGTATCTTGTACTTGTTCAAGTTGCGATGCTTATAGCGCCATTCTGTTTCCTTGATGTGCAAATGGAATGTGTGTTCGGGAAGGCCCTTGAACTTGGCAAGGCGTAGTTTGGCCAATCCCCAGAACCCTTCGATGCCGTTGATGTGCACGCGGCCACGCGCGAATTCATCCTTGGAATGGTCGACGCGGAAGTGCCCGTATCCCAAATCCACCAAACCGTTATAGCCACGCCAGCCGTCCGTGTTGATCACGGATGCGGGATCAACACGACCTCGGATAATCCCTTGCAGGGTTGGGGGCGAGTCCGGTAGGGGGCAGAATGACACCCTAGTGCAAACAAGCGTAAGTTCTCACTCTATTGAGTAAGTGGCTTAGCCTGATACGTCCAACGAAAAGGCTTAGCCATGGTTTCATTGAAATATTTTATGAAATCCGCTATTTTTTTGTTTAAATCCTCTTTAGATTTAAAGTTGCCGCGCCGGATTACTTTACGCATTAAAATAGAAAACCAGATCTCTATCTGATTAAGCCGTGAACAATGCTTAGGGGTAAAATGAAAAACAACCGGATGGTTTGGGTTAGTCAAAAAAGCAGTACGACTTTCCATTGATTTCAAAATACCCTCTTTTCCTTTAACCCCTGATTCTCCTGAATACGAAATTTTTTCGGCAATTAATCGAACCACCGATTCTGAACAATGTGTATTGAGATTATCCATGACTAAATGCCAATGGGTTTGTTTGGGTTGTTGATGAAAAAGCAGGTTCAAAAACCCGGCAAAATCTTGCTCTGTTCGAGTTTCTCCTATACTTCCCATTACTTCACCCGCGGCCACATCAAAACCTGCAATCAAGGTCTGGGTACCATGTCGAATATATTCAAATTCTTGTCGCTCAACTTTTCCTTTCTTCATCGGCAATGTCTGCGCTGCTCGCTCTAAAGCTTGAATCCCTGTCATTTCATCAATCGAAATCGTTTTGATGCCTTGCTCTTCCCGCTCCAAAGCCCGTTGGCAGGTTTCGCAAACATCTTGACACCTCTCGTCGAAGTATTCATCTTTTTTTGCCGTCAACCAGCCTTTCATCCGGTGGGGTTGCAGGTCCGCTTCTTTTTAAAAAGCGCCCAACAGAGCGCTGTGAAATATAATCAACAATGCCCCGTTTTATCGCTTCATCGGCTATTTCTTGTTGCGTCCAATGAGTGATCGGGCGTTGACTATCCTCTGGGCGTTCGCAGGCTATCGCGATAATGCTGCAAATTTGCTCCGCCGTATAGATAGCAGGCGCACCGCTTCGCGGTGCATCTTGAAGCCGGACTAAAGGATTTTCTTGTTCACTGTTCTGTAACCGGCGTTTTCGCCAATTTTGAACAGTTGTCCGTCCAGTTTTTAGCTGGCGCATGGTTTCATGTACACTGATGCCTTCATCTGCCAACAATATAATACGGCAACGTGTCACCAGATTCTGAGGACTTGTATGTTTACGCACTGTGCCTTGCAATAACGTGCGTTGTTTTTCTGTTAAACTGATTGGGGCTGCTGTTAGACGTGGCATGATATCACCTGCTGAATTTAATATAGTATTATTCAGCATATTACAATATATTCCTCATAAATAGCATTGGTGTTTTCGCTTATGTGCACTAGAGTTAAAAAACCGGCTACTTTTATGTTTAATTTCCAACCACGATGGCATAGCAGGAAAGTGAATGGCATCAATGCTTAACAAGGGTTTCCCATCTGGCCCTTTAAGAAAAAAAGGACAGACAAAAGCCAGCAGTGTTATAAAAATCAGAAATTTAAAATAAACTTTCATGGTAACAAATAGAAGAGATAACGTTTCTCAAGTATAGTAGAAATGTCATACGCTTTATTTCATCACCAGGCGCTTTTCCTAATCTAAGGACGTGCTGAACTAATCATCCGTGTTGTCAGCGATCCCTTAAATATAACCACTGTGCAATACCGGCAACACCCAATAATGTATATTTGCGCCTGTGAAGTTCTGTTTTAACAACGCAATGAGTTCGTTCATTTGTTGTTCGGAAACATACATTTGAAACCTGATCTGTTTTTGCCTCCCGCTCACCTGTTCGGCCAACGATAAATGCTCATGATCACTGGCGTGGGCATTGACCGCCAGGCTGCTGAATCCGTCGGATTCCACCGTCAAAAGACAATCGACCATGGCTTCCTCCAGCAACGGTGGCACATTGATGGTGATTAAATATTCCTGAATATTCATACTTGCTCCTGTTTGGCCTCGCCAAAAATCTGATACAAAATAGGCAATAAAACCAGGGTTAAAAAAGTCGACGAAATCAGCCCACCAATGACGACAATCGCCAGTGGCCGTTGAATTTCAGAGCCAGGACCTGTTGCGAACAGCATTGGCAGCAAACCAAAGGCGGTTAGACTGGCGGTCATCAAAACCGGACGCAGCCGTCTTTCCGCACCCACTATGATAACCTTTTCCAGCGGCATGCCCGTTGCCCTAAGCTGATTGAAATAGGTCAATAAAACCACGCTGTTCGGCACGGCTATGCCTAGCAAGGCGATAAATCCGATGGAAGCCGGCACCGACAAATATTCGCCTGAAATCCACAAGGCGAACACCCCACCGATCATAGCCAGTGGAATATTGGAAAAAACCAGGGCAGCCTGACGCACCGAATTGAAGGTGGTAAACAATATCAGAAAAATCAACAGCAGCGATACCGGCACCACAATCGCCAGCCGCGCCGCCGCGCGTTGCTGATTCTCGAATTGGCCACCCCACTTCAGCCAATAGCCTGCGGGCAAATCTACCCGGTTTTTAACGGCTTGTTTGGCTGCATCGACAAATCCGACCAAATCACGCCCGCTCACATTACTGCGAACCAACACGAAACGCTGACTTTGTTCTCGTTTAATGGATACCAGGCTATCGACCTTTTTCAATTCCGCCACACTGGATAATGCGACCTGTTGCCCATTGGGCAAGGCTATTTGCAAACTGTCGAAACCGGTGCTTTGGCTTTCCGCCCTCAAAATCAGTGGCGTACGCCGAATGCCTTCCTGCACAATACCCAGTTTCAAGCCTTCGATTTGGGCACGCAACAATTGCTCAATCTGCTCGACATTTAAACCTAAACGTCCGGCTGCCAGACGGTCTATGCTGACTTGCAGATATTGCATGCCCTCATTCTGGCTGGTGAACACATCACTGGCTCCCTCGACTGTATTGAGCACGGCGGCGATTTCTTCCGCTTTGTGATTGAGCAATTCCAGATCCTCGCCAAACAATTTGACCGCCACATCACCACGTGAACCGGTCAACATTTCTGAAACACGCATGGCTATCGGCTGGGTAAACCCGAAAGCGATACCGGGCAGCCCCGCCATCACTTTACGAATTTCATCGATCAATGCTTCCTTGCTCTCCATACGCCAGTTTTCTTTGGGCTGAAGTTGTAAAAAAGTGTCTGTTTCATTCAGTCCCATCGGATCCAGCCCTATTTCATCCGAGCCAACGCGGGAAATGACATTTTTCACTTCCGGTACTTTTTTTAAAATCGCTTTCTGCACCTGCATATCCAGTGCAACCGACTCTTTCAAGGTGATAGACGGTAATTTTTCAAGCTGTAAAACAATGTCGCCCTCATCCATGGTCGGCATGAAAGTGCTGCCAATTTGTGAAAAAACAACGACTGTAATGATTAACAAAATCCCCGCCCCGGCAAATACCTTGTTTCGGTTTTGGATGCTCCAGTGTAACAGTGGCGTATACAAACGATGCATACATCGCGCCAGCCAAGGCTCTTCAAGCGCACCTATTTTCAACAAATAAGAGGCGAAAACCGGAATTACGGTTAAAGACAGTAGCAGTGATCCTGCCAGCGCGAACACGATCGTCAACGCCACCGGAGAAAACAGTTTACCCTCCAGTCCCTGCAAGGCCAGTAATGGCAAAAAGACGATAATAATAATGAATGTACCGGATACAACTGGCGCAGCCACTTCACGAGCGGCTCGATAGATGATGTGTAAGCGCGGTAAACGCTGTGCTTTTTCTCCCTGGGAAAACTGGGTCATGATGTTTTCAACCACCACCACCGCCGCATCGACCAACATGCCGATGGCGATAGTCAAACCGCCCAGACTCATCAGATTGGCCGACATATGGGTAAACCGCATCATGATAAAGGTGAACAAGGCCGCCAGGGGCAAAATCAACGCCACCACCAACGAGGCGCGTAAATCACCTAAAAACAGCACCAATAACACAATGACGAATCCAATCGCCTGCAGCATGGCATTATTGACCGAAGACAGCGCTGAATTGACCAGTTTTCCCCGATCATAAAATACCTCGATTCTCACCCCTTTTGGCAAGGCGTGACTCACCTCTTCCAGTTTGGCGCGTACATTTTCCACCGTTTGCCCGGCATTAGCCCCTCTGAGACTCAGCACCAGCCCTTCCACCGCCTCGCCCTTACCATTACGGCTGACCGCTCCGTAACGAGTCAGCGCGCCAATTTCAACCCGGGCGACATCACTGACCAGGACCGGGCTGCCGCCACGATTATCAACGACAATGGCCTTGACATCTTCGAGGGTTTTGATGCGCCCCTCCGCCCGCACCAGCAAGGCTTCTTCACCTTCTTCCAGACGACCCGCACCATCGTTCCGGTTGTTCAATTGCAAGGCATTGGCTAACTGCGCCACACTGATATTGCGCGCCGACATCTGGTTATTGTCTGGTATGACGGCAAAACTGCGCACCAGGCCGCCGAGACTGTTGACATCCGCCACACCCGGTACGGTGCGCAAAGCCGGCCGAATCACCCAATCCAGCAATGTGCGCCGCTCCATCAGGCTTAAATCACCGCCTTCAATGGTAAACATGAACATTTCGCCCAGTGGCGTTGTCAACGGCGCAATGCCGCCTTCCGCGCCAGCCGGTAAATTACTCCAGGCGACGGACAAGCGCTCGGCCACTTGTTGTCTGGCCCAGTAAATATCGGTTCCTTCTTCAAAATCGATGGTAATGTCTGTCAATGAATATTTGGCGATGGAACGCAGCATGGTTTGATGCGGAATACCCAATAATTCCACTTCAATCGGCGCGGTGATACGCGCTTCGATTTCTTCGGGCGGCATGCCAGCCATCTTAACGATAATTTTGACCTGCGTTGGCGACACATCGGGAAAAGCATCGATGGGAATTTGTTTAAACGCGTTATAGCCTGCGCCAATAATCAACAAGGTCGCCAATAACATTAACAGGCGCTGTGTCAAAGCAAAACGAATCAATGCCGCCATTATTCATCTCCACCCAAACCTGACAACCGGGCTTTCAACGCAACCGCCCCTTTGACGGCAACGTTGTCACTGGCTCGAATGTTCCCGGAAATAATACTTGCCTGTCCCTCCCGGCCCAACACCTTTACCGGCGTGGCGGAAAAGCCATTCTCGTTACGCATGAAAACATAGGTTTTACCATCAAAACTCGCCAATGCGGAATTGTTGATTTTACACATCGGTCGATCTTCTTTATGACGGATTTGAACCTTGAGCGCCTGTCCGGGACGAACCTGATCAAGCCCCTGTTCAATTCTGGCGCGCACCAGAATTGTCTGATTATCAACATTGACATTCCGGGTCAGCAGAAAAATACTGCCCTTGACCTGCAGCGCCCGAATCACGACTTGATCACCGATATGAATGTCATTGATGCGTTGCTGAGGCACACTGATATCCAGCCATAAGCTCTCCAGGTTGGCGACCCGGAACAAAGGCGCCAGCACATCGACGCGCTCTCCGATGGAAATATAGGCTTTCAGTATCGTTCCGGAAATAGGAGCGGCTATATCCAGTTGGCTGCTCAATTGATGCGTTTTTTCCAGCTTTTTAATCGCCCGATCGGAAAATCCGGCGATTTTCAACAATTGCCGGGTTTCGTTCAAACGTGAACGCAACACCGTATATTTGGCCTTCGCCTGTAACCATCGCTTGGCGGCAATCACCCCTTCCTGATGTAATTTCTTTTCCCGGAGATAGGCGGCCCGGGCCAACTGCAAATCATTGATCACTTGTAAATGTTTTAATTGCAGGGCCAATAAATCAGGACTCTTCAGGGTCGCCAACACCTGCCCCTTTTTAACCGTCTCACCCAGAGAAACCCTGATCTTGTCAACCAATCCCGCTTGCGGTGCGCTGACAATCGCATCGTTATTTGGCGGAACGCTCACGATGGCGGGCGCTTCCAGGACAGGAACCGAATCGATAGCGCTGCAATGTCCCAATTGAATACCCAGGTTTTCAATCTGCTCAGGCGTTAAGACAATTTTCTCAACAGCGAGCAGCGGTGCGACATTAACGATCAATAAAACAAACCATAAAACTCTCATGGTGACTTTCCTTAAATTAAACAGTTATCCCGAAAATACTTTGTTCAAGGTTTTTCGATAAATGGTATGAATCGCATAACAAGTAAAGTAATTACTCACCATTGGCGAAAAGCAAAAATTCTCAAATTAAATCAGTAATATAACTATTCTACATAGTGGGCGGACGAAGCGTTAAGTTGTTGATTGGCTATGCTTCGGCGGCAGAAAATAAGCCGAATCGTTACGCTAAAACAGCGATAAAACAGTTGAATACCGGCGAAAAAAGCCGGTAAACTTTATTTAATTGAAGGAGATAAAGGAGGAGCGCGGGGCGCAGAATCAGAAGCGAGAAGTGTATAAAAACCGGTGGACGGTGGAGAAAAAGCAATCAGTTTTTCAATATCCCGACGAATGGGCGTGACAAAATTGAACGAAATGGCGAAATCAGAATGGATGATTTTCGTTTTTTTATCGGCGTTTCGCTTTGGCTGAATAGCGCAATTGACGCCTATGGCCAGCGGATAATAACCTGCCTGGTCAAAATCAGATAATTGGGACTGCTCGCTGAACGCAAAATCCATTCCATCGATATGGATACCATTGTTGCTGTCAAAACCCGTTGCATCGACATGCGCATGCACCAAAGGCGTAAACCCCTGGAGAAACAATAACAACAAAACAATTAAACGATGAGACAGATAACGCATTGGGGAATCATAAACTAAATGCCGTTGAATTTGAAGCGCACCGCCTAAATTTACAACAAGCCGTGAATTCACACACAGCGTCTTCTGAATCGCTGATTTACTCACAATGCCAAGCGGCGCACGGAGGCGTCGCCAAAACAGGTCGCCGCAAGCTCTTTCCTTTTAACAGGCTGTTGATTTAATCCAACCTGGAGGCCGCATTGTTTCGTTGCCATAATTGGCATTTGATTACATAACTAATTGTTATTTATGGTAAAATGATTCAATCCATTTGATATTCCCCGATTTTTTATTTGTTATGCGCGGCATTGATTATACCCAAAACGAATTATTCAGTTATCGGACACTGGAATCTAGAATTCCGGGTGATCATCCTTTACGCAAACTACGATATTTGGTCGATATTCTATTGACTACTCTGGATGAGGAGTTCGATGACCTGTATTCCCGACGGGGCCGGGCGTCAATTCCTCCCGAGCGTTTACTCCGTGCCAGTTTGTTGCAAATCCTGTTTTCCATTCGTTCGGAGCGGCAACTGATCGAACACATTGATTTCAATCTGCTGTATCGTTGGTTTGTCGGCTTATCAATGGATGATGAGGTTTGGGATCATTCAACGTTCAGCGCCAATCGTGACCGTCTATTGAATGAGCGCGTGAGTCGTTTGTTTTTTGATCGTGCGCTGTGCCTGGCCGAATGGCAGGATTTAGTCTCCGACGAACACTTTTCGGTTGATGGCACGCTAATCAAGGCCTGGGCTTCTGTGAAAAGCATCAAGGCCAAAGACGGTTCGAGCCGGCCGCCGGAGGATTCCACCCGCAATCCGGGTGTCAACTTCAAAGGCGAGAAACGCTGTAACGACACGCATGAATCGACAACGGACCCGGAAGCAAGGATGTATAAAAAAAGTCAGGGCGATAAAGCCCAATTCGCTTTTCCGGGCCATGCACTCATGGAAAATCGCCATGGTTTGGTCGTCGATGTTGAAGTGACCCAGGCGACCGGAACGGCCGGGCGGGAGGCGGCGACAAAAATGATCAAACGCAGCGTCAAAAAAGCGGGTGCCACAGTGGGCAGTGACAAAAACTATGATACCCAAAACTTCGTTGCCGAGCTTCGCGCCATGAAGGTGACCCCGCATGTAACTCAAAAAGCGAAAGGTTCGGCGATTGACAAGCGGACGACCCGACACCCAGGCTATACCAGCAGTCTCAAAATCCGTAAACGGATCGAAGAAGTCTTTGGCTGGAGCAAAACTGTTGGGGGATTACGTCAAACCCGATTTCGCGGAGTGAAAAAAGTGACTGCCCAAACCGTATTCACCTTCGCAGCGTATAACCTGACCCGCCTGATGACCCTGTTACAATGGCGTTATTCAACTGCGTAGGCACCGTTGTGCCTGAAATCCGCCAAAAGGTGGAAATAAAGCCTCGAAAGGGCAATATAAACCGGCTGATACCGGAAAACCTGGCTAATCAGGCCATCCAGAGGTAAATTTAACCCAAAATGAAGGGCTGGAGCCGGAGGCATAGGGGCGTTTTTCAACAGCCTGTTAAAAAAACTGAAATCACACAACGCTTTGCGGCCGTTGACAGCAGGGATGATTAATTCAGCATTTCCTTACAAAGAAAGCCTGCGTAATCGTAATGCGTTGAAGATCACCGATACCGAACTGAAACTCATCGCCGCAGCGGCAATCATCGGTGATAACAGCAATCCAAAAAATGGATACAAAACTCCCGCTGCTACCGGTATGCCAAGTGCATTATAGATAAATGCAAAAAACAGGTTTTGTCGAATATTTTTCATTGTCGCCCGGCTCAACCGACGCGCTTTGGCTATGCCCAGCAAATCACCTTTCACCAGCGTGACGCCAGCACTTTCCATAGCGACATCCGTGCCGGTTCCCATGGCGATGCCGACATCGGCCTGGGCCAAAGCCGGCGCATCATTGATACCATCTCCAGCCATGGCGACAACATGACCCTGCTGCTGTAATTCCTTGACAACCGCTGTTTTCTGCTCAGGCAGAACTTCTGCTTTCACCTGATCTATACCCAACTTCCTGGCCACCGCTTCGGCGGTCGTTTTACTGTCGCCAGTCAACATCACGACCTTGATGCCTTCCTGATGAAGTTGTTTCAAGGCTTCTTCGGTCGACTGCTTGATGGGATCAGCCACCCCAATAAGGCCGGCGGCTTTACCATCTATACTGACAAACATCACTGTCGGCCCATCCTGGCGCAAGGTTTCAGCTGGCTCGATAAGGGGTTTGAAATCTACGTTTTGTTCTTGCATCAAAGTACGGTTACCCAATGCCACAACTTTATTATTTATCTTGCCGATCACGCCTCGTCCGGTTAGTGATGAAAAGTCCTCGACAGGCAATAATTCGATGCTTTGTTTTTCCGCACCCTGAACAATGGCTTGCGCCAGGGGGTGTTCACTAACCCGCTCCAGACTGGCGCTCAGTTGCAAGACATCCTGATCAGTGAAATTATTGAAGGCTTTTACGAAACTGAGTTGCGGTTTGCCTTCAGTCAAAGTACCCGTTTTATCAACAACCAGAGTATCGACCTTCTCCATAATTTCCAGCACTTCGGCATTCTTGATCAATACGCCGGCCATCGCCCCACGCCCCGTTCCAACCATAATCGACATGGGCGTAGCCAGTCCCAATGCGCAAGGACAGGCAATAATCAGCACCGCCACCGCATTGACAACTGCATGAGCCAAACGTGGCTCTGGCCCTACTGTTCACCAGATAAAAAAAGTAGCTATGGCGACCAGAATAACGACCGGAACAAAGTAACCGGCAACGATATCCGCTAATTTCTGAATCGGCGCACGGCTGCGTTGCGCTTCGCTGACCATGTGAACAATTTGCGACAACAAGGTATCACTGCCGACTTTCTCGGCTTTCATCTTTATACTGCCTGTACCATTGACAGTTGCGCCAATCAGATGATCTCCTTCAGTTTTTTCGACCGGAATCGACTCCCCCGTCACCATGGATTCATCCACCGAACTGACGCCTTCCAGCACTACGCCATCCACCGGAATTTTTTCGCCTGGTCTAACGCGTAAAATATCACCGGGCTTGACCTGTTCCAGCGGAATATCGATTTCTTCACCATTGTCTTTAATCAAGCGGGCACTTTTGGGCGCTAAACCTAATAATAATTTAATCGCCGCACTGGTTTGGCTACGGGCGCGCAATTCCAATACCTGCCCCAATAACACCAGGGTAGTGATAACTGCAGCGGCCTCGAAATAAACGCCGACAGTCCCGTCCGGACTGCGCATCACTGCGGGAAATATGTGCGGCCAGAAAGTGGCGACCACGCTGTAACCCCAGGCAACGGCTATCCCCAAAGCAATCAAGGTAAACATATTGAGACTGCGATGAATAATCGAGGCCCAGCCCTTTTGGAAAAAGGGCCATCCTCCCCACCACACGACCGGTGTCGCCAAGGCGAATTGAAGCCATTGCGCCTTTTGCGTGGTGAGTTGTTCCGGCAACCAATCCGGCAATAAATCCAGCACCATAGCCAAAACAAATAATGGCGCCGTCAATACCAGACATACCCAGAATCGCTGGTTCATACTGCGAAACTCACTATCATCTTCTTCTTGTTCCCCTCCCTGTGCTTCCAGCTTCATGCCACAAATGGGACAGTCGCCAGGTTGGTCTCGAATGACTTCAGGATGCATGGGACAAACATACATTCTAGAAGTTACGCATTGACAACAGATCGAAATTTTGGGTTTAAATGATTCATATTTGGCATAAAGGTGTCGATAAACGAAGCCATAACATCGTTGAATAAATTCCGCTGTACGCTATAGCAATTATTAATCACGTCTGCAAAGCTCAATTTTTGTAATTGAACAAAGCCACAAATTGCAGAAAAAATATGATTATTTATTGCTCTTTTATTGCGAACCTGGAACCGCTCAATATTACACACCTGCTTTATTGCCCGATGATATTGCTCAATCTGCCAATGCCTGTCATGTTGTTCGGTAAATGCTTTCTTGTCAAAAACAGCGGTTTTTTCTTCATCAGGTAGTGAACTTATGTAATGGCGAACTTGTTCTTTCAAGGTCGTCCGAAATAATTTCACATACCCAAAATTTTTGAGCCAAACCATTAAGCCGTCTTCCGGGATTTCTAATTGCCTGACTTGAACCCATGAACCTTTTTCAACAGAGACTAATCGATTACCTTCCACTGCAAAGAATAATCCTGTCTGATGATTTCTTATCAATTTAAGATTATCCACGCAACTGTACCAGCTATCTCCTGTTATAAAACCAGGTTCCAGTCACCAAGCTAATACTTCGGTCAGCATGTCTTGAAAATAGTCATTTTTTGTCTTTCCTTCCGCCTTATCGACCACCCGGAAATTCAGTGGTTGGTGTTTTCCTTGAATGTCTGTGTAGTACAACGTGACAAGATTGATTCCCTTGACTGCTCTATGATGTTTTCCCGACCAAAAATAACTGACATATGCCATATATTGGCTATAAGGTTTATCAAGAACACTATCGTCAACACTCAAGGTTCCGCCCTTTAAATTCAGGCTTGCGCTGGCTTCATTGTATAAATCTCGCCCAGTGTAATGCTCCCGATTTAGAAATCGATTTACGCTATCATGTGATATTGACATGACTTCTCCTAATCGTCGACAACCAGCTTGTTTCGGCTCACTTAATAAAAAACCAATATACATGGGTAATGTACAGCAGGCTGTTGAGGGGCGTGTTATTTCTCTTATCAAGGTTTGCCTTGCATTGACTTTGGGATTTTTTAAACCCATAGTTTAACATTGCCTGTCAATGCGTAACTTCTACATTCCTTGTTGCGTATTCACCTTTTTATCCACTGCCTGAGAATGCTCGTGCTGGCAACAGGGAGATTCATCTTTTGTGTGTTGATGTTTCATTTTATTATCCTTTGACTGTTAAGGAAGTAATAGCGCAGTTTCAATACGTTAAGGGAACACAGAACAAATCATCCTTGATTTGTCAGCGAGCGCAACCTGGACATGCGATTTCCGCCACCCGATCAAGTCGATAGCCTACCTTGCCATCTCATTTTTCGAAAACATTACCGTAGCCCGTATGGAGCAACGCGGAATACGGGATATTCCTTGCACCGATCATCCCGGATTCCGTTTCACTTCATCCAGGCTACTTGATGTGTCAACGGAGCAAAGTTGGAATGCGATTTCCGCCCCCATCAAGTCGATAGCCTACCTTGCCATCTCATTTTTCGAAAACATTACCGTAGCCCGTATGGAGCAACGCGGAATACGGGGCATTTCTTGCACCGGTCATCCCGGATTCCGTTTCATTTCATCCAGGCTACTTGATGTGTTAACGGACGCAAATTTGAAATGCGATTTACGCCCCCCATCAAGTCGATAGTCCACCTTGCCATCTCATTTTCCGAAAACATTACCGTAGCCCGTATGGAGCAACGCGGAATACGGGGCATTTCTTGCACCGGTCATCCCGGATTCCGTTTCATTTCAACCAGGCTACTTGATGTGTTAACGGACGCAAAGTTGAAATGCGATTTCCGCCCCCCATCAAGTCGATAGTCCACCTTGCCATTTCATTTTTCGAAAACATTACCGTAGCCCGTATGAAGCAACGCGGAATACGGGGCATTCCTTGCACCGGCCATCCCGGATTCCGTTTCACTTCATCCAGGCTACTTGATGTGTTAACGGACGCAAAGTTGAAATGCGATTTCCGCCCCCCCATCAAGTCGATAGCCCTCCTTGCCATTTCATTTTTCGAAAACATTACCGTAGCCCGTATGGAGCAACGCGGAATACGGGACATTCCATGCGCCGATCATCCCGGATTCCGTTTCACTTCATCCAGGCTACCTGTTATAAGACCTGCGCCTACGAGGCTCTTTATACGTTTTTACAACATGTCCTTTTCTTCTGCTTCTGTATCGGGAATTTTGGACATGACTTCAAAAAACAATTTTTCATCTCCTTGTTTAGCACGCTGCATTAGATATTCTTCTGTTAGCAATGCAGACATTTTCTCTGCTACAGCAGATGATATAAATTGATTGATTGAAATTCCCTCCTTCTTTGCCAATAACCTGACTTCTTCATGCAAGGAATCTGGCAACCTTAAACTAAGCGTGCTCATTTAAATACCTGCCTCTCTCATAAATTCCTGTGGTGTGACTGCTTTAATACCAAACTGATCAATACCTCGAAAATCACGTTTGTTAAATGTGATAATGTATTCACTCCCTGACTCTACTGCGACTTCAAGAACAAGATCATCTTTTGGGTCTTTAAGATAGGGACGCCATAAATAAAATATTTTCCGAATACTTGATTTGCTCAGAAAATAATCAAGAATGATGTTAATGTCGTTTTCTGTAAGCCCATTCAGCATTCCTGTTCTTTTTGCTACTGACTCATATTCGAAAAACAAAGGAACAGAAATATTTGGTTTATAGCTATTACTCGCCAAATGAGTGATCAACTTATATGATGCGCCCCGTTTCGACTTCAAAGCAGCAACCAGTACATTCGTGTCAATAACTACTTTAACTTGTCTCATGTTATGGTATTGTATTTAATACCACAGCATGAAACAAGCTTTTAACACATACCCCCCACCGACGCTTTGTTCCTTGCACCGGTCATCCCGGATTCCGTTTCACTTCATCCAGGCTACTTTATTGTTGCTCCATCCTTTTCCGCCATTCCTGAAATTGCAACACGAAGCTGTATGCCACGGGTAAAACCAGCAAATTCAAGATCAACACCGTCAACATACCGCCCAGCATCGGCGCGGCAATCCTATGCGTGACATCTGAGCCTGTGGTGGTGCTGTACATAATGGGAATCAATCCAGCCATGGTGGAAACGGCGGTCATCGCCACCGGACGCACCCTGAGTGAAGTCGCCGATTGCGCAGCCTGACGAATATCTGCTGTCGATAAAGGCCTGTCACTTTCCAAGCGGCGCTTGGCGACTTCCTGATCGATAAAACTCAGCACCAACACGCCAATTTCTGCGGCCATGCCGGCCAAGGCGATAAAGCCAACATATACCGCGACCGATAAGTTATAGCCATTCAGGTAAATCAGCCAGATACCGCCAATCACGCCAAACGGCAAGGCCAGCATGATCAATACCGGTTCACTGACATTACGGAAGTTGAAATAAAGCAGTAAAAAGATGATCAACAAGGTAGCCGGAACGACAATTTGCAAGCGTTTTGCCGCCCGTTCCATATATTCAAACTGGCCGGACCAGAACACCGTATAACCTGGGGGGATATTGACCTGTTCCGCCAGCACCGTTTGGCTTTGACGACGAAGCCCCCTATATCTGAGGTGTTCAAATCGACATAAATCCAGGCATTAGGTCTGGCGTCCTCGCTTTTTATCGCCGGCGGGCCTCGCCGCAGTGCCAGTTTGGCGACCATGACCAATGGTATTTGCGCCCCGGTCGGCGTCGGAATCAACACACGGCGCAGATTTTCCAGATTATCACGCAATTCTCTAGGGTAACGGACATTGACCGGATAGCGTTCCAAACCTTCCACGGTTTCGGTCACATTCATGCCGCCCACGGCGCTTTGGATAACACTTTGCACATCCCCGACAGTAAGCCCATAACGCGAGGCCTTTTCCCGGTCTATATCAAAATCCAGATAGTAACCACCAACCGCCCGGTCACCGAAAGCTGACAAGGTTTCTGGCATGGTTTTCATGGCTTGCTCGATATCCTTGGAAATTCTTTGCAAGACATTCAAGTCTTCGCCAGAAACTTTGATACCAATAGGTGTTTTGATGCCGGTCGACAACATATCGATACGAGTTTTGATTGGCATGGTCCATACGTTGGCAACGCCTGGAAACTGGATAGCCTTATCCATTTCGCTCATCAATTGCTGTGTGGTTTTGTCTGGATCAGGCCATTGATCTTTCGGTTTTAGCCGAATAACAGTTTCGATCATCGATAACGGAGCGGCATCGGTCGCCGATTCCGCACGCCCCACTTTACCAAATACATGGTGGACTTCCGGAAAGGTTTTTAAAATCTTGTCGGTTTGTTGTAGTAATTCCTTGGCTTTGGTAATGGAAATACCAGGAAAAGTGGTCGGCATATAGAGAATATCGCCCTCATCCAAAGGTGGCATAAACTCGCTGCCTAATTTGGAATAGGGATACCAAGTAGCTGCCAGCAATAAAAAGGCAAGAATCATGGTTACTCCACGCCAGCGCATCGCCAGTTTTAACGTTGGTGTATGCATGGCATGTAGTAATCGATTGATCGGTGTTAATGGCCAATTAAAATAGACCAAAACTGGCCGTAACTACTCAGCGTATTTTACCAAAAGCATCAGGTCACTGAGTAAATTCCGGTAATTTCCCCTTAAATACCAGTACCAACGCTTCAGAGGCACTGACATGATGTTTACGACAAGTGGATAGATATCCCCGAATACGGCAGAAGGTGATGGCACCCTGCTCACTCCTGAAACACCCCGATATTTTTTGCTGCACCCTGGTCATGCGGATATCATTCTCACCGGGATTATTAGTAAATGGCACATCTATTTCTCTCATAAAGCGTAAGACATCATCCGGGTAATTGATCAGCCGTTCCAGTAAGTTTCTGGATTTACTGCGCTTGAGGCGCCCACGTTTGGGTTTACCGGGCAACGGGGTTGGTGGCGGACATTCAATTTGTGCTTTCTCTAATAAATCTCGATATCGTCGTCGATAACAGGCCGCTTTTCTTGCTTCAAGCTTCCCCCCTGCATCATCGACGACCTGATTGATCTTTTTTAACCGGGTTTCCATTTCTTTGGCCCACTGCTGTCCATCCTGCTCCCGGGCACGGGTCAGTTCACGCAGATGATGCGCATTGCACAAGGCATGAGTGAAGGGGGACTTGTAGTAAGGCTTCCAGTGATCGTGGCATAAAATGCCATGAAAGTCAGGCAGGATGCCAATGACATCCATCGCTTCCTTGCCCCGTTTTACATGGGGAAAATAATGTGTCCATAAATCATTAGAAGCACAATGCAACCAGTACCTGGCGCCATTGATGTTAATGCCCGTTTCATCGGCATGTACAACAGAAGCTGCCGCCAGTCTTTGCTTGCAAATCGGCTCAAAGGATGCCAGCTTCTCAAAGGCTGGTTGATTGAAATTAACCAGCGAACCTTCACTGATGGGGATCTGTAATTGATCGGAAAAATAATCCTTGATGCGCTGGCAGGGCAATAATTGGTACTGCGAAAGATACACGGCGTGCGCCTTGAGTTGGTCACCATATTGCACGGCTTTTGTTACGCCCTCGGGAAAAGGAGCAACAAACCGACGACCTTGTTCATCGATAAGCCTTTGCGCACGATATTCCGTCACAATCCGTGAAATATCAATATCAAATACCTGCCGGGTTTCAAAGCCATCTGCCGTGTAGCTTCCGGCTGGCAAGGTACGGCGATCAATCTTGATGGAGATAACGTCATCGGGATCATCGACTTTAACCAGCGTGGTGCCAATATGCCCTTTCTGTCCACCACCTGGTTTTTCTGATCCGGCCCGTGCTTTCCTTTTACGATCAGGATCACTTGATGGCGGCCTGGAACTGTTACTGCTGTTAAGTCCGAGCCGATGCATCAAGAGCGTGACCAGCAACAACAATATCTCCAGCGAAGACCGCAGCGCCGGAGATAAATCGGCTTCATCTTCAATCAGCTGCCGGGCATTGGTAATGGCAGCCTCTACATCAATGGAATCAATCTTCAATGAAACGGCCTGTGGGTTTAAGTACAGGATAGAAGTTACGCATTGACAGGCAATGTTAAACTATGGGTTTAAAAAATCCCAAAGTCAATGCAAGGCAAACCTTGATAAGAGAAATAACACGCCCCTCAACAGCCTGCTGTACATTACCCATGTATATTGATTTTTTATTAAGTGAGCCGAAACAAGCTAGTTGTCGACGATTAGGAGAAGTCATGTCAATATCACATGATAGCGTAAATCGATTTCTAAATCGGGAGCATTACACTGGGCGAGATTTATACAATGAAGCCAGCGCAAGCCTGAATTTAAAGGGCGGAACCTTGAGTGTTGACGATAGTGTTCTTGATAAACCTTATAGCCAATATATGGCATATGTCAGTTATTTTTGGTCGGGAAAACATCATGGAGCAGTCAAGGGAATCAATCTTGTCACGTTGTACTACACAGACATTCAAGGAAAACACCAACCACTGAATTTCCGGGTGGTCGATAAGGCGGAAGGAAAGACAAAAAATGACTATTTTCAAGACATGCTGACCGAAGTATTAGCTTGGGGACTAGAACCTGGTTTTATAACAGGAGATAGCTGGTACAGTTGCGTGGATAATCTTAAATTGACAAGAAATCATCAGACAGGATTATTCTTTGCAGTGGAAGGTAATCGATTAGTCTCTGTTGAAAAAGGTTCATGGGTTCAAGTCAGGCAATTAGAAATCCCGGAAGACGGCTTAATGGTTTGGCTCAAAAATTTTGGGTATGTGAAATTATTTCGGACGACCTTGAAAGAACAAGTTCGCCATTACATAAGTTCACTACCTGATGAAGAAAAAACCGCTGTTTTTGACAAGAAAGCATTTACCGAACAACATGACAGGCATTGGCAGATTGAGCAATATCATCGGGCAATAAAGCAGGTGTGTAATATTGAGCGGTTCCAGGTTCGCAATAAAAGAGCAATAAATAATCATATTTTTTCTGCAATTTGTGGCTTTGTTCAATTACAAAAATTGAGCTTTGCAGACGTGATTAATAATTGCTATGGCGTACAGCGGAATTTATTCAACGATGTTATGGCTTCGTTTATCGACACCTTTATGCCAAATATGAATCATTTAAACCCAAAATTCCGATCTGTTGTCAATGCGTAACTTCTACAGGACTATTGTCTCATGGCTTTTGAAATACGAATTTTTGCCTCTGTGTTGCCCGTCATCGTATTTTAGAAATGCACGGCAGCAGGGCTATCGGGCAGTGCTTATAAGGCAACACGCCTCAACTAACGCAGGCTAATACAGTAAACCTCTTGCGCCAGGTGTTGCCGTTAGAAAATCAAAAATAACGCTAAAATCGTGTCAAGCAGTTTTTTTACTTATTTACGCTGAGTAGTTACAACTGGCCAACAAAAGTGAGCCACTTTTTCAGACTTTATTTATTGAAATAAATCTGAGAGAGTCCCTGAATTTTTTCAGGGAGTCCTGTGAAGGAGTGGAACGTGATTCATCAAATCAAAGCGTTATACAACGAAGGCAATGGCTTATCGATGCGCAAGATTGCCAGACAACCGGGTATTTCCCGGCATACAGTCTCGAAGTACCTGAAACTGACAGAGGCTGAAATTACGGCCTTACAGGCAACCACAGAGCGTGGTAAAAAACTGGATGACTACCGGGAGTATATTATCCATCTGCTTGAGACCTGGCCGGGCTTGTCGGCGGTCAAGGTGCTGCGCAAATTGAAAGCCAAAGAGGAGATGCTGGCGGTTTCCGACCGTTCGGTACGCCGCTACATTCAAGCGTTGAAGCAGGAAATCAGCGTCAAGCAGCAGCGCTATTATGAACCGGTACTGGACATGGTGCCGGGCGAACAGTGTCAGGTCGATGGCGGCGAGTTGCGTGGTGTCATGATTGGCGGTGTGGAAACTACAGTGTATTTCATGGTGTTTGTGCTGTCTTGTTCCAGGCTGATGTATGTATCTGTATCCGACCGGCCCATTGATACGGAAACTCTGATTCAGCAGCACGATGCGGCATTTCGCTATTTCGGCGGCATGCCAGCTGAATGTGTTTATGATCAAACCAGACTGGTGGTGATCAGTGAAGTGTTTCGGGAGCTGGAGCTCAATCAACGTTTTCATCAGTACGCCACAGCGGCCGGCTTCCATATCCGTGCCTGCGAAGGCTATGACCCGGAAAGTAAAGGCAAGGTTGAAGCCGGGGTCAAATACGTCAGGCAAAACGGTCTCTATGGGGAAACCTTTACGGACTGGTCTGGGCTGGAAAGGTATCTGTCCGACTGGCTGGACACGATTGCCAACCAGCGTGTTCATGGCAGCACCGGTCAACAGCCGGCCATGCACTATCGAAACGAAGAACAGGACAGGATGCTGCCGTACCTGACACCGTCTTGCGTCAGCGAGAATCCAGCGCAGGCCAGGGTCACCCGCAAAGTGGACAAAACCGGCCTGATAGCCTGGCAGGGAAACAAATACTCAGTGCCCATGGCTTATCAAAGGGCGCAGGTGGCGGTAAAAGTCGAACACGGTCAATTACGGATCGCTGACCTCTCGACCGGCCAGAAGATTGCCGAACATACCCTGCGCCTGGAAAAAGGCCAGATCATCAAGAACACCGATCATTATCGTGATAAAGGTCAATATATCCAGCAACTGGAGCAGGACATCCAGGAACGACCGGGAAAAGGGGCTGACGCCAGTCAGGCATTGTGTGCATTACTGAAAGCCACCTCGCCGAAAATCGACAAAGACCAGTTACCGAGCGTCAAACAGATCCTCAAGCAATGGACGTCACAATACGGCCCGGTGAGCGATGAAGTACTGATGCGTATCCTGGATCGAACACAGCTCACCGCAACAGGTTTCAAGGATTGTCTGGACGCCTGGCAACACCACCCAGCGCGAAGTACCCATGAGAAGGCCACTGCACAGATAACAACTACGCGCCAGAAAGCGCCCACAAAACTGGAACGCTATCGCGTCCTGAATGGCCAGTCGACTGGTCAGGAGGTGAGCCATGTCATCCATTGACAGCGTTGCCGGAAAATACCGCAGTCTGTGCCTGGCGGGCATTGCCGGACAACTGGCCACCCTGCTCAGTCAGGCAGAAGCCAACGAAAGCTCCTGCCTGCACTTTGCCGAAAGCCTGGTGGACTTGGAGCGACAACAGCGCAACCAAAAACGCATCGAGCAAAACCGCAAACGCGCCGGATTCCCTGTGCAAAAAAGCCTGGATGAGTTCGACTACCGCGTACAGACCACCATCAGCAAACGGGAAATCAACAGCCTGCTGGACTTTGGTTTCATCGACAACCGCGAAAACATCGTCTTCATTGGCCCGCCCGGGGTCGGTAAAACCCACCTGTCCATCGGCATCGGCCTGAAGGCGATTGAGGCCGGCTACAAGGTCAGCTTCAATACCGCGCCGGGACTGATTGAAATGCTGGAGATTGCCGAACTCAAAGGTGAGCTGAAAAAGAAAATCAACCAGTTGGCCAAATTCGACGTTTTGATCATCGATGAACCGGGCTATTTACCGTTGAACAAACAAGGGATGCACAACCTGTTTCAACTGATTAACACGCTGTATGAATACCGCTCGATCATTCTGACCACCAACAAGGAATTCACCAACTGGGGAGAATTTTTCATCGATGACAATATCGCCGTGCCGATTGTCGACCGACTCATTCATCATTCACACATTTTTATGCCGGGAGGGGAAAGCTATCGACTGAGATCCAACTCTGTACATGACAAAAAATATTAAAAGCTGGCGTAGCTCGTTGAAATGTAATTAAATACCGCATTTTGTTTTAGCGAATATGAATAACGGGACATTACAAATCAACGAGCTGACCGTCATATTAACTGAGCACTTTCAATGGAACAAGGCAAGAATCGTTTGTTTTGTGGGTATGTTAATTGCTTTGATGGCAGTTAGCACGGTCAATCTGGCCCAGCTCGCCGTATTCTTTCCCCGTCGGGCAAAAATTTCCTCACGATATCGACGGATGCAACGATTTTTCAGTGACCATTGGCTGGATTACAATGAAGTCGCTCATTTCATCATGAAACTGTTTGGTTTCACTGATCAGGATTACTATCTGACGTTAGACAGGACGAATTGGAAGTGGGGTAAAACCAATATTAATCTGCTGGTGCTTGCCGTGGTTTATCGGGGTGCCGCCATTCCTGTGTATTGGTTGCCTTTAAACAAGCGGGGCAACTCTAATACGAAGGAACGTATAGCGCTGATGAAACGCTTTATTGCGCAGTCTGGCCGACATCACATCAAAGGTCTTTTGGCTGATCGGGAGTTTATTGGAGACGAATGGATGGGCTGGTTGTTTGAGCAAGAGATTCCCTTTTATATCCGTATTCGCAACAACGCCTGGACAACCAATGCCCAAGGCCAGCGAATACGCGTAGAGCGTTTGTTTTATGGGCTTAAGCCGGGTAGCACACGACACCTCTCAACAGCGCGCTATTTGGGAAATTGTTCAATTTATCTCAGTGGGTTACGGCTGAGTGATGGTGAGTTATTAATCATCGTCTGTCAGCATTTGAACCCTGATGCGATTAAAATTTATGGCTTGCGTTGGGATATCAAAACGCTTTTTGGCTGTTTAAAAGAACGGGGATTCAAACTTGAGGAAACGCGTGTAGTCGGTTATCTTCGGATCAAAAAATTGTTACCCAAATCCCCAAATAGACCCATCAACCTCGGCTCTCAGCCACAAAAAAGCTGATATCAGCCTGCGCCGGGGCGATAATCGGGATGTTTGCAACGATTATTCGTTCAATTTTCGTCAAATCCTCGTGTTATCGCAGCCGAATTCGCTATTTTCGGCGAATGCGCTGGATTAAAAGCGCACCTGTCCTGGGGACGACGTGCGTGAATGCTGTTTATTATTGTTTATGTTCTATATCGGCGGTGATTCTATCGACCCAAGTGCAGTTAGTACCTGCTCAAACAGGCATCGATGGCAGTCTTTGACCTTGATGATCAGTTGACGCGCGGTTCGGGTGATTTTGGCGGCGATGCCATAAAGACGCCAGCGCAGAGTGATAGCGCGATGGTGCGCCAACTTTTCCGGCAAGAGTTGCCGCATCAGCGCAAACAGGTTGTAGGAGAGTGCGCAGATATGAAAATAAAGTGCATTCGCGTCAAAATCTGTACAAGGCAGCGTGTCGCCACCAAAGTCGTGTTTCAGTTCCTTGATGCGGTTTTCACTGTCTTCGCCGCGCTGGTTGTACCAGTGGATGATGTCGCTGTCTGACAGATCATCCCGATTGGTGGCGATGGCGCGATATATGTAGCGACTGTCTTCCAGTTGTTCCTGACCATCCGCATCATCCAGGTCCAGTGAGGCCTGACCTTTCAGGGGGATTCGCTGAATGACCAGGGTAAACGGCTGATCATAATCGCCGATACAATGCAGCATGCGATACGTTTGCCGGCTTTGGCTAACCTCGCCATTGCGGTGAGTCATGGGCCGCCAATTGGTTTCGCTCAACTGTTCAATGTGTTCTTTAACCGCCCGGCTCATTTTTGCCCGAATGCCGTATTGAATGTGCTGTTGGTCGACGTATTCGATAATTTTTTGTTGATAGCCTGCCGCATCGATGCGTAGTTTTTTAATATGAACACCTTTCGGCAAACTGTCTTGGCAATGTTGGATGAATTCCAGGTTTTCTTTCGCTGGCGAATCATTACCCGCCCTGAAATCGCACGCCACAACCTGACCGGTCTCAGCGATATGGCCGACCATTGGCATATAACCGCGGTTTTTCTTATAGGTCCATTGCGCCCCACGCTTATTGGCGATGATTTCGGTGGCATCAATATCCAGCGTAATGCTTTTTTTACGCTGCAAAGCGGCTGCCAGAATGCGCCGGTTCACCGCTTTCCAGCCGCTGAAAGCGATTGACTGGCGCCCCATGCATCGCAACCAATCGCCCAGCGCACTGGACCTTGGCATTTGTTTCATCCCCAACACCGAAAGCAACGCGCTTTCGTCATGGAGGTGACGCACATCATCCAGGTGAAAACTGCCCTCATGCTGCATCAGAATCAGAGTTTCAAGATAAGCCGATGGCTTGATTCCCCGATTGCTTTTGGGCAGTGGGAATACCTGATCAATATGTTCACCCAGCTGCAGCGATTGCATCAAGTGCGCGATGGTGAGTAAACCGGCGCGCGAGGTCAGTTGATCGTTTGTTTTGCTCAGTTTATACGGTAAGATGTTCATAAGCATCAGGTGCACCCATTGGGTGATGGATTGTTTCGTCGCAAACCATTATACAACCAGGGCTCTTTCCATTTTTAGAGCTTTCTATCTGGGGATTAGGGTGTTAGTACTTCCCGTTATTGCTTTCTGTTGGTCACATAAAGCAGGCGAATGGAAACATGATTGCGAGTTACCAATAAAAACCAAAACACATCAGCGGCTCGCGCAAAGCCTGTTTCGATATGGATTAGATTGTATCCGCTCAACGTTGTTTAATGTCTTATCTCAATCAAAAAGGATGATTAGAAAAGTGATTGCTCTTTTGCAACCCATACCTTTTGTCACTGGAATACATGAGGCTCAATTGTCATAAGCTAATTTTTGTCATGTACAGAGGAGATCCAAACTGAATAACTGATTTTTTACCTGAAAAGTGGCGCCCTTTTAATGGCCGAAACTGGCTCAGTTATTTTGGCCATTGACAATCGGATTTTGATGTTCCGAAATAATCTTTCCCCCCAGCAAATAACCCATCATCACGGGCACTAATGTCACCGCCAGAATTGCAGCCGCAGCCATTGAATAGGTTGCGGTAAAAGCCAGTGGACTGAACAATCGCCCTTCCTGCGCCTGCATGGTAAAGATTGGCAGAAAAGATACGGTAATCACCAGCAGGGAAAAAAACAACGCAGGACCAACCTCCAAGGATGATTCTTTAATGGCCTGCCAATGTTCGTCGACAGTTAACGGGGAACCTTTCTTTTCCAAAGCATTTGCCAAGTGTTTATGCGCATTTTCCACCATGACGATAGCGCCATCGACCATGGTGCCAATGGTAATGGCAATTCCTCCCAATGACATGATATTGGCGTTCAGCCCTTGCCATTTCATCACAATAAACGCCATCAATATGCCCAGTTCTTGTATCAATGAAGTGTTGAGGCTATCGACCGCGCGTTCGATCAAATCTCCCCGGTCATAGACTGGAATAATTTCGACGCCTTCCGGTAGTCCTTGTCTCAATTCTTCCAGTTTCTTCCTCACCCCTTGTATCGTCGCCAGCGCATTTTCGCCAAAGCGCATAATCACTACACCGCCAACCACTTCGCCTTCGCCATTGAGTTCCGCCAATCCACGCCGTAACTCAGGGCCTAAATGAATATGGGCGACATCCTGCAACCGAATGGGAGTGCCGTTTTGATCGACGCCAACCGGTATGGTTTTTAAATCGGCAATGGATCTGATATAACCCAGGCCACGCACTATATATTCGGTTTCAGCCATTTCTATCAAGCGTCCACCAACATCCTTGTTAGATTCTTTTATCGCTTTGATAACCTTGCTTAGCGGTATGTGATAGGCCTCCAATACATTTGGATCGACTTCAACCTGATACTGTTTGACATAACCACCAATCGATGCAACTTCTGAAACACCTGGCACGGTTTGTAACGGATAACGCAAATACCAGTCCTGTAACGAACGTAATTGGGATAAATCATGCTTGCCGGTTCTGTCCACCAACGCATATTCATAAACCCAGCCTACACCGGTCGCATCGGGTCCTAACGCCGGACTGACTCCTTCCGGCAATCGTCCACTGACATAATTGAGATACTCCAGAACCCTGGAACGCGCCCAATACATATCGGTGCCATCTTCAAAAATGATATAGACAAATGACAAGCCAAAAAATGAGTAGCCCCGTACCACTTTGGCCTTGGGCACTGCCAGCATTGCTGTGGTCAATGGATAAGTGACCTGATCCTCAACCACTTGTGGCGCCTGTCCTGGGTATTCGGTAAACACAATAACCTGAACATCGGATAAATCCGGAATGGCGTCTAAAGGGGTATTTTTATAGCTCCATAAACCGATCAAGATGATAATGACAGTCGCCATCAACACCATAAACCGGTCTTTTAAAGAAGCTTTGATAATGCCTTCAATCATGCTTCATTTCTCCTTGTTTCATTGCATCATGATCCATTGATTCGGGCTTGTCAGCCGACTCTTGATGGTTTTTGGGTTCCATCATTTTGGCTGTGGCTTCGCGTAATTTTGATTCCGAATCGATCAGGAATTGGGCAGAGGTAACCACCTCTTCCCCCTCTTTAAGTCCTTTTAAAATCGCCACAAAGCCATTGGAAGCAAGCCCTAACACAACAGGACGAGGTTCAAATTTACCGGACTCACGAACCACGAAAACCTGGGTTCTGGTTCCTGAACGAATGACCGCTTCATCGGGGATTACCACCGCATAGACTTGTTTGCTGGCGAAAATCGTCACTTCGGCAAACATTTCCGGCTTTAACAATAACTCCGGGTTATCAAACACCATGCGTACTTTGATGGTTCGTGTTTTGGCTTCCGCATAAGGATAGATATACCCGACATGGCCTTTAAAAACCTTGCCTGGGACACCTGCCAAATGCATTCCGACCGGATCGTTTTCTTTCACCCAAGGCAGTTCATATTCATAAATATCGGCATAAACCCAAACCTTATGTAAATCGGCAATCATATAAAGTTCGGTCGCCGGAGTAACATACTGCCCTTCCCGTGCACCAATTTTCATCACAATGCTGTTAGCCGGTGAATGAATATGCAAATTTTTCTTGATTTTACGAGTACGCTCCAATTCCTTGATTTGATGCATCGGTACATCCAGCAATTGCAATCTTTCCCGCGAGCTTTTCACTAATTCTTCAGCACCACGCCGAATATCAGAGAAAGGACTTCTCTCAGGTGCTTTCAAGTTCTGTAGCGCCAATAAATATTCCTGCTGTGTCGTCACTAATTGCGGCGAATAAATACTTAATAGCTCCGTATTTTTTTTGACCCATTGCCCTGTTTTATCTACAAACAGTTTTTCAACCCAACCGTCAATCTTCGGATGTAACCGAACCAGCATTTCTTCATCATAATCCACCCGGCCAACGGCGCGAACTGTATGAGATAATGTGTCCCTGACCGCTTTTGCCGTTCTAACCGCTATTTGTTGTTGAATCGTGCCATTGATTTTTACCATTCCGGCCGGTTCATCGCCTGTTTGCCCATCATCGGCATAAACGGGTACATAATCCATGCCCATAGCATCCTTGGCGGGAACCGGTGAAGTCACCGATGGGTTCATTGGACTGCGGTAAAACAAAATTTTGCGCTGTTTCGGTTTCTTTTCTTCAGCATAGACAGGCACATAATCCATGCCCATTGAATCTTTAGCCGGAACCGGTGAGGTCACCGTAGGGTTCATAGGATTTCGGTAAAACAAAATTTTTCGTTCTGTCGTTTTCCCTTGCGACTCCGATGGCATATTCTTATGCCCAACAGGATAGGGTTCGTTCTTGAGAACAGCGTCCAGCCAACTGCCTAAACCAAACCCAAGCAATAACATCGTGATGCCGATTATTAACGATTTATTCATGAGGAATCACCGATTTATTCGCGATTCCAGCGGCGCATGGATGCGTCGCCGAAATCGATGGCGACAAGCCATTGATTTTGTGAGCAAAGCGGAAATCGCATTTCCGCTTTGTGGTCGCTGACGAATCATGGATGATTTGTTCAGCGTTTCTATAAATCCCTTCCTTGCCAATCATGGCGGTCAATTGCGCCAATGCTTGATTGGCCTCCGTTAAAACTTTCCAGTATTGGATTTCATAGTTGTATAAAGTGATCTGGCTGCGCACCAGGTTAAGAAAATCGACCTTGTCCACCTGATAGCCTGACAACATGGAAGCTACGGTTTGTCTGGCCTGAGGTATAATGCCGCTTTTGAAAAGCACGGTTTGATTTTTGAAGCGTCTGAAATCACTGACGGCTTTAGAAATATCGTAACTACTCAGCGTAAATAAGTAAAAAAACTGCTTGACACGATTTTAGCGTTATTTTTGATTTTCTAACGGCAACACCTGGCGCAAGAGGTTTACTGTATTAGCCTGCGTTAGTTGAGGCGTGTTGCCTTATAAGCAATGCCCGATAGCCCTGCTGCCGTGCATTTCTAAAATACGATGACGGGCAACACAGAGGCAAAAATTCGTATTTCAAAAGCCATGAGACAAGAGTCCTGTACTTAAACCCACAGGCCGTTTCATTGAAGATTGATTCCATTGATGTAGAGGCTGCCATTACCCATGCCCGGCAGCTGATTGAAGATGAAGCCGATTTATCTCCGGCGCTGCGGTCTTCGCTGGAGATATTGTTGTTGCTGGTCACGCTCTTGATGCATCGGCTCGGACTTAACAGCAGTAACAGTTCCAGGCCGCCATCAAGTGATCATGATCGTAAAAGGAAAGCACGGGCTGGATCAAAAAAACCAGGTGGTGGACAGAAAGGGCATATTGGCACCACGCTGGTTAAAGTCGATGATCCCGATGACGTTATCTCCATCAAGATTGATCGCCGTACCTTGCCAGCCGGAAGCTACACGGCAGATGGCTTTGAAACCCGGCAGGTATCTGATATTGATATTTCACGGATTGTGACGGAATATCGTGCGCAAAGGCTTATCGATGAACAAGGTCGTCGGTTTGTTGCTCCTTTTCCCGAGGGCGTAACAAAAGCCGTGCAATATGGTGACCAACTCAAGGCGCACGCCGTGTATCTTTCGCAGTACCAATTATTGCCCTGCCAGCGCATCAAGGATTATTTTTCCGATCAATTACAGATCCCCATCAGTGAAGGTTCGTTGGTTAATTTCAATCAACCAGCCTTTGAGAAGCTGGCATCCTTTGAGCCGATTTGCAAGCAAAGACTGGCGGCAGCTTCTGTTGTACATGCCGATGAAACGGGCATTAACATCAATGGCGCCAGGTACTGGTTGCATTGTGCTTCTAATGATTTATGGACACATTATTTTCCCCATGTAAAACGGGGCAAGGAAGCGATGGATGTCATTGGCATCCTGCCTGACTTTCATGGCATTTTATGCCACGATCACTGGAAGCCTTACTACAAGTCCCCCTTCACTCATGCCTTGTGCAATGCGCATCATCTGCGTGAACTGACCCGTGCCCGGGAGCAGGATGGACAGCAGTGGGCCAAAGAAATGGAAACCCTGTTAAAAAAGATCAATCAGGTCGTCGATGATGCAGGGGGAAACTTGAAGCAAGAAAAGCGGCCTGTTATCGACGACGATATCGAGATTTATTAGAGAAAGCACAAATTGAATGTCCGCCACCAACCCCGTTGCCCGGTAAACCCAAACGTGGGCGCCTCAAGCGCAGTAAATCCAGAAACTTACTGGAACGGCTGATCAATTACCCGGATGATGTCTTACGCTTTATGAGAGAAATAGATGTGCCATTTACTAATAATCCCGGTGAGAATGATATCCGCATGACCAGGGTGCAGCAAAAAATATCGGGGTGTTTCAGGAGTGAGCAGGGTGCCATCACCTTCTGCCGTATTCGGGGATATCTATCCACTTGTCGTAAACATTATGTCAGTGCCTCTGAAGCGTTGGTACTGGTATTTAAGGGGAAATTACCGGAATTTACTCAGTGACCTGATGCTTTTGGTAAAATACGCTGAGTAGTTACGAAATATCTTCCCTGACCTGATTCCACTCATCCTGCAAGGCATATTTTTTCTGCATCAATTCATAGCTGCGCTGATTGACGGCTTTGTCCTGTTTGCTGGAAAAATACAAGGGAACAGTCATACTGAGCCGCATAGACAAAAAATCCGCCCGTTCCCGCCCGGCCAGGTTGTTATCGCGGCCGCCATAATAAGCTCCGACCTTGAAATCCGGGTAATAGTCTTTTTTTGCCAGATCCAGGCGTTTTTTGGCAGCATCGACTTTTTTACGTTTGGACGCCAATAACAGCCTGTTTGTACAGATCGGCCTCCATCATCAAAGTCGGCAATTTTTCATTCGTTTCAGGCGGCGTTTAAACGGTGTATTGGCGGCTTGATTAAGCAACGCATTCAATTTCGCCCGGGTATTCTCGCGTGCACCAATCAGCATCAATTCATTATCGAACAGTTTGGACAACTCCAGCTGCGCCAATAGCACATCCTGTTGCAAACCTTCTCCCACTTCATATTTTGTTTGGGCGGTTTCGACAAACTGACGCAACAGATCCTGGTTGATGCGAATGATATTCAAGGCCTTGTCCAGATAAACCAAGGCCCACCAGAGTTTTTTCACATCACGCAGCAAGCGCCACCGGGCTTCGGTGACATCAAAGGCGGCCGCTTCCGCCTCGAGATTTGCCGCCTGTTCACGCAGCGCCAATTTGCCGGGAAAAGGAATCGACTGGGAAATCCCGCCCTGCATCTGGGTCATGTTTTCCTGGGCGGTGTCGAAAGTATCGACCGGGAGATTCAGGGCGTTAAAGCTAATGACGGGGGCTGGCAAACTGCCGACTTGAGAAGGTATCTCGGCCATCGCTTCAGAGCGTGCCTTCATTTCAGCCAACCCCGGATTGTCCTGAACAGCCAAATCCAAAGCCGCTTGTAAACTGAGCGGCATGTGTGGCTGAGGCTGAGACTGAGGCTGTGCCTGTAACTGGGGTGGTAAAGATAAAAGTATTAAAACGCATACTTTTAGGGTATTTTTTTTCATAAATCCTCTTGGTTCTTAAAGAAGCGCTGAACAAATCATCCATGATTCGTCAGCACCCGCAAAGTGGAAATGCGATTTCCACTTTGCTCACAAAATAAATGTCTTAACGCCATTGATTTTGGCGGCGCATCCTTGCGCCACAAAGAATCGTGAATAAATCAGCGATGCTTTAGAAATAACAAACTGTGTTTAAGAGGATTAGTGTGAATGTCGCCCACGTGGGAACGGCATCAAACCTATCGCCTGGTTATGGCGGATTGTCTGGCGGAAAATTCGCCCTACGAAAAGCTTAACTAGAAGTTACGCATTGACAACAGATCGAAATTTTGGGATTAAATGATTCATATTTGGCATAAAGGTGTCGATAAACGAAGCCATAACATCGTTGAATAAATTCCGCTGTACGCTATAGCAATTATTAATCACGTCTGCAAAGCTCAATTTTTGTAATTGAACAAAGCCACAAATTGCAGAAAGAATATGATTATTTATTGCTCTTTTATTGCGAACCTGGAACCGCTCAATATTACACACCTGCTTTATTGCCCGATGATATTGCTCAATCTGCCAATGCCTGTCATGTTGTTCGGTAAATGCTTTCTTGTCAAAAACAGCGGTTTTTTCTTCATCAGGTAGTGAACTTATGTAATGGCGAACTTGTTCTTTCAAGGTCGTCCGAAATAATTTCACATACCCAAAATTTTTGAGCCAAACCATTAAGCCGTCTTCCGGGATTTCTAATTGCCTGACTTGAACCCATGAACCTTTTTCAACAGAGACTAATCGATTACCTTCCACTGCAAAGAATAATCCTGTCTGATGATTTCTTGTCAATTTAAGATTATCCACGCAACTGTACCAGCTATCTCCTGTTACAAAACCAGGTTCTAGTCCCCAAGCTAATACTTCGGTCAGCATGTCTTGAAAATAGTCATTTTTTGTCTTTCCTTCCGCCTTATCGACCACCCGGAAATTCAGTGGTTGGTGTTTTCCTTGAATGTCTGTGTAGTACAACGTGACAAGATTGATTCCCTTGACTGCTCTATGATGTTTTCCCGACCAAAAATAACTGACATATGCCATATATTGGCTATAAGGTTTATCAAGAACACTATCGTCAACACTCAAGGTTCCGCCCTTTAAATTCAGGCTTGCGCTGGCTTCATTGTATAAATCTCGCCCAGTGTAATGCTCCCGATTTAGAAATCGATTTACGCTATCATGTGATATTGACATGACTTCTCCTAATCGTCGACAACTAGCTTGTTTCGGCTCACTTAATAAAAAACCAATATACATGGGTAATGTACAGCAGGCTGTTGAGGGGCGTGTTATTTCTCTTATCAAGGTTTGCCTTGCATTGACTTTGGGATTTTTTAAACCCATAGTTTAACATTGCCTGTCAATGCGTAACTTCTATTAACTTAAAGGAAATAAAACTATCGCAAATTTCGGACACACCAACCCTCTGTTAGAGGATCGATATAGGAGGCCTGATAGCCAAAAAGGAAGGGGAGTCGTAAAAGGTATGTATTGATGACAATTGAAACTTTGTCGAAACAACGGAATTAAATTTAGGAACAGATTGAATAAACGCATGACTGCTGCATAAATGCAGCGCGCAGTCGCCTGAATCATGACAGTCATTGTTTTGAGCCGGATGATGAGTGTCTAAAACGTCATCCGCTGGATTTGAACCAATTTGATGAACAGCATTATCCTCATGCATACCTGCACAGTGATCAATCGCCGATACAATCGGCGATACCACCATCAGGAAAATCAGGAAAAATGCAGTTCGGTTTTTATCATATCAATTCTAAATGTGATTCATTCTCAGTTTAGCTGAAAAAGGACATTACAACAAGAAATTATTTCTCGCCAGCAAGCTGAATATTTGTTTTTTAACTCTATTCATCTGACAGTTTTATCCAACGCAAGCGGTTGGCATTGGTCACGACAGTAACCGAAGACATCGCCATCGCGGCTCCTGCGAACATTGGGCTGAGTAAAATGCCAAAAAGCGGATACAACGCTCCGGCGGCAACCGGTATGCCGATGGAATTGTAAATAAAAGCGCCAAACAAGTTTTGTTTGATATTTTTTACCGTCGCTTTGGACAATGCGATAGCGTCGAGCACCTTCAACAACGAACCTTGCATGATGACAATATCGGCGCTTTCAATCGCCACATCCGTTCCTGTGCCAATAGCGAAGCCGACATTGGCCTGCACCAGCGCCGGCGCATCATTGATACCATCACCAACCATGCCGACAATTTCATCTTGGTCCTGCAATTCCTTGACCACTTTAGCTTTGTCTTCGGGCAATACCTGAGCGCGAACTTCTTCAATACCGGCTTGTTTGGCAATCGCTTTTGCTGTGATTTCATTGTCGCCTGTTACCATCAGCACACGAATGCCGCGTTGTTTCAAACGCTCAATGGCTTCGGCCGAGTCTTTCTTGATCGGGTCTGAAACAGCGATAATACCCACCACTTTACCATCAACTGCCAATAACATGGCTGTCTGGCCTTGCTCTGACAAAGTTTTCAAAACATCCTGACGTGATTGAAAATCAATCCCTTGCTGCGCCATCAACGCTTCATTTCCAAAATAAACCTGTTTGCCATCGATTTCGGCGCCAATACCGTGTCCGGCAACTGCCTCAAACTTACTGATTTTGCTCAATTCCAGTGATTTCTTTTTGGCTGAATCCAATATAGCAATTGCCAATGGATGTTCCGAGCCGGTTTCTATGCTGGCAGCCAGTTGCAACACCTCGTTTTGTTTCAAGCCACCATAAGCCTTGATAGTCGTCACTGTCGGTTTGCCTTCTGTGACCGTGCCGGTTTTATCCAGCACCAGACAGGTCAATTTGTCGGCAATTTGCAAAGCTTCGCCATTGCGGATCAATATACCCATCTGCGCCGCACGGCCCACGGCGACCATCACCGAAATCGGCGTCGCCAAACCCAAGGCGCAAGGGCAAGCGATAACCAGTACAGTCATCGAGGTGACAAAGGCGTAAGCCAAAGAAGGCTCGGGACCAAAAATCAACCAGATAAAAAAGGTCAATATTGAAATAGCCACCACCACCGGCACGAATACAGCGGAGATTTTATCAGCCAGCCTGGCGATAGCGGGTTTAGTGCTTTGCGCTTTGCGCACGCTTTCGATGATTTGCGCCAACGCCGTATCCCGACCAATACGCGTCGCCTTGAACAAAAACATCCCTTTGACATTCATGGTGCCAGCCACCACTTCGGAACCCACTGTTTTTTCCACCGGCATTGATTCACCAGTCAACATAGATTCATCCACAGTCGAATGGCCTTCAATCACTTCACCATCCACCGGGATTTTTTCGCCAGGCCGCACCCGAATGGTTTCTCCCAGCCCCACCTCTTCAATCGGGACATCCATTTCTTCGCCATTACGAATGACCCGAGCCGTTCGTGGTTGCAAACCGATCAATTCACGAATTGCAGCGGAAGTCTGGCCTCTTGCCTTGGTTTCCAATGCGCTGCCAAAATTGATGAAGGCCAGAATAATCACCGAAGCTTCAAAATAGGCATGCGGAGATAACGATGACATTTGATCGGCGAAATCGATCAAAATGGTAGAATAAAACCAGGCCGCGCCAGTACCCAAGGCGATCAGGGTATCCATATTGGCCTGACCTAATTTAAAAGACTTGATCGCCCCCTGAAAAAAGTGCCCACCGGAATAATACAAAATCGCCAGGGTAATCAGCGATACATAGGGCCAAAAAACCTGTCCTGCTTCACTGCCAATTTCCGGCAGCAATTCCAGGTGGCCGGCAATCATCAATGGAAAACCAAATGCCGCAGCGACTTTGGCTTTTTTCATCAACTGCTGATAGCGCGCCATTTCCTGCTGTTCTTCTTCAGCCGGATCTTCCAAGCCTTCCATCACGGCGGCATCGTAGCCAGCTTCTTGTACTGCCTGTTTTAACAACTCCGGGTCAACATCACCGGTTACCGTGGCGGTATGGTCGGCGAAATTAACGTTGACCGTTTCAACGCCTTCCACTTGTTTTATTGCGCCCTCAACCGCACTGACGCAACCGGCGCAGCTCATGCCTAAAATAGACAGACGGATTTCTGTTTGTGCTTCGTTATTCATAGCGCTACCACGACAACCCTGATGTTTGAAAATTATTCAATCGGTGATCACATATCCTGCATCGGTAATGGCCTGTTTAATCGCATCCAGATCAAGCACAGACTCATCAAAGCTTACCTCGACAGTATTCGCCTTATGGTCGGCAGCCACAGAAGTCACGCCGGCCAAAGCCGATAATTTTTCTTTGACATTGTTTTCACAACCCCCGCATTTCATGCCGGTCACATTTAAAACCACTGTTTCAGTCATTGTTTTTTCTCCTGTTGATATTTAAAACTAATGGGATTTTTCAAAAAATACTAAACTCTAATACAAAAATGTACTTAATCCCTGCTCTATCGTTTATGTAAGCTGATTTCAACAATCGTTTCTGTATAGCCAGTCCTTATTTCAAGCAATTTTTTGAGTTTTCCTATTGTGTTATCACGCATCATAGAGCAACATAAGGACAAGAGTAAATAGAAAAATTCCTATGGACAATTTTCTTATCGGTCGTCAACAAATATTGGATAAAAACCTGAATACCGTTGCCTATGAAATTTTGTTTCGTGGTGCGGAATTTGACGTTTCCAAACCGAAGGAAGCCTATTCGGCAACCAACCAGGTTCTTGCTGATATTTTACTTGAAATTGGTTTGCAGAATATAACCGGCAATACCAAGGCATTTATTAATTTTACCGAACAACATTTGCTCGATAAAACGCCGCTGAATTTACCTAAAGAACGCATCGTCGTCGAAGTATTGGAAAATGTTTCGGTCACCCCGCAATTAATTCAAACGCTTACAGAATTATCAGAAAAAGGCTTCACCATTGCATTAGATGACTTTATTTTGACGCCGGAATGGCAACCGCTGTTAAAAATAACAGATATCATCAAGCTGGATATCTTGCAAATGCCCATGGCGCAAACACTGGAACTGATCGAGCAATTAAAACCTTATAATCTGACCCTGCTGGCAGAAAAAGTGGAAACACGGGAAGAGTTTCAAATATTGTTGGACGCCGGCTGCGAGCTTTTTCAAGGTTATTTTTTCAACAAGCCGGAAACGATAAAATCTCAACGACAAAATATCAATAAAACTGCGATGATGGATCTACTCAGTGCCGTCAACCAAACCGACATTAGTTTTGATGAGCTCGGCCATATTATTGGCCAGGATCCGCATTTAACCATTAAACTACTCAACTATATCAACTCGGCTTTTTTTCCCTTCCCCAACCAATTGATAGTATTCCCCACGCTATCTCTTTATTAGGCATCACCGAACTGAAACGCTGGATAAACATTTTGACTCTGGCCTCGTTATCCGACAAACCGGTGGCAATCTTACAAAATCTATTGGTCAGGGCAAGAATGTGTGAATTATTCGCCGAAAAAATGGCCTTGGATAGTGACGAATTATTTCTCATTGGATTATTGTCCGGCATCGATGGTTTGCTGGATACTGAATTGCAAGAAATACTGATGCAGCTCCCTTTAGCAGGCTGTTGAAAAACTGAATTTAGCCACTAGAACAACACAATATATAGTGGTATAAGATAAACAAAACACAAAATGTAGTGTTCAAATTTTCATTTTTTGTAAAAATCAACAGCCTGTTAGATGAAAAAATCATTGACGCCATCTTATATAAAACCGGAGAGGCTGGTAGAATTCTGGATATCATCCGCCGCTATGAAAGATGGGACGTTCCGGCCTACGAGCTGGAGCAATGGTTGCCGATGGGAATCACCCAGTTTTATTTACAAAGTATCGAATGGAGTAATCAAGTTCTTAATCATGCACACTAATATGAAAAAATTAACACACTATTTAACCCTGCTTTTTTTACTTTTATTTTCCACTTTGGTTTTAGCGACCGAACTGGAAAATTTAACTGTTGAACAAGTAGAAGCCCTGCAAAAACAAGGCAAGGCTTTAATCATCGATGTCCGCACGCCTGAAGAATGGCGTCAGACAGGCGTTATTCCTGGCAGCAAGCCATTACAGTTTTTTGATAAAGACGGCAATGCCCAAACTCAAACCTGGCTCAGTCAATTCGATAAACTGCGTAAATCACCAGACCAACCGGTGGTATTGGTTTGCCGCTCTGGACACAGGAGTGGTCTGGTAGGTAATTTTCTAACCAAGAAATTAGGCTTAAAAAACATCAACCATTTGTCAACCGGCATTAAATCCTGGATAAAATCCGGAAAACCTCTTGAGCCTGTCTGTTCAGATAAAAGCAGTTGTTAATATGGCCTACAAAAGCCTGACCAACCAGACTATTGCGTTAGCCGGTATCGCCCAGGCTTGCGCTTTGGTGAATGATATAGCAACCACTGGACGCGCCGACAATGACGCGCTTGAAGCCAGTATAAACAGTATTTTACAAACAGATCCGGAATCGGTACTGGCCGTTTATGGGGGTCTGGAAGGAGTCAAACGTGGACTGACCGTTTTAGAGCAGCAACTAACCGGGCAAAGAACGGCCAATCCACGGGAAGCCCGCTATGCCGCCTCGTTGATTATTCTGGAAAAGCAATTGTCCAACCGCCCGGAAATGCTGAAAACCATTGCTGATGGCATCAACAAGGCACAATCACAAGCCGAACATTTCGGCTTGCTGCATGAAAATGTACTCGCTAATTTAGGTGATTTATACCACCGCACGATCAGCACCATCCCGCTCCGCATCATGGTCGATGGCGAGCCACAATATCTATCCAATCAGACTAACGTCAACAAAATTCGCGCTTTGCTATTGGCAGGAATTCGTTCGGCCATGTTATGGCGTCAATGCGGAGGTGCGCGTTGGAAGCTTTTATTGTTCAGAAAAAAATATCAGGACGAAGTCATTTTCCTGCTTTCCCAACTTTAGCCTGAAGCAACATGCCATCTCTGATTGAAGCTAAAAACCTGAGTCGCTTTTATGGCGACCATTGCGCCGTCAATGACGTCAGCTTCACCCTTGCCAAAGGCGAAATTCTGGGGTTTCTGGGTAAAAACGGTGCGGGCAAAACCACCACGATGCAAATGCTTTGCGGCTGCTTGGCCCCCAGTTCCGGGCAGATTCTAATCAATGGCGTCGATCTTCTTGATCAACCTCAAGAAGCTAAATTATTTCTGGGGTATTTACCGGACACCCCGCCTCTTTACAAAGAACTGACAGTAACTGAATTTCTGGATTATTGCGCCAGACTGCACCGCCTTGCTGACTCGAAAATCACGCAGGCAGTCGACAAAGCGCTTGAACGCTGTGGACTTACAAACGTGCGTCATCGTCTGATCGGCCAGTTATCCAAGGGCTATCAACAACGAGTCGGCATTGCCCAAGCCATTCTACATGAACCGGATATTATCGTTCTGGATGAACCGACTGTTGGCCTCGATCCATTACAAATGCAGGAAATCCGGCAACTGATAAAACAGTTAGGCACTGAACATGGGATTATTCTTTCTACTCACATCCTTTCTGAAGTGCAACAATCCTGTACCCATGTACAGATTATCGACCAAGGGCTGCTGATTCTCAAAGAAACCATTGCCGGCTTGAACCAGCGCATGAGCAGCGAGCGCATTCGGCTCGTCACCCGAACCCCTGTCGACCAGGAAAAACTACTTGCACTGGATGGCGTTACCAATATAGAAACCTTGTCTCCGTGTGAATATATTGTCCATTTCCATAATAAAACATCGATTACCGACCCACTGGCAGCCGTTATTCTGGAAAACCACTGGGGCATTGAAGAAATCAGCCGTTTAAAAGTTTCCATGGAAGAAATTTTCATTCACCTGACCCAACCCTTCTCGCCATGATTTTAACCATTGCCCGCCGCGAATTTCAGTCATTGTTCTTATCTCCACTGGCCTGGTCTATTTTAGCTGTTTTGCAATTCATACTGGCCTATCTTTTCATGACCCAGATTGAAACCTTCATCAGTTTTCAATCCCGTCTGGCGCAAATCAGCCATGCGCCCGGCATTACCGATATTATTGCCGCGCCATTGTTCAGCAATGCCGCAGTCATCATGCTATTAGTTACCCCACTGCTGACCATGCGGCTGATCAGCGAGGAACGACGCAACAAAACCTTGACCTTATTATTGGCCTCTCCTGTTTCAACAACAGAAATTGTCCTGGGTAAATATTTGGCAATTGTTGGGCTGCAGACTTGTATTGTCCTGATGACTGCACTGATGTCTTTAACATTATTGTTAGGTGGTGAGGTGGATTTTGGCAAATGGTTTTGTAACCTGCTTGGCTTATCGCTGTTAACTGCCGCCTTCACCGCATTAGGATTATATCTCTCCAGTATCGCCAGCCATCCGACCATCGCCGCCATCGGCAGTTTTGGTTTGTTGCTGTTATTATGGATCATCGACTGGAAAGCCGGCTTGAAAAGTCAAAGTAGTGACATTCTGGAATACCTGTCTTTATTACGCCATGTCCAGAATCTGCAAACCGGCTTGCTGGATAGCCAGGATGTCGCCTACTTTTTACTCTTCAGCGCCACTTTTCTAATCCTCAGCATTTTCCATCTGGAATCTGACCGGCTGCAAAAATGAAAATCACCCCCCATATTCATCGTAAATTATGGTTCATCAGCATGGCAAAAACCGGCCTGGTGATTTTGATACTAATTTTGTCAGCCTGGCTGACCAGTCGCTACCATGTTCAGTGGGATTTGACAGCCAATCGCAATAACAGCTTATCGGCCACCTCGATCAAAATTCTGGAAAAACTACCTGGCCCGGTTTTAATCCGGGTTTTAGTACACGATGCCACCTTACGGCAACAAATCGCCGATCTGTTAGCCCGCTATCAGCGTCACAAAGCCGATATATCCATCGAATATACAGACCCTGAAAAATCACCCACATTAAGTCAAAAATACCACATTGGCTCATCGGGTGCAGTCATTGTCGAATACCAGGAAAATTATGAAAAAATTCATTACATGGATGAAAACAGTTTGAGTAACGCCCTGTTACAACTGGCCAACAACCAGACCGTCTGGATCAGTTTTCTGACAGGACACGGGGAACGCTCTTTAATGGGTTCGGCAAATTTCGATTTAGGGCTGTTTGGTGAAGCGCTGCAAAAACGCAAAATACACCCTCAATCACTCAACCTCACAAAAGTCTCAGCCATACCGGATAACTCTTCTTTATTGGTACTGACAGAACCACGCGTAGCGTTACTTGATAAGGAAATCCACCTGATTAAACAGTATCTTGACCAGGGCGGTAATTTATTGTTATTGACAGAGCCTGACAGCGACTGGCTGACAGCAGTTTTGCAATCGCTTGCTATCGAAAAACTGCCAGGGCAAATTGCCAGCACACAATCAGGGCTTTACGGTATCGAAAACCCCAGTTTTCTTTTGCTCAACGAATATCCACATCACCCTGTTACCGCTGGATTTCATGAAATCACCCTGTTTCCAAGTGCAGCTGCGCTACAAAATATTCAGAGTAGTGAATATCAAGTCCGCCCCCTGCTATACAGTAGTGATCAATCCTGGACAGAAACAGGGCCTCTCGATGCTGACAGCCAATTCGATGCCGACAGTCTTGAAAGAACAGGGCCTTTGCCATTCGCATTCAGCTTGACCCGTGACCGACATAAACAGTCTCAGCGCATTATTGTCATAGGCGATGGCGACTTTCTTTCCAATGCTTACCTCAACAATGTCGGAAATTTGGAACTGGGCTTACGCATCATCCATTGGCTGACCCATAATGACCAGTTTATCGATATCCCGCCTCGTGATACTGTCGGAAAAACCTTACACTTAAGTGACATGACCCTAGGTCTGCTGGGTACCTTTTTTCTGCTGATCCTTCCAGCCACGTTATTTCTGGTTGGTTTTATCATTTGGCGGCGACGTAAAAAATATTAAGCAAGTATCTTTCTTTACTGAAAGAAATAGTGCAGAATCAATCAACAGCATATTAAAGATGGTGTTCTATTCATGCCTGAATTACCCGAAGTGGAAACCACTTGCCGCGGTATTCGCCCGCACATTGTCGATCGGCGCATCGAAAAGGTTATTGTTCGACAAAAAAAACTACGCTGGCCTGTTCCAGACAATCTGACTCACTATCTGCTAGAGCAACCTATAACAGCCGTATCCAGACGAGGTAAATATTTATTACTTACCTGCCCTAATGGAACAATAATTGTGCATTTGGGCATGTCGGGCAGCTTACGCATCGTCGATAAACAAACTGAAGCCGGCAAACACGATCATATTGATTTTGTGTTCGACCACGACAAAATACTCCGCTTTAATGACCCGAGAAAATTTGGCGCTGTTTTATGGGCCATAGATCCAGTCGAACGGCACCCGTTGTTAGCCAAACTCGGCCCTGAGCCGCTTTCCAGCGCATTTACCGGACAATATCTCCATCAACACGCCTTGAAGCGAAAAATAGCGGTAAAAAACTTCATTATGAACAGCGCCATTGTCGTTGGGGTTGGCAACATCTACGCCAGTGAAGCACTTTTTTTAGCCGGCATCCACTCCAACCGGAAAGCCGGCCAAATTTCCCTTAAACGTTACCAACAATTAACTGACAGCATCAAAACGGTTCTCAGCCAAGCCATCAGCATGGGAGGTACAACACTCAAAGATTTTGTCAACGAACAAGGAAAACCCGGTTATTTTCAACAGTCACTTAATGTTTATGGACGTATCAAACAACCTTGCCCTGTTTGTAAAACCCCGATTCAAGCGATAAAAATTGGCCAGCGCAGTAGTTATTTCTGTCCTCACTGCCAAAAATGAACATCAGATGAAAAAGTTTAAAAAAAAATCAAAAAAGTTGAACTTCCTGTCAAATTAGCACTCGTAAGAGCAGAGTGCTAATAATACAAAAAAAATATCAACGGAGGCAATTATGAGAAACGAATTAACATTACCAGCCAACTTATCAGTTGGCACATTTGATTCCTATGTTAATGCAATTGCTCAGCTGCCCAAATTATCAGCTGATGAGGAGCGTCAACTGGCTTTCAAATACAGAGAAGAAGGTGATCTTGACGCGGCTAAAGAACTGGTTCTATCGAACTTGCGCTTTGTTGTACATATCGCCCGTGGCTATAGCGGTTATGGTTTACCGTTGGCCGATATTGTCCAGGAAGGCAATATCGGCTTGATGAAGGCAGTCAAACGTTTTGACCCAACAATGGGCATTCGTCTGGTCTCTTTCGCCGTTCATTGGATAAAAGCCGAAATACATGAATTTGTTATCAAAAACTGGCGCATTGTCAAAGTCGCCACAACCAAAGCACAACGCAAGCTGTTCTTTAACTTGCGTAAAGCAAAAAAACATTTAGGCTGGCTGACCAAAGACGAAGCCGAACACTTGGCAGAAGACCTGTCAGTCGATCTTAAAACCGTCTACGAAATGGAAACGCGCCTGGATGGCAATGATATGGCATTTGATCGTCCGATGGATGATTCATCAGATGATAATAATTACGCGCCTGTTAACTATCTGGAACAGCACCAGGCCGACCCGGCTTTATTGCTGGAACAAAATGACTGGCAGGACCATGAGGTAGAGCTGCTGACAAAAGCCCTGTCAGAACTGGATGAGCGTAGCCGCGATATATTGGCCAGCCGCTGGCTTTCAGACAAAAAAGCCACTTTGCATGAATTGGCTGAGCGCTACAATGTTTCGGCTGAACGCATTCGCCAACTGGAAAAGAATGCAATGAAAAAAATAAAAGCCAATGTCGTTTTAGCCGCTTAATGTAAGCGACAAAAAGACTTGCCAAACACAGAAATAGCATTATAATACTCAGCTCCTGCCGAGGTGGTGAAACTGGTAGACACGCTGGATTCAAAATCCAGTTCCTTCACGGGAGTGCCGGTTCGATTCCGGCCCTCGGTACCAAAGATTAAAAAAGGCCTTACTTTCGAGTAAGGCCTTTTTTATTGCCCGAAACATCTCCCCTCTTCTGACAAGCAACTTCTTCATCAACGCCTCACCAATTGATTCGCAATCTTAAACTGCCTGTGCGGCAGTGAACAAATACATGCGCCGCGCTCTTTGATTTACCCATTTCTAAGCTGCCTGTGCGGCAGTGAACAGTCCGGACAACACCGGCCGATTTTTCAACGTTTTCTAAGCTGCCTGTGCGGCAGTGAACAGTCCGGACAACACCGGCCGATTTTTCAACGTTTTCTAAGCTGCCTGTGCGGCAGTGAACGGGGTGGTGAGTATTACATCGGGAGAGGTGATTTTCTAAGCTGCCTGTGCGGCAGTGAACATTGCCAGCAGGGCCGCCGAGACCGCGCTGCTTTTCTAAGCTGCCTGTGCGGCAGTGAACATATCCGGATTAACAAGGTTCATTCATTCCTTTTTCTAAGCTGCCTGTGCGGCAGTGAACTGTTCTGGTCCAGTTGTTCAGACGTGTATTCTTTTCTAAGCTGCCTGTGCGGCAGTGAACGTCTGCAACGCGCTGCTCAATCTCGACATTACTTTCTAAGCTGCCTGTGCGGCAGTGAACGCCAACAACAACAATGCACGGCACCTCACCGATTTCTAAGCTGCCTGTGCGGCAGTGAACTGTAGCCATCCCCGCGTGCGGTGGTGACTTCATTTCTAAGCTGCCTGTGCGGCAGTGAACACAACTACCGTATCCCTCTTGGTAGCTTCTCTTTTCTAAGCTGCCTGTGCGGCAGTGAACACAGCGCGCGGAAAACGGAGAGCTCAACGGCTTTTCTAAGCTGCCTGTGCGGCAGTGAACAGCGTGTTTGTCGTTCACGCTCTGTATCAGATTTTCTAAGCTGCCTGTGCGGCAGTGAACGCCCGTAAAGGCGCATGTAAGCACCCTCTTTTTTTCTAAGCTGCCTGTGCGGCAGTGAACGGGAGATAAAAGCGACCTGACCACACTGGTGTTTTCTAAGCTGCCTGTGCGGCAGTGAACCTCAGGCAATTCTTTGTCAGATGCTGCTGCGTTTTCTAAGCTGCCTGTGCGGCAGTGAACACCGACAAGTTGCCGCTGAGCCGCTAATCAAATTTCTAAGCTGCCTGTGCGGCAGTGAACAGAGTATGATTCTGTGTATTTTGCAAGTTGTATTTCTAAGCTGCCTGTGCGGCAGTGAACTTCTGCTATCATTCATGATTTTTTATTATTTATTTCTAAGCTGCCTGTGCGGCAGTGAACTAGATATTCATACCAGTACAGAGTCCTGGGGATTTCTAAGCTGCCTGTGCGGCAGTGAACACTCCGGCACATCGATATTGCGCACCTGATTCTTTCTAAGCTGCCTGTGCGGCAGTGAACGAGAAAAAAATAATGCTGAGCGCAAATTACGGTTTCTAAGCTGCCTGTGCGGCAGTGAACTAGCGGTGATTGACGAAGCTGGTGAGTACATTTTTCTAAGCTGCCTGTGCGGCAGTGAACTTGGGGCTATCGATGAAAATTCTTTCGCTGTCTTTCTAAGCTGCCTGTGCGGCAGTGAACATGAAATTGTCTAACTCACAAACACAAGCTCTTTTCTAAGCTGCCTGTGCGGCAGTGAACCCGGTAGGCGGAAGGTGGCATGACGACTCACTTTTCTAAGCTGCCTGTGCGGCAGTGAACATATATTTTTTGAACAATCTGCGGTGCGCATCTTTCTAAGCTGCCTGTGCGGCAGTGAACGCGAAGGGAATCTGGCGTTCAAACCGGTCACATTTCTAAGCTGCCTGTGCGGCAGTGAACGTATAGTCATGTATGACGGCTACGAGCACAATTTTCTAAGCTGCCTGTGCGGCAGTGAACTGCCTCCATGCCAGAAAAGCAATGTAATTGCTTTTCTAAGCTGCCTGTGCGGCAGTGAACAAGGTAGAGCATTTTATCTGCAAGAAAAGTCATTTCTAAGCTGCCTGTGCGGCAGTGAACAAATATTGGCTTGTGCCTGCACGCCTGCTTCATTTCTAAGCTGCCTGTGCGGCAGTGAACTGTGGGATGCAGATACAGTTCTCATGCCAAACTTTCTAAGCTGCCTGTGCGGCAGTGAACTTTATTATTCAGCATTCCTGCTGTGTGTAATATTTCTAAGCTGCCTGTGCGGCAGTGAACCCGTTTTTGCTGCAGGACGATAGACTAGACGCTTTCTAAGCTGCCTGTGCGGCAGTGAACAATTACGGGAGCTAACGTAGCGATTGCTGATTTTTCTAAGCTGCCTGTGCGGCAGTGAACTTGGTGTCCAGCGGATTTACCCGGCAAACCTTTTTCTAAGCTGCCTGTGCGGCAGTGAACCCGCCGTTGTATACCTTTGTCCAGTTGCCCTTTTTCTAAGCTGCCTGTGCGGCAGTGAACTATAAATGAAATTCACGTCGATGAAAAATTAATTTCTAAGCTGCCTGTGCGGCAGTGAACTGAGTCGTACATTCGAGTACTCGCGTGGGACTTTTCTAAGCTGCCTGTGCGGCAGTGAACTCCTGTGCGAATCGCTGCCGGCCTGTCTCACATTTCTAAGCTGCCTGTGCGGCAGTGAACGATTGCTTGCTGCAGAAAATAACGCAATTACATTTCTAAGCTGCCTGTGCGGCAGTGAACTATGTTCGTGTGAACAAGATTCATTCATTTCTTTTCTAAGCTGCCTGTGCGGCAGTGAACTCGTGAAAAACGAGCATCAACTCGTCATCGCTTTTCTAAGCTGCCTGTGCGGCAGTGAACAAAACAAGCCTGAAGAAATTGCAATTATTGAATTTCTAAGCTGCCTGTGCGGCAGTGAACCGATGAAAAATCAGGCCGGTGTCGATGAAAATTTTCTAAGCTGCCTGTGCGGCAGTGAACACAACGAAATCGTTCATTAGTGATTTTTTTCTTTTCTAAGCTGCCTGTGCGGCAGTGAACTCATGTTTTTCCATCTTTTGATCGCGAATTCATTTCTAAGCTGCCTGTGCGGCAGTGAACGAACCGAAACCGCTCGAGGCCCAGTCGCCAAATTTCTAAGCTGCCTGTGCGGCAGTGAACGGTCAGAGATGTCAAACTCGCCGGAACCCGTCTTTCTAAGCTGCCTGTGCGGCAGTGAACGATATAAAAATAATAATGCAAGAAAAACATCCTTTCTAAGCTGCCTGTGCGGCAGTGAACTAAACATACAGAATATCCGGATGACCTGTACTTTTCTAAGCTGCCTGTGCGGCAGTGAACGTACTGAATAAAATCGCTGTGAGGGCGTTTTTTTTCTAAGCTGCCTGTGCGGCAGTGAACGCAGAATCAAGAAGGGTTATCGACTGACCAAATTTCTAAGCTGCCTGTGCGGCAGTGAACGCCCCCAATCCGGGCAGAAGTACTTTACACGTTTTCTAAGCTGCCTGTGCGGCAGTGAACTCCGCGTAGCTTTGAGAATTCCCTTTTGTGTATTTCTAAGCTGCCTGTGCGGCAGTGAACACATGAAGTTTGTAAGATGGCTCGGCGCATTTTTTCTAAGCTGCCTGTGCGGCAGTGAACCTTTCGTCCCCCCTGTGTATGAAACGTTATATTTTCTAAGCTGCCTGTGCGGCAGTGAACGTACGGATGGAAAAGCGGGGCCGGGCACTTATTTTCTAAGCTGCCTGTGCGGCAGTGAACCGGCACTGCGATTGATATGCCACCTGCCGGTTTTTCTAAGCTGCCTGTGCGGCAGTGAACTGCGGGTTCAATATTACCCCATCTGCTGATCCTTTCTAAGCTGCCTGTGCGGCAGTGAACATCGCGAGTAGCGCCGCGCTGACCGCCTCACTTTTCTAAGCTGCCTGTGCGGCAGTGAACATAATCAGATATGAGGGAACCACGATGGCTGATTTCTAAGCTGCCTGTGTGGCAGTGAACAAAAATGATCGTTATGCGAGACTAATGGAGCTTTTCTAAGCTGCCTGTGCGGCAGTGAACCGCACAAGATGCTGTCAGTGTCGCAATAAAGCTTTCTAAGCTGCCTGTGCGGCAGTGAACATGCTGGCAAACATGTTTGAAAGGCTGAAGGCTTTCTAAGCTGCCTGTGCGGCAGTGAACTACGCGCATATCTGGGAGGGGGCGTACTGGACTTTCTAAGCTGCCTGTGCGGCAGTGAACTATGCGCTCGATGTCCTGAAATGCCGGTTCCCTTTCTAAGCTGCCTGTGCGGCAGTGAACGACTAAAAAACAGCATCACACACAACGTCAACTTTCTAAGCTGCCTGTGCGGCAGTGAACTGTTTTGCCAGCCGCGCGGTCTCCAGCTGCGCTTTCTAAGCTGCCTGTGCGGCAGTGAACGACATCTTGTCGATATAGCAGTAAGTCGATTCTTTCTAAGCTGCCTGTGCGGCAGTGAACTTCTTCCGCGTCGTCTATTTCAATATGCACATTTTCTAAGCTGCCTGTGCGGCAGTGAACGCGAGTTTGACATATCGGATCTGCCCCGCTCATTTCTAAGCTGCCTGTGCGGCAGTGAACCCCTGACTCTACAGAACCTGACTCTACAGATCTTTCTAAGCTGCCTGTGCGGCAGTGAACTTCATCAGACGAGGCCAGAGCGGCTATGGACTTTTCTAAGCTGCCTGTGCGGCAGTGAACTTTTGGCGCGTGTTATCGCGGCAACTGCTCACTTTCTAAGCTGCCTGTGCGGCAGTGAACTGGTTCCCTCTTGCCTGCTGGTACCACTAAACTTTCTAAGCTGCCTGTGCGGCAGTGAACGAATTCCCGTTGCACGATAAACCTTATACAGATTTCTAAGCTGCCTGTGCGGCAGTGAACAACTCCATAAGCTTATCCATCCCGCACTCTTTTTTCTAAGCTGCCTGTGCGGCAGTGAACGTTCAGCGCTATTATCACAGTTACCAATGAGCTTTCTAAGCTGCCTGTGCGGCAGTGAACAAATACTAGGCCTGGACAACAACACGGTTGTTTTTCTAAGCTGCCTGTGCGGCAGTGAACTCTGGGACGGCCCGTATTTCGGCGCCGACTGGTTTCTAAGCTGCCTGTGCGGCAGTGAACTGTTTTCTCGCTCCACCCTCCCTGCGTTTTCATTTCTAAGCTGCCTGTGCGGCAGTGAACTCCTAAATTGAGCGCGGTTGCAATCAAGTACATTTCTAAGCTGCCTGTGCGGCAGTGAACAGCTGGTTCAGCTCACCGACGTGGCCGGTGTCTTTCTAAGCTGCCTGTGCGGCAGTGAACCGAAACTTGGCGTTCCTGTTGCGTCAAAACTTTTTCTAAGCTGCCTGTGCGGCAGTGAACGTTTTTATAATGAGGAGAGACGATGAGAATTATTTCTAAGCTGCCTGTGCGGCAGTGAACTACGACGGAAAGTGGCGATGGCTCCGATATCTTTTCTAAGCTGCCTGTGCGGCAGTGAACAACAGAAAACGGAACTTGATAGGTTTGTACTTTTTCTAAGCTGCCTGTGCGGCAGTGAACCTGTTGTGGACTGGGAAGCAATAGATAAACAATTTCTAAGCTGCCTGTGCGGCAGTGAACTGTGAAACTAATCCCGATAGCTTGGCTTGCATTTTCTAAGCTGCCTGTGCGGCAGTGAACTATACGATTCATCTTCAAACGCAACAGAAATTTTTCTAAGCTGCCTGTGCGGCAGTGAACATTACACGCTGACAGAATCAACGGCCAAATGTTTTCTAAGCTGCCTGTGCGGCAGTGAACCACAACAGGCCAAAACGACGGCATCGGAGCATTTTCTAAGCTGCCTGTGCGGCAGTGAACGCCGACTGGATGCAACCTATATTGCCGAGGATGTTTCTAAGCTGCCTGTGCGGCAGTGAACTTACCCGTAATTTGCATCCAACATGGTTGGGTTTTCTAAGCTGCCTGTGCGGCAGTGAACCCGTCATGACCGGGGCCGAATATTGACGCACTTTTCTAAGCTGCCTGTGCGGCAGTGAACCATCAATCAGGCGTTGGTAGACCAGCACTACTTTTCTAAGCTGCCTGTGCGGCAGTGAACTCCGAGTGCAGCCGCGAGGTCAATGTAATACTTTTCTAAGCTGCCTGTGCGGCAGTGAACGTCAGCTGACAGACTATCGAGGTCTATAACGATTTCTAAGCTGCCTGTGCGGCAGTGAACGAGAGCCGCTGACGGGTCGAAAAACGAAATTATTTCTAAGCTGCCTGTGCGGCAGTGAACCCAAACCAAAGCCGTCACCTAAAGACAAACCGTTTCTAAGCTGCCTGTGCGGCAGTGAACGGTAAAACAGCAATGTCCATTCCTCCGGGTTTTTTCTAAGCTGCCTGTGCGGCAGTGAACCCATTATTTACCCCTAAATTTGGTTATTACGATTTCTAAGCTGCCTGTGCGGCAGTGAACAGCAATAAAAGCAAGCAGATCTTCAGTCTCGCTTTCTAAGCTGCCTGTGCGGCAGTGAACCCTAGAAATGAGCGCGCACCAAATGCCAATATTTTCTAAGCTGCCTGTGCGGCAGTGAACTGGCCACGCTTTATTGGGTGGCCGAGCACCTTTTTCTAAGCTGCCTGTGCGGCAGTGAACGCCTGCCTGAGGCAGGTAAGGCACCCGCCTAATTTCTAAGCTGCCTGTGCGGCAGTGAACATTGATCGCGGATATCTAAGGGGGTGTAAAATTTTCTAAGCTGCCTGTGCGGCAGTGAACTCTGAATAATCTCATTTTTTCCCCGCGATGTATTTCTAAGCTGCCTGTGCGGCAGTGAACCCCGTCCGCCGCAGGCAGGGGCGGTAAATAATTTTCTAAGCTGCCTGTGCGGCAGTGAACGTCCTCTTGTCGAGGCTCATCCAGAACACCGTTTTCTAAGCTGCCTGTGCGGCAGTGAACAAAAGCGCGGGGCAAAAAGTCACGGCGTAAGCTTTCTAAGCTGCCTGTGCGGCAGTGAACGAGTAAGCGGATGATTGCTCGCCGGATGGGTATTTCTAAGCTGCCTGTGCGGCAGTGAACATAATGATCAGAAAAAAATTCACTATCGTGCCTTTCTAAGCTGCCTGTGCGGCAGTGAACATTCCACACGCCGAGGCAATTGCCTCGAATGTTTTCTAAGCTGCCTGTGCGGCAGTGAACAGCGAAAAAAGTCGTCGACGGCGGCTCCGAATTTTCTAAGCTGCCTGTGCGGCAGTGAACCCCGGTCGCTGGTGGACGCGTCGGTAGAAAAATTTCTAAGCTGCCTGTGCGGCAGTGAACTTGTAAGCGATCAATGCATTCTCCCATGAGCCTTTCTAAGCTGCCTGTGCGGCAGTGAACATTAACTCAGAGGAAACAAAAGCACTCGTTTACTTTCTAAGCTGCCTGTGCGGCAGTGAACGTCTCGAACATTTTTACGGCCGCTCCGGCGATTTTCTAAGCTGCCTGTGCGGCAGTGAACATTTCAGCAACGAGGAGAGAAAAATGGGAAAATTTCTAAGCTGCCTGTGCGGCAGTGAACAGCGGGCTGTTTTGTAGTGCTGATAGTCGGCTTTTCTAAGCTGCCTGTGCGGCAGTGAACATACGCAACCGCGCCGCCATTAACGTGTACACTTTCTAAGCTGCCTGTGCGGCAGTGAACGCCTGCCTGACCACTCAGCTTGCGAGTGGTCATTTCTAAGCTGCCTGTGCGGCAGTGAACAAACCTTTCATGTTCGAAAGCGTACAGCCCAATTTCTAAGCTGCCTGTGCGGCAGTGAACATCGAATTACCAACAACAAACGCCAAAGGAGTTTTCTAAGCTGCCTGTGCGGCAGTGAACGCCCACATTCGTAAGCCAGAGCATCGAATGATTTTCTAAGCTGCCTGTGCGGCAGTGAACGTATTATTCTCGTACACATAGAGGCAAAAAATTTTCTAAGCTGCCTGTGCGGCAGTGAACAGCCGTATCGATGCCGTCATCCCACCAAATGTTTTCTAAGCTGCCTGTGCGGCAGTGAACAAACCAAGTTGAGGAGGCTTTATTCATACCAATTTCTAAGCTGCCTGTGCGGCAGTGAACTGGCCGCCCTGTACTGGGTGGCCGAGTATCTCTTTCTAAGCTGCCTGTGCGGCAGTGAACGACTTTCTGCCCCGGGCTTTTTTCATCGTGCCTTTCTAAGCTGCCTGTGCGGCAGTGAACACACCGTGGCCATCGTCGGTAACATAATCCGTTTTCTAAGCTGCCTGTGCGGCAGTGAACAGCGAAAAAAGTCGTCGACGGCGGCTCAGAATTTTCTAAGCTGCCTGTGCGGCAGTGAACGCAGGCTGATGCTGCCCCTGCCGTCGGACACATTTCTAAGCTGCCTGTGCGGCAGTGAACTCGCGAGGGAAATCTACGCGTTCAATAACAGGTTTCTAAGCTGCCTGTGCGGCAGTGAACTATTGACGCTCAGGGCGTCATCGCCGGTGACCTTTCTAAGCTGCCTGTGCGGCAGTGAACACGGACTGGATATTTTTATGCCGCGCCCGTGTTTTCTAAGCTGCCTGTGCGGCAGTGAACGTCAACGACCCGGTTCACATCGCCCTTAAACTTTTCTAAGCTGCCTGTGCGGCAGTGAACATGCGTGGTATGCGCCAGATGTCGAATATAACTTTCTAAGCTGCCTGTGCGGCAGTGAACCTTTTCTCAACTTGTGATCAGTATAAAACATTTTTCTAAGCTGCCTGTGCGGCAGTGAACTAATATGACCATTGAGCGTCTGCCGCGATTATTTTCTAAGCTGCCTGTGCGGCAGTGAACAATACGAGTAGTACGCCTTTTTCATGTTCAAATTTCTAAGCTGCCTGTGCGGCAGTGAACATATATAAACGCTCAAACCACCGAGGTGTTCTTTTCTAAGCTGCCTGTGCGGCAGTGAACGACTGTCCCTGCCTGTCTGGCTGCCTGCAGCATTTCTAAGCTGCCTGTGCGGCAGTGAACATGAAAACATTAAACCTGGAACAGGGCACACCTTTCTAAGCTGCCTGTGCGGCAGTGAACGGACAGCGGTGACAGGCTCGTTCTCAGTTCATTTTCTAAGCTGCCTGTGCGGCAGTGAACGCTGGTATTGCCGCATTAGACCAGCTGCAACATTTCTAAGCTGCCTGTGCGGCAGTGAACGGGAAAATCTACCGCGGCTGGCAGTCGGTATCTTTCTAAGCTGCCTGTGCGGCAGTGAACTCGGCCTGTTCGGTGGTGTTCGTGTTCGTGCATTTCTAAGCTGCCTGTGCGGCAGTGAACTGGTGTAGCTAAAGATGAAATATTTCCGTCGCTTTCTAAGCTGCCTGTGCGGCAGTGAACAAATCGTTTTCTGTGGCAAAACGATTAATCTCTTTCTAAGCTGCCTGTGCGGCAGTGAACTCGCCCCGCGAGAAACAAGCGCGTCGACAACATTTCTAAGCTGCCTGTGCGGCAGTGAACCAATGATGGTTCCCTCAGACACCGCATGAATCTTTCTAAGCTGCCTGTGCGGCAGTGAACTTTTCATGACCCACCTCGGCCCCGTCGTCAGCTTTCTAAGCTGCCTGTGCGGCAGTGAACATTGATGTGCTGGTAGAATATATTTCAACCCTTTTCTAAGCTGCCTGTGCGGCAGTGAACGGGAGCCGAGTTCTGCATGATCAGTTACCCAATTTCTAAGCTGCCTGTGCGGCAGTGAACCCTGCTTGCGGCCGGCCCGCCCAAGGCGGGCATTTCTAAGCTGCCTGTGCGGCAGTGAACGCCTTTTTCGTGCTCGAAAGCATACAGTCCGATTTCTAAGCTGCCTGTGCGGCAGTGAACAGACAGACACGGACAGTCGAACAGGCATGTCATTTCTAAGCTGCCTGTGCGGCAGTGAACGAAGAATTCAACCAACCGGCCTTCGAAAAAGTTTTCTAAGCTGCCTGTGCGGCAGTGAACGTCGCGTCAACGGTTTTATTGACGGTGGTGCTTTTCTAAGCTGCCTGTGCGGCAGTGAACATAAAGTGAAAAATTGCATTAACCAGCACCCCTTTCTAAGCTGCCTGTGCGGCAGTGAACCGGAGTGGCGCCTGGGCAGACAGCGAGCTGCCTTTCTAAGCTGCCTGTGCGGCAGTGAACGGCCCCGTCGTCAGCGGGGCCTTTTTTTGTCTTTTCTAAGCTGCCTGTGCGGCAGTGAACAACGAGAGCGGGAACAACGAGAGAGACACAGATTTCTAAGCTGCCTGTGCGGCAGTGAACTGACAATGCTAGCGAACAGTTTCATCAGAACATTTCTAAGCTGCCTGTGCGGCAGTGAACCGGGCCGCAGGGTGCAGGCGTCAGTTGTCAGCTTTCTAAGCTGCCTGTGCGGCAGTGAACGACATTGTAACGCGGAACAACATTAACCATCCTTTCTAAGCTGCCTGTGCGGCAGTGAACATCTGCTCAGCGCTAATCTTGTTTTGGACTACTTTCTAAGCTGCCTGTGCGGCAGTGAACCATGGCGCAATGACGCGCCGACATTCCACATCTTTCTAAGCTGCCTGTGCGGCAGTGAACTCGATAAAATCAACTTTATTGCCGATATGGAATTTCTAAGCTGCCTGTGCGGCAGTGAACGCAAGCTATTTAAAAAATACATCCGGAAAATATTTCTAAGCTGCCTGTGCGGCAGTGAACTTCGTGGCGAGTTGATTTCATTGTTCACAGAATTTTCTAAGCTGCCTGTGCGGCAGTGAACAGCCGGGCATGACCGTGGCGGCTTCCAGTTCGTTTCTAAGCTGCCTGTGCGGCAGTGAACTACGACGGAAAGTGGCGACGGATCAGATATCTTTTCTAAGCTGCCTGTGCGGCAGTGAACAATTATGGACCAGCTTTTTCTATGCAAATTATTTTCTAAGCTGCCTGTGCGGCAGTGAACCTCAACAGCTTCTGACTTCATATATTCAATTTTTTCTAAGCTGCCTGTGCGGCAGTGAACGCAGGAGTGGTTCGCCCCTGCCTGACCACCGATTTCTAAGCTGCCTGTGCGGCAGTGAACTCCAATTGAAGTGAGCCAGCCGCCGTAGGCATTTCTAAGCTGCCTGTGCGGCAGTGAACATGAACGGCTTTGGGATGCGGCCGAAGAGGAATTTCTAAGCTGCCTGTGCGGCAGTGAACCGGACCCAACGCCAGTAAATTTATCGAGATCTTTTCTAAGCTGCCTGTGCGGCAGTGAACTGAGCCGGCGTTGAAGCTGACTGCTGTGACGTTTTCTAAGCTGCCTGTGCGGCAGTGAACCGCTGGCGACCGCCGCGAAAAAAGTCGTCGATTTTCTAAGCTGCCTGTGCGGCAGTGAACGAAAACACAGATACCGCCATCAACGGGAAATATTTCTAAGCTGCCTGTGCGGCAGTGAACACCCACATTCGTAAGCCAGAGCATCGAATGACTTTCTAAGCTGCCTGTGCGGCAGTGAACTATGCATTTTACGGCAGCCGACATTGATACATTTTCTAAGCTGCCTGTGCGGCAGTGAACTATGCTGTCTGCCGAATCCTCAATCGCTTGCTTTTCTAAGCTGCCTGTGCGGCAGTGAACAGCCAGAATCGTTTTTTCAATATCGTCTGGCATTTCTAAGCTGCCTGTGCGGCAGTGAACGAACCGGCCTTTCAATACATCGTACGCATACTTTTCTAAGCTGCCTGTGCGGCAGTGAACTTGGACAGGCCGCTAAAACCATTGGGGCTGTTTTTCTAAGCTGCCTGTGCGGCAGTGAACGGGGCGCGCGAGAGGAGAGATGTCGGAAAACTTTTCTAAGCTGCCTGTGCGGCAGTGAACGGCCAGTGGCTTTTCCAAGCAAATCCCAGACATTTCTAAGCTGCCTGTGCGGCAGTGAACCGCAATTCAACCAGACTCATCACCCGCTGAGTTTTCTAAGCTGCCTGTGCGGCAGTGAACGTCGCTCAACAACAGCTAGCCGCTATTCTGGATTTCTAAGCTGCCTGTGCGGCAGTGAACGGTTCATCAGCTGCAAAATACAGTGTGAAAGTTTTCTAAGCTGCCTGTGCGGCAGTGAACTGATAGACTGGTGTGAGCGCAGCGTATCCAAATTTCTAAGCTGCCTGTGCGGCAGTGAACATTATCGCAGCAACAAAGAGCCTGGACACCAATTTCTAAGCTGCCTGTGCGGCAGTGAACGATGCATTCACGATAAATCCCCATGAATTTGTTTTCTAAGCTGCCTGTGCGGCAGTGAACGGAAATTGTTTAGTGAATCTGACGCCGAAATCTTTCTAAGCTGCCTGTGCGGCAGTGAACCCTGACGACAGACATTTCGCAGATTTCGTCGATTTCTAAGCTGCCTGTGCGGCAGTGAACCTGCTCTTCAGGGGATCAAACTGGATCATGTTTTTCTAAGCTGCCTGTGCGGCAGTGAACTGCCGGTTCCCCGCCGGTGAGGCCGTAATCACGTTTCTAAGCTGCCTGTGCGGCAGTGAACCATAACTCACCGGAGGCGAGAAAAAAACGGATTTTCTAAGCTGCCTGTGCGGCAGTGAACCCTACCACAGGCAAGGTAGACAGGAATAGACATTTCTAAGCTGCCTGTGCGGCAGTGAACATGAACGATGCAGCGGATATCGATGTATTGGTTTTCTAAGCTGCCTGTGCGGCAGTGAACGTCTCGCACGGCAACTGTCGTTCTCTATTGCCTTTCTAAGCTGCCTGTGCGGCAGTGAACATTCAACTTTCGAGACAATCGTCTCATCTAGTTTTCTAAGCTGCCTGTGCGGCAGTGAACTGGACGTGTTGCCACGCGTTCTGAGAGACCGCTTTCTAAGCTGCCTGTGCGGCAGTGAACGACGAGATAGCGCGGGTAGCCGCTGGTGAAACTTTCTAAGCTGCCTGTGCGGCAGTGAACTCATCCCACGGGCCAAGCGACTGACCCCGTTTTTTCTAAGCTGCCTGTGCGGCAGTGAACAGATATGACCAGTATGCGTATGTCGCGATTATTTTCTAAGCTGCCTGTGCGGCAGTGAACGGTTCATCAGCTGCAAAATACAGTGTGAAAGTTTTCTAAGCTGCCTGTGCGGCAGTGAACAGGTACGTGAGCGCTTCGGCTGGCTGAAAAGATTTCTAAGCTGCCTGTGCGGCAGTGAACTTCGAAACCGTCGCCCTTACCTTGGTGGTATTTTTCTAAGCTGCCTGTGCGGCAGTGAACGCTCAGACTCGCCGCAGCGGCGGGTTTTGCATTTTCTAAGCTGCCTGTGCGGCAGTGAACCACCAGTGGCCATTCCCCCCATTATAGACCTTTTTCTAAGCTGCCTGTGCGGCAGTGAACATTATTACTGTGTCCAATGAGCAGGACATCAATTTCTAAGCTGCCTGTGCGGCAGTGAACCCTTAAGCCTGACCAGCTCCTGTCTGCCGACATTTCTAAGCTGCCTGTGCGGCAGTGAACATTAAGCGCTGGCCAAAAAGCGGCTATTTCGCTTTCTAAGCTGCCTGTGCGGCAGTGAACGGTAAGCCTGCCCGCCCCAGCCTGACCACTCTTTTCTAAGCTGCCTGTGCGGCAGTGAACTTAAATACGATTTACGTAAAAAATTAAGCAGCTTTCTAAGCTGCCTGTGCGGCAGTGAACCTTCAGCACCGCCGGATTGCCACGTAGATCAATTTCTAAGCTGCCTGTGCGGCAGTGAACCACAAGAAGCTCGCCAGCCCGGTGACAGTCCGTTTCTAAGCTGCCTGTGCGGCAGTGAACGCGGATATCGAGGGGGAGTAAAATGGCTTATGTTTCTAAGCTGCCTGTGCGGCAGTGAACCTCAGTTGGCGCCAGTCGTGCGGGACAATTGCTTTCTAAGCTGCCTGTGCGGCAGTGAACAATGAAGAAGCCGAGTTCACTGACACCGAACCTTTCTAAGCTGCCTGTGCGGCAGTGAACTCACATGCGCACTGGCAGGCTCAGGCAGGAGCTTTCTAAGCTGCCTGTGCGGCAGTGAACACCCGCCCAAGGCGGGCAGGCTGGCAGGGACATTTCTAAGCTGCCTGTGCGGCAGTGAACTATGGGCGAACCCGCAACGGGCGCATTAAAAATTTCTAAGCTGCCTGTGCGGCAGTGAACCTTAAATCCGACGTGAAGAAAGGTGTCCCCAATTTCTAAGCTGCCTGTGCGGCAGTGAACGCGTCATTGCGCCACGTGACCGTCTCACCAGCTTTCTAAGCTGCCTGTGCGGCAGTGAACGGTCAGTCGCCTGGCTCGTAGGATGATATTTCGTTTCTAAGCTGCCTGTGCGGCAGTGAACTAAGAATATCCAGTCCGTGTTCATTACCCATCTTTCTAAGCTGCCTGTGCGGCAGTGAACCAGCCTGATCCACTCGTGAGTGGTCAGGGAGTTTTCTAAGCTGCCTGTGCGGCAGTGAACGCGCAGTTCGAGAAATACGAAACCACGCTCAGTTTCTAAGCTGCCTGTGCGGCAGTGAACAGAATCGGACTCTGAGCTGACCACTTACAAGTTTTCTAAGCTGCCTGTGCGGCAGTGAACCACGAGAATGCTGATCTGAACCTGCGCGCAACTTTCTAAGCTGCCTGTGCGGCAGTGAACCATGATGATGCGATCGTATTCAACGACATCGATTTCTAAGCTGCCTGTGCGGCAGTGAACAATCACTGCCGTTATAGTAGCCCCAGATGAAGTTTCTAAGCTGCCTGTGCGGCAGTGAACTCCCCAAGCCGTTTATTTGGGGCTACTATAATTTTCTAAGCTGCCTGTGCGGCAGTGAACATGTGTTCATTGAAGATGGTGCGAATATCTATTTTCTAAGCTGCCTGTGCGGCAGTGAACACCCCATGGCCATCGTCCGTGACATAATCGGTTTTCTAAGCTGCCTGTGCGGCAGTGAACGCTACCCGGGCTATCTCGTCGCCGGTCAGCCGTTTCTAAGCTGCCTGTGCGGCAGTGAACACATCTGTCACAAATGGACAACATTTCGTAACTTTCTAAGCTGCCTGTGCGGCAGTGAACAATAATGGGCCATCCAGCACATCGGGCGAGGTTTTCTAAGCTGCCTGTGCGGCAGTGAACAAGGCGGGCAGGGGCTGGCTCACTTCAATTGGTTTCTAAGCTGCCTGTGCGGCAGTGAACGATCGTTGAACCCTCGCTGGCCGTTGCGCGCATTTCTAAGCTGCCTGTGCGGCAGTGAACCAATTCTCGGCGGAACGCTGACCTCGGATACATTTCTAAGCTGCCTGTGCGGCAGTGAACCCAGAATTGTGCCTTCAGACACCGCCTGAATGTTTCTAAGCTGCCTGTGCGGCAGTGAACGTCGAAGAACGGGAATATAGACGGGTGCGACATTTCTAAGCTGCCTGTGCGGCAGTGAACGTTCGTTACCTCGTTTGTTGAGCCTGCCAGAATTTCTAAGCTGCCTGTGCGGCAGTGAACGATTATGAACAGCGACGGAACTATTCACATGTTTTCTAAGCTGCCTGTGCGGCAGTGAACTGTACCGTTCGTTAGTCAATTCCACCGTAACCTTTCTAAGCTGCCTGTGCGGCAGTGAACTTCAGCTCCGCCATTGACTACGACAGAACAGCTTTCTAAGCTGCCTGTGCGGCAGTGAACATTTTATACGGACTGACGTTGAAACATTGATCTTTCTAAGCTGCCTGTGCGGCAGTGAACAACATTAAACCTTAAACAGGGCACACCAAAATTTTCTAAGCTGCCTGTGCGGCAGTGAACTCGTGAACAGGCCCCCTTTTTTCTTGTGAACATTTCTAAGCTGCCTGTGCGGCAGTGAACAACAGCCAAAACCACGCTTCAAACGTGTCTTTTTTCTAAGCTGCCTGTGCGGCAGTGAACGATTATGTCACGGACGATGGCCATGGGGTTCTTTTCTAAGCTGCCTGTGCGGCAGTGAACATGTTTGTGTAAACAAGATTCATTCGTTTTTATTTCTAAGCTGCCTGTGCGGCAGTGAACTAATAAAGTTGATTTTATCGAGCGGGAGATAATTTCTAAGCTGCCTGTGCGGCAGTGAACATGGGTCAATTGACGATCGATCTTGAAGATGATTTCTAAGCTGCCTGTGCGGCAGTGAACGCATCGATGCCGGCTTGTCGCTCATCGATACCGTTTCTAAGCTGCCTGTGCGGCAGTGAACGCACCGATACCGCACGGGGTCCCGTGGCCAAATTTCTAAGCTGCCTGTGCGGCAGTGAACTACGACGGAGAGCGGCGATGGATCAGACATCTTTTCTAAGCTGCCTGTGCGGCAGTGAACTTGATAGTGTAGTCAATTCCTTCTTTCTCAAATTTCTAAGCTGCCTGTGCGGCAGTGAACGAGTGTGATGTGTGCCGACGGATAAACTTCCGTTTCTAAGCTGCCTGTGCGGCAGTGAACTTAAGGCCCGAGGTGGCGCCCGAGGACATCTTTTTCTAAGCTGCCTGTGCGGCAGTGAACCATGGGAGAATGCATTAATCGCTTACAACTGGTTTCTAAGCTGCCTGTGCGGCAGTGAACTATTGGTCCATAATTTGCATAGAAAAAATATTTTTCTAAGCTGCCTGTGCGGCAGTGAACGAATTGACTACACTATCAAATGCCGCCTTGATTTTCTAAGCTGCCTGTGCGGCAGTGAACTTTTCATGACCCACCTCGACCCCGTTGTCAGCTTTCTAAGCTGCCTGTGCGGCAGTGAACCTATCTATAGACTGACCACTCATTTTACCGATTTTCTAAGCTGCCTGTGCGGCAGTGAACGTCTCCGCGGACTGCCGACTATAAAGCCACGTTTTCTAAGCTGCCTGTGCGGCAGTGAACAACAGCCACAGCCATGCTTCCAGTGTGTCTTTTTTCTAAGCTGCCTGTGCGGCAGTGAACAACAGATTAGGGGGCAAGTGGATTTCATAATCTTTCTAAGCTGCCTGTGCGGCAGTGAACTGCACTAGGTGCACACCCCCCTCGCCGAAGTTTTTCTAAGCTGCCTGTGCGGCAGTGAACGTGATAAACTATACCAGAACTTAAATAAAAAATTTCTAAGCTGCCTGTGCGGCAGTGAACTTCACGCCTTGAATCGTTTCGAACATTTTTACTTTCTAAGCTGCCTGTGCGGCAGTGAACGAATCGGTCTCGCAGGACATCGAGCGCGTACTTTTCTAAGCTGCCTGTGCGGCAGTGAACGCTGAGAACGAACACGCGGCGTTTTGTGCACTTTTCTAAGCTGCCTGTGCGGCAGTGAACAACATTAAACCTCAAACAGGGCACACCAAAATTTTCTAAGCTGCCTGTGCGGCAGTGAACAACTGATCATGCAGAACTCAGCTCCTGAGTCATTTCTAAGCTGCCTGTGCGGCAGTGAACGAGATTCTTAAATCGGGCACACTCGATTTGCCTTTCTAAGCTGCCTGTGCGGCAGTGAACATTACACGCTGACAGAATCAACAGCAAAATGTTTTCTAAGCTGCCTGTGCGGCAGTGAACACCGACTTTCAGCAACGCGGCATCATACTTCATTTCTAAGCTGCCTGTGCGGCAGTGAACTGGCCGCGCTTTACTGGGCGGCCGAGTATTTTTTTCTAAGCTGCCTGTGCGGCAGTGAACCATAGTCGCCTACGACCCAGCTAATCCGCTGTTTTCTAAGCTGCCTGTGCGGCAGTGAACCCCGGTCGCTGGTGGACGCGTCGATAGAGAAATTTCTAAGCTGCCTGTGCGGCAGTGAACGAAACTCATGTATGCACTGCATGAGGCCAAACTTTCTAAGCTGCCTGTGCGGCAGTGAACCGATTAATCAATGCCAATACCACAAGGGTTAATTTCTAAGCTGCCTGTGCGGCAGTGAACCCGGCGCGGTCAAGATGATAGCTATCCACGTTTTTCTAAGCTGCCTGTGCGGCAGTGAACTGAAAATCATCAACTCACATGCCCAATTTGACTTTCTAAGCTGCCTGTGCGGCAGTGAACTACCACGGAAAATGGCGACGGCTCAGATATCTTTTCTAAGCTGCCTGTGCGGCAGTGAACCCGGTCACCCCCACGGCGTTTGGATCCAGATTTTTCTAAGCTGCCTGTGCGGCAGTGAACCCACCCACGCGGTGGCCAAGGAAACCCAGTATTTTCTAAGCTGCCTGTGCGGCAGTGAACGTGGCCACGGTCCCGGCTGCGGCGGCGAGATATTTCTAAGCTGCCTGTGCGGCAGTGAACGCCACGCTTGCAGGCTTGGCAGGCCTTGGTTGTTTCTAAGCTGCCTGTGCGGCAGTGAACAGGCTGAACGGTCAAATCTGACTCGTTTGGTATTTCTAAGCTGCCTGTGCGGCAGTGAACGCACCTGCTTCTGCCCCTGACCACTCTGGAGTTTTCTAAGCTGCCTGTGCGGCAGTGAACTAACAGCTTTGTACTGGGTAGCCGAGCATATCTTTCTAAGCTGCCTGTGCGGCAGTGAACGGCCGGGGCAATCGGTTCATGTGCAATTTGACTTTCTAAGCTGCCTGTGCGGCAGTGAACGAAACGAATTGAGCAAAGACAGAAACTGGTGATTTCTAAGCTGCCTGTGCGGCAGTGAACTCATCCTACGAGCCAGGCGACTGACCCCATCTTTTCTAAGCTGCCTGTGCGGCAGTGAACTTTATCCTGGTGGCGCCATTGTTGAATAGAATTTTCTAAGCTGCCTGTGCGGCAGTGAACTCGTCGCCGCTCAGCCGGGCACCCTTGGATGATTTCTAAGCTGCCTGTGCGGCAGTGAACTGGTATTGGCATTGATTAATCGCTCAGGCTACTTTCTAAGCTGCCTGTGCGGCAGTGAACTATGGCCTCACCGGCGGGGAACCGGCCTCGCATTTCTAAGCTGCCTGTGCGGCAGTGAACTATGCATTTTACGGCAGCCGACATTGACACATTTTCTAAGCTGCCTGTGCGGCAGTGAACTGTGAAAAATGAGAATCCTGTGAAAAATGCGATTTCTAAGCTGCCTGTGCGGCAGTGAACAACATTAAACCTTAAACAGGGCACACCAAAATTTTCTAAGCTGCCTGTGCGGCAGTGAACGGGATTTACTGTTGTTTCGATAACAAAAAAATTTTCTAAGCTGCCTGTGCGGCAGTGAACGAGGCGCGATTCAGCCGATTGTGTCGATCGATTTTCTAAGCTGCCTGTGCGGCAGTGAACGGACTATATCGCAGGCCATACGTTTAAAACGATTTCTAAGCTGCCTGTGCGGCAGTGAACCGTCAGATGAGCGTAATCGAACAAGCCGAACATTTCTAAGCTGCCTGTGCGGCAGTGAACGAACCAGACGGCGAGGATTTTCCGTCATTTGATTTCTAAGCTGCCTGTGCGGCAGTGAACGTGTTATCGCGGCAACGGCGCACGGACTCTACTTTCTAAGCTGCCTGTGCGGCAGTGAACTATCAACGTCAGAGTCGATAGCCGAATTGCACTTTCTAAGCTGCCTGTGCGGCAGTGAACTCTGAACGCATCTCTGATTTGCTGTTTTTTCATTTCTAAGCTGCCTGTGCGGCAGTGAACTGAAAATCATCAACTCACATGCCCAATTTGACTTTCTAAGCTGCCTGTGCGGCAGTGAACGCGCCTGACATGAATAACGACCGTGTAGATCTTTTCTAAGCTGCCTGTGCGGCAGTGAACATCAGGATTCTTCAGAGCGTCGTAAATTAACATTTCTAAGCTGCCTGTGCGGCAGTGAACCCCAGCAGTGATTGTGTGCGTCTATTAGTATTTTTCTAAGCTGCCTGTGCGGCAGTGAACAACTCGGCCAGCAGGGTGTTTTGTACGAAGATTTTCTAAGCTGCCTGTGCGGCAGTGAACAAGGTCTGGCGCCGGGCATACTCGAAGAAATGTTTCTAAGCTGCCTGTGCGGCAGTGAACGATCTTCGCGGCAATCCGGCGGTGCTGAAGCTTTTCTAAGCTGCCTGTGCGGCAGTGAACTATTATTCTCGTACACATAGAGGCCACATAGATTTCTAAGCTGCCTGTGCGGCAGTGAACAGAATTACGGGTTCACCAGCGTCCCGTTCGCTTTTCTAAGCTGCCTGTGCGGCAGTGAACCCCAAGGGAACTGGACGAAGGTCTATAATGGCTTTCTAAGCTGCCTGTGCGGCAGTGAACAATTAATTATGCAAAATTCGGCTCCCGATTCATTTCTAAGCTGCCTGTGCGGCAGTGAACCACGAGTCCGATGACGGCCGCTGCGCCCCACAGTTTCTAAGCTGCCTGTGCGGCAGTGAACTCCGGGCTTTTAAAATCTCTTCGCCAGCGCTCTTTCTAAGCTGCCTGTGCGGCAGTGAACGATTATGACACGCGAGAAAACTATTCGCCGGTTTTCTAAGCTGCCTGTGCGGCAGTGAACGTTATGTGCTATAAGTCCATCCGCAATGATGATTTCTAAGCTGCCTGTGCGGCAGTGAACAGATATGACCAGTAGGCGTCTGTCGCGATTGTTTTCTAAGCTGCCTGTGCGGCAGTGAACATGCGATTGCCGCAGAATTTCGTCGAATAGATTTTCTAAGCTGCCTGTGCGGCAGTGAACTGTAGTCTATCACACAAAAAATACGTTACAACAAGCGCTTAAGGCATAAAATACAGATTTATCCTTTATTTTAGCGCCTGTTGTAACTGTTTGATTTTACTATATTGTTAAAGAGCCAAAAAAACTTTGGTCAAAATGGGTCATTCCAAATAATTTTCAAGCAGCTTTATCGCCCAATCCGGCAAAGCATCATTGTCACTCGATAATTCACCTTGTCTGATTCGGACAACTTGCCGAAAAGGGTCGTCCCACCGGGAATTATCCAGCAAATAAACGATATCGCATATCGGGATAGCCTGTTTTATATTTTTCAGGAGCCGTGGAATTCTGCTGCGAACTTTATCTTCCGGAACCGAATGTCCACCTTCGCTGACTCGTTGGGCAATCCTGGCCAGATTGAGCATGAGATGATCGAGATGAATAAAAACCAGTATGATTTCATAGCCCAATGCCTTGGCCTGGGCGATAAAATCGATCTTGGAAGGATGGGAAAACACGGTCTCAAAACAAAAAGAGCGCCCCTCATGTAACAACTGAAAACGCATTACCTCAGCAATTTTTGCAGCCTGATAACTCTGTTTTTCGGGGGCTTCAGGATCCAGTTGTTTCGCCAGAATATCGGCGTTGATGAATGACAACCCCAGCGGTTCCAGCCGGGTTTTATAGAAGGTAGTTTTACCCGCGCCATTCCCTCCAGCCAGCAGCCACAGTTGCTTGTCACTTTTCAAGAATCCGTTCCGCCTGTCTCGATAAATTGTCCGTTCTCAAATTTTCCGATAGTCATGTTGTCATCAGGCTCTATTTTTTCCAACAGACCTGGATATCGTTTCGATGCCTGAAAACGGACTGCGGCATGGGTAACTGCATCAGATAATTTACCGTTTTTTCTTTCGTCCTCCAGTGCTAGAAATACCTTTTCAGGATCAACCGGTTCACTGATAACCGGCTCCGTTTTCAGCCGAATCAGCCCAGCCGACAAGGATAAGAGTATATCCGGGTCTAACACATCGGATACTGCCCGCCCAAGATCCGCCCAGTATTCAATCTGTTCAGCAGTACTGCGGTGGTAGCGTCTGGCGGTTATTTCCGCTATCTGCATTAAATCTTCCTGCAAACGAACAGGTGATGCTGCTTTTGCCATAGTCAACTCCATTCGGCCTTAAAAATAAATTGTAGCATATTGCTACAAAATTGCTAAAACCAGGGAACCGTGGCGGTTTTGCTTAGGCCAAACCAATCAAACCCCCCTTCCACAGGCTTATCCAGAAAATCAGAAAAGGTTAGATAGCGTCTATATTTTTTACCTGTTGATGCACTTTCCAATTCCAGATAAGGGTTATCAAGCCCTTTTTGAAACATTTTGGCTTTGTATTGTTTTTGCTCCTTTTTCGTGATTGTTCCACGAGCCAATAAACGACGATATTTAGCGGGAGACATGGTGGCTTGGATACGGGAAATCACTCGAAAAGTGGTATTTTCCGGAATGGGTTTGATCTCTGAAATGTTACAGTACCCAACTAATCCAGCTAACCATTGCATTTCCTGTAATTCCGTTAATCGTTCAGCTTTGCCATGAATACGCAGTAATCGACCTAACTTTATTTTATATTCTGGAAAGCTGACGCCAATATCATTGGCATTTAAATTACACAAGGCTTTGTGAAATTTGGTATACACCTTATTCAATAATACATTTTCTCGCATTTCTGCATCTGGCAGTATGCGAATATCAATATAATGAGCCATTGTTTTATTCCTTAAAGTCTGATCCGGGTCACATAGGCCAAACCTTTTTTTCCGAGATAAAAGCTGGAGACGCCGGCATTATCGATCATGGTTTTCAGTTGTTTAGCTTTTTCTGGTTCTATATCCAGGTTGATTTCCAGTCGTCCGCTGGCTTTGGTTAACATTGACACGACTTCACCTTCCCCCTTTATCCGTTCCTTACGCATATAAGGGTTGCCCCAAACACGTTTCTTTTTTCCAGTTGTATATCGATCCATAAAGTCCTTTTTAGTAAATCCTCGCTTGGATATACCACTGATCCCACCGCTTTTCGATTTGGCTGTGCTCATATCATATTGCCTTTCCAGACGACTCATTTGGAGATACAAGCCAGAGCAATAAAACATGATCGGTTTTATTCTGTCTTTACTGTCCAAATATTGCGCATCAGGGTAGTGTGTATTCAATATTTTTCTGGCTTCATTTACCATTCCTTCATTGGTCACCGGTTTTTCTTTATTCAATGATTCAAGCCTTGAAATGATCGATAACGGATCGGTCTGCACCCTCTTGGTTACAGGTGTGTTGTGAATAATAAACCCACAAAGCTCGTCAAAATCCAGCGCCAATATCCCCCAGAATTGTTGAGAATAGTCGGAGTTAAAAACGGGATCATTTACTTTGATTGCACCTGTAAACGAATTTTGGTCAGTGCTCCCTGTCATGTTACGAATATATACAATTTCGTTATTTTTAACTTTTGGCTTGTCTTCATACTTGATTTTTTCTTCCAGTTCTCTGAAGTAGTACTTTTCAGAGTTTCTGGCCTGATAGAGCTTGCGTTGGTCACCGATCAAGCGATTAAGAACCCCCATAACGGTATCCAGACTGATGTTGCGCTCAATAAAGTTTTCAGTTTTATCCAGCTTTTGGCCAGAACCGATAAATCCACGGCCTTTTTTAGGCAAGCTCTCATTATTGCTTCCATCCAGAAAGGAATTGCGCCAGCTTGCTTCATAATCAATCGTTATTTTCATTATCTGACTCCTGGTTATTTTGCATAAAAATAACAGGCATATTCTGATTCCGGCTTTGGAGAAATACTGCTTTCATCCCTCTTAATACGCATCATTTTGTTGCTGTCGTTAAAATCCACCAGCATTTCATCTACATACATATAAGATTTGGCCTGACGGATGGATAGCTCTGCAATGCGTGTCAAGGTATGTTTCACTAATGCCTGTATAGCATCACCATTGAGTAGAACTCCTTGTTCACCTTCTTCAAAAATGGTTCCCTTTCGGACATAATTCGGATGAAAGGTGGCAACGGGTTTTAATTTCGGGTTTAACAACTGAATAAATTTTTGTACAGCTCCAGCTACTTGCTCACCTTCGCCTTCCTTGATGACCATTGCCGCGCGGTCAAATTTTTTGTCCAGCGAAATAAACTGTAATTGTTCAATACTGATTGAACCGTAGGATAAGTATTCTGTATCGCCAAATGTCGTTTTGGAAAAGAACGAAGAGCTGTCTCGCTCGCCGGTCTGGCCAAATTGTTCAAAATTGCCATTACCCAGCTGATCGACAAAGTCTTCGAATAATAGCGGACTGGTTCGTTTGCATTGACTGGAAGGTACAACATATCCACGGATCAATCCGGTAACTGATGCCAGCACATCTTTCAGATTTTTTTCGGCAGCAAAATGTAAATCAAACGCCTGCTCCCGGAAGAGATGATGACGGATACAGTTTTGACTGATATACAAAGGTGTCTCTTTGAAATCAATATCAGTTGGTTCTTTTCTGTATTTGTAGCCAGTGTCTTTTACACGACCTGACAGGTTGGTATAGCCTCTTAATTTTGGCAAGGTATGATTGTCAACAGTTTGTCCATTTTCCTGTGCCAGGTTAGTTGGGCCATTCCAGTTCACCACACCATGCCCCAGGGCTTTGATTTTAAAATCGACGCTCTTGATTCCAGTAATTTTTTCCATTGTTATTGCTCCTCGTTATTGAATTGCTTGATTGAAATTGCCCCGATGGGCTGATTGATTCCTTGTGCATAATAAATGGCATAAGGATGGGGTTGTGCCTCGACCTTTTTCAGATCGGCTGGCGTATAACTTAAATAAATCGGTTTTTCTGGATCTCTGGCTTCGTTTAGCAACACCTTATCGTTATAGGATTTTTTTGTGCCATCGATAATGTTGTGATGTTTTTTCGCCATAAAGGACAGCAGGTTTTGCTTGCTGTCCCCATATCCACAAATGTCATCCACAGGAGCCGTCATTTCCCCTGGCTCTTCCGTTGCATATTGATCGGGAAAGGTTAGGTTGGTTAAATCCTCAACCTGACACACCGCCATCTGAACAAAGCGGTTATCACCCCGTAATGAATGTTTTTTGATTTTGACCGGTGTATCTTTCTTCAATCTGATTCGTACCGGATCCATTAATTTGTTTTCCAGCACTTGTACGCTGGTTTTAAGCGCCTGGATAAAATCCCGTTCAATTGCTTTCAGGCTGACTTCATCATCATAAAACTGTCGATACAGCTCATATAATTCAGTCAATGTAACCGTGTCTTTATTCTCCAGCTTATCCTGTAAAAATTCATTCCAGGCTTTGGCGCTTTGCAGGCTATGTAATCGGTTTAAAAATCGTGCACAACCGCTTTGTTGTTTGCCGCTTTGCGCCAGACTATTCGGTATGGCAATGGTGTACTGGCAAGTCTCTGCATATTCGGCAAAGCGATTTAACCGGCCCAGTCGTTGCAGCCAGTTTTCCGCATGGGTAAACTCGCTGACCATAGTGCGACAACTGATATTCAGAGCTGCCTGAACAATCGGGCCACTGCGTAACAGGTCATATTGCCAGCGTCCATTTTGTCCAAACTGTTCGATCGTTTTATTAAACAAATCCTGCTTGTCCGTATTGGTGAATTTAGAATGCAGTAAAAGCGCCTTTTCCTGTTGTTGGTTATGGATGAAACTGAGCTGGGCTGTGGTTGCGGTATTACTGATAACAAAGGTTTTTTCCGGTTGCTGCCGATAGAGCGGATTGGATTCATCTTTTGTTTTTTCATCAAATGATTCAAAACGGATTCTGTACTGGCTTTGGTTAAAGCTGGGTACCGAAATAATATCTTCCGCCTCAATATTCAGAAATTTACGTACAAAATAATAATTTGGCGTCGCTGAAACCAGCAGGGCCTTCCCTTGCTCATGTTGTAATGCTTTACATTTAACCAGTTCTGCGAACAGCAAATTAAACGCGGGCATATTGATGTATTCATGAAATTCATCGAATACAACATGCGCTGTCATAAAATCCACCAGGTTAGTAACCTGCCGATGGGTGATAATGGCATTGATGAGCTGATCGATGGTGGTAATGACAATATCACCGGTAAAATAATCGTTTTCGGCTGTTTCCTGTTCCTTCCCGCCTTGTTTCTGAAACTTGAATTCTCCGGTAAAAATTTCAATCGTACTATCTGGCAAATATTCCGATTGGGTTAAATCATGATACAAACCCTGGCAAACCTGAACCCGTGGACAAACCCATAAAATACGTTGCACATCGGTATTGAATGCCCATTCCAAAGCAATTTTGGTTTTACCGCATCCGGCCGGGCCTTGCAGCACTTTGACATTACTTTCATCAGAAATGGTTTCTGCCAGGCTTTTCGCGGCTGAAGCTTGCTGCTTGTTTCGATTGGTATCTGGATTGGGTACTTGCTGAAATCGCTGTAAACATTGCAAAATCTGTGAGGACAAATCAGTTTTTTGCTCCAATTTACCCACTAACAGTTGTTCCAGTGTTTTTTCTTCCAAATGCCTGCTTAGTTCTTCTGCTGATAGTGAAGAAACAAGACGATCCGCAGTAATAACCGCTGTTCTTGCCAGATTGTTTTTGGCATTTTTCAAGATATTGTTTTTGTAATCGGTAACCTTTTCCCGGGATGAGTAAATCTTGTATTCAGGCAAAAAATATCTTTCCAAATCATCTACGGCATCGACTGAAATTTCATCCTTTGGCAAGGTGATTTCCAATCGTTCATCCTGTAGATATTGACTGGCGAGATAATTCACACGCTTGAACAATGTTTGTGTAGTTTTACAAAGATCATCGAATGCCTGTTCGCCAATATTGTTTTTTAGCTGATCGAAAAACGTAATCAGTTTTTTGTGATCATTTTTGGGGCCTCTAAGTGGTTTGGCATGATGCCAGTAAACCACATGCGCAACCCTTTCCAAGCTTTCTTTATTGCCACAATCATCCTGATTCAATAATTGAAATAGCAAAAGTGAGATTTCATTGTGGGTTGGATGTTTTTCAAACGAAAATTTCCCGGTTTTCTTGTCAATATGTTGCCCCTCTTCCGGAACTCCTTCAGGGCAACCTTCCTTTTTCAATTCTCCCGCCAACCACTCCTGAAAGCCGGGTTCAGCTTTTCCCATGTCATGCATGCACCCAGCAATATAGGCTGATTTTGCCAATTTCTCATCATTCAGTAACTGTTTGATGAGTTGATAGGCCAAAAACCCTACTGCAAATAGATGTTGGTGTAAGGGTTGTTGTTGGGTATTGGCAAGAATCTTGTCTGTTTTGAACTGGGCTTCAGCCATGATTATTTCCTCTTCTGTATAATTTACGGGGACATAACCCCAATCATTGAATTTTGCTTTATTCCCCACCACCCACAACAATTCACTGCGACTTCGGCTTCTGATCCAGTGGCAGGCGACGGCGGTGTTTTTGGTGGCGGTTTTTCTGAGCAGTTTTTTCACCGCGCGCAGGCCTTCTTCGGTAATCACCGTTTGCCAGGTGCGGCTACCGATGCGGTTGGCGAAGGCGTCCAGTACGCGGCGGGTGCGATTCAGGGCTTTTTTCTCGCATTCTGAGATGAAGGTGACCATCATAGCGTGTTTTCCTCCATTAGCATGCGCATCAAAAAAGACATATAATGATGCTTGTTTATGATTATAAAGAGTAATTTATGCGCACAACCATCAATATCGATGACTGCTTGTATCAACAGGCCGTCGCTCTGACGGGTAAGAAAGAAAAAACGGCCTTGATTCGTGATGCCTTGCAAGCATTGATCGAGCGGGAAAGCGCCCGCCGACTGGCGCGTTTGGGAGGTTCCGAGCCTGAGTTGGAGACGGTTCCCCGCCGCCAATCGAGTGATAGCGCCTGATAGTGATTCTGGTTGATACTTCGGTCTGGATTGATTTTTTGCGTTCAGGCGATGCACGGCTGTCGAGCTTGCTGGAATCGAATCAGGTCTGTATGCATTCGATGATTGCAGGCGAACTGGCTTGCGGCAATTTGCGGCAACGAAAGGCGCTTTTGTCGTTGTGGAACAATCTGCCCAAAGTGACGGAAGCTTCTCATGCCGAGGCCTTGTTTTTTCTGGAGCAGAAGCGGCTGATGGGACGGGGTATCGGTTATGTTGATTTGCATTTACTTGTCGCCACCGCCCTTTCACCGGACACCCGGCTATGGACGCGCGATAAGCGTTTGCAGAAAATCGCGGGGGATCTAAAACTATCATTTCTTTGATCTTAGACTATATTTGAAATTTAACGTATATATTATTAATATATATTAATTCAATAAAGATGAGGCCTACCATGACAACAACACGCGTATTCAAAAGCGGTAATTCGCAAGCGGTAAGGATTCCCAAAGAGTTCCAGCTTGATGTTGATGAAGTGGAAATTTTTCGGCGCGGGGATGAAATCGTACTGCTTCCCAAAAAAAAGAACTTGGCAGAAGCATTTGAGTTGATCACCCAGCTTTCTGATGACTTTTTGGCAGATGGCCGTGATGATACCCCGCCCCAGGAACGGAATTTTGATTGATGGCTATGCGCTATTTTCTGGATACGGATACGTTTATTTACATCAAAAACAACCATCCACCCAAAGTTTTGCAACGTTTTAATGGTATGGAAGCCGGTACAGTCGGTATATCCGTCATTACCTACGGAGAACTGATTCGGGGAGCGCAACGCAGTCAGCACCAAGCCAGAAATTTTCAGATTCTGAATCAGTTGCTTCAATTGATTCCCGTTTGTTCCATGCCTGTGGAAGCTGGACGCTTTTATGGCGAGATACGCTCCATGCTTGAGAAAAAAGGGCAAATCATTGGTAATAACGATTTGTGGATCGCCGCCCACGCCTTGTCCCTGAATCTGACCCTGGTTACCCACAATAGCCGTGAATTTTCGCGGGTTGACGGTTTGCTTATTGAAAACTGGGTATAAGGTCTTATCCATCAAGATGCCCCCTCTTGACCAAGTTGGTCAGAATTGATATTCTTGTCATTATTTCACACCCGATGATTCGTATGCCTCAAGTTAATATTTATCAAGCCAAAACCCATTTATCCCAACTGGTTGAACAGGCGCGTCATGGCGATACAGTAATTATTGCTAAATCGGGTAAGCCGGTCGCCAAACTGGTCGCACTGAACAGTCCCAATGACACGTTTTGTTTCGGCACGCTAACAGGCAAAATCCATATCCGTGATGATTTTGACAAGCCCTTACCCGATGAGATTCTGGATGAATTCGAGGCCGGTTGAAAATGCGTTTGTTGCTGGATACGCATATCATTTTGTGGGCCTTGTCCGACCCGGACAAATTGCCGGTCAAGGCACAAAACCTGATTGAACAGGCGGATCAACTTTTTGTCAGTTCGGCATCTTTTTGGGAAATGGCGATAAAATCCCGGTTGGGAAAACTCGATATGGATTTTCCGTTGTTTCTGTCTGAACTGAGCCGGCAAAATGTCCTTGAGTTGCCGATACGCTGGCAACATACCGAGCAAATCCGTTTGCTTGAAACGTATCACCGTGATCCTTTCGATCATATACTGATTGCCCAGGCCATGACAGAACCGCTTTTTTTGTTGACGCATGATAAAATTCTCAGTCGTTACTCTAAACTGGTGATTCTGGTTTAGGTTTCTTTTCGCCGACTTTCCAGCTTTGCAACGCGGCCTGTTTGACACAACCAAACATAAAATCCAGCGCCTTGTGCTGGGTGAATTTTTGCAGGATCTGCTGGCGAAATTCCTGTTCGGACATCTGCTCTTTGGCGCAGATAAACGCCCAGGGCAGAATGATGGCGTCCTTGATTAAATCGGCGACATCAAACACCAGTGCGCCGCGCCGGGTTTTGCCATGCATGACGGCGAAACCGTGCGGAACCCCTAATACCCACAAGGTGGTAGCACCCAAACCATAGGCCAGATAATTGCCATGATTGAGAAAGGCGTTGGCGTCATCGCTGCTGTCGAAATCACGCACAAAATCTTCTGTCTGGGTGTGCGTGACCGCTATTTTGTACAACTGTTTGGTCAGTTGCGCTTCCAGCAGCAAAAGCCGGGTGACGTTCGGGGCTTGTTCAATTTTATCGGCAAAACCTTTTAATGCCTGATTGATGGCTTCATCCTCGGCATAAATCCCTTCGCTTTGTAAATCCTTGTCTTTTTCCCAGACTTGTTGAATGTAGCGAATGCGTTGTTGCTGAAACTGTTTGGCGACTGCCAGACGTTTGTCTTCCTCGAACCAGAAGGACAACCAACCTTGAATATATTCGGTGGGCCGGTATTCGCTCTGTGGCGTCAACCATTCGATTTCATTGCCCATTAGCAACGGCGTTCCGCCGCCACCGCAAAAGCCGATGAGTACACCGGCCGAAGCCAGCATTCTGACCGCTGCCTGGGTGATGGAGGTGCCGGTGCCGAGCAGAATCACCGTGGTATTGGCGATGGGAATATTCCAGTATTGCTTTTCTTCCCGCGCTTCGGTCAGATAAAGAACTCGGCCATCTTTTTGCATCACCCGGCAGTGTTCCAGGTAATAGATATTGGCGCGTTTGGAATGCAGGATGGCTTTTAGATCAGTGAGTTGTTCCATGTTGTTTTACCCAAGAAACACATTAAATTTCAACCGCCGCCAGGTTGGTTGCATAATATCCAGATGCGCAATTGTGACGACCATTTTTTGCTGCCGTTGCAAAAGCTGGGCGATAACGCCGTTGTAACAACGGGGCACATAACCCAACTTAGTATGTCGCCAGTAAACTTCCACCGCCAAATCGTCATAACTATTTTCGGGCTCGGCCTGTAAACTTAACAAATCACCAGGCGAAAATTGCTGTTGCACGTTTTCCCCTTGATAAAACTGATAACCCGCCACAAAACAGTCCAGCAACAACACTTCTTTAACAAAATGAGTTTTTTTAGCGCTGGCGGATAAACAAAAACCTGCCAATCCCATCAGAGCTGACATAAATCGTCTTCTTTGCATGGATGCCTCCAGTTTTTTATTAACGAGAAAAATACCGGCATTGTTATTTTGGCAGAACTGGTAGCCACCGGCGTTAGCCAGCAGTTTTTTGCAGTCAAAAACAAGCTATTATCACACTCAAATCCCCACGGGTGTGGGGAACGCATCTATTTCCTGTGGCGTAGTGGGTTTTTTGTCCGGTTCATCCCCACGGGTGTGGGGAACGCTATTGACGACAATACTGATATGTTTGATGACGGCGGTTCATCCCCACGGGTGTGGGGAACGCCTCTGATCGCAAGGTCGTAAAAGCCGACTTTACGGTTCATCCCCACGGGTGTGGGGAACGCACCTTTGTTTTGTGTGGCCATAAAGCAATCTCCGGTTCATCCCCACGGGTGTGGGGAACGCCGAATTTGAGCCACTCCGCCAACGATTCTTCATCGGTTCATCCCCACGGGTGTGGGGAACGCAAAAAACCGCCGATTTGATTCCGCTATGTCATCCGGTTCATCCCCACGGGTGTGGGGAACGCTTTTCGGCGGTTTAAAAGGACGGGGATTCAAACGGTTCATCCCCACGGGTGTGGGGAACGCCCCGGATCGGATAGCGGATTTTGATGTTTTTTACGGTTCATCCCCACGGGTGTGGGGAACGCGAAGTCATGGCTCGTAACGGATATTCTACCGTGCGGTTCATCCCCACGGGTGTGGGGAACGCTATCCCGATAAATCTTATCATGGCTGGGTTGGCGGTTCATCCCCACGGGTGTGGGGAACGCATCTTTGATGGCTTTTTGGGCGCAGGCAATCACGGTTCATCCCCACGGGTGTGGGGAACGCTCCTGCGGCCTGAATTATACGATCATTCAGTGCTGGTTCATCCCCACGGGTGTGGGGAACGCGCAACAGTATCTCTTCCAGCGTCGCGTGCCCTGCGGTTCATCCCCACGGGTGTGGGGAACGCAGCAACGAGTTTGGTGACTAATTTGTCATGATCGGTTCATCCCCACGGGTGTGGGGAACGCCTTGATGGAGATAACGTCATCGGGATCATCGACGGTTCATCCCCACGGGTGTGGGGAACGCATCTGCCCTCGCCGGTCGTAATGGCCATAGCGCGGTTCATCCCCACGGGTGTGGGGAACGCTTTACCGACACCGGCACCGCCGAACAGACCAACGGTTCATCCCCACGGGTGTGGGGAACGCGTTTACGCACTGATGCCGCTGGTCGCTTTTTCCGGTTCATCCCCACGGGTGTGGGGAACGCGGCCTGTTCAACCATGGCGCAGGCGCTAATCTGCGGTTCATCCCCACGGGTGTGGGGAACGCGGACGACCCGACACCCAGGCTATACCAGCAGTCGGTTCATCCCCACGGGTGTGGGGAACGCACAGGAGATAGCTGGTACAGTTGCGTGGATAATGGTTCATCCCCACGGGTGTGGGGAACGCACCACAGGCCAATTCACCGGCCAGCAGTTTGAAGGTTCATCCCCACGGGTGTGGGGAACGCAATACGAAGGAACGTATAGCGCTGATGAAACGCGGTTCATCCCCACGGGTGTGGGGAACGCCATAAAATCTATGTTCAACACAATTCTTTTTACGGTTCATCCCCACGGGTGTGGGGAACGCTAAGGTATCCTGTTTTACCAATAATCTGTTTTTGGTTCATCCCCACGGGTGTGGGGAACGCGCAAAGGGCGATCAGTATTATGGGCTTGGCTCATCGGTTCATCCCCACGGGTGTGGGGAACGCTTTTTATCTCTTTTCCTGAAGCTCCCCTGCCACGGTTCATCCCCACGGGTGTGGGGAACGCTTTTCCATCATGGAGCCACAGGACATTTCACCACGGTTCATCCCCACGGGTGTGGGGAACGCACTAATCTTAACATATTGTTAAATAAAAGAAAAAACAGGCTGCCATTTTCTACCAGCAAAAATGGCTTTTTTATCTTCCAAATTTTTAAAGAGCTTAGGTTCCATCGGCCTCGACCGGATAAAAGGACACCAGCTTCAAACCGTCTATTTCTACTGGTAAACGGCGGTTTTCGCCCAGGGTCATAAAATCAAAACCGGATTCGGTGTTGGTGCTCCAGGCCATAATGGCATTGCCGTCTTCTATGCCGGCTTCGACTTGCCGCCATAGCATATCGCGCACTTTGGCGGACAAATCACCGATATAAACGCCGGCGCGAATTTCTATCATCCAGACGGCCAAACGCCCTCGCAACCGGGGCGGAGCGTTTTCAACTACGATGACCAACATCGCCGATACTCTCTGGATTAGGGATGGCAGGTTCGATATTTTCTGCCGCAGGTTCAGGGATGTCCAGCTCGCCCGCCGCGAGCACTTCTTCAATGGTGGGAATGATTTTTTTGAGAATTTTTTTCTGCCGAAAAATATCCCGACACATCAAGCGGACTTCGCGTTCGGGATCAGGATAATTTTTGGCGGCTATTTTAAAGGCATGCGGGATAATGTCATCAAATTTAAACAGGTCGGCAATATCATAAACAAATGACAAGGGTTTGCCGGTATGGATAAATCCTATGGCGGGGGCGTATCCCGCCGCCAGCACAGCGGCTTCGCTGATGCCGTAAAGACAGGCAGTGGCGGCGCTGATACAGCGATTGGGCATATCGCTGTTATCCCAGTGGTTGCGATCATATCGCCGACCTTTCCATTCCACTCCGGCCTGCTTTGCCAGCAGTTGGTAGGTTTTTCTAACCCTGGCGCCTTCGATGCCGCGAAGCTGTTCGACGCTACGGCGTTGGGGCGGTTCTTCGCCAAAGCGGATTTCATACATTTTACGCACGACTTTCAGCCGGGCGCTATCATCCAGCGCCAGTTTCGCCTGATACAGCAGCCGGTCGGAACGCGCGCCGCCTGGCTGACCGGAAGCATAGAGCCTGACGCCGGCGTCACCAACCCAGACCAGCAAGGTTCCAGCTCTGGCGGCCAGCGCGGCGGCATGGTGCGATACCCGGGTGCCGGGTTCGAGCATGATGCAGGCGATGCTGCCGACCGGAATATGGGTGCGAATACCGGTTTCGTCGATGACGACAAAAGCGCCGTCTTTGACATCGATTTGGCCTTTCTGGATAAAGACCATGGAGACTCGTTCTTTCATGGCGATGGGTTTAAGTGGTGGCAGCATCAGCAATCAGGCAATAACAGTTCTTGGTCGGCGATATTCAAATTTTTTATTGATCGCATCCATGACAGCGTGTTTGTAATTGTCCGAACCGTCCGACGGCCCATGTCCGATACCGGCCAGTTTTTTCAGTATTCTGAAGATTTTTTTCTTGTTGCTCAATTTCATTTCTTTATACCGCCACAGGATGTAATTCAAATATTCTTGCTTGCTTTGATGCCTCTTTGACACCACCTCTTTTCAAAGCATCTAAACCAGGACAGGGCGTCCAGCAGGTATCATCATGGAATCTGTGACTTTCTTCAATAACCTCACGCGCAGTAAGATCGTCATATCCATGCTCAGAAGCCTTAACTTTTTCTTACTGAACAAGTCTTTTTATTCTTGCCAGAATATTACCCACTTTTCACCATTTTTCATATCCAAACAGTTATTGTATAGTGATAACGCTCATGAACAGTTGTTTCCAATGGGAACGGTTACATGCTTTTAGCCTGTATGATCCGGTTCGAATCCGGCGCTGTTCATGGGCACCCGTCTTTGCCAGCCCCGCCCGATAACAGGAAATTAGCCTGCCATAACAAGCCTGTATTCGGTTTCTAGTTGATGGACAAAGGCTTCCAGTTGCGGCCTTTCGACAATCAGATGAAGCGCCAGCCCTTGACCATCATAAGCAACGGCATCTTTAAAATTGTAGCTGTCAACAAAAACAATCAGGGTGTAAAACATTGTTGCGCTTTTATCCAGGTCTGTTGCCAACCCTTCCCTGACAAGGATCAGGTGAGATTTCAAAAAAGGGAAATATTGTTCCGGATACAATGCGATGACCCAGTCCGGCTCTATCGGCTCCCAATAATCGGCCTGATCGTTGTCCAGAACCTTTTTCAAAAACGGCAAAAAATCATCCGCCTCATCGTCTCTTGCCAGAAAAGCGCCCTTCGCCCTGCCGTTCCAGTAAATCCCATGCCTTTTTAACACCGCATCGTTAACCACAGGCTGGCCATCCCAAAGGAAAAAGCATTGATAGTACAGCCAGTCCTGTTCAAAACGGGTGTATTGAAATTCAAAACTGAATTTTCCCGATGTCAGTCGTGCCATTGCTTTAACCTTGCCAATGATTGAGGATGGAAAAAACCATTTACCCTTTAACCCATCACTATTATTGTGGCAAAACGCATTCCCACGCGGGAGCATGAGGAACGAGAAATTACGATTTCTTGATCATCAACAAGCCACAGCCAAAGGCTTTTGCCCGGCCTATGCCATTAAACAACGCCTGTTCAAACCCATTGACATCGTTGATTTGCAGTTTGCCAGTCAAATCCACCGAGCTGAACCCCGCTTGCTTTCCTTTTTTGGGCAAGACATGCCATTGATAAGCGGTCATTTGAAATTGCTTGCCGCCTTTTTCGTCGTCCAACAGTGAAAAACCGCAGGCGCAAGCATGGGGCCTGTTTTCGCCTTGGCGGATAAACCAGCGTTGTATTTCGCTATCAATCGCAGCCTGAATCGCCCATTCCAGTGTATCTTTCAGCGTGTTTTCCCGCAAAGTCCTCTCAGCATAGGCCGGATACTGCTGAATATGATGAATCAAATAGTCTTTTGTTTGTTGCGTGCGACTGGCCAGAATGATTTTTTTGTAATCCGATTTTTTTGGCTGCGCCGGTAATTCATTTTGCAAACTCAAGGCCTGCACAGCTGATTTTAAAAAATCGAGCTGTGCATTCATGACCACATCATGTTTTTTGCCATTCCGGGTCACCACGGGATTGACCCGGCAATCAAAGGTTAGAACCTGACCGGTCATCAGCCTAGGTTGGTACGCCTTTGTTTCCACCTTAAATAACGGGGTATCCTCCAATGGTCTTTGTCTGGAAACCAGATAATATACTGGCTCGCCTTTGACATTTTTTTCATATCCCAATTGCTGACTTGCGATTTCTTCCCGAAACAAAAAACAGCGTTTTTCGCTTTCGAATAAATCATGCAACAATTGATGAATGCCATAAACATTGTCCTGCAAAACCTGATTTAACTGGCTGGACCGAAGAAATTCCGGCCGCAGCCGGATTCTGGAAAAATACATTAGCCGCCTCCTTGTATAATCAATTGATGTTCTTGCCGGGGCGCAAATTGCCAGCGTTTTCGGGACAGTGGCTGGTCATGCCTGACATGGGTTCGCCTGTTTTTGAGCAAATCCTGTTCAGACGAAAAATCCTGTGCTTCGCCTTCCCAGTAATAAAAGCGCTCTTTTGGAATATCCAGCCAATGGATGTCACGGTTGGACAGGCCTTTTTCCTCATGCGTCGGCAAAAGCGGCCGGTGTGAATAGGCGTTGAAGGCGGCGTAATAATCCGCCTGTTCCATTAACTGCGGGTTTAACGGCGCGGCAAGTGGACAGGGTTTGCGCCCCAGATACAAATGAAACCGGGGTTTTTGCAAATAACGCTGAAGTTCGGCCAATGAATAAGGCGCTTGTTGCAATGCCCGAATTGCCACCACCGCCAGCATATCGCTACGGTATTCTCGGCTGGAAAGAATGGTGCCCAAGCGCTTCTTTCCCACCACCAATTCATCGCGGCGAGTGCGATAATTAAACTTACCCACCGAATCCGGTGCCTGGGTGGTGTGATAATCGCGCAGTAACCGGCCCGGAGTCAAAACTTCCACAGCCACGGCATAGCCTTGTTGCATCGCTTGTTGCTGAGCTTCATCCTCTCGCTTGATGCCATAGGTCGCAGCCAGCAAACCGATTATCGCAGATTTACTTGGGTAATTGGCTGTATGGCGGCTTTCACCCACGGCGATTTCCCCCCAACTAGCCAGATGGCCGTACAAACGGAACAGTAAATATTGCATCATGCCTCCTCAGTTTGCGACAAAGTCCAGCAATTCTTGCAGGCTGCCTTGCATTTCCGGCACATTAAGTTCATAGCGATGATCGGCACAATCGCCATACACGGTGTCAAAACGCTGATTTTGCATTTTAAGACGTTCGATTGCATCGCTTTCAAAATCCTCACTTTCCCGATCCATAATCGGTTTTAAATAGGCGACCGACAAAGTGCGCGGCTGTTGATCGCCCTTTTCCGCCAGCACATAAGACGCGTAGGCGCGTGAAGCAAAGCTGTTTTGCTTGCCTTCAGGCGATACCTTGACAGCAGCTTCGGTCAGGGCGCGTATGGCGCGGTTGGCCAGGGCTTCATCTCCCCCCAGATTATCAATCAGCATGGCTTTGTTGATGCAGATATAGACATAAAACAGGGCGGCGGCAAAGCGGGTTTCGCCAATGTGGGCCGCGCCCATATCTTCCCGCCCATCATTCAGATCATCAACAGCAGTAAAATAATCGTCTTCAATAACGACAGGATGTACGCTGATAGCATGGGCGACTTGACAGGCGGCCTCGATATTAAATTCCGGCTTGGCCGGCTTGAGCGCCAACATGCGACCAAACAGGGCAATATCGACATCGCTGACTGTTTGCCGTAACAAATCCAGATCATCGTTTTCCGGTGCGGCATTATTTGCAATCATTTTGTCCAGCAAGCTAAAAACCGCCTTTTCTTCTTCACTGCTGATAAAAGCAAGTTGTTCGATTTTCACTTCTTCCAGTTCTTTTTTGATTTTTTCTTCTTCAGATTTATCCTTAAGTTCGTTTTTTGACAGTTTTTTCAACTTGCCAAAAACACCCGCAATCTTTTTTGTCCAATCCAGCGCACGTTTATGATCAATTCCTTTTTCGCGCAAATAATCATAGATTTTGACCCCCATCTCCTTGGTTCGTGTGCCAATATGCCCTGCTAATGCCTGTTGAAACTGTTCGGATGTTCGCCAGGTACGTTTTAAACATTGTGAGGAAACGCGTAACCGATCATAACCGCCCATTTTGGCGGTTTTGGGGCTGCCCATATCATCACGGTTCAGATTGGCAGGGGGGAAGGCGGTCAACAAATGTAATTGAATAAAACGGCTCATAGTGTTCTTCTCCTTGTCTAGTCTTTTAATGCAGTAAAGTAGTCGTTCGCCCAACGGACAGCCAGGCGGTTTTGGGGGTGTCGATCGTGTGGGTAAATTCCCGATGCCAGTGCAAAATATCGTTGGCCAGCGAGAGGATGTTGACGCGACTGTCCAGCAATTGAACTGCGCGTAACAAACGCCGGTAAAAATCGTCCAGAGTCTTGCTTTTTTGCAGTTGCTGAAAACGCAGTTCACTCATCGGCGCTTTAGTTTTACCCTCCAATGGCGTCGCCAGTTGCGTAGCGAAACATTTGCCTTCCTGATGCCTTTTAACATGCGCCAATCAATGCACCGGCTACACAGGCGCTGGCCAGAAGGTGCCAGTGTTTCGAGCTTTCCGGCATCTGCTTTAGAAAATGAAAAAAAGCATCGGTCAGCAAAATATCTTCCGGCACGATTGCGCGGCGTAATCTCGCCCGATCGCCCCGGTTGTCATCCAGCCAGCGGTGCCATTGCAACAAGGCCTTTTTATCGCCCTCTTGCAAAAAATTCGTGTCTTTCATTATGCCGCCTCCTCACTTTGCATTTTGGTTTTAAGCGTTTTAATCGCCTTGTTGCCGTAAAATCTTTCCCGCAGCGTGTTTTTTGCCCGGATAATGCGTTTTAAGTCCAGGTCTTCCGGCACAGTGGCGATGGTTGCGCTATCAAATAATTGAAATACTTCTCGTTGTAACGTATTGAACCAGGTTTGATAGATTTCAGGTGGAGCCAGGCCGGTATCTCCTGGCAATCTGGCCAGTTGTTCCAGCAAACGAAAAAAGTCCGCTTCTGTTTCTCCCCAGAACTGCCGGTCGATGACCGACATATCACCCTTGGCGTCTTTCGGCCTTTTAAACCAGGCTTCCTTAATCCGGGTGCGCAGTATTTTGATAACTTCGCGAGCGGCGTTGATGAGCTCGGATGCCCAGAACATCAGATTGTTTTGTTGTTGTTTGTCCAGATGGAAAAGAGGAAGTCTTGATTCATACCAACAGCGGGATTTGGCTTTTCCGGGTTCCATATCAAAACCAAAACACCAAAGGGAAGCAATTTGACTTTCCTGAACATCTATAACTCTTTCACTAATAAAATTATTTACTACTTTTGCTGCATGATAATCAGAATCAACATCCTGAAAGACCAAGCCATTCCAGTGTTGATAAGGGAATTCAAGTTTACCGCCTTTCAGGGGATTAGGAATTTTGTCCTTGGTTTTCTGATATGGGGTCAATGGGTGTTTCCATGCACCAACATACCTGTATCCTTTTACGACGGTTATATAGCTATTGAATAATCCTGAAACTTGTTTGGAACATATATCACAAATACCATTTTCTTCAGTTCGAATTAGCCTTATACGACGAGGCATAGCCCAATAAACATGCAATGGATGTGTGTCTTCAGGATATGTGCCGCATTTTGGACAACCTTCTTTACATTTTTTGGTTGTACATGATTCCGAAGTTCTTGTTTTTGTTGTCCAAGGGAAAATATTATCTTCTGAAAAATGATTCATCTCAGAAATGTCAGACAACACATTCAACCATAAATCATGAAACAGCCTCTTATGTTCATTCCTTGACATTACCAAAGTTGTTAGAGGACCGTTACCTCGGACACCTACCATATGGCCAGATCCACCTGGAGGCCCATTTGTTTGCAATGTATATAAAGCTGTAGCTGCGCATGAACTGCATAAATGACAAACTTGATTCCGCTTTTGGAATAAATCAGTATTTTTAAGAGTTGTATTGGTTCCAGGTGCTCCAATTAACAACAACTCAATGGATTCTTCTTTACCCTTTTTAAGTTCATAATCCTGCAAAAAAGCTGCGCCATCCGGATTATCCAGTTCAAAAGCGAAAGCAACTTTTTCCAAGGCTTCCTGTAATCGCTCCTGTGTGGGCGGCGTTTCCCACAATTCCAGCCAGTCGTCTTCATCCTCCGGCGCAAAGCAGGTTTGCAACAGACCGATAATAAACTGATAGAGCGCACCCTGAAAATCCGGGCGCGGCGCATTGATTTCGATTACCGGATTATCCGTTTCGGCGATTTGCCAGGGGGCGATTTGGCTTGTTTCACCATTGGCCCGGATGACGGGTATCCAGGCATCATGGATTAGATTCATATCGTGCTCCTGTTGTGTTGTTCTTGACCGCTGAATAAAAAAATACTTCTGTATGGGTTCCCACGGAGGACCGTGGGAACCAGTTAATTCCTTATTTTCTCTCGTTCACACGCTCCTGAGTGGGAGCGCCTGCGAGTGCTGTCAGCTGTTGTATTGTTTTCCACCGGATCATCAATCCCGTGCGATAAACCAGCCATCGCTGGCGCTGTAAAAATGTCGGGTTTCTGCTGTCAATGGCAACACCTCCAGCCAGCGTAAGGCCTTGTATTCGGTTTTCAACCGCTCGATTTCCACCTGCCATTTTTCTGCATTCTTTTTCTTGGCTTCCTGCCATTCCCGCTCGGGTATTTTGACGGTGCTGAGCGCCCAGCCGTCCGCACCTTGACCGGCATAAGGCGCAAGCAGGCCGGATGATTCAATGGCCAATGCAACCGATACAGTTTCCTGTTCGCTGATACGGGTCGATATATGGGTTTCTTCGTCCCAATCACCACTGGCGCGCGTATAGCCTTTGTCCAATTTCAGCGCGTTCATGGCCGCCAGGCTTTTTTTGCTGCTTTGTTCGCCCTCGGCATCCCAGGAGGCATCTTCCAACGCTTCAGGGTAAAGTTCTTCACCTGAATAAACATATTCAATCAATTCACGGGCGTCTTCCGGCATGGAGAACCCGGAATTATCCAGCAATTTCCTGGCTGTCAGCCACAGCTGCCCGATATGCGGATAAACGGCCTGGGTTCTTGCATGATTTGTTTTCAACCAGTCTGCATCGACCTGTTCTTCTGGTGCTGGTGTATAAAGATACAATATCGCCTTGCCTCGTTGATCGTTTGTTTGTTGTTGAGGCAGCCGGTTTCCATTTTTGTCTCTGACATGTCGGTGCAAACGCCCTGCCCGCTGGATAATCAGATCAATTGGGGCCAAATCGCTAATCAATACATCAAAATCCAGGTCCAGCGATTGTTCCACCACCTGGGTTGCGATCAACAATCGCCCCCGTCTATGCTCTGCTGTTGAATCCTTGCCAAACCAGGCGAGAATATCCGTTTCCAGTTTCTGCCGGTCGCAAACGGCAAAACGGCTATGAAACAAATGGACTCGCCTGGCATCCAGGCCTGAATCCAGACAATCCTGATAGCTTTGCCGGGCGTCTTTGACGGTATTGCGTATCCAGCAAACACATAAACCCGATTGAATACTGCGCTGTATCTGCGCCAATACATCTTCTTCGCCATGCAAAGCCTCAATGCTTACCCTACGCCTGACCTGTTCGCGGGTATCGAGCGGGGTTTCTGTTTCTGTGGCTGGCGTATGCGTGACCAGCGGATATTGTTTGCTGCATTTGAGCTCAGGTGCATCTTTGTTTTCCAGACCTCGATGGAAAGCATGCACCAGTTCGCCTCGCATTCTTCGTGGCAAGGTCGCGGATAATAAAATAGTGCTGCCGCCTTGCTGCGCATGGGCTTGCAACAAAGCATCCAGTAATTTCTGCATATAGCTGTCGTAGGCATGGACTTCATCGATCAGCAGAATTTTCCCTTGCAGCCCCAGCAACCGCAGGGATTGATGGCGGGCCGGCAAAACGGCCAATAACGCCTGATCGACGGTGCCAATACCGACATCGGCCAATAAGGCTTTTTTGCGGCTGTCGGCCAGCCAGGCATTGCAATAATAGGTTGTCGACAAGTCTTCTTCACCTCTCTGGTTATAGGCATTATCATTTTGGGCTTGTTCGCTGACGAAAACGGAGCGCCGGAAAGTTTCCGACAAATCCCGTGCGCCATGCGCCAGCACCAGCGATGGCTTGGGTTCTGGCTGGTAAAGTTTGCGATAAACCTGCCCCAGGCGATCATACATGGCATTAGCGGTCGCCATGGTGGGTAAGGCCACATAAAGCCCCTTACCCTGGCCTTGTGCCATCAATCTGTGCGCCAGAACCAACGCCGCTTCGGTTTTGCCTGCGCCAGTGACATCTTCCAGAATGAAAAGCTGGGGGGATGGGCTTAATTCAACCTTCATTGCATACTGTTGCAAAGGCGTTGGTTGTTTTATAAACGGGAATAATTCGTGAATTTTGCTGAACGCGGAAAGTTCAGGTTGTTCCGGCAAATTTTGTATTGCTTTTTCCGCATTGGGAAGCGCGATTTCCCACCAATAATTCCCCAATTTTATGGGCGTTGCATAATATGGGAAATAATCCTGGTTCGATCCCAGCCAGTACGGCAATACCCGCTAGTTGCCAGGAAACTGCTTTCAGGCGCTTTTTCAAGCTTTTGTCACTTAATGGCCGCAAATCCATATCATTCAACAACCAAACCATCACATCCTGAACAAATTGCAAGGCCGCCTCGCAATCTTCATCCAGAAAATACTCGGGTATTCTGATGCCAGATTTCAGCGGCGGCTGACCGTGATGGCCGGTTACGATTTCCAGCCAGGGTTCCATTGCCTTTATCAATGATTCAAATTCAGATAATCCACCGGCCAACCTATCACGCCACAAGGCAAAACCCAAACTGTCATGACGCTGGTTGTAACTGAATCGTTTGCTGGCTTTGACCAGCGTATCGGATAAATCCGGCTGCAATCCCTGAAAAGCGCGGGAAAATTTGCCCAGATCGTGCAATACCAGACAAAAAACAAAAAAATCCCTGAGCCATTGCGATGCAACATGTAATTGTTTGGCAAGATGCCGGCACCGTTCCGTTTCAGGCGACAGCAGGTAAAACCCCACCGCCGCCACATCCAGGCAATGATAAGGCAGCAAATGGTAGCGGGCGGTATTGTCGCCGGATTGCGCTTTGCCCCAGTAGTGATAAAACAAGGCTGTTTTTGTCTGTTGTTCTATTATTGTTTCCATAACGACTATTTTCCATAACTGGTAGCCACCGGCGTTAGCCAGCAGTTTATTTTTGATAAATTTTTTGCATGGCCTGGATTTTTTGGCGGATTTTGCCTCTCAGCTCTAACGGTTTTTCTATTTCGACCCATTCGCCGTATTTCAAAATATCCATCAGCAGTTCTTCATCATGCTGGTAAGGCAGGATGAGCCGGTAGCGGCCATTGTCCAGCCATTGGCCTTGTTGTTTTGAATGCCATTTTTCCCGGCTGACCCAGTGGCTGGCGGGGGCTGAAAAGATCAAATGCGCGTGTTTGATTTGAGCGCCGGCGAAAATGCCGTAGCTGGGTGAAGTGTTTTGTTCGAGTTCGTCTTCGGGAATGTCTTTGGCGGCCTGCGGCAAGGGTTTAGCGGATTGAACGGCGTCGATGGCGAAGGTTCTGATGTCGTTTTTGTCATGGCACCAGGCATCGACGTACCAGTTGGCTTTGTAGTAAACCAGCCGTTGTGGGGAGATAATGCGTTCACTGGTGGTTTGATCGGAATGACGCTGATGGCGGATATTCAATTGTGTACGCTGCAAGGTGGCTTTGGCGATATTGGCGAAAATGTCGGCATCGAGTTGTTTGTTGTGAATGCTGAGGATTCTGAGCCGTTGTTTGATTTGTGTGTCGGGGGTGCGCTGCTGGGTCAGCTTGATGGCTTTTTGTTTGAATTGTTTCAGTTGCTCTGAAATCAGCCCGGGTTCCAGCGTTTCCAGCTGTTGTTCGACGGTGAGCAGGGCGAACAATTCGTTCTGACTGAACCAGATGCCGTGCAGTTCGTATTTGTCGTCGCTGAAATACCAGCCTCTGTGCCTGCCACAATATTTGAGCGGCGCATCATAGCGGTCGCGCAGTTCGTTAATGCGATTTTTGATGGTGCCAGCCGATACTTCCAGCTTTTCCTGCATGGCCTTTTTGCTGACCGGCAGGCGGGCTTCTTTTAGCATCAGATAAAGCTGATGCACCTGGTCGAAGTGATCCATGTCGTCGTCCTGACATTATGACTTTCCTTCTTTTAACCGATTAGTTCATGTTATTCAAGCCCGAAATGCATAATCCAGGACCAGGCCAATAAAAACCACCATGCCAAACTGGTTGCTGTTTAAAAAAGCCTTGAAACAGTCGGCCTTGTTGCGATGAAAAATCAATTTCTGCTGATAGACGGACAAGAAGGCGGCGGCAGCAAGGCCGACATAATAAAACAGTCCCAGTTGCTCCAACCGGCCGACCCAGATTAACAAAGCCAGGATGATGATCTGTAATACTGCCATGATTTCGTGTTCATGCTCGCCAAATAATATGGCGGTGGATTTAACGCCGATTTTCAGATCATCGTCTTTATCGACCATGGCGTACATGGTGTCATAAACCAGCGCCCACAGCATCACGGCCAGATATAAAATCCAGGCGGTCATCGGAATGGAATTGGTTTGTGCAGCAAAGGCCATCGGCACGGCAAAGCCAAAAGCAATGCCTAAATAGGCTTGCGGCAAATGCGTGTAGCGTTTCATGAAGGGATAGCTGGCTGCCAAAAAGGCGGCGATGAATGACAACAGAATAGTTTTGATATTCAGCAATAACACCAAGACAAAAGCTGTCAGACATAACACGACAAACAACGCCAACGCTTCTCTGGGACTGACCTTGCCTGCGGCGATTGGCCGCTGTTTGGTGCGTTCCACATGGGGATCGAAGTCGCGATCGGCATAGTCGTTGATAACACAGCCGGCGGCCCGCATCAGAACTACACCTGCGCAGATCACCGTCAACACTAATAGATCAGGCCTCCCTTGACTGGCTATCCACAAGGCCCAAAGTGCAGGCCAAAGTAAAATCAAGATGCCGATGGGTTTGTCAAAACGGCACAGTAGCCAATATTGTCTTAATCTGTCTTTTATATAGTCCAAATTTATCATTATTCTGTTATCACTCGTCCCGATTGCCGATTAAATCAGTGTAACCTGCAAAAAAACATTATAATCGCATTTTTTAAGCTCAGAATAACACCATGACTGTAAAAATTTACCATAACCCGCGTTGCAGCAAATCCCGCGAAACTTTGAAACTGCTTCAGGCGCAAGGCATTGAGCCGGAAATTATCGAATACTTGAAAACACCACCTGGCGAGCAGGAACTGGCTGAAATTCTGGACTTGCTTGGCCTGGAGCCGCGCGACCTGATGCGTAAAAAAGAAAAGGAATACAAGGAAAACGGCCTGGATGATGAATCTTTGACACGAGAGCAGCTCATCGCCGCAATGGTGAAATTTCCTCGTCTGATCGAGCGGCCGATCGTTATCGCTAATGGCAAGGCAGCGATTGGCCGGCCACCGGAAAATGTTTTAGCAATATTATGACCTGCATTTTGGTGCTGTATTACAGCCGTAATGGCGCGACGGAAAAAATGGCCCGGCAGATTGCCCGGGGAGTGGAAATGGTTGCAGGCTGCGATGCCAGGCTGCGTACTGTTCCTGAAGTATCCGCCGTTTGCGAACAAACAGCCGAAACCATTCCCGACAAAGGCGCACCCTACGCCACGCTGGATGATTTGCGCCAATGTGACGGTTTGGCGCTGGGCAGCCCAACCCACTTTGGCAACATGGCCAGTCCATTGAAATATTTTATCGACAGCACCACCGGCCTGTGGTTTTCAGGCGATCTGTCCGGTAAGCCAGCCGGTATTTTTACCGCCACCAGCAGCATGCATGGTGGCCATGAAAGCACTTTGTTATCGATGATTCAGCCGTTGCTGCATCATGGCATGCTGATTGTCGGCATTCCGCCGGACGAACACGCGCTACAGCAAACCCGTAGCGGCGGCACGCCTTATGGCGCCAGTCATTTATCGACTGATGCAAGGCAGTTGACTGATCATGAAAAAACCATCTGCCAGGTGTTGGGAAAACGCCTGGCCACAACCGCAAAATCGCTGTCATGAATCGACAACTTCTATTAAGCATTGCCATTATCAGTTTTTTTGGCCTTTTTGCTTTACTCATGGCCTGGAATACCATTCTGGCTCCATCGACAAAATTTCCAGTTGCCCTGGTTTTACTGGTCAGCGTTACACCTTTATTGCTGCCTTTTCGCGGCCTGCTCGATGGCCGCCTGAAAAGTTGCACCTGGATCAGTTACGTCAGCTTGATCTATTTTGTCCACGGCGCGTTAGAGGCTTATGCCAATCCTGCTGAACGGACTCTGGCAGTGGCTGAAATAGCCTTGAGTCTGATGCTCTGTTTCAGTGCCGGTTTTTATGTATACAAGGCGCCTAAAAACTGACATGCCGAAACAGCGCGCCCTGCAATTTGACCTGCCTGGCGGAAAAAATTTCGATAATTTTTTCCCGGCTTCCAACCAGGCGGTTATCGTCCATTTACAGCGCTTTATTGGTGAAAACAATGAATTGCAAATTTTTTTATGGGGAGAACCCTGTCTGGGTAAAACCCATTTATTGCAAGCCTGTTGCCAATTGGCGTATCAAAATGATGTCAGCGCCTTTTATCTGGATCTGGCGACCGCCGCTCACAACCCGCCTGATATTTTAGATGGGCTGGAGTCTATCGAACTGGTCAGCCTGGATCATCTGGACAGTATTACAGGCCTGCCTGCATGGGAAGAGGCGTTGTTCAATTTTTATAACCGGCAGCGGGAAAAAGACCATAAACTCCTGATTGCGGCTTCCTGCCCTCCGCGCTATCTAACCTTTGACCTGCCCGATCTTAAAACCCGCATGAGTTGGGGGCTGACGCTGAAATTGAAATCACTGAGCGAGGAGGAAATGATCGAAGCCTTGCGTTTCAAGGCCCAGGCTTTAGGGTTTGATATTCCAGACAAAGCCGGACAATTTCTGCGCAATCATTATCAACGAAATTTGGCCGGTTTGTGGCGATTATTGGATAAAATAGACCAGACCACGCTGGTGGAAAAACGTAAATTATCCATTGCCATGTTAAAACGCATTATTGAGCAAGATGAAGCCTGATAAAAAGATTCTTATTGTCGGCGCAGGTGCTATCGGTGCTTTTTATGGGGCATTGCTGGCCAAAGCGGGCTGCGATGTTTCGGTCGTTTGTCGTTCTGATTACCCCATCGTCAAGCAACAAGGCTTTTTGATTGACAGCCATGACTTTGGTCGCTGGCATTTTAGGCCCAGGCAGGTCTTACGCCAGGCCGCTGACTATGAAGGCGTGGCGGATTATGTCATTTTGTGCAGCAAAATCACCGCTGAAACAGACCGTGTGGCACTAATCAAAGAAGCGGTTTCCCCTTCTACTGCCATCGTTTTTATTCAAAATGGGGTGGACATTGAACAGGAACTGGTCGATGCCTTTCCTGACAATGAGGTGATCAGCGGTCTGGCCTTTATCTGCTGCAACCGCCTGACACCTGGAGCTATTACTCACCTGGCTTACGGAAAATTGACCTTAGGGAATGTTCCGCATGGCGTGTCCGAAAAAACCCGTTTCCTGGTCGATTGTTTTCAACAGGCCGGAATCGAATGCATCGGCATGGACGATATTATCACCGGCCGCTGGATTAAATGCATCTGGAATGCGCCGTTCAATCCGTTATCGGTATTATCCGGTGGCTTGGCCACCCTGGATATTTTAACCACACAGGAGCCATTTATCCGCGACATCATGCAGGAGGTGTTCGATATCGCTGCCGCCACCGGACACCCATTGCCAGATAATATTATTGATATCAATATCGACCAGACTTATAACATGCCACCCTACAAAACCAGCATGTTGCTGGATTTTGAAAATAACCGGCCTCTGGAGACAGAAGTTATCCTGGGTAACGCCATCCGTGCAGCAAAACGCAATCAGCTTGACTGCCCTAATCTTGAAGCACTGTATGCCTTGATGCAATTACGCGAATTAGCCCGACAAAAAACCGCAATGCCTGTGGTTTAATCCAGACTGTTCAGGTTGCTTAAATATACGCTTGAGGGTTGATGGCTGCTGATTTATTAAATTGCAAAGTATTATTCTGGCTGGCTTTATCCTGTCAGTTACAACCATAGAATATTAGAAGCTCCTCCATTCCCGCATCAGCCGCCTTTAGCAAAGCTTGATTTATTCTGTTTTTTTTGGTTTTTAGGTTAAAATAACAAGTTTTTTAAAGCCTTGTGTGTCAGGGCTTTTGCACGGTTAATATTCTTTCCGCCTGCCTGCCCTGGCCGGTTGAACCAATGTTTATAAACCAGTATCCAGGCCTTTGCCTTGGGGGGCAAGGTCAAACCGTTTTTTATGTCCATTTCTAGAGTACAAACATGACAGATCTATCGCTATATCGAAACATCGGTATCTTCGCCCACGTTGACGCGGGCAAAACCACCACGACCGAACGTATCCTCAAACTGACCGGTAAAATCCATAAAATCGGTGAGGTCCATGATGGTGCAGCCACCACCGATTTCATGGAACAGGAACAGGAACGTGGTATTACCATTCAGTCTGCGGCGACAACGTGTGAATGGAAAGGTCATCGTTTAAACATCATTGACACTCCAGGACACGTTGACTTCACGATTGAAGTGTATCGTTCACTGAAAGTGCTGGACGGTGGTATTGGCGTATTCTGTGGTTCAGGCGGTGTTGAGCCACAATCAGAAACTAACTGGCGTTATGCGAACGAGTCTGAAGTCGCGCGTATTATCTACATCAACAAACTGGATCGCCTGGGCGCTGATTTCTTCCGTGTCGTCAAACAGGTTGAAGATGTACTGGGCGCCAACCCTCTGGTTATGACCTTGCCTATCGGCCGTGAAGATGATTTTGTGGGCGTTGTGGATGTTTTGACTCGCAAAGCCTGGATCTGGGACGATTCCGGTGATCCCATGAATTATGAGATCAAAGATGTACCAGAAGATATGGTTGACCTGGTCGAAGAATGGCGTGAAAAACTGATCGAAACCGCTGTCGAGCAAGATGACGAGGTTATGGAAAAATATCTGGAGGGCGAGGAACCAGATATCGATACATTGAAAAGATGTATCCGCAAAGGCACCATCGACCTGGCTTTCTTCCCGACTTATTGCGGCTCATCGTTCAAAAACAAAGGTGTGCAGTTGGTTCTGGATGCAGTGGTGGATTACCTGCCTAACCCGACCGAAGTCAAACCTCAGCCCGAAGTCGATCTGGAAGGTAACGAAACCGGCAAATTCGCCATTGTTGACCCTGAGCGCCCATTACGCGCCCTGGCGTTTAAAATCATGGACGACCGTTTTGGCGCCCTGACTTTTATCCGTATCTATTCCGGCCGCCTGGAAAAAGGCATGACAGTGCTGAACAGCTCCATCAACAAAACCGAGCGTATTGGCCGTATTGTCGAAATGCACGCCGACTCCCGTGAAGAGCTGGATTCCGCACAAGCGGGTGACATCGTTGCTGTTATTGGCATGAAAAACGTACAGACGGGTCACACTTTGTGTGATCCAAAAGACCCGGCTATTTTGGAGCCGATGGTATTCCCTGATCCGGTTATCTCGATTGCAGTTGCGCCAAAAGACAAGGCCAGCGCCGAAAAACTGGGTATTGCGATTGGCAAAATGATCCAGGAAGATCCGTCATTCCGTGTTGAAACCGACGAAGACAGCGGCGAAACCATCCTGAAAGGCATGGGCGAACTGCATCTGGATATTAAAATTGATATCTTGAAAAGAACCCATGGTATTGAAGTTGATGTCGGTAAACCACAGGTTGCTTACCGTGAAACCATTACCAAACGCATTGAAGACAGCTACACCCATAAAAAACAATCCGGTGGTTCAGGTCAATATGCGAAAATCGACTACATCCTGGAGCCTGGCGAGCCAGGCAGCGGTTTTGAATTTGAATCCACGGTAACGGGGGGCAATGTACCTCGTGAATACTGGCCAGCGGTTGAAAAAGGCTTCAAAAACAGCATGGAAACAGGTGTTTTGGCGGGCTTCCCTTGCCTGGACGTTAAAGTCACACTGACTGACGGTGCTTTCCACGCGGTTGACTCCTCGGCGGTCGCATTTGAAATTGCAGCTAGAGCGGCATACCGTCAATCTATTCCAAAAGCCGGTCCTCAATTGATCGAGCCTATCATGAAGGTTGACGTTTTCACCCCTGAAGACCATGTTGGTGACGTTATCGGGGACTTGAACCGTCGCCGCGGCATGATCAAGTCACAAGAAGCGGGCGTTACAGGCGTTCGCATCAAGGCTGATGTGCCATTGAGCGAAATGTTCGGCTACATTGGCGATTTGAGAACCATGACATCTGGTCGCGGCCAGTTCTCTATGGAGTTCTCTCATTACCTGCCATGCCCGAAAAATGTGGCGGAAGAAGTTATCAAAGAAGTCCAGGAACGCAACAAAAACAGTTAATTATGTTTTTGGCCGGAAGCTCAGGCTTCCGGCATGGACAAAAAACCCGTAACTGCCTCGGCAATGCGGGTTTTTTATGTCGCAAAAAAAAGCCCGGAATACAAAATTCCGGGCTTTTTCTTCAATGCCTCATCACACTAGAAAACTGAACAAATCATCTATGATTTGTCACCCTTAAAGATGATGATCAATATCCGAAATTATTCGTAATTTTTAGCGGCAAAATCCCAGTTAACCAGATTCCAGAAAGCTTCCAGGTATTTAGGACGTGCATTGCGGTAATCGATATAGTAAGCATGCTCCCAAACATCACAGGTCAGTAATGGAGTTTGGCCTTCAGTCAAGGGGCACCCTGCATTGCTGGTACTTACCAACTCCAATGTGCCGTTTGGATTTTTAACCAGCCAGGCCCAACCAGAGCCAAAAGTTGTTACCGCACATTTGGTAAACGCTTCTTTGAATTCCTCAAAAGAACCGAAAGTACGGTTGATAGCATTGGCCAATTCCCCTGTTGGCTCACCCCCACCATTGGGCGACAAACTATTCCAGTAGAAAGTGTGGTTCCACACTTGCGCCGCATTATTAAAGATACCACCAGAAGAGGATTTGATGATTTCTTCTAAGGATTTTCCTTCAAACTCGGTACCTGGAACCAGATTATTCAAATTGGTCACATAAGTTTGATGATGTTTGCCGTAATGATATTCCAGTGTTTCTTCTGAAATATGCGGGGCTAAAGCATCTTTTGCATAAGGTAATGGGGGTAATTCAAAAGTCATGATTCTCTCCTGTCAATAAAATATCCTGACATCAGGATACTGATAAAGCATTATAATAGCCTCCCAGCCAGGACAACAGCCCGGCTGGACTAATAACCTAGTATTATAATAAAGAATTAACCTCTTGGCACTTTAATTCTTTTACCACAGCCTTTTAATAACTTCAAAAATAACAGCCTATGGCGATTGAAATAGAACACAAATTTTTAGTTAAAAATGAAAGCTGGCGGCAGCAGGTCAGCCATTCAGTTCATTACCGGCAAGGATATTTATGTGGCAACGACAAAACTTCAATCCGTATCCGTACTTCAAACAGTAATGCCTGGCTGAATATTAAAAGCGCTACCATTGGCAATCATCGCCAGGAATTTGAATATGAAATTCCATTGCCTGATGCTGATGAAATGCTTAATACCTTGTGCCACCATCCATTGATTGAAAAAACCCGCCATTTTGTTACGTATGAGCAACATTTGTGGGAAATCGATGAATTTGGAGGAGACAATGCCGGATTGATTGTCGCCGAAGTTGAATTAAAAAACCTGGAGGAAAGCTTTAGTATACCGGACTGGGCCGGTCAGGAAGTGACTGCCGATTTGCGCTATTACAACAATAATCTGTGTAAAAACCCCTACAAAAACTGGAAATAAACGTTTATCAATCAAATAGATTGAAAAATCAACCAAATTGCATTATATTGCTTGTATGATTAAAACAACATATGTTGCAATTTTGTTGCTGTTCAGTGGAGTGCTGCACGCCAGCCCTGTAGATCTGGCTGTCCAGCAACTGGAAAACAACTGGGCGAAAGTGTATTACAGCCAGTCTGGCGACCAACAACGCCAATCACTGGAGGCGTTAATCAAACGCGCACAGAATTTGAGTCAACAACATCCTGATTCGGCAGAGGTAAAAATATGGCACGCGGTTTTATTGTCCACACAAGCCGCCAACCTGCCGCCATTTGACGCCTTGTCAGCCCTGGACAAAGCCAAAACCTTACTGGAACAAAGCATCAAGCAAAAACCGACAGCCATGCAAGGAGCCGCCTACGTAACGCTGGGTACTTTATATTTTATGACTCCCGGCAGGCCTGTTTCATTTGGTGACGATAAAAAAGCGGAACAAATGCTGAAGAAAGGCTTACAGCTCAGTCCAAATGGCATAGACAGCAATTATTTTTATGCAAAATTTTTGCTTGACCAGGGAAATGAAAAAGCCGCGCTGAAACACTTGAAACGTGCGTTAAAAGCGCCTCTCAGACAACATCAGCGTTATGCCGACATCCAGTTAAAAGAAGAGGTCTTCGCCGCACTCAACAACAATCAGCGTAAAAACCTGGCCTCCCCGCTCCCGCAACGCAAGCTCTCAACATCTTCCAGCATTCATTAACGAATTGGCATGCTATCCATCCTGCTGTTCTAAACAGAATAGAGATGTGCCGCCAAAATCAATAGCGCCAAGCCATTGATTTTGTTAGTAAAGTGCAAATCATATTTGTACTTTACGGTGCTGAACAACTCATGAATGATTTGTTCAGCACCACCCTGCAAGACAGCTTGTAGCCCCTCTGACAGGCGGCAAAACAATGCAAAAGACAATATCATTGTTGTTCTATCCAACTTCGCAAATCCAGTTTTTTTAATCGTTAAGATTCTGATAATATAGCGCTATTCATTCACCTCAACTATTGGATAAAACCATGACCTTTGTAGTCACTGAAAATTGTATTAAATGTAAATATACTGACTGTGTTGACGTTTGCCCGGTGGACTGTTTTCACGAAGGCCCGAATTTTCTGGTGATCGATCCGGAAGAATGTATTGACTGCACATTATGCGAACCGGAATGCCCTGCAAACGCCATTTTCGCTGAAGATGAATTACCGGCGGATCAGGAACAATTTATAGAAATCAATGCGGAACTTGCAAAGGAATGGCCGGTTATCACGGAAGTCAAAGATCCACTGCCTGATGCCGACGAATGGAATGGCAAAGAAGGTAAACTGGACTTACTGGAAAGATAAACGTATCTGTTTGATTCATTATTCTGCATATGGACAGTCTTTTCCCAATGGACTGTCCATTAAAATCCAATCTCGTTCTTAATTCCTGCCAAACAGTTCCCTAACGCTTTTTTAAAGCTCTGCTATACTCTCATTTATTTGCACTGATTAGGATAAATGATGAGACATATTACCCTGGCTGCACTATTTAGCATCGCTCTATTAACGACTACTGCTGCACAGGCAGACGAGCACAAAAGTTATGGTGAACGCTTTGGCCATAAGGTCGTCAACGGCTTGACCAACATGACCTTATCGGTTCTGGAAATCCCCAAGAACATCATTAACACAACCAACGAAAGTAATATTTTCTACGGCCTTACCGGTGGTTTGGCTAAAGGCATTATCAACACAGTCGGCCGCACGTTCGCTGGCGCCACTGATTTTGTCACGTCCCCGTTGCCAACCAGACAATTTGTCGAGCCAGCTTACCCTTGGCAGGATTATTTTGAAAAAGACACCAGCTATGGAAAAGTGTTTAACATGGATACCGAAGACGACAAGTAATTTTTTATACCCCTACCCCCGCATAACTATCTACACATATTTTTCATCGCGCCCATGCTCCTTCGTGGGCGCATCAAAACTTCACGCTCTGCGTTCTTAAAGCGCCAAAACAAAGAATTTTTTGCTTAAAACCCAAGCTCTTGTTCCCTGTGGAAGTAGCTCCTGCTTCACGAAAATACAGCTCCCAAACCAAAACTATTCAGTAAGCTTGATCCTGCTTTGTTGAAGCGGAGCTTCTGGGTCGGGATTCCCAAGCGGGAGCTTGGGAAGCAGCAAGTAGTATTTATACCCCTACCCCGGGGAGGCACTGAACCAATCACCCATGATTCCTTCAGCGCTTCCCTGCTAATTTACCACCAAGAATATCCTTTTCCTGCTGATAAACCGACGTTTGAATCTCCAACATGCCTAACATGGTGTGAAATATATTATCATGGCTTAAATGCTGATCTCGTTTATCCAACAAGTCATTGATACCTATCTCAAACTGATCTCCCAGCCAGATAACAGCCGCCACATGAATCTGCTCATCCGGCGCCATCATATACGGTAATCCGTGCAAATAAACGCCGTTTTCGCCCAATGACTCACCATGGTCACTGATGTAGAACATGGCTGTCTCAAATTGCTTGTCATGAGACTTTAAAAAAGCAATCGTTTTCGACAAGAAATAGTCTGTATACAGCACGGCATTATCATAAGCATTGCTGATTTCTTCATTACTGCATTTTTCCAGCTGATTGGTTTTACAAACCGGCATAAATTTTTCAAATGCTTTGGGATAACGCTTGTAATAAGCAGGCCCATGATTCCCCATCTGATGAAGCACTATGACGATATCGCCTGTCGGATGTTGTTTGATATAGTCATCCAGACCCACCAACATGCCTTCATCCCGGCATTCCTCATCGCAGACAGGATTGTTTGCGGGATCTTTGTAATTTTGATATGCCACCCGTAAAGCGACATCTTTGGAATCTGAATTATTATCCCGCCACAGTACATTCACGCCGGCATGCTGCAAAACATCCAGCAGGTTTTCCATTCTTCGTGCTTTGCTCTTGGAAAAATCATCCTTATCCAATAAAGAAAACATGCAAGGGACCGATTCTGCCGTCGAGGTTCCACAAGAGTAAAACTGAGTGAAACTGACAAGCTTTTCTTTAGCCAGATAAGGATTAGTTAGTTTGTCGTAACCATTCAAGGAAAAATGATCCGCCCTCACCGTCTCGCCCACCACCAAAACAACCAATTCCCGACTGGGATCCAGCCCTTTGGCATCCGAACCAATCACTTTGATCTGTATTTTTTCCTGACTTTTTAATTGATTCTTGGTGAATTTAACCAACGAATAGATATAAAATACTGGATTAGTAAAATACCTAAGCGGCTTGTGCTCGCGAATGAACGAGGCATAAAACTGAGTGAACGGATACACCACGATAGCGCTAATCACCAAAGCCAGCACAATCACTTTAACCGAAGATAACAATTCCGAGAAAAACGGGCGCTTCGGAATATTGACCTTATAAACCCAGATAGCAGGCAATATCCCTAATACAAGCAAATACAGAAGTAACTTGCCATTGATCAAGTCTCGCGACTCAGCCAGGTCGGTTCTCAGTATATTGTCGATCATATGATGATCGATCACCACACCGTAGCTGTCCATAAAATATGCCGCCAGTGAAGACAGAATCAACAGTAGTATGATGACAGGCTTTAACAGAAAGCGGGCACTGAACAGCGTCAATAAAATAACGATCCCATTCAATAAAACGACAAGCAAAGACAACAGAAAACCGATATTCTTCGCTGTCGGTGGATAAACCTTTAAAACATTGTTATAGAAAGTAAAATTTTCAAACAGGATAAAAAAAAGCGCGATAATAAAAATCACGCTGAACTTACTTCTCATAGGGATAAAATTCATTAGTTGTTATATTGCAAGGACGGGGGATGTGTTTTTATGACCATTCAACTCAATAAAAATTCAGTCACACCACTACTTCTGAAGCATACAAAAAACAAGATCAGCCCACGACTTTGAATGAGCTGCCGCCCGCTTTGGTTTTCTGCATTTCTATGCGGGTTTTAACCCGTTTTTTTACCGCTTCCACATGCGAGATAATACCGACTGTCTTACCTTGGGTTTTCAGGTTCTCCAAAGTACTCATCACTAAATAGAGCGACTCTTTATCCAGGTTACCGAAACCTTCATCGATAAACAACGAATCAATAGCATGGCCTTGATCAGCCGATTCAGCCAGTGACAATGCCAAAGCCAGGCTGACAACAAAACTTTCACCGCCCGACAAGGTTTTAGGTAAACGATGACTATTGTTTTGCCTGGTGTCTTCAATCAACAGGGCAAAACCTTGTTCGGTCGGCTTGTGGCGAAGATAATAACGTCCGTTTATTTTCTCCAGAATTTGATTGCTTTTTGACAACATTTTATCAATCAGAATCTGCTGCACCTGACGGCGGAACACCATACCTTTTTCATCCTGTGCTATAGCCAACTCCTGTTCGCTTTGTTCAAGCTGTAATTGATGTTGCTGTAGTTTTTCCTCAATCCGTAGTCGTTTTTCTTTTGCCGCCTGTTGCTTGTTCAATTTATTTTCCAGGCTGCTGATTTCCTGACGGACAATATCGGCTTTTTCCTGAATTTGCTTTAAATCCTGCGCCAATTCTTCTTCATTTTTTACATCTTCCAGATGGCGCTTTTGCAGCTCAAGCTTTTCGGCCAATTCTGACTGTTGTTGCTCCAGTTGCGCCAATTCCTGTTGTTGTTGCTGTAACTGTTGTTTCAGTGCCGGGAATTGTTCGGCCTGTTTGATTGCCGTGCTTAATTCATCAATATTATTTAACGATGTCTGTTCCAATTGTCCTGATAATTGCTGCTGGCTTTTTTGCAAAGCCTCTTGCTGCTCGAAAAGCTGGCGTTCTTTTTCGGCCAGTAATTTTTGTTTTTCAACAATCGCCAATTGCAAACCAACAGATTCTTCCTTGTTCAACTGCTCTGTATATTGCGTTAATTTTTTATTCAACGCATCAACATCCTCCTGGCAGAACAATCTTTTTTCTTCAAGACCAGTAATATCATCATTCAACACGTTTATCCTGGCCTGGCGGGTTTTATATTCCATGCGACGCTGATTCAGCCGGTCGAAACAAGCATCTTCCTCACCGGCTTCCGGCAGCTTTTCCCCCACTTGAACGAGCTGCTCGGCAAGCTGCTCCAGCAAGGTTTTTTGTTCTGTTTTTCGTTGCTCGAACAGTTTTTCCATTTCCACCAGTTCACGTGGACGGTTATTCCATTCATCATTCAGCTTTTCATATTCCTGTTGAGCCCGTTCCAATGCTTTTTCATTTAATTCCTGATTGCTTTTGATTTGCCCAACCTGATTATGCAATTTCGTACAACGCCGAATCAGCTTGTTAATTTCAGTTAGCTGTTCTTTTTCTTTTTTAAGCTCCTTTTTGACTGAGGCCGGGTGATTGATGTTTACCCGCGAACCAATATTCAAACGATTCGCCAACACTTTCCATTGCGACACCACCTTTTCCAATTGCTCTTCTTTATACGCCTGTTCACCTTGTAATTTTTGTGCTTCTTTAAGTTGCAGCTGCAAGGCGACCTGCCGGGTTTTCAACTCTTTAATTTTTAACTTTTGATCAGCCAATGCCTTTTTGGAATTTTCTGTTCTTGGCAGCTTCTCAACGTAGGGGTGATGAATCGAGCCACACAATGGACAAGGCTTACCCTCTTCCAAAGTATTGCGATATTTTTCAAAACGTTTCAACAGCGCTTCGTACTCTACCGCTTTTTCCAGCATGCCAAGAATATTTTCTTCTTTGACAATTTCCAACGTCAGAAGATGAGCTTCATCTTCCAACGCCTGCTCATCAATATCCAGCTTTACCTGTTTGCGTTCGGCAAAAAAAGCGAAAATACCACCCTTGTTTAACTTGGCATTTACCTTAGCCAAATCATACAACTCGATAAAGTCATCGACCCGTTCCTGTTGCTCCAGTTTCAAAGCTTCCAGTTCTTCAAAGGATTTTCCGTGAGTGATGTCCTTGATGGTCTGCTCAGTCTCCTGAAGCTTTTGTTGCAATTGCTTGATGGTACGTTTTTTTTCCTTAACCAGCGCCTGCTGTTTTTTTAACGCAGTGTTAATGTTTTTTGTCCATTTGGCATGTTTTTCCAGGTTCTCCTCAAGTTTGGCAATTTCCTCACGAAGACTTTTCAATTTGCCAATTTCAGGAAAATGCTCCACTAAAAGCTTGTCTTGCTGGTGTTCGCGTAACCATTTCTGCGTAAATTCCAGTGCTGATTTTTTCTCTGCCAACTGTGTGCTGACTGACTGTAACAAGCTGGTTTCTTGCGGTAATTCCTGCCTTAACGTCGAAACCTGCCGGCGAATTTCTTCAATCACTTCCTGTTGCCGGGCAATCTCTTTATCATCCAGCTGTTCGATGCTCTTTTCATCAGCTTCCGGCAATTGTTTTTGCAATGCGTCAATTTCCTGCTGAAAACTTTTCAGTTGCCGGTGAACCTGTTCAACCTGCTGCAATTGTTGATTGTAAACGGATAACTGGTCTTTAAATGCCGTACTGAACTGTAATGCTTCAGTTTCTTTAACCGTTTTCTCAAGGTTTTCGCAAGACTGTTGCAAAGCCTGCTTTTTTCGCTCCAACCCTTGTAGCTGGGTTTCTATCTGAGTCAGCGACCGGGCAGAGTCCAGTTGCTGTTCGATTTCAGTCTGTTGCGACTGAAATTCGAGCTTTTGTTCCTTGAAATCTTCCAGGTCTTGTTCAGCAGCTTCAATTTCTACCTCCGTCAGCACTGGGATAGCGTCCAGATCCTGCTGAAGCAACTTGACCTGCTGTTCGACTTCCTGGTGTTTTTGCTCAATTTCATTGCGTTTTTTCTGGTAAATATCCTCACCGATAATCTTTTCCAGAATATCCATACGCTCGGTATCAAGCGCATTCAAAAACGCAGCGAATTCACCTTGGGCCAACACCATGGTCTGGTTAAATTTATGCAGATCCAGACTGGTCAGCTCAATGATTTTTTGCCGAACCTGTTGCAGATTGTCAGCCAATAGTTTGCTTTCTTGATCCACCAGTTGAAACAGTTTCATCTCGGCCGGCAGAACCTCGCCATCCGGCTTGTCATCTTCTCGCCTGACCGACCAAAAAGCCCGATATACCTGGCTAGCCAAAGAAAATTCCACCTGTGCAAAACAATCTGCCGTCTGTTTGGTCATAACATGCTCGGCAGGCTTGTCGAAACGATAGGTTTCACCAAACAAGGCCAACGATATTACATCCAGCAACGTCGACTTGCCTGAGCCGTTTGGCCCCGTTATAGCGAAAACACTGGCATCGGCCAATAGTGGACGGGTAAAATCCAGCCGCTGTTCACCTGCCAACGATTTAATATTCTTAAAATATAAATTCAGTATTTTCATCTCATAACGGCCCATCAGGGCAAGAGGTTAAGCCAACGCAGAAGAGCCTCTGCCTAAGGAAACGCTGAACAAATCATCCATGCTTTGTCAGCGACCGCAAAATGGAAATACGATTCCCTAAGAGGCCAAATCAGTGCAAATGGACTCAATTATAACCGTGCCAGTGTATTTTTACATCTGCTAAAAAAACCCATTAATTGAACAGCGTTTAATTTTTCATTATAGTACACTTGAGTCAACAGATTATTTCCTGGGAAACCGTTATGATTTACTCATTAACCAAGCGCTTTTTATATCGATTACTTAAATTATTATTTCGCGTCGAAATTCATGGACTGGAGCATTATCACCAGGCTGGTGGACGGGTCTTGATTCTGGCCAATCATTGTTCTTTTCTCGACCCATTGTTGCTAGGCGTTTTTTTACCCGACAAAATCACCTTCGCCATCAATACCTATATTTCACAGCAATGGTGGCTTAAGCCATTTTTGGGGTTGTCGCATGTGTTCCCGTTAGACCCACCCCACCCCATGTCGCTCAAGGCTTTGATCCACCATATGCAAAAGCCGACTAAAACGGTTATTTTTCCTGAGGGCAGAATTACCGTCACAGGATCATTGATGAAGATTTATGATGGCCCCGGCATGGTAGCGGATAAATCAGGTGCAACTATTCTGCCGGTTCGGCTGGAAGGAACGCAATACACGCATTTCTCCCGCTTGAAAAATATCGTCAGGCTGCGTTTTTTTCCGAAAATCACCATTACCATCATGCCGCCTACCCGCATTCAGGCGCCGAAAGAAATTCACGGCCGTCATCGCCGCGAATATTGTGGCAAATTACTGTCGGACCTGATGACCAACATGATGGTTGAAACCAGTCATTATCAGCGCTCAATTTTCTCGGCTCTGTTAGATGCCCGCGATATTCATGGCGGCAAACATACAGTCGCCGAAGACCTGGAAAGACAGCCATTGAGTTATGATGCCCTGATCACACGCACACTGGTTTTAGCGAAATATCTGGAAAAAATCACCCAGGCAAACGAAGCGATTGGCATAATGCTGCCCAACAGCACCAAAAGCCTCAATGTCATTCTGGCACTGCAATATCTTCAGCGAACACCCGCCATGCTTAACTATTCCACCGGCAGTAAAGGAATGATATCGGCTTGTCGCACAGCAAAAGTCAAAACAGTACTAACCTCCAAACGTTTTATCGAACTGGCTAAACTGGATGACGAAGCGACCGAACTGGCTGAACAGCTAAACCTGGTTTACCTGGAAGATCTGGCAAACGAAATTTCATGGGCAGATAAAATTCAGGGCCTGTTGCAAGCAATAACAATTAATTTCTGGTACCAGCGCAGTCAAATAAAACCATCTGCCCCGGCAGTGATTTTGTTTACCTCAGGTTCTGAAGGAGAACCTAAAGGCGTCGTATTATCCCATAGTAATATTCTGGCCAATCACAATCAGTTAAAAGCGCGTATCAGCTTTAACGCTCAGGATATTGTCCTTAACTTTTTACCGATGTTTCATTCCTTTGGCTTTACCGTCGGTACTATGCTTCCTATTTTGAATGGCATGACCACCTTTTTCTACCCCTCCCCTCTACATTTCAGCATCGTGCCTGAAATAGCCTACGAAATTAATGCCACGATCATGTTTGGCACCAACACCTTTCTGGCAGCCTATGCCAAAAAAGCCCACCCTTATGATTTTTTCAATATGCGTTATGTTGTCGCCGGAGCTGAAAAACTGCAGGAAAATACCCGCCAGATCTGGATGGAAAAATTTGGCATTCGTATTCTGGAAGGCTATGGCGCGACTGAAACCTCTCCAGTTACGTCAGTCAATACGCCTATGTATTACAAAGCCGGAACAGTAGGCCGCATCATGCCAGCGATGCAATACAAATTACAACCTGTCCCAGGTATCGACAGCGGCGGACAATTACATGTCAAAGGGCCGAATATTATGCAGGGTTATTTGCTACCACAAAACCCGGGACAACTGGTGCCACCGGAATCTGACTATGGCAAAGGTTGGTATGATACCGGCGATATTGTCGATGTGGATGATGAAGACTACATTACGATCAAAGGCCGCAGCAAACGTTTTGCGAAAGTCAGCGGTGAAATGATTTCCCTGACTGCAGTCGAGCAACTTGCCAGCAACGCCTGGCCGGATGATCATCATGCCAGCGTCAGTATTCCCGACCCTAAAAAAGGTGAAATGATTGTTTTGTTGACGACACATAAAAATGCTACCGCCAAACAACTGGCTACTGCATCTCCTGGTGTTGCAGCCATCAGCCTACCTAAAACAGTGCTTGTGGTAGACAATATTCCTGCTTTGGCAACGGGTAAAACCGATTATCCAACAGCGACAAAAATTGCGGAAGAACAGTTATCTTAGGAAAGTGCTTACAAAATCAATGACTTGTCTCCATTGATTTTAACAGCGAATCCGCCCTCCGGGGCTGGTTTTTATCCACACCTCATCAATATTGATTTAAATCAGCCCTCGATGTATTTAGTAATAATATAATCACTCGTTTACCACATTTTTTAATAAGGATGTCAACATGGACACTTATAGAAAAACCTTTACCGTAAAAAGGCTATGGCAAATTCTGGCGATCAGTTTGCTGGTGTCATTTTCGGTTCTGCTTTTTTATGGCAGCAAAATCTATCAAATGGCCCCACCCATCCCAGCATCGTATAAAACGACAACTGGGGAAGTCGTCTACACAAAAGCCGACATCGAAACCGGCCAGAATATCTGGCAATCCATTGGCGGCATGCAACAAGGTTCTATCTGGGGGCATGGCAGTTATTTGGCGCCAGACTGGACAGCCGACTGGTTGCACCGTGAGGCCTTAGCTTTGTTAGACCTTATCGCTCACCACGAACTGGTCGGCGTAACGGCTACAGCCGAACAACAGCGGGAAATGCATAAAGTCACGTTACGCCATGAAATGCGTAAGAACACTTTTGACGCACAGTCCGGTGTAGTTACTATCACACCCGACCGCGCCCAGGCGATCAAAACGGTTGAACAACATTACATCGATTTGTTTACCGCCAAAAATGACCAGGCCCTGGCGCTACGAAAAGACTACGCCTTTCCGCTGCATGCCTCGTTAAATGAGCAGCAAGCCCATCAGCTATCAGCCTTCTTTTTCTGGTCGGCCTGGGCGGCTGTCACTACCCGGCCGGGTGATGATGTCAGTTACACCACTAACTGGCCGCACGAACCGCTGGTCGGTAACACCCCTTCGGCGGGCGTGTTAATCTGGAGCTTGCTTTCAATCTTGTTATTACTGGCCGGTATTGGTGCTATCGTTTGGTATTATGCAAGACAATTCGATGCCTGGCGGGCCGATCAGATTCCTGAAAATGGTCTGGCCACAGAAGACCTGGCTGAAAAAATCACCCTTACGCCTTCTATGCGCGCCACGGCAAAATATTTTTGGGTCGTGACCGCCTTGTTTGTTGCACAAATCCTGCTTGGCATCATTACCGCGCACTATGCTGTCGAAGGCCAGGGGCTGTATGGATTGACCATCGCTGACTACCTGCCTTACTCAGTAACCCGCACCTGGCATACCCAACTGGCTGTTTTATGGATCGCTACAGCCTGGCTGGCGACCGGCCTGTATGTCGCTCCGATGATTTCAGGCCACGAACCCAAATTTCAGCGATTTGGCGTCAATTTTCTGTTTTTCAGTTTACTGATTATCGTGGTTGGCTCATTTGCCGGTGAATGGTTAGGCATCCATGGCTACTTCGAAAACCTTACCGCCAACTTCTGGTTTGGCCATCAAGGATATGAATACATTGATCTGGGACGATTCTGGCAAATTTATCTGTTTATCGGTCTGATGTTATGGGTTGTCCTGGTTCTGAGAGGATTATGGCCTGCCCTGAAAGACAAAACCACAGGTTCGCTGGTATTTATGGTGGTAATCTCCACTGTCTCCATTGGCCTGCTTTATGGTGCCGGATTGATGTGGGGTGAACATACGCATATCAGTGTCATGGAATACTGGCGCTGGTGGGTTGTCCATTTATGGGTGGAAGGTATTTTTGAAGTGTTCGCCACGGCGATTATCTCTACACTGTTCGTCCGCATGGGTCTGTTAAGAGTCTCGGTCGCCACCACCATGATCCTGTTCGCTACTATCGTTTTCTTAGGCGGCGGCGTCCTGGGTACTTTCCACCATTTATACTGGAGCGGCACCCCGATCTCTATTCTGGCGATTGGCGCGACTTTTTCCGCACTGGAAGTGGTTCCTCTCCTGGTTGTCGGTTTCGAGGCTTACAGTCGCTCAAAAATTGAACACGAAATGGAATGGGAAGCCAACTATCGCTGGCCATTCATGTTTTTCGTCTCGGTTCTGGTTTGGAACATGGTCGGTGCAGGATTATTCGGCTTTTTGATCAACCCGCCGATTTCTCTCTACTACCTGCAAGGTTTGAACACCACCGCTAACCATGGCCATGCCGCGTTGTTCGGCGTTTACGGCATGCTTGGTTTAGGCTTGATGCTGTTCTGCATGCGCGGTCTGACCAATGTCCATTTGTGGAACCAAAAACTGTTGAAAATCTCTTTTTGGACACTGAACATCGGTATCGCGATGATGACCTTCCTGTCCCTGTTGCCACAAGGTTTGCTACAGGCTTACGCCAGCATCAAACACTATTACGCTTTCGCACGCTCGGCTGAATTCATGCACAGCCCGCTAATGGAAGGTCTGGTGTGGGCACGTGTACCCGGTGATATTGTCTTTTCCATCGGAGTATTCGCCTTTTCGCTGTTTGTTTATCAAGCTTTTACACAGAAAAAAGCTCACGCATAACGGCATACAAATGCTAACCCACACCCGTTTTACACGGAAGGATTAGCCTTCTGACAGGCAGGATTGGCGGATTCGCCATCAGGCAATCCGCCAATCCTGTGAAGGAAAACCATTTTCGAAGACGCGGGCAGAAGCGGTTTTACGCCAGCAAAGCGCACAGCGATTTGCACTTTTTGCTAAGGAATCGCTAATTTATTCGCGATTCCAGTGACGCATGGATGCGCCACCAAAATCAATGGCGACAAACCATTGATTTTGTGAGCAAAGTGGAAATTGCACAACACTTTGCGGTCGCTGACAGTATGGATGATTTGTTTAGCGTTTCCCTAAGACAAGGAAGAAAGGTAGCCATCAGGCTATCCGGCTGGGCTTGCTTCGTTTAAGCTTGAGCAAACGTTCTTTTTGTTTCTTTAAGCGTTCAGCCTTTTCATCGGCTTGCTGTTTTAAACGCCGCAACTTGTTTTGATAACGCTGCCTGGCATGATGGGCCAGCTTTTCCGTCCAGGGTTCTGGCTTTTCCAGTGGCTGCATAACGATGCAGTCAACCGGACATGGATCTATACATAACTCACAACCGGTACATTCGGCCGTTATTACGGTATGCATTTGTTTATTGGCGCCGACAATGGCGTCAACCGGACAAGGCGGCAAACATTTCGTGCAGCCGATACAATCGGCCTCGATAATAAAAGCCACCTGCCGCGGTTTTTCTTCTCCATGTGCGGGATTCAATGATTTAACTGGCTTATCCAGCAATGCGGCCAGTTTTTTTATGCCTGCTTCACCACCAGGCGGACATTGATTGATATCCGCCTCGCCTTCTACCAAGGCTTCGGCATAAGGCCTGCAGCCTTGAAAACCGCATTGCCGGCATTGGGTTTGCGGCAGAATATCGTCGATTTGCTCGACTATCGATTTCATTGCGTGTTACAGACCTTCCAGCATGGCGGCAATATCATTTTCCACCGTATCAATACCTTTGAACTGATATTTTTGTTCCAGCAGCGCCAGAATATCCGGGGTAAAAAATGGCGGCAGGGTTGGCCCAACTCTGACATGCTGAATATTGCGGGCAAACAAGGCCAGCATAATCAAAATGGTTTTTTGTTCATACCAGGCGATATTGAAAGAAACGGGCACCTGGTTAAAATCTTCCAGCCCTAATGCTTGTTGCAATAGATCAAGGAATAACAAAATAGCATTGAAGTCATAAACCTGGCCACAATCCAGCAAACGTGGAATGGCATTGATTTGACCAAAATCCTGTGACATAAACCGATACTTCACATCCCCTGCCGTCAACACCAGTGTGCTTTCCGGCAGTTTTTCCGCCAGTTCGGTATAGTAGCGACGTTCCTTGTGGCGTCCATCGGTTCCGGCCAGCACGATAATGCGCTGAATTTTCCTCGCTTTAATGGCTTCGGTAATATCCGGCAGTAATTTTTGTAGCGACTCTTGCCCATAACCCAACGTGTAATCGCCTTCAGCAATTGATTCTGGCGGGAGGCAACTTTTGGCCAGTTCAATCAAGGCGCTGAAATCCTTGCGTTGCCCCGGTTTCCTGTCAGGAATATGCGGAGTATCAGGCCAACCGACCATACCCGTCGTGAACAATCGCTCCTGATAGGTTTTTTTAGGTTGTTGAATACTGTTGGTAGTGACCAGTATCGGGCCATTGAATTTTGGAAACTGGGTCTTTTGATCCTGCCAAGCGCCACCAAAATTACCGGCCAGATTAAAAAACTTTTTCAATGCTGGATAGCTATGCGCTGAAATAGCTTCATCATGAGTGTATACATCTACGCCAGTGCCTTCGGTCTGTACCAGTAAATCTTCGATATCACGCAAATCATGACCTGAAACCAGAATGCCAGGATTATTCCAGCTATCCCGATAAACGGTTGTTGGTTCCGGCTCGCCAAATTGTTCGGCATTGGCGCGTTCCAAAGTGTGCATAGCCTCAAGCCCCAAACGGCCACTTTCCAACAGTTTACCGAAAACATGTTCCTGAGTGTTATCGTGTTTTAAGGTGAAATCCAGCGCCTCATACAAAAAAGCATATTGCTGATTATTTTCCACGCCGAGTTCCAGGCTGTGGACATCCAAAGAAGCCAAGCCTTTAGCGGCATATAACAAACATTCCTGCAAAGCGTGGACATTCTCATCCAAGGCATATTCTTCCAGATAATAAAGTACGCCGACTTGTTCACCCTTTTCGGTAAAGGCTTTTTCATCAACTTGCTCGTATTGCCACTGTGCTTCTCCAGGCACTGCCTGATTAAAATCCTGGCCATGTTTTTCCTTGAAAACATGAAGAAACTGATTACGAATAGAATTACGTCGCCGCACAGCTTCGTCGATCAACTCAACAAAATCATTGGCGGAAAAATTGACATTGGTGACCATGGAAAACAAGGCACTGGCCATGAAACGATCGGTTTTTCGGCTGACCAGATCAAATTCTGTCGCCCTGACCGCATAAAACGCCAGCCCTTTCAGGCTGTACATCAATAAATCCTGCAAGCTGGATATATTGGCTTTCTTGCCACAAATCCCGGCGGTATCGCAAACCTTGTTTTTTTTCGCTTCCTGACAATGATAACAAAACATGTTGACCTCGTAAGCCGCTGATTTATTTGACCCGCATGCCGGGTTGAGCGCCCTGATCCGGGCTTAACAGCCACAGATCCTTGCCGCCAGCGCCAGATCCTGCCGCCAGCACCATGCCTTCCGACAAGCCGAAGCGCATTTTACGCGGCTTTAAATTAGCCACCACCACGGTCAGTTTACCTTCCAGGTCTTCGGGGGCATAAGCAGATTTAATGCCGGCAAAAACATTGCGGGTTTCATCGCCAATATCGACAGTCAGTTGCAATAATTTATCGGCCCCTTCTACATGCTCGGCCTTGATGATTTTGGCGATACGCAAATCTATTTTGGCAAAATCATCAAACTCGATAGTGTCTGCAATGGGTTCGTGCTGTTTGGGTTTGGGCTGCTCGGTTTTTTCCAGATTTTCTTTGGAGTCTTCGATAATCGCCGCAATTTTATCGGCATCGACCCTCGTCATCAGTGGTTTGAATTTATTGATGGCGTGATTCAACAATGGCTCAGCATTGTCCGGCCAGGCTTGGGACTGAATATTCAAAAACTGTTCGGCATTGGCAGCCAATGCTGGAATGACCGGTTTCAAATAAGCGATCAGCAGACGAAACAGGTTAATGCCCATCGAACAGATATCATGTAGTTCAGCATCACGCCCCTCTTCCTTGGCGATAATCCAGGGTTTTTTCTCGTCGATATATTGATTGGCTTTGTCGGCCAACGCCATGATTTCACGCATCGCCTTGCTGAATTCGCGCTTTTCATACAAGTCGGCGATTTTTTCGTTGGCGTCGACAAACGCCTGAAACAAGTCAGGCTCGGCGCATTCGGCAGACAAGGTATTATCGAAACGCTTTTTAATAAAGCCAGAACAACGACTGGCGATATTGACCACTTTGCCCACCAGGTCGGAATTGACCCGCTGGGTGAAATCATCGAAATTCAAATCCAGATCATCGACGCCGGCTGTCAATTTGGCGGCAAAGTAGTAGCGCAGGTATTCCGGATTCAGATGATTTAAATAAGTGCGCGCCTTAATGAAAGTGCCACGCGACTTGGACATTTTTTCACCATTGACGGTCAGAAAACCATGCGCCCAAACCGCGCAGGGGGCTCTGAACCCTGCGCCATGCAACATGGCGGGCCAGAACAAGGCATGAAAATAAATAATATCCTTGCCGATAAAATGATAAAGCTCGGCATCGCTGTTTTTACCCCAGTATTCGTCAAAATCCAGCCCTTTTAGTTCACACAGATTCTTGAAGCTGGCCATATAACCAATCGGTGCATCCAGCCAGACATAAAAATATTTACCGGGCGCATCAGGAATTTCAAAACCAAAATACGGCGTATCACGGGAAATATCCCATTGCTGCAAACCATTATCCAGCCATTCAGCCATTTTATTACGCACTTCAGGCTGCAGATGGCCCGGCTGATTGACCCACTCTTCCAGCATGGCGCTGAAATCATCCAGATTGAAGAAGAAATGTTCCGATTCTTTCTCGATAGGTTTTTCCCCCGACACTACCGAAACCGCATTTTTCAAATTGGTGGGTGAATAGGTCGCCCCGCAGGCTTCACAGCTGTCACCATATTGGTCTTTAGCACCGCATTTCGGGCAATCGCCCTTGATGAAGCGATCCGGCAGAAACATTTTCTTGACTGGATCATAGGCTTGAACAATAATGCGCCGGCTGATATGCCCGGCATCACGCAGCCGTGTGTAAATCAACTCGGAAAGGGTTTTGTTCTCAGCTGAATGGGTGCTGTGGTAATGATCGAAAGCCACGCCAAATTCATCAAAATCAGCGCGATGTTCCTGTTCTACCTGAGCGATCAATTGTTCGGGCGTAATACCTTCCCGGTCAGCGCGCAACATGATAGGCGTACCATGAGTATCATCGGCGCAAACATAATAACAACAGTTGCCCCGTTGTTTTTGAAAACGCACCCAGATATCGGTCTGGATATATTCGACCAAATGCCCGAGATGAATCGGACCATTCGCATAAGGCAAGGCACTGGTAACGAGAATTTTTCGATCGGACGACATAGGACTCACAATCCACGCAACAAAAATAAACCGGCTATTATGCCATATAACGGTAAGATTTTCATCTATCCCCTCCCCTACAGCATAACTATCTACACATCGTTTTCATCGCACCCATGCTCCTGCGTGGGTGCGTTAAAACTGCACGCTCTACGTTCTTAAAGCGCCAAAACAAAGAATTTTTTGCTTAGGGAAGCGCTGATTAAATCAGCGCTTCCCGCGACACAGGGATGTGTCGTCAAAATAGATAGCTGCAAGCTATTGATTTTGTAAGCAAAGCAGAAATCATTGTCCGTTTTGCGGGCGCTGACAAATCATGGATAATTTGTTCAGCGTTTTCTTAGAGAACCCAAGTCCAGCATGAGTTAACTGTGTAAGAAGCTCCTGGTTCACGAAAACCCCGTTTCCAGGCCAAACCCTGTCCAGTTTATCTTGATACTGCCTTGTTGAAGCGGAGCTTCTGGATCAGGGTTCCCCAAGCGGGAGCTTGGGAACCAGCAAACAGTAAAATTTTCATCTACCCCCCCTACTGCCAAAAACGAACTTTTATCAGCGTCGTTATTTGGATAGAGCCAACCATCAGTTGCCTGATAAGCTGTCCCGCAACACTGTAATCTGCTTTTAAAGAGGAAATATCATGCAAACCACAATCAAAATTTTATTCGGTTTTTTAACCCTTTTTTCATTGAATTCGGTTTTTGCTTCGACTTATATTGATACTTTTAATGATTTGAATTCACAAATAGCGACACCTGGTTCCCCTTCGACGGTAGCCACCAGCAACGCTATTGGCGGGTACCGAACAATTGAAATTTCGAAGACGGGACCACTTGGCGCCTCAGCATACGTGGGAAGTGGTTTTTTCGCTCATAGCGCAGATGCGTTGACTTCTGCACAAAGCAAAATAACCTGGGACGCCAATGGCGCGGGATTAGGTTTGAACTTGATGACGCCTAACGACACCCTGGACTTTGCTGGTTCATCCTGCTTTGAATGTTTTGTCATTGATGTCGTCAGTATTGATCAAGGCAATGTCAACCTGACATTTGAGTTGTTTGATGGGTCAAATCAGTCCTCATTTACTGCACCAGGGGTTGGATTGGGGATCAATGAATTCTCGTTTAGTTTATTTTCAGGCGTTAACCTGAATGATATTTTTTCCATTGCATTGATTGTTGATAGCGGTGTAGCCAGTGATTTAGTTTTGGATTTTGAGGGATTCACCGGTTCAGCTCCCGTTGGCGCAAACCCAGTTCCTGCTCCAGCAGCAATATGGATGATGCTGACTGGGTTATTGATGTTGTCTCGTCGCTCAACAAAACGCCATTAAGGAAATACTGATAAACCATCCATGATTTATCAGCACCCGCAAAGCGGGAATGCGATTCCCACTTTGCTAACACAATCAATGGCTTGCCTCCATCATTTTATGGCGGCGCATCCTTGTAGCGCTTCGAGTCGCAAATTAATCAGTGAACATTTAAGAACACTCAGACATTTTTCCTTGCGTTGGCAAGTGTTTCAGAAGGATTTTCGCCAAACCTTTTCTTATATTGTTTGGCGAACCGACTGGGGTGCAAATAACCCAACTCCATCGCAACATCCAAGACTGTCATGGATTCCGTAGGCGTTGTCAACATTTGATGGGCTTTATCCAGTCTTTTTTGCATCAATGCATCCATGGGCGTGCATTGACGATATTGTCGAAAAGCTTTTTGAATGGAACGGACGCTGACGCCCGCTACTGACGCCAAATCATCGAGCGAAATTGTGTTGTTCAAATTTTTATCCATCCAGGCTTCAAGTTCGGAAAACCAGTTCCGCTTGATTTCATAATCCTCAGGACGAGTCACCTGACGCCTGTCCAGATTATCGATGATCAATTCCAGCAATGCATTTTCAATATGCGCCCAGCTTTCAATCTCATTCTGGGAAGTTGAATCGGAATATTGTTGAATCAACCATAACACCAGTGAATGCAACAAAACTTTATCTTCAATTACGGCCATCCAGGGAATTGACGAATAATGCTTGCCATAACGTTTCTTCAAATGTTGTTGCAACTTTTTTTCATCAAAACTGATAAAAACAACGCGAATACAGGACGGGTGAATCGATGAGTTGTCGTGATCAGTCAATAACGCACACTGCCCTTCTACCTCAAGGACTGAATTGTCATCTAGCTGAATCGAATATTGATACCATTGACGCGCGATCTCTGTATAGAAAATATCGACAGGCAAATCACTGTTGACATACTGAATAAACAGCTTATTTAATTTTATTTGCTCAACAGCAAAAGAAGGCTGATTTGTCGTAACAGGGCAAGACATGAAGTCACCAGAAATTAATCCGCTAAAGTCATTTCAGAGTAGTGGAAAATGCTCTGCTTGCCTACTTCCTGACTTGGTATTGTTGAATCAGCTCACAAATTTGCGCGAAATGTTCTTCTGGCAAGGCAATCTGACAGCTTACTTTTTCACCGAACTGCTGATCGATGATCTGGCCATTAAACTGCTTGAGTTGATATTCTAGTTGCTGCAGTTGGCTGTAATCGATCGTCAAAACCATTTCCGCCATCGGAACATGATCGATAATCTCAGCCCTTTCGATCACGCTTCTGGCGCAATTGCCATAAGCGCGCGTCAAACCGCCTGCGCCCAGTTTGACGCCGCCGAAATAACGCACCACAATCAACAATGCATTGACCAGCCGTTTGCCTTCCAGGTGTTGATAAATTGGCTTTCCCGCCGTTCCCGAAGGCTCGCCGGCATCATGAAAGCGGCACACCAGACCTTTCTCCGTTTGAATACGGTAGGCATAAACAATATGACTGGCGTCAGGATAAGACTGCTGCTGGCTGGCCAATATTCGTCTGGCCTCAGGCTCAGTGGTGCAAGGAAACAACAGACCGATAAAACGGGATTTTTTGATTATTTCTTCCGTCTGCACCGGCTGTGTAACAATTCGCATATTCGCTAACCCAGCCTTGTCATTGTTGAACCATACATTTATAAGCTATTGATTATTAATAATTGATGTTACGCATAAATTATCGACACCCAGGTTTAATTGAGAGCGGTAGAAATTTCCATGTAAAGAACAATTGTCGCTCGCCTACAAAAGAGAGGACGTTTGTGTAGGGCGGTTTCGCGCCAGCAAACCGCCATAAAACGTCAACAATCACGCTCGCCTCAAAACGGTGGATTGCCTGACGGCGAATCCACCCTACCCATGACACTTATTTATCCGTTGGTATCCAATTCTCCAGCTCAATGGTAACATCCGTTAACAATTAAAAAACCGCTCAGTTTTTAAGTATGCCGTGCGATAAAGCAATTTATACCATATAGGTTGTTCCAAAAGTTTTTGCACCTTGCCTCCTTCTCCAGAGGGATAAGTCTGGGCTAAAGCAATTGTGCAATCGCCGGGTTGTGCGCCATGAGTTCTTGCCGGAAGTCCTCAATTTCGCTTTCCTGCTGGCGCTGCCCGGCTGTTAATGGAATCCTGACTTCTGAGACCACTTGCATCGGCGGCCTTGATAAAAACACAATGCGATCGGCCAACGCGATCGCTTCGCGCAGATCATGCGTGACAAACAAAACCGTATGCGGACGTTGCCGCCATAATTTCATCAATAATTCCCGTACCCGTCTCGCCGTCAGCGCATCCAGCGAGACAAACGGCTCATCCATCAACAACAGATCCGGCTGTATGGCGAAGGCGCGCAAAATAGCGACACGCCGGCTCATTCCCAGCGACAAATGCTGCGGGTAGGCTTGTTGCACCCGCGTCAATTCCATAATTTCCAGCAGATCATTCAACACATCGTCATCAATTTTGTCCTGGCAGGCCAGCTCGATATTTTCGCGCACCGTACGCCAGGGTAACAGCCTAGGATTCTGAAATACATAGCCAATTTTGGCCGATTGTTTGGCGGACAGACTGATATGCCCGTCAAAATCACTGTCTAAACCTGCGATAACATTCAGCAAAGTGGTCTTTCCGCAGCCAGAAGGCCCTACCAGACAGACAAATTCATGATCGGCCACCGTAAAGCTGAGATTGGCGATGGCCTGATGAAAATAGCCAGGGTGATTTTTATCCGGATAGGTTTTGTCTTTAATGTGAATTTCGATATCACTCATCGACGCCACCCCAGCGCTTTTTTATCCAGCGGTTTTAACAGCAAGCCTTCAATCAACTGAATCACCGCGACAAAGGCGATGGTGTAAGCCAAAATACTGGCCACATCAAATAACTGGAAGAAAATATGTAATTGATAACCCATGCCGTCACTGCGCCCCAACAGCTCGACCACCAGAATGATTTTCCACACCAGGGCGATTCCGGAGCGGGTCGCCGCCATGACAAAGGGATGCAGCTGCGGCCAAATAACATGCAACAGGATTTCACGCCGACTAAAGCGAAAGCTCTGCGCCATTTCCAAAAGATCCTTGTCCAGCGCCCGGGCGCCTTCTCGAATGGTCACCACCACATTGGGCAGTTTGTTGATCACCACGGCAGCGATGGCGGCCGATTCCACCAGGCCAAACCAGACATAACACAGAATAATCGTCACCAGCGCCGGAATATTCAGAAAAATCACCAGCCATTGATCAAAAAACGCATTCAGCGCAGGATGGCGTCCCAAAACAACACCGAAAACGCAACCTGCGATCATGGCGATCGAAAAGCTGACCAGCAAACGCCATAGCGTAATGCCTAAATGATGCGGCAACTCGCCCGATACTATCGCCTGCCAGAATACCTTGAAAACAGTCAACACATCCGGCAAAACCGGGCTGTCCAGCCACATCGCCAGGCCCTGCCAGGCGGCGACAAACAAAATCAGCGACCAGGCCGACAAAAACCGGGCGGAAAACAGTTGCTTCAGCATCAATGGAACAGATACCAGAATGTTCCTGGCTGAATGTGTTCGGATGTCCCGGTCAATTTGTTGGCGCTCAGTTTTCGCAGCCACTGATAGACTTTTTCCGCCGCCAGCTGTTTATCGGCTGACCAGTTTTTAATTCTGCCCTGGCAATAGCGTTCTCTCAACAGGCTTTGCTCTGCAGCAGATTGCGCCTTCACCAACGGCAAAACCGCCTGCCAGGCCGCTTCTGTCTCGCAGAGCTGATTGCGGGCCGAAGCCACATCCTTAAAAAACTGTTCAATGGCGGCTCGATGCCGCTCAGCCCAGCTGCGTTTAAACACATAACCCAGCATGGGCAAGCGTTGTTTCACCCCCAGTTTCTTTAGAATCTGCTGACCATCCAGCAATTGGCGGAAACCTTTGCCCTGCAGCCGGGCGGCAAAATGCCAGTAAGTCAGCACCGCATCGAGCCGGCCTTGTAATAATTGTTGATTCAACAATGGCGGCGCACCATAAACCTTGTTGACCAACCGATTCAAATCCAGATTTTCAGCCTGCCCCAAAGCCTGCAGCAGTAACCAGTTTTTATCCACTTCGCCGCCGGCGATACCGAGTTTTTTACCGCTTAAATCAATCAAATCCTTGATAGCGCTGTTGTTGGCTACCACCAGCCCCCCAGACGTTTCTGAATAAGGATAAAAGGTAAAATCAGCCCCCTGGCTGCGCAAACGCGACACCCAAATCCAATCGCCGACAATCATATCGACTGATCCTGCCTGCAAGGCGATTTTGCCCGATTGCGGCGTCGCCAGTGGCATAATATCCAGTTGATAAGGCGCCTGTTCAAGCATCCCAGCATTCTTCAGCGCCGCAAGCTCCCAATTGACCGTGCCAAAGGCCAATATGCCCAAGCGGATACGCAGTTTTTCATTGGCGGAAAGTGTAAAACTACTGCTAATTAGAGCGAACAATAAGAATAAGAGTGGTTTCTTCATCATGTTTTAAAGTACGCAGGATTGTTTCACGACAAAAGCGTCATTACATCTTGAATTATACCAGCATACCGTCGGAATGCCTGCGGCAATACTATTGTAGGGCGGTTTCGCGCCAGCAAACCGCCATAAACCACGCCAAAACACAAGTTGCCTGCCAATGGCGGATTGCCTGTCGGCGAATCCGCCCTACTAGCGCAAACAAGCGCAAGTTCTCACTCTATTGAGTAAGTGGCTTAGCCTGATACGTCCAGCGAAAAGGCTTAGCCATGGTTTCATTGAAATATTTTATGAAATCCGCTATTTTTTTGTTTAAATCCTCTTTAGATTTAAAGTTGCCGCGCCGGATTACTTTACGCATTAAAATAGAAAACCAGATCTCTATCTGATTAAGCCATGAACAATGCTTAGGGGTAAAATGAAAAACAACCGGATGGTTTGGGTTAGTCAAAAAAGCAGTACGACTTTCCATTGATTTCAAAATACCCTCTTTTCCTTTAACCCATGATTCTCCTGAATACGAAATTTTTTCGGCAATTAATCGAACCACCGATTCTGAACAATGTGTATTGAGATTATCCATGACTAAATGCCAATGGGTTTGTTTGGGTTGTTGATGAAAAAGCAGGTTCAAAAACCCGGCAAAATCTTGCTCTGTTCGAGTTTCTCCTATACTTCCCATTACTTCTCCCGTGGCCACATCAAAACCTGCAATCAAGGTCTGGGTACCATGTCGAATATATTCAAATTCTTGTCGTTCAACTTTTCCTTTCTTCATCGGCAATGTCTGCGCTGCTCGCTCTAAAGCTTGAATCCCTGTCATTTCATCAATCGAAATCGTTTTGATGCCTTGCGCTTCCCGCTCCAAAGCCCGTTGGCAGGTTTCGCAAATATCTTGACACCTCTCGTCGAAGTATTCATCTTTTTTTGCCGTCAACCAGCCTTTCATCCGGTGGGGTTGCAGGTCCGCTTCTTTTTAAAAAGCGCCCAACAGAGCGCTGTGAAATATAATCAACAATGCCCCGTTTTATCGCTTCATCGGCTATTTCTTGTTGCGTCCAAGAGTGATCGGGCGTTGACTATCCTCTGGGCGTTCGCAGGCTATCGCGATAATGCTGCAAATTTGCTCCGCCGTATAGATAGCAGGCGCACCGCTTCGCGGTGCATCTTGAAGCCGGGCTAAAGGATTTTCTTGTTCACTGTTCTGTAACCGGCGTTTTCGCCAATTTTGAACAGTTGTCCGTCCAGTTTTTAGCTGGCGCATGGTTTCATGTACACTGATGCCTTCATCTGCCAACAATATAATACGGCAACGTGTCACCAAATTCTGAGGACTTGTATGTTTACGCACTGTGCCTTGCAATAACGTGCGTTGTTTTTCTGTTAAACTGATTGGGGCTGCTGTTAGTCGTGGAATGATATCACCTGCTGAATTTAATATAGTATTACTCTGTACATGACAAAAAATATTAAAAGCTGGCGTAGCTCGTTGAAATGTAATTAAATACCGCATTTTGTTTTAGCGAACATGAATAACGGGACATTACAAATCAACGAGCTAACCGCCATATTAACTGAGCACTTTCAATGGAACAAGGCAAGAATCGTTTGTTTTGTGGGTATGTTAATTGCTTTGATGGCAGTTAGCACGGTCAATCTGGCCCAGCTCGCCGTATTCTTTCCCCGTCGGGCAAAAATTTCCTCACGATATCGACGGATGCAACGATTTTTCAGTGACCATTGGCTGGATTACAATGAAGTCGCTCATTTCATCATGAAACTGTTTGGTTTCACTGATCAGGATTACTATCTGACGTTAGACAGGACGAATTGGAAGTGGGGTAAAACCAATATTAATCTGCTGGTGCTTGCCGTGGTTTATCGGGGTGCCGCCATTCCTGTGTATTGGTTGCCTTTAAACAAGCGGGGCAACTCTAATACGAAGGAACGTATAGCGCTGATGAAACGCTTTATTGCGCAGTTTGGCCGACATCACATCAAAGGTCTTTTGGCTGATCGGGAGTTTATTGGAGACGAATGGATGGGCTGGTTGTTTGAGCAAGAGATTCCCTTTTATATCCGTATTCGCAACAACGCCTGGACAACCAATGCCCAAGGCCAGCGAATACGCGTAGAGCGTTTGTTTTATGGGCTTAAGCCGGGTAGCACACGACACCTCTCAACAGCGCGCTATTTGGGAAATTGTTCAATTTATCTCAGTGGGTTACGGCTGAGTGATGGTGAGTTATTAATCATCGTCTGTCAGCATTTGAACCCTGATGCGATTAAAATTTATGGCTTGCGTTGGGAAATCGAAACGCTTTTCGGCTGTTTAAAAGGACGGGGATTCAAACTTGAGGAAACGCGTGTAGTCGGTTATCTTCGGATCAAAAAATTGTTAGTACTTCCCGTTATTGCTTTCTGTTGGTCACATAAAGCAGGCGAATGGAAACATGATTGCGAGTTACCAATAAAAACCAAAACACATCAGCGGCTCGCGCAAAGCCTGTTTCGATATGGATTAGATTGTATCCGCTCAACGTTGTTTAATGTCTTATCTCAATCAAAAAGGATGATTAGAAAAGTGATTGCTCTTTTGCAACCCATACCTTTTGTCACTGGAATACATGAGACTCATTTGTCATAAGTTAATTTTTGTCATGTACAGAGATAGTATTATTCAACATATTACAATATATTCCTCATACATAGCATTAGTTTTTTCGCTTCTGTGCGCTAGTGCAGCACCATTTTTATACTGAGGGATAGATTTTCAAAATTTCTTATAAAAAGCCATAACTTACAACTCGCTCAATCCGACAAAGAAAAATGGATCCTGCACTAGCTTATTTCTCTATCAAGGGTAGTTTCGCGTTAACAAACCGCCAAAGGCGCAAAAAACCTCCAAACTGACAAAAAATGTCAGTTTGTGAAAAATTTTTTCAGTATTTTTGGCTAAAAAATCATATTGCGCTCATCAGCATTTAGCAAAAGCAACAGAACAGCTTAATAAACACTCCGTAATGACTTGTTTATTAACAGGTTATTTGTTTTTATCAAAACTGGCACGGCATCTGCACTAGTCTTTGTGACTTTTATGTTCAATAACCAAAATAGGTAACTACAATGAACCAAATGAAAACAATGAACAAATCTGGCCAGCAAGGCTTCACCCTGATCGAACTGATGATCGTCGTCGCGATTATTGGTATTTTGGCTTCAGTCGCCATTCCAGCATATCAAGATTATACGCTTCGCGCTAAAATGTCTGAAGCAATTGGATTCGCATCGGCTGCAAAAACATCAGTTTCTGAATGTCTGATTTCTGCCTCTGATGAAACTGATTGTAATACTAATTCCAAAGTAGGTTTGGATACAAATACTAATATTACCTCAACTTATGTAGAGAAAGTTACTGTTGGTGGAGGGGCTTCAGCAGGTAACCCGGTTACTGTTACTGTTGATATTCAAGGAACAGGTAATATAACATTAGATGGTGCAAGTATTGTTTTAACTGGCACAAAAAGTAATGCAGGAGTTGATTGGGCATGTACTCCTTCAACTACATCTATAAATAAATATCTTCCTCAGAGCTGTCGTTCATAAAACATGTTTAACATAAAATACAAGGAAGGGGAGCATTGCTCCCCTTTTTATGTACAATTACTCTCAAGACAAAATAAGTCCAAACAGTGTTTTCTTTCTTGCCATACTAATTCTTTTAGTGGCTAGCCCTGCATTTGATTGGTATTTATTAAATGATTCCATTGATAGTCAAAGGTTAATCGAGATAATCATCATTTCATTTTTATTGTTATTCATTGTTGTATCGGTAGAATCCAAGTGGCAGTATTGTTCGGTTTTTGCATTGCTTTCCACAACTGTTCAACTTGCCGTACTGTCTTGTTTTATACTTGCTTTACTCAGTTCTTTTTTTGCAAAATCGATTCAACATGCGACACTTGAATTGGCATTGTATGTTGGATTGTTTTATTTATCATTTTACTTTACTGTTTTTTTAGACGTTATACTCAAAATGCATTGATAATAGTTTTCAATATCTTTGTTTTAACAGGCTGTTGATTTAATCCAACCTGGAGGCCGCATTGTTTCGTTGCCATAATTGGCATTTGATTACATAACTAATTGTTATTTATGGTAAAATAATTCAATCCATTTGATATTCCTTGATTTTGTAACTACTCAGCGTATTTTACCAAAAGCATCAGGTCACTGAGTAAATTCCGGTAATTTCCCCTTAAATACCAGTACCAACGCTTCAGAGGCACTGACATGATGTTTACGACAAGTGGATAGATATCCCCGAATACGGCAGAAGGTGATGGCACCCTGCTCACTCCTGAAACACCCCGATATTTTTTGCTGCACCCTGGTCATGCGGATATCATTCTCACCGGGATTATTAGTAAATGGCACATCTATTTCTCTCATAAAGCGTAAGACATCATCCGGGTAATTGATCAGCCGTTCCAGTAAGTTTCTGGATTTACTGCGCTTGAGGCGCCCACGTTTGGGTTTACCGGGCAACGGGGTTGGTGGCGGACATTCAATTTGTGCTTTCTCTAATAAATCTCGATATCGTCGTCGATAACAGGCCGCTTTTCTTGCTTCAAGCTTCCCCCCTGCATCATCGACGACCTGATTGATCTTTTTTAACAGGGTTTCCATTTCTTTGGCCCACTGCTGTCCATCCTGCTCCCAGGCACGGGTCAGTTCACGCAGATGATGCACATTGCACAAGGCATGAGTGAAGGGGGACTTGTAGTAAGGCTTCCAGTGATCGTGGCATAAAATGCCATGAAAGTCAGGCAGGATGCCAATGACATCCATCGCTTCCTTGCCCCGTTTTACATGGGGAAAATAATGTGTCCATAAATCATTAGAAGCACAATGCAACCAGTACCTGGCGCCATTGATGTTAATGCCCGTTTCATCGGCATGTACAACAGAAGCTGCCGCCAGTCTTTGCTCGCAAATCGGCTCAAAGGATGCCAGCTTCTCAAAGGCTGGTTGATTGAAATTAACCAGCGAACCTTCACTGATGGGGATCTGTAATTGATCGGAAAAATAATCCTTGATGCGCTGGCAGGGCAATAATTGGTACTGCGAAAGATACACGGCGTACGCCTTGAGTTGGTCACCATATTGCACGGCTTTTGTTACGCCCTCGGGAAAAGGAGCAACAAACCGACGACCTTGTTCATCGATAAGCCTTTGCGCACGATATTCCGTCACAATCCGTGAAATATCAATATCAAATACCTGCCGGGTTTCAAAGCCATCTGCCGTGTAGCTTCCGGCTGGCAAGGTACGGCGATCAATCTTGATGGAGATAACGTCATCGGGATCATCGACTTTAACCAGCGTGGTGCCAATATGCCCTTTCTGTCCACCACCTGGTTTTTTTGATCCAGCCCGTGCTTTCCTTTTACGATCAGGATCACTTGATGGCGGCCTGGAACTGTTACTGCTGTTAAGTCCGAGCCGATGCATCAAGAGCGTGACCAGCAACAACAATATCTCCAGCGAAGACCGCAGCGCCGGAGATAAATCGGCTTCATCTTCAATCAGCTGCCGGGCATGGGTAATGGCAGCCTCTACATCAATGGAATCAATCTTCAATGAAACGGCCTGTGGGTTTAAGTACAGGACTCTTGTCTCATGGCTTTTGAAATACGAATTTTTGCCTCTGTGTTGCCCGTCATCGTATTTTAGAAATGCACGGCAGCAGGGCTATCGGGCATTGCTTATAAGGCAACACGCCTCAACTAACGCAGGCTAATACAGTAAACCTCTTGCGCCAGGTGTTGCCGTTAGGAAATCAAAAATAACGCTAAAATCGTGTCAAGCAGTTTTTTACTTATTTACGCTGAGTAGTTACAAATAAGAAAGCTTACGAGCGGGTAACCCTTGCGGATATCCTTTTCCATCCTGGCGTTCATGATGTGTTAACGCTGTTTCAATCGCCCCCTGAACATTCCTTCACTGGACTTTAAAAGTTCATATCCCAAACGGGTATGACTTTGCATAATTTCCAATTCTTCGACAGTTAACTTTCCTGGTTTATTCAGGACATCCAAAGGCACCAGCATCTTTCCCATATCATGCATCATGCCACATAATCCTACTCTGTTCAGATCCTTGATGGACAAACCAATATGACGGCCTAGCACAATAGATAAAGTGGACCCCATTGTCCAGACAAATTATTAGAGAATTTAAGATAGAACCCTCATAACAGTCAGGCTCAATGGCTCTGGCCCATATTTTCACCCGGCGTCTGCTTGGCAGTGCCGGCATTATATTTATCCACGATTTTAGCGCCACCTCCCGTGGCGAATTGATAAACCCTGTCTGGCGTTTCATAGCCTAACGACTGATGCGGTCGTTCGCTGTTGTAAAAGGCAAAGTAGTCCGTCAACCCCGCTGACAGTGCTTGCAGGTTGCCGTATTGCTTCAAATAAACTTCTTCATATTTCACTGTGCGCCAGAGTCGTTCAACAAAGATATTGTCCAAGGCCCGTCCCCGGCCATCCATGCTGATGGTCACGCCATGCTGACTCAATACCCCGGTGAAGTCCGCGCTGGTGAACTGTGCGCCCTGGTCGGTATTAAATATCTCCGGTGTGCCATAGGTCTTGATGGCCTGCTCCAGACAATTTACGCAAAACGCGCTGTCCATGGTATTGGAAAGTTGCCATGCCAATACTTTTCGGCTGTACCAATCCATGATGGCCACCAGATAAACAAATCCTTGCGGCAGCCGGATATAGGTGATGTCGGTACTCCAAACCTGGTTGGGGCGTGTCACCTCGACGCCTCTTAACAGATAGGGATAGACTTTATGCTCAGGATGCGGCTTACTGGTGTTCGGGCCCGGCGCCATGCCGACCAGCCCCAGTATGCGCATCAGCCGCTGAACCCGTTTGCGGTTGACCTGATGGTTAAGGCCGCGTAAATACTTTGTCATACGGCGTGAGCCATAAAAAGGATGCCGGGTATATTCTTCGTCGAGCAACCGCAACAGTTGCTGATCTTCAGCAGACACCGGCTGTTGTTGGCGTTTTTTCTGTTCATGGATTACTGAGCGGGTAACGTTCAATAACTGGCATTGCCGACTTAACGCCAACTCATCTTTTTGATCCACCCAGCTTTGACGCGTGATCATAGGCTGATCCCGGACTTTTTTTTAAGCCAATCCAGTTCCATATTCAACTGCCCGATTTTGGCGTACAGACGGTCCGGATTGTCTTGCGCCTTCACCGCTTTCGGCCCGCGTTTGCCTTCAAACAGGCTTCCCGCATTGGCCAACAGTTCCTTTTTCCATTGGCTTACCTGAGATGGATGGACTTCATTCTCTTGAGCAATCTCATTGATCGTTTTGATGTTCTTAACCGCTTCCAGCGCGATTTTGGCCTTTTGCGCCCCGCTAAAGGTTTTCCGTTTTTTTTCGCTCATTTTTTGTACCTCTTTTTTCAATAGTCATAGTTTAAACTATTGTCCGGATTACGGGGTCCACTATAAGATAACATACAAACGTTCAGACTATGCTGGGTAGTATATTCATCCTTGTTTTTTAGTAACCGTTCACAGGCCTTGCCAAACATCAAAAAAAGTCAGAAAATCCCCCTTATGAATAAAAGGCATCTGGATTTAACGAAAGCCCCACCGTTACCTGACACATTGGAAGAATCTCATCAGGTGATTTTGGCGCTATGGGAAGTCGTCGCCGAATTACAGGCCTGGAAAGACGAACTGGAAGAACAATTGAATACCGGTTCCGACAACTCATCTTCCCCACCCTCTCAAGACAGCCCCAAAAAACGGGCGGAACGCAAAAGAAAAGCGGCGACAGGTCGCCAGAAAGGCGCGCAGACCGGACACAAAAAGTATGAGCGGGCCTTACTGCCTGAAGACCAGGTCGATACGATCAAGCGTTACTACCCGGACACACGCTGTGAATGTGGGGGATTGATTCACATCGACAGCTATCAGCGTCATCAGGTTTTCGATGTGCCTGAAGTCCGCTATGAAATCACCGAACATCAGCGCTATACCGGATGCTGTCAACGCTGCGGAGAACGGCGGACCGCGCATTTTCCACAATCTGTGCCCACAGGTCAAATGTGGCCTGGGCTTATCGCCTGGATCAGTCTGATGAATGGGCGTTACCATTTGACCTTGAGACAAATAGAAAGTCTGCTGCAGGAACAGTGGGGACTTGAATTCAGTCTGGGGGCGATCAGTCAAAGCCAGGAAAAACTCAACAACTGGCTGGTTCCGGTTTATCATCAGATTGGTGAAAGTGTCCGCAATGCAGATCCTGGCTATGCCGATGAAACGCGGCATTACAGGAATCGCAGTGTTTACTGGCTTTGGTCCCTCTCGACTACTCAGGCAGCTTATTTCCTGATTCACTACTCCCGTGGCAAAGGGACGGCCAAAGAACTGCCGGGTACATTTAACGGCGTGCTGGTCACCGATCGTCATGGTGCCTACAATGACTATACAACAGACAAACACCAATACTGCTGGGCGCACATCATCCGAAATCTCGAAAAAATTGCCCAACGACAAGGGCGGGCAGGCGAAGATGGTCAAAAACTGCTGAGAATAGCCCGTCTGGTGGTGCGATGCGCCAAACGCTGGCAACAAAGCCAATATCAAAGCCAGCACTATCGACAGCGGCTCGACTGACTTCGAGAAAGTCTCGAAAGCCAGCTACAACAGACGGCGTTAATCCATGGCAAAAACAAAACCGGCAACACCTGCCGAAAACTGCTCAAGGATTATGCCAAGCTCTGGACATTTATGACACATCCGGGTACCCCCTTAACTAATAATGCCGCGGAGAGATCATTACGCCCTTATGTAATTTGGCGAAAAATCAGTTTTTTCAGTCAATCGCATCGTGGCACCCAGTTCCGAGCCATGATATTGTCTGTGATTGAGACCTGCAGACGCTTAAATATTAACCTGTATCAAACGCTGAGAACAATTTGTACTCAAGGACTTTTTGAAGAGGAAGTGACTTACAGGCTGCCTGTTTCAGAACAAAAGCTGGAAATTGTGACTGTGGGGGCGTGAACGGTTACGTTTTTTAGTTGTGTAAGCCATAAAATCGCATCGAGCGAATGTAAAACATTATTGACGCAAGCTTCGACCACTTCTTTGGCTTTTTTGACATCAATGCCGCCCCCCAAGGCGACCTTGCTCATAAAGTTTTTTACGATATCGCCTGCTTCTGAATAATTTACAGCCGACTTTTCAATTTCTGTTGTGAAAGAACCTAACAGGCTGTTGATTTAATCCAACCTGGAGGCCGCATTGTTTCGTTGCCATAATTGGCATTTGATTACATAACTAATTGTTATTTATGGTAAAATGATTCAATTCATTTGATATTCCCCGATTTTTTATTTGTTATGCGCGGCATTGATTATACCCAAAACGAATTATTCAGTTATCGGACGCTGGAATCTAGAATAGAAGTTACGCATTGACAACAGATCGAAATTTTGGGTTTAAATGATTCATATTTGGCATAAAGGTGTCGATAAACGAAGCCATAACATCGTTGAATAAATTCCGCTGTACGCTATAGCAATTATTAATCACGTCTGCAAAGCTCAATTTTTGTAATTGAACAAAGCCACAAATTGCAGAAAAAATATGATTATTTATTGCTCTTTTATTGCGAACCTGGAACCGCTCAATATTACACACCTGCTTTATTGCCCGATGATATTGCTCAATCTGCCAATGCCTATCATGTTGTTCGGTAAATGCTTTCTTGTCAAAAACAGCGGTTTTTTCTTCATCAGGTAGTGAACTTATGTAATGGCGAACTTGTTCTTTCAAGGTCGTCCGAAATAATTTCACATACCCAAAATTTTTGAGCCAAACCATTAAGCCGTCTTCCGGGATTTCTAATTGCCTGACTTGAACCCATGAACCTTTTTCAACAGAGACTAATCGATTACCTTCCACTGCAAAGAATAATCCTGTCTGATGATTTCTTATCAATTTAAGATTATCCACGCAACTGTACCAGCTATCTCCTGTTACAAAACCAGGTTCTAGTCCCCAAGCTAATACTTCGGTCAGCATGTCTTGAAAATAGTCATTTTTTGTCTTTCCTTCCGCCTTATCGACCACCCGGAAATTCAGTGGTTGGTGTTTTCCTTGAATGTCTGTGTAGTACAACGTGACAAGATTGATTCCCTTGACTGCTCCATGATGTTTTCCCGACCAAAAATAACTGACATATGCCATATATTGGCTATAAGGTTTATCAAGAACACTATCGTCAACACTCAAGGTTCCGCCCTTTAAATTCAGGCTTGCGCTGGCTTCATTGTATAAATCTCGCCCAGTGTAATGCTCCCGATTTAGAAATCGATTTACGCTATCATGTGATATTGACATGACTTCTCCTAATCGTCGACAACCAGCTTGTTTCGGCTCACTTAATAAAACATGGGTAATGTACAGCAGGCTGTTGAGGGGCGTGTTATTTCTCTTATCAAGGTTTGCCTTGCATTGACTTTGGGATTTTTTAAACCCATAGTTTAACATTGCCTGTCAATGCGTAACTTCTATAGAATTCCGAGTGATCATCCTTTACGCAAACTACGATATTTGGTCGATATTCTATTGACTACTCTGGATGAGGAGTTCGATGACCTGTATTCCCGACGGGGCCGGGCGTCAATTCCTCCCGAGCGTTTACTCCGTGCCAGTTTGTTGCAAATCCTGTTTTCCATTCGTTCGGAGCGGCAACTGATCGAACACATTGATTTCAATCTGCTGTATCGTTGGTTTGTCGGCTTATCAATGGATGATGAGGTTTGGGATCATTCAACGTTCAGCGCCAATCGTGACCGTCTATTGAATGAGCGCGTCAGTCGTTTGTTTTTTGATCGTGTGCTGTGCCTGGCCGAATGGCAGGATTTAGTCTCAGACGAACACTTTTCGGTTGATGGCACGCTAATCAAGGCCTGGGCTTCTGTGAAAAGCATCAAGGCCAAAGACGGTTCGAGCCGGCCGCCGGAGGATTCCACCCGCAATCCGGGTGTCAACTTCAAAGGCGAGAAACGCTGTAACGACACGCATGAATCGACAACGGACCCGGAAGCAAGGATGTATAAAAAAAGTCAGGGCGATAAAGCCCAACTCGCTTTTCCGGGCCATGCACTCATGGAAAATCGCCATGGTTTGGTCATCGATGTTGAAGTGACCCAGGCGACAGGAACGGCCGGGCGGGAGGCGGCGACAAAAATGATCAAACGCAGCGTCAAAAAAGCGGGTGCCACAGTGGGCAGTGACAAAAACTATGATACCCAAAACTTCGTTGCCGAGCTTCGCGCAATGAAGGTGACCCCGCATGTAACTCAAAAAGCGAAAGGTTCGGCGATTGACAAGCGGACGACCCGACACCCAGGCTATACCAGCAGTCTCAAAATCCGTAAACGGATCGAAGAAGTCTTTGGCTGGAGCAAAACTGTTGGGGGATTACGTCAAACCCGGTTTCGCGGAGTGAAAAAAGTGACTGCCCAAACCGTATTCACCTTCGCAGCGTATAATCTGACCCGCCTGATGACCCTGTTACAATGGCGTTATTCAACTGCGCAGGCACCGTTGTGCCTGAAATCCGCCAAAAGGCGGAAATAAAGCCTCGAAAGGGCAATATAAACCGGCTGATACCGGAAAACCTGGCTAATTAGGTGTTAATGGCCAATTAAAATAGACCAAAACTGGCCAACAAAAGTGAGCCACTTTTTCAGACTTTATTTATTGAAATAAATCTGAGAGAGTCCCTGAATTTTTTCAGGGAGTCCTGTGAAGGAGTGGAACGTGATTCATCAAATCAAAGAAGGCAATGGCTTATCGATGCGCAAGATTGCCAGACAACCGGGTATCTCCCGGCATACAGTCTCGAAGTACCTGAAACTGACAGAGGCTGAAATTACGGCCTTACAGGCAACCACAGAGCGTGGTAAAAAACTGGATGACTACCGGGAGTATATTATCCATCTGCTGCAGACCTGGCCGGGCTTGTCGGCGGTCAAGGTGCTGCGCAAATTGAAAGCCAAAGAGGAGATGCTGGCGGTTTCCAACCGTTCGGTACGCCGCTACATTCAAGCGTTGAAGCAGGAAATCAGCGTCAAGCAGCAGCGCTATTATGAACCGGTACTGGACATGGTGCCGGGCGAACAGTGTCAGGTCGATGGCGGCGAGTTGCGTGGTGTCATGATTGGCGGTGTGGAAACTACAGTGTATTTCATGGTGTTTGTGCTGTCTTGTTCCAGGCTGATGTATGTATCTGTATCCGACCGGCCCATTGATACGGAAACTCTGATTCAGCAGCACGATGCGGCATTTCGCTATTTCGGCGGCATGCCAGCTGAATGTGTTTATGATCAAACCAAACTGGTGGTGATCAGTGAAGTGTTTCGGGAGCTGACACTCAATCAACGTTTTCATCAGTACGCCACAGCGGCCGGCTTCCATATCCGTGCCTGCGAAGGCTATGACCCGGAAAGTAAAGGCAAGGTTGAAGCCGGGGTCAAATACGTCAGGCAAAACGGTCTCTATGGGGAAACCTTTACGGACTGGTCTGGGCTGGAAAGGTATCTGTCCGACTGGCTGGACACGATTGCCAACCAGCGTGTTCATGGCAGCACCGGTCAACAGTCGGCCATGCACTATCGAAACGAAGAACAGGACAGGATGCTGCCGTACCTGACACCGTCTTGCGTCAGCGAGAATCCAGCGCAGGCCAGGGTCACCCGCAAAGTGGACAAAACCGGCCTGATAGCCTGGCAGGGAAACAAATACTCAGTGCCCATGGCTTATCAAAGGGCGCAGGTGGCGGTAAAAGTCGAACACGGTCAATTACGGATCGCTGACCTCTCGACCGGCCAGAAGATTGCCGAACATACGCTGCGCCTGGAAAAAGGCCAGATCATCAAGAACACCGATCATTATCGTGATAAAGGTCAATATATCCAGCAATTGGAGCAGGACATCCAGGAACGACCGGGAAAAGGGGCTGACGCCAGTCAGGCATTGTGTGCATTACTGAAAGCCACCTCGCCGAAAATCGACAAAGACCAGTTACCGGGCGTCAAACAGATCCTCAAGCAATGGACGTCACAATACGGCCCGGTGAGCGATGAAGTACTGATGCGTATCCTGGATCGAACACAGCTCACCGCAACAGGTTTCAAGGATTATCTGGACGCCTGGCAACACCACCCAGCGCGAAGTACCCATGAGAAGGCCACTGCACAGATAACAACTACGCGCCAGAAAGCGCCCACAAAACTGGAACGCTATCGCGTCCTGAATGGCCAGTCGACTGGTCAGGAGGTGAGCCATGTCATCCATTGACAGCGTTGCCGGAAAATACCGCAGTCTGTGCCTGTCGGGCATTGCCGAACAACTGGTCACCCTGCTCAGTCAGGCAGAAGCCAACGAAAGCTCCTGCCTGCACTTTGCCGAAAGTCTGGTGGACTTAACATGAAATGATCCATATCGAATGCGCAAGGAGTTCTCAGCCGTGAAAAGGCTGCTTATCCATATTCAATGAAGTAAGCTGGCTTAACCCGGTTGTGTTATATAACCGAATTTTATCAGCGCTCTGATCCAGCGTGGTGCATTGCGTTTGACAGCCATTTCTTCGTAGTCGATGGTCGAATCCCGGAAATACTCGCCGCGACTAATCATGAAGTAACATGTCCGTAAAAGTTTGTGAGCCAGCGCAATGATGGCGCGTTGGTGACCTCGCCTAATCGCCAGTGATGTATATTTTGCCTGGAAAACCGATCGGGTTCGGCTGGCGGCATGGGCGCATTCGCAAAGCAGGCGACGCACATATGGGTTTCCTTTTCGCGTTCGTCCTGATTTGCCTTTGCCGGCAGACTCGTTGTTGCCGGGGCATATGCCCACCCATGACGCCAGCCGATCCGCACTGCCAAAGACAGTCATATCCGTTCCGGTCTCAACAAGTAGCATGGCTGCTCCAATCAAATCAACACCGGGAATAGTCTGGAGCAATTGCAAAACCGTTTTCTCCTTCTCCAGTCCGGCCAGCAGTTGTGCATCAAATCTGGCTATGCGTGCTTCCAAATCCTGAATATGCTGCATCAGTTCATTCAGTACGAAGCGATGGTGCTCGCTCAACTCACCTTGCAGCGCCTCCAGTATATCGGCGCGCGGCGCTTTGAGACGATTGCTGGCCAGCTTCAACACATCATGCGCAGGCTGTCCTTCAATCAGCGCGTTAACCATGGCGCGCGCGGATTGCCCATGTACATCGCTGACCACCACGCCAAGCCGGATGCCGCCGTCGGTTAATACCTTGTGCAGTCTGTTCTTCTCAGCAGACAGCATCGACACCAACTTCTGTCGTTGACGTGAAATCAGGCGTAACTGCCGCATCTTTTCCGGTGGCACGAATGAATCGCGCAGCAGTCCGGCACGGGAAAGCATCGCCAGCCATTGCGCGTCGCCGATGTCCGTCTTGCGTCCCGGCACATTCTTCACATGCCGGGCATTGACGACCCTGGCGTAAATACCCACATGTTCCAAAGCTGCATATGGGCTTTTCCAGTAGATGCCGGTGCTTTCCATCACCACCTCATCCGGTGCGACAGACTGCACCCAATCGGCTAATGCACGTCGATCACGTTTGAATGCGCCAAACTGCCGATGCTCTGTCTGAATACCACCCTCGGCCTGTTCAACCATGGCGCAGGCGGTAATCTGCTTTTGGTGAACATCCAACCCGATGACTCGCTTGTGTATTGCAGTGAGTTCCATTTTTTCCTCCTTTACTCTATGATTGAGCCTGGAAGGTGGCGGTTGCCTGGATGATCTGCCTGAGGGCGATGTAAATCGTCAACGGCCCTTTTAACATTCGCTCTTAAAGAAGCAATCCGGGGTTCGAGTCATCCATGGCAGGCTACGTTAACAGTCGGGCTCTAAGGCTCCAAAGTAAAGCGCAGTCTTTAACCGCCATCTTCCACAAGGAACTCTACAACATTTCATCATGCGGGGTGGCAATTCTTGCGATGATCGTTAGAGCGACAACAGCGCAACCAAAAACGCATCGAGCAAAACCGCAAACGCGCCGGATTTCCTGTGCAAAAAAGCCTGGATGAATTCGACTACCGCGTGCAGACCACCATCAGCAAACGGGAAATCAACAGCCTGCCGGACTTTGGTTTCATCGACAACCGCGAAAACATCGTCTTCATTGGCCCGCCCGGGGTCGGTAAAACCCACCTGTCCATCGGTATTGGCCTGAAGGCCATTGAAGCCGGTTACAAGGTCAGCTTCAGTACCGCCTTGGGGCTGATCGAGCTGCTGGAAATAGCCGAACTCAAATGTGAGCTGAAAAAGAAAATCAACCAGTTGGCCAAATTCGACGTTCTGATCATCGATGAACCGGGCTATTTACCGTTGAACAAACAGGGGATGCACAACCTGTTTCAACTGATCAACACGCTGTATGAATACCGCTCGATCATTCTGACCACCAACAAGGAATTCACCAACTGGGGAGAATTTTTCATCGATGACAATATCGCCGTGCCGATTGTCGACCGACTCATTCATCATTCACATATTTTTATGCTGGGAAGAGAAAGCTATCGATTGAAATCCAAACTGAATAACTGACTTATACCGAGGAAAAAGTGGCGCACTTTTAATGGCCGAAACTGGCTCAGTTATTTTGGCCATTGACAATTAGGCCATCCAGAGGTAAATTTAACCCAAAATGGAGGGCTAGAGCCGGAGGCATAGGGGGGGGGTTCAACAGCCTGCTAACCGTTCAGGTGGTGATTCAATAACCAATTCATTCGCCAGATATCTTTTCCCCATCGTCCCGGAAGATTTATACACCCGTTTGATTTTACTGGTGTCTATATAGACATACTGACAGGTATCTCTGAGCTTATCTAATTCTTCTTCGGTTTCAATAAAAAAACCTTGAAACATAAAAGGGGATTCCAGCCAGGGAATATCCAGCTTGGCGACATACATCCCTAAAATCAACTCTTGAACAGGTGTTTTGATTAGCTCAGAATTTGTATAAACAAGTACATCAGATATTTTCTTTCTGGATTTCCGTTTTCCAAATATTTGTTTGATTTTATCTGACATGCAAAATTTCTATTTCAGAGGGGGGGGATGATAAATATCTCAATCGTCCATTTGAGGCGACTTCATTTTGCAGGAAAAGTATTCATGATTATAGCGCCTATATTGTTTGCCACAAGAATATTAATCTGAAATTTGGGAAAAACAACTCATTTTGATAATTCTCGTCCTGTTTACCGGTTTGCAATTCCTTATAAAATAAACTAATTGGTTATCTATTGGCGGGCTAAATGTCACCTCCCTTATAACAATTAATTACCATATTTTATGAGTGATCAGATTATCGGAAATCAGGTTTATTCCCAGTCCAAAAGTCAATACATCCAGGCGTGGCTGGTCGCATTGACATGGAATGGCATGATTTTTTTCGCCATTTTCAAAGGCTATCAACACATTCTTCAGGCTTTTGAGCACAATCCGATTTTTTATTTTTTTGTCAGCTTTCCATTTATTGGCTTATGGTTGCTGATTGACGCCATCAAAAAAACCATCACCTGGTTCAAGTTTGGCAAGACACCCATCACGCTCGACCCTTTTCCCGGCCAAATCGGTGGGCAATGCGCGGGCTATCTGCTGCTTCCCGGGCCCAAAGCGAAAATCGATCAGGCGGTTTTCACCTTGACTTACATTCATCGTTATGCCCGATCGGACAATCAAGGCAAAACCCATTGGCATGAAGATATACTCTGGCAGGATCGCGCCAGCTTCAAAGCCGAACATTACGGCAAACTGACGCGTATCAATTTTCAATTCAATCCACCGGCAAACCTTCCGGAAACAGAAAAAGAAAGCCAGGATTACCATTACTGGCAGTGTCATGTTCATTTGGATTTACCCTGCATCGACTATGACCGCGCCTTTAATATACCGATGAAAGCAGTCGGCGCCGAACGACAAAGTAGCGCTCGTCAATATGCAACCCCTGCAGCCACCCGGATTTCACATCAGGATACCGAAGTCGCCAGAATCCCTGAAACCCACACCAGCGCAACAGGGTTATCACTTTATTTCGGCTATGGCCGCGCCAAAGGCATGGCCTTATTCTGCCTGCTCACCGGCCTGTTTATCGGCATATTCGGCTATTATTTTTTCTCTGGCATTGAAAAATTTTTACCCGCCACAACAGCCTTGATGGCTGGCTATGTCGGTCTTATCGCCTTTATTTTATGTCTGTTCGGCATTTTATTGGTCGCCAACTGCCTGACTATTGAAGTCAATCTGAAGGGCATCCGCAAAAAACAGCGTATTTTCGGTTTTTTGCTGAGCGAGTTTATCAATGCCGATGATATTGTCGATATCGCCTGTGAACAACATGCATCCTCGAGCAGCGGTCATCATAAACGCGTCTGGTACCGGCTCAAGGTTTTAACGAAACAAGGCGCAGAAATGGAAATTGGTGACAGTCTGGAAGGTCAAAGTTACGCCAAAGAAATCAGGCAAAAAATTATCGATGCGTTAGGCGCAAGCTGGAGACCCGCTACCCACGAACCCCAGTCAAAAAAAACCAAAGCCAAAAAACCTGTACCCGGCTGGCTCAGATTGATCGGTAAAATTTTATCATTTTCATTTATCATCGCCTTTCTTGCCGACATCATCCATTTTTTTCCTGAACTGCAAGAATTTCTGGGGATTAATTTCTAATTCCGATCCCAGCCAGATTTGTTGAATAAGAAATCAGTGACATTTGTTAAAATTCCGCCACTATTCTCACCTTCATCGGTTTTAATGAGCAACCCCCCTTCAAAATCACATACTCCCATGATGCAGCAATATTTGCGCATCAAGGCTGAACACCCAGACAATCTGGTGTTTTACCGCATGGGGGATTTTTATGAATTATTTTTTGATGATGCCAGAAAAGCGGCCCAAATCCTCGACATTACCTTGACCAGCCGCGGACAATCCGCAGGTGAACCGATTCCCATGGCGGGTATTCCCTATCATGCGGCGGAAAATTATATCGCCCGCTTGCTGAAACAGGGGGAATCGGTAGTGATGTGTGAGCAAATTGGTGACCCCGCCACGAGCAAAGGCCCGGTGGAACGCAAAGTTGTCAGAATTATCACTCCGGCTACGGTTACCGATGAGGCTTTACTGGAAGAGCGAAAAGACAATATCTTGCTGGCCATAGCTCAGTTGCCTGACCAGTATGGTTTGGCTTGGCTGAATGTTACCAGTGGCACATTTACTGTTGAACAAGTTGATAGCGAGCAACAATTACTCAGTGAAATCGAGCGCCTTGACCCCACCGAAATTTTGTACAGCGAAGACCTCCCAGTCCCTGCGGCATTAGCCGAGCGCAACGGTTTGACCCACCGTCCTCCCTGGCATTTTGATCCCGAATCAGCTACGACCTTGCTATTAAAACAATTCAATGTACATGATTTGAAGGGCTTCGGCTGCGAGCAGCTACCCGCCGCCATCGCTGCTGCAGGCTGCTTGCTGCAATATGTCAAAGATACGCAACAAAGCGCCCTGCCTCATATTCAAGGCATTCGCGTGGAAAATAACGATGATTGTATTCATCTGGATGCCGCCAGCCGGCGTAATCTGGAACTGGACTATCATCCCAGCGGTAATCCACAGTTCACATTGCTTGGGGTTTTGGACAAAACCATGACGGCAATGGGTAGCCGTTGTCTGAGGCGCTGGCTAAACCGCCCATTGCGTAATCAATCTGTATTGAATCAACGCTATAGTTGTGTGCAATCTTTATTGCATCAGCAACAATATACAAACATACAGGAAATATTGCGGCAAACCGGTGATATAGAAAGAATTTCAGCCAGAATTGCACTAAAAACCGCAAGACCTCGTGATTTGCTTGTATTGAAAAACACACTTCAGGCTTTGCCAGCCATGCAATCCTGCCTAGGGCAACACGATAATCCCTATTTAATCGAATTAAGCCAACAGCTTTCAGAACACCCCGATATTGTCGATTTGTTGCAACGCGCCATTATCGACAATCCTCCTGGATTGATACGTGATGGTGGTGTGATTGCGCCCGGCTACCATGCTGAACTGGACGAGCTGAGAAACCTCAGTCAAAACGCCGATCAGTTTTTACTGGATATGGAGCAACGCGAACGGGAAACTACCGGCATCAACAATCTTAAGGTCAAATATAACCGCGTACATGGTTACTATATTGAAATATCCAGACTGCATTCTGAAAATGTTCCTGCTCACTACACCCGCAAACAAACCTTAAAAAATGCCGAACGATTCATCACGGCCGAATTGAAAGCCTTTGAGGACAAAGTGCTCAGTGCCCGGGAAAAATCCCTGGCATTCGAAAAAAAACTTTACGATCAATTACTGGAACAATTAGGCGCTTCGGTGGCGGATTTTCAACGCTGCGCGAAAGCCCTTGCCAAACTGGATGTGTTGTGTAATTTTGCCGAACGGGCAGAAAGCTTGAACCTGAGCTATCCGCAATTGACCGATACCCCCGGCATTGATATCGAAGCCGGCCGTCATCTGGTGGTCGAACAGGTTTCTGATCTTCCCTTTGTCGCTAATGATGTCTCGTTTTCCAGTCAGCGGCGCATGCTGATTATTACCGGGCCGAATATGGGTGGTAAATCCACCTACATGCGTCAAACCGCACTGATTGTATTGATGATTCATATTGGCTGTTTCGCACCGGCTAAAGCTGTCACCTGCGGTCCAATCGACAAGATTTTCACTCGTATTGGCGCATCCGATGATCTGGCCAGCGGCCGCTCGACTTTTATGGTGGAAATGTCGGAAACTGCCAATATCCTGCAAAACGCCACCAGTAACAGCCTTATTCTAATGGATGAAGTAGGTCGTGGCACCAGCACTTTCGATGGCTTGTCACTGGCTTGGGCCTGCGCCGAACACCTGGCGAAACAAAATAAAGCATTCACGTTGTTTGCCACCCATTATTTTGAATTGACTGCATTAGCCGATGAGCAAAAAACGATTCGAAACGTGCATCTGGAAGCTGTGGAGCATGGCGATAAAATCATTTTTCTGCATGCAGTAAAAGACGGCCCTGCCAATCAGAGCTATGGTTTACAGGTGGCAGCTCTTGCAGGTGTGCCACAAACTGTGATCAATCAGGCACGGCAGAAACTTCAACAACTGGAACATCATTCTTATTTAAACCAGCAACAGGAAACCGGTAACCACCAGCTGGATTTATTTTCCAGCAAAGAATTTCATCCGGCTGTAACCTTGTTGGAAGAACTTGACCCCGATAATACAACACCCCGAGAAGCACTGGACTGGCTATATCGTTTGAAGGGCTTATTGGAGTAAGAGGGATAGCTTGCAGCTATCGATTTTGACGACACATCCCTGTGTCTTGGAAATCGAAAACAAATCAGTGATTTCGTAGCTGAGGCGGTTTGCTGGCGCGAAACCGCCCTGTCTATTAATTTTGCTCTTTGGAAAGTGCTTGAGCCAAACGAGAGGCCGGAACGTAGCCGGGAAAGACGGTTCCCTTACCAGTTACAATCATGGGTGTACCGCGTGCACCAGAATCTTGCCCAAGCTGCATATGTTTCTTGACCGGGTTATCGCAGGTTTTGTATTCCATTTTCTTGCCTTGCTTGGCCTCGGTCAGCGCTTTTTGACGATCGTCCGAACACCAGACAGTCACAGCCTTTTTATACGATTCGGAACCAATGCCCGCGCGTGGATAAAACAGGTAATGAATATTGATGCCTTGCGCCAGGTATTGATCGATCTCTGAATGCAGTTTCCGGCAATAGCCGCAATCGATATCGGTAAACACAAATACGTCGTATTTTGGTTTATCCGCCTTGAATGTAATCATCTGATCCTCGCCCAGAGCCGCCAATGTCTGTTTTCTGACTTCGGACAATTTCGCTTCGGTTAAATCCTTTCTGGCCTCTACATCAATCAAATGCCCTTGAAACAGGTATTTTCCATCTTCAGAAACATACAGAATATCACCACCAATAGTGACCTCATAAACCCCTTTAACCGGTGTGGCTTGAATCGACTTGATCTCCAAAGACGGAATGACTTTTTTAAGATTGTTTCTGATGCTGGTTTCATCTGCCTGGAGAACAGTACTGAAAGCCAATAAGGCGAGAATTATAGTTTTCATCAAATTATCCATCATGCAAAATAAAACACTGCGACAGCTATTTTAGCCATTAGTTTCCATATACGAACTATTGAAACAATCTTTCCACATCCAGAAACATAGCCAACATCATTAATGACAGTAACATCAGTAAACCTACCTGCTGAAAAAACAGCTGTATTTTTTCCGGTACAGGAGTTCCCTTTATCCCTTCAATTAAAAAGAATAACAAATGACCGCCATCTAGCATCGGAATAGGCAGCAAATTCAATACCCCTAAACTAACGCTGATCAAGGCAAGGTATTTTAGAAAAGGCACCAGTCCCATTTCGGCTGACTGTCCGGCATATTGGGCAATACTGATCGGGCCACTCAGGTTTTTCACAGAAGCCTTGCCTACCAGCATTTTACCCATCATTTCCAAGGTACTGGTAGCGAAGAACCAGGTTCGCTTGAAAGCTTTGGGAATAGCTTTGACTGGATCGAGTGTGTAGGTAACTTTCAATGATTCAAGCAACTGTTCTGGAATCTTGACGCCAGCTCCAATTCGACCGATCTCACGTCCATCTTCGGTTGTGACTGTTTTTGGCGTCACCGTCAATTGCATTCGAACGCCATCTCGTTCAATCTCCAGGTTAATAGGTTGACCAGGTCGCAGCTGGACGTAATTTACCCATTGCATCCAATCCTTGATTTTTTCACCATCGGCTTTTATCAGTACATCGCCTGTCTGCAATCCAGCAGCCGCTGCAGCGTCATCGGGCAATACCTTTCCAATGACTGGCGGAATAACGGGCGACCAGGGTTTCAAACCTAATTGTTTGTATAATTGCTCGGGTTCATCTACCTTTTCGGGTAATTGCAATATTTTTGTCGTTTCAAATCCATCGCTTGTTTTAACTTTTAATTCAATATCCTGCGTGCCAGTCATGGCTTGTTCAAAAATCTGACTGATGGCCAATGTCCAGGTTGGTGTTTCTTCGCCATTGACAGCGAGAATTTCATCACCTTCCTCTATCCCGGCTCCAGCGGCAATCGTAGTGGCTTCAGGAGCGGCAGTAATGGGCCGTATGCCAGTTTCACCAATAATGAAAACACACCAGAACAAAAAAACCGCCAAAACAAGATTGAATACCGGCCCTGCCAGAACAATGAGAAAACGCGCCCAGAGCGGTTGACGATTGAACGCATAAGGTAAATCTTCAGGCTTTACCGCCCCTTCTCTTTCATCAACCATTTTGACATAGCCACCTAATGGAATGGCCGACAGCACATATTCAGTCGAATCCGGCGATTTTTGCCAAGACCACAGGACTTTGCCAAAACCAATGGAAAATCGTAAAACTTTTACACCTACTTTCCGTGCTACCCAAAAATGGCCAAATTCATGGAATGAAACCAGAAGACCGATAGCGACAATAAAATAAAAGAGCGTGTGAACGATTTCCATTAATGTGTCAATGCCTCAATTTTTTGTTGCGCCATCGAGCGTGCTTGCTGATCGGCTTGCAACACTTGTTCTAAAGTCTGTGCGGAAGTCGGCGAAAATTCCAGCATGGTCTGTTCGATGACAACGGCGATATCGGTGAAGCGAATTTGTTCATTCAAAAATGATTCGACCGCTATTTCATTAGCTGCATTTAAAACAGCCGGCATAACGCCGCCCGCCTTGATCGCTTCATAAGCCAGCCGCAAACAAGGAAAACGGTCGTAGCTGGGTGGTTCAAAATCCATTTGTCCGACTGCAAAAATATCCAGAGGTTCAACACCCGAATCAAAACGATCCGGCCAGGCCATGGCATGGGCAATCGGAATACGCATGTCGGGATTACCCATTTGCGCCAACACCGAGCCATCCACATAGTCGACCATGGAATGAATGATGCTCTGTTTATGAATCACCACCTGAATCGCTTCCGGCTCCATGCTGAATAACAAACAGGCTTCAATCAACTCCAGCCCTTTGTTCATCATGGTGGCTGAATCCACCGAAATTTTGCGCCCCATATCCCATTTAGGATGAGCGACAGCCTGGTCAGGTGTTACATCATGCAATTGTGATACGGGTGTTTCACGGAACGGGCCACCCGATGCAGTCAGTAGAATTCGGCGAACCTGAGGCGCTTTGCCGCCAGCCTCATAACCCCCTGGCATACATTGAAAAATGGCATTATGTTCACTATCGATGGGCAACATGTGAGCGCCGGAATCCCCTACTGCCTGCATAAAAATATCGCCCGACATGACCAAGGCTTCTTTGTTCGCCAGTAAAATGGTTTTGCCGGCTTTTGCTGCTGCCAGTGTCGGCAATAATCCTGCCGCGCCAACAATTGCCGCCATGACTGAATCTACCTGATCCAGAGTAGCAACCTTTTCAAGCGCATCAGGACCTTTTAAAACCTGTATTTCAGAAATTTTACTATTGGTAATTTTCTGCTGAAATTGAGCGGCCCTGTCTTCATTGACGACAACAACATATTGGGGTTTATGTTGAAGACATTGTTCAAACAAAACATCGATATTGGTATTGGCAGTTAACGCAACTACCCGATATTTCTCAGGATGACGGGCGACAACATCCAGCGTGCTGACGCCAATCGAGCCTGTCGCGCCCAGAATGCATAAGCCCTTCATGAAAAGACACTCCGACCAATTAACAGAATGCCCGCATAAAAGAATGGAGCTGCGGCAACAATGCTGTCGATTCTGTCGAGTACGCCGCCATGTCCCGGCAACAAGCTGCCACTATCCTTGACGCCAGCTTGTCGTTTGACCAAGCTGAAAAACAGATCACCATAGATGGAAATCAGTACAGTCAAAACCGATAACAATGTAAAGTCGGCCAAAATCATGATCGGGAATGGATAAAAAATTCTCAATAGCAGACCACACACAGCACCTGCTGCCAATGCACCATACATACCTTGCAAGGTTTTACCCGGACTGATAATTTCGACCAGTTTTTCCTTGCCAAATTTTTTACCGACAAAATAAGCTGATACATCCGCTGCCCAGATCAACACCAGAAAATAAACTGTCATTTCCGTGCCGTAGAAACTTCGCAGTCGGGTCAAAAACATCCAGGCGAAAAACAACAGAAAAACGCCGGTGAACGCTCTGAACTTCTGACTCAGTTCCAGTTTAAGCAATTGATCGGGTACAGTTCTAATCAAAAACATCATCACAATCCAAAAAGCAACTGGAAACAACACCAGCCACTCCAATACTCCGGAATAATAACGAATTCCCGGATCCTGCAATTTATCAGCCAGAACATCCAGTATCACAGACCAGAACTGAATTACCAACATAGGAAATAACAAAGCCAGGAGCAATAAAAGCTTGCTGCTTACTTTTTCCAGTCCAATCAGTCCCGCCCATTCCCAGGCAGCCATGAGGGCAATAATGGCGATAAACAGGGAAAAATACATCGCTGGTAATTTAATAATTGCCAGGATTACTAAAGGGATTAAAACAAGTGCCGTTAAAATACGTGGTAATAACATGGTGGATTCAACTTAAAAGGATAGAATTATTATTTTGCTTGCGCCAGAATCTGTTCGCCGGTATGCCCAAAACGCCGTTCCCGACTGCGAAAACTATTAATTGCTTCACTCATCGCTTGCTTGTCAAAGTCAGGCCATAACACGGGGGTAAAATACAATTCGGTATAGGCTAACTGCCAAAGCAGGAAGTTACTGATGCGCTGTTCGCCACCTGTGCGGATAAACAAATCGGGTTCTGGCAAACCAGCTGTAGACAAATGTTGTTCAATCAATTCTTCACTGATTGTTTGCTCGGGCAACATGCCTGACTTCATTTTGCTGACAATAGTTTGAACCGCCTGGGTGATATCCCAATGTCCCCCATAATTAGCGGCGATCAATAAAGTAAGGCTGGTATTATTTGCAGTTTGGCGCTCTGCGTTAATGATTTTTTCTTGCAGTTTTTCTGAAAAAGCGGCCTTGTCTCCAATTATTTTCAGACGAATATTATTTTTATCCAACTTATCGACTTCCCGCTGTAATGTCGCCATGAACAGCTCCATTAACATCGAAACTTCAGTCTGTGGACGGCGCCAGTTTTCACTGCTAAAAGCAAACAATGACAAGACTTCTATTTTTGCTTCAACACAATATTCGACAATATTCCGTACTGTTTTTACCCCTTGTCTATGTCCATAGATTCGAGGCATCAGCCGCTTTTTTGCCCAACGGCCATTGCCATCCATGATGATGGCGATATGCCTGGGGTTACCATTATCGCTGACGACTTTCCCTGTAGGAGTGACGCTCATTTAAATATCGCTCCAATTACATCGACAACAGGTCAGCTTCTTTCTCTTCCAAAAGTTTTTCAACTTCCTTGATGAACTGATCGGTGATTTTTTGAATTTTTTCTTCGCCGGCGCGAGCCTCATCTTCTGAAATCATTTTTTCTTTCAATGCTTCTTTGATTTCAGAATTAGCGTCACGGCGAATATTACGAATGGAAACTCTGCCTTGTTCCGCTTCCTGTTTGACCACTTTGACCAGGTCACGACGACGTTCTTCAGTCAAAGGCGGCAGTGGAATTCTGATTACGGTACCTTGTGTCGATGGATTCAACCCCAAATCAGAAGCCATGATGGCTTTTTCAATGGCTTGCACCATGTTTTTTTCCCACGGGGTCACCTTCAACGTGCGTGAATCCTCAACCGTCACATTGGCAACCTGGGATAATGGTGTATCCGACCCATAGTAAGAAACCATAATCTGGTCCAACAAACTTGGATGTGCACGACCAGTTCTGATTTTACTAAAGGCTTTTTTGAGCGCCTCAATGCTTTTCTCCATTCTGGAGGAAGCGTCTTGTTGAATATCACTGATCATATTTTCCCCTTTTATTAAATCTGGTTATTCTGCAAACTGAATTATGGTTATTTCTTGACAATTAAAGAGCCGATATCCGCACCCTGCATCAATCCCATTACTGCGCCAGGTTCAAAAATATTCATCACTCTCATCGGTAAATTATTATCCCGACATAATACCAATGCTGTCGTATCCATTACATTCAAACGTTGATCCAGCGCTTCATCATAAGTCAAACGCGGATAAAATTGTGCATCAGGATCCTTGTTTGGGTCGGCGGAAAAAACCCCTTTGACCTTGGTCGCCTTAATCATCAATTCCGCTTCAATCTCAATCGCTCTGAGACTGGCTGCGGTATCGGTGGTAAAAAATGGATTACCGGTTCCCGCCGCAAAAATAACCACCCGTTTTTTTTCCAAATGGCGAACTGCACGCCGCTTGATATAATCTTCACAGACCTGGTTGATTTTCAAGGCTGACATCACCCGAACAGGCTGTCCAAGGAACTCCAATGCATCCTGCATTGCCAGCGCATTGATCACTGTGGCCAACATCCCCATTTGATCTCCGGTGACACGATTCAAACCAGCTGCAGCAGTTTCAGCACCACGTAATATATTGCCGCCACCAATAACCAAACCGACCTCAATGCCAGCATCGCAGAGTTCTTTAACTTCCTGAGCCAAGCGTTGAACAATTTCAGGGTCAATACTGTTCCCACTTTGCTGATTCATCAAGGCTTCGCCACTCAATTTCAATAAAATTCTACGGCAAATCAATTGACTCATAGTTATATTCCACAGTCTGGTTAGTTGAAAATCAACAAGCGTTTCTTTAAGAAAGCGCCGGACAAATCATCGCTTTGCCAGCGAATCCTCAATACTTATATATCCTCTATTCAAGGGTGTATTACGTTATTTCAGGAAATACTGGACAAATCCCCTCCTGATCTGTCCAGCGTTTCCATAAAAAACCCGGTGAGATACCGGGTTTTTTATCAGCCCTTAACATGAGCCATCACTTCTGCAGCGAAATCCTCTTCTTTTTTCTCAATGCCTTCACCCACTTCAAAACGAGTAAAACGAATCACGGCATTATCTTTGGATTTTAACAGATTGCCAACAGTTGTTTTATCATCCTTGACAAAAGCCTGGCCTTCCAAAGTGATTTCGCCCAGGAATTTTTTAATCCGCCCGGTGATCATTTTTTCCACAATCTCCGCTGGCTTGCCACTTTCTAATGCTTGAGCGGTAAATATATCCTTTTCTTTATCTATCGCTTCTTGTGGAACATCATCAGCAGAAACATGGGCAGGATTAATTGCAGCAACATGCATGGCAATATCTTTACCCAGATCGGAGTCGGCATTTTTCAATTCTACGATAACACCAATTTTACTGCCATGCAGATAGCTTCCAACACCACCTTCTACGGTATATTTTTCAAAACGTCTGACAGTAATATTCTCGCCTAATTTAGCGATCAATGCACGACGAACTTCATCAACGGTTTCGCCACTGGACAGCTTCATTTCAGCCAGTTGCTCATTGTTGTCCACATCAGTGGTCAACAATGTGTTGGCAATATCATTGACGAAGTTAGTGAAATCATCACCTTTGGCAACAAAATCTGTTTCACAATTCACATCGACCATTGCTGCCGTTTTACCGTCGTCAGCCACTTTAATGCCGATGGTTCCTTCTGCAGCAGTACGTCCGGATTTCTTGTCAGCTTTTGCCAAACCGGATTTACGCATATTTTCAATCGCTTTTTCCATGTCGCCATTGGTTTCAACCAAGGCTTTTTTGCATTCCATCATGCCAGAACCAGTGCGTTCACGCAGTTCTTTTACCATTGCGGCAGTAATACTCATTATTTGTTTCCTCTGTCTTGATACTAAAAAAACGCCTCACGATGGAGGCGTTTACAAACCTTGATAATCTAAACGCTCCAATCAACCAATAAAATTGACTGATGAGCAATAAAGATTATTCTTCGTCAGCAGTTGCTTCCGCTTCAACAAATTCATCAGCTTTAGCTGACTGGGCTAAAGCCGCTGTTTTAGCTTCCAGAATTGCAGCCGAAGCAGCTTGACAATATAACTTGATCGAACGGATTGAATCATCATTACCAGGAATGATGTAATCAATATTTTCCGGAGAATTGTTGGAATCAACAACACCTACGACAGGAACACCTAATTTTTTAGCTTCCTGAACGGCATTTTTTTCATAGCCCACATCCAAAACAAAGACCACATCGGGAATACCTTTCATATCCTTGATGCCGCCCAGGCTACGCTCCAGTTTTTCCAGCTCACGTTCCATACCTAACGCTTCTTTTTTGTTGAAACGTTGATATAAGGTACCATCCGCCTTCATTGCTTCCAGCTCTTTCAGACGATTGATAGATTTTTTGATGGTTTTGAAGTTCGTCAGCATACCACCTAACCAGCGATGGTTGACATATGGCATGCCTGCACGTTTGGCTTCTTCAGCAACGGTTTTACGAGCGGCTTTTTTGGTGCCTACAAACAAGATAGTCCCTTTGTTAGCAGCGACCTGCCCCAGATAATTCATTGCATCATTGAACAATGGAAGGGTTTTTTCCAAGTTGATGATATGGATTTTATTACGTGCGCCAAACAAATAAGGCGCCATTTTGGGGTTCCAGTAACGGGTTTGGTGTCCAAAATGCACACCAGCTTCTAACATATCACGCATTGACACTGCGGCCATAGTTTTCTCCTAGATAAATAGCCGGATTTCCGGCCTGGGTTACGCCTCCACCTACCCCAGCCAACAACTGCCGATGTCACCATCTGCAGCACCCTGCCGACTGTGTCGATAAGTGTGAGTATTAAGTCTTAAATGAACTGCGTTTTATACCATATAGGAGCTTTAATGACAAGGGATTCGCTGAGTTATTCACGATTCCCTACGCTAAGAGGATGTCTTGCTAAAATCAATGCAGCGAACCATTTTTTGTAAGCACAGCTGAAACCGCATTGCACTCTTCCCAAGGCAAGCAGTTTGATTTCACAAAGAGGCTGTCGGGTTATGGGATTCGTGACGAGACGAGTGGGAAATCGAGTGGTTTTTTTTGCTCTTTTGGTAGCGCTACGTGGTGTTACGCAACGAAAAAGAGCGGAAAAAACCGCCGCACCCGCTGTCACAGTAGAATCATCCATAATCCGACAACCTCCTAACATTCATCGTCTTAGACTGATTTCAACGCGACGATTCATGGCCCGGCCAGGTGGAAAACGGTTACTCTTTATCGGTCGGGACTCTCCATAGGCTTTTACCTGAATCATAGACTCAGGAATACCTTGCTCAACCAAGAATTGTTTTACAACATCGCCACGACGCTGGGAAACTTTTAAATTGGTCGCTCGCCGACCTTTTGCATCGGTATGACTGGCGATAATGATGCGCCCTTTTTTGAAATAGTGGTCAATATATTGCGCTAATTTTATCAATCGTTGTTTTTGTCTGGAACTCAAGCGGGTAGCCCCTTTCCGATAATGATAAAATCGTAAAGAATCTGGCCCAAACAACGACAGAACCAGGTCATTTTTTCCTGCCTGATACAAATTGGAACGAATGATAATCCTGTTTTTCGCAACCCCCATGCGTTGTAACTGCTGCCTGATATGCTGAGCGCGTTTGTCAAACCAGCCTTTGTCTAACTTGCCCGCAACTGCCGTTGCACTGCTAATAATCACTTTGATTGATTTCAGAGTTTTAGCTAACCGGGCAATTTTCTTTAGACGGATGATGTCTTCTTTTTTAAGTTGTGTACTGCCTGAGCTGAAATAAATCACCCCTTGCAACTGACTTTTATTGAAGGGCAACAATTGCTGTCGACATTGACTGAAAGCTGTTATTTTTGCATCGATGCCAATGGGCAAAGCTGAAACAGTGTTTATCTTGCCTCCGGAATTAAATTGAAAAACAGCCGACTGTCCATTCAATAATGCGTTCAATGCCGCAACCGCCCCCTCTTCATCGACATAAAACTCATTATCATCGGGCGCAAAAAAGACCTGGAATTCCTGACGTTCCATATAATCATTACGCCAGGGGGCTGTATCCACATGAAAACCGGCTTTGTACACCTCACCATCATCCAGTTCCGAATGATAGATAAAACGCAACGCTTCTCCTGCTCGCTGTTTGAAACCAATATTTCCATATAGCGGAATACTTTGCTGTAACAGGCAAATAGTTTTGCTACTTCGACCAAACCAATCGGCTTTTTGTAACGGTACTGAGATCATTTCCGCATTTACGCCGATCAAGGCAGGAATAAACAGCAGCCAAAGCAAGTGCATCAATCGCATCATTCAGTTTTCCATGTCTCTTTGCTTGAAATCGTATTTTGAATTTTTTTAGGGAAGTACTGATTTAATCAGCACTTCCTTAACATGAAATGATCCATATCGAATGCGCAAGGAGTTCTCAGCCGTGAAAAGGCTGCTTATCCATATTCAATGAAGTAAGCTGGCTTACCCCGGTTGTGTTATATAACCGAATTTTATCAGCGCTCTGATCCAGCGTGGTGCATTGCGTTTGACAGCCATTTCTTCGTAGTCGATGGTCGAATCCCGGAAATACTCGCCGCGACTAATCATGAAGTAACATGTCCGCAAAAGTTTGTGAGCCAGCGCAATGATGGCGCGTTGGTGACCTCGCCTAATCGCCAGTGATGTATATTTTGCCTGGAAAACCGATCGGGTTCGGCTGGCGGCATGGGCGCATTCGCAAAGCAGGCGACGCACATATGGGTTTCCTTTTCGCGTTCGTCCTGATTTGCGTTTGCCGGCAGACTCGTTGTTGCCGGGGCATATGCCCACCCATGACGCCAGCCGATCCGCACTGCCAAAGACAGTCATATCCGTTCCGATCTCAACAAGTAGCATGGCTGCTCCAATCAAATCAACACCGGGAATAGTCTGGAGCAATTGCAAAACCGTTTTCTCCTTCTCCAGTCCGGCCAGCAGTTGTGCATCAAATCTGGCTATGCGTGCTTCCAAATCCTGAATATGCTGCATCAGTTCATTCAGTACGAAGCGATGGTGCTCGCTCAACTCACCTTGCAGCGCCTCCAGTATATCGGCGCGCGGCGCTTTGAGACGATTGCTGGCCAGCTTCAACACATCATGCGCAGGCTGTCCTTCAATCAGCGCGTTAACCATGGCGCGCGCGGATTGCCCATGTACATCGCTGACCACCACGCCAAGCCGGATGCCGCCGTCGGTTAATACCTTGTGCAGTCTGTTCTTCTCAGCAGACAGCATCGACACCAACTTCTGTCGTTGACGTGAAATCAGGCGTAACTGCCGCATCTTTTCCGGTGGCACGAATGAACCGCGCAGCAGTCCGGCACGGGAAAGCATCGCCAGCCATTGCGCGTCGCCGATGTCCGTCTTGCGTCCCGGCACATTCTTCACATGCCGGGCATTGACGACCCTGGCGTAAATACCCACATGTTCCAAAGCTGCATATGGGCTTTTCCAGTAGATGCCGGTGCGTTCCATCACCACCTCATCCGGTGCGACAGACTGCACCCAATCGGCTAATGCACGTCGATCACGTTTGAATGCGCCAAACTGCCGATGCTCTGTCTGAATACCACCATCGGCCTGTTCAACCATGGCGCAGGCGGTAATCTGCTTTTGGTGAACATCCAACCCGATGACTCGCTTGTGTATTGCAGTGAGTTCCATTTTTTCCTCCTTTACTCTATGATTGAGCCTGGAAGGTGGCGGTTGCCTGGATGATCTGCCTGAGGGCGATGTAAATCGTCAACGGCCCTTTTAACATTCGCTCTTAAAGAAGCAATCCGGGGTTCGAGTCATCCATGGCAGGCTACGTTAGCAGTCGGGCTCTAAGGCTCCAAAGTAAAGCGCAGTCTTTAACCGCCATCTTCCACAAGGAACTCTACAACATTTCATCATGCGGGGTGGCAATTCTTGCGATGATCGTTAGCTACTGACAACTGCGATGGTTGGTTCAGTGTTTTCCTAGGAGGCTGTCCGAGAATAGAAGCCGTTGCGAGGGAAAGCTGATTTGGGTCAGGTTTTTTCATTCTTTGAGGCGAATAGTTGCGCTATTTAACGAAAAGAATGGGAAAATCTGGCCAAATTCAGCTTTTCCGTAGTAGGTTCTCTATTCTCGGACAGCCTCCTAGCACACTGTTACCCCGCTAATGTCAAATAACTTTTTAAAATTACTTACAATATATCGGCCAGCTTGAAAAATACTCAAATAGAAAATTTAAGAAGCCGAATGAAAACAAACGAGATGCAAGTGGACAGCATAAAAGAAAAAACGGGACAGGTGTGAATCACCAGCGACCAAATGAGTGAAGTGAAAGCGCTTTGTTACGACAAAAACTGGGAAGATCCTGCTACAGTTTCTGTTGGTTCGGCATTCAGGATCTGTTGAATAACTTCCGAATGGTTTTGCAACAATGTGGTTTCTGGCTTGCCAAACAAATAGCCTTGCGCATAATCCACGCCTATTTCCTCCAATTTCGATACAATAGCCGGCGTTTCAACAAACTCGGCAATGGTTTTCTTGCCCAGTTGTGATGCGATTTCAACCATGGAGCGAACCAACACCTGATCGGTTTCATCATTGGGTCAGGGCCAGCGCATAAAAACTCACCCAAATATCACTTGAGCCCTGAAGTCATCGCTGAGGGCTGCCTTGAAGCGCTTGCGCTTAATGCTCAGGCGCGACGGTTCGCGCTTGAGCCAATTGAGCGCCAATTGGCGGATGATATTGAAGTTGCCCGGTGATTCGCCCTTGCGAATTCGTGACTCGTCTTCACGAAACGTGACATCCAATACCCAATGCAGGCTGTTCTCCACGCCCCAGTGGGAGCGCACAGCGTTGGCGAAGGTTTCAACACTATCAAGCGTGGTGATGTAGTAGCGACGCTCAATGGTTTGTCGTTCGCCGATCTGGCGTTCACACGCCACCATGCCAATGCCCTTGAGTCCTTGCCAGCGCCGGGGCGAAGGCAAGGTGTCCAGACAATCAGCCAGGTAGTAGCGGCGCTGTTCAATCCGGCCGTGTCCGACATCGACCTGTTCGTGGTGGCCCAGTAGCGCCTGACCGTCCTCAACACCGCCATCCACCGCCACGGCAAAGTAATCCACGATCGCTTCATGCAAGGACTTCTGGTTGCCCTTGACCGCCAGGGCGTAATCAGCCCCTTTCTCGACGATCTTGCCAGCAATCTTTTCCTGGCATCCCATCGCGTCAATGGTCACGATGCAGCCTTTAATTTCCAGCATGGCCAACAGTCGGGGAATGGCGGTAATTTCATTGGACTTCTCCTGTGTTTTGACCTGACCCAGGGAGAGCCCCGTCTGGCTTGCCCAGGCGCTGACCATGTGGATCGCGCCCATCCTGTCCTCCTGATCAAAGGACCGGCGCGCCGTTTTGCCGTCAATGGCAACCACTTCCCCCCCGGTCAGTCTGGCGACACTTTGCACCCGGCGACTGAAACAGGCGCTGACTTCCTCGGCCGGCAACCGTGACATCAGGCGGGCAATGCAGTCGTGCGAGGGGATTCCGTTTTCCAACGCTATCCATTGCCGCAGCCAGTCTTGTTTCTCTTTGCCGAAGGCTTCTATGGCCTCCCGGCCTTCAGCGCCACTGACCACCGCGCAGATGGTCAGTACGATAATATCCAGCAGTTGATGACGCTTGTGGCGTTCAATTCGCGGGTCTTCCAGGCTTGAAAAGGCTTCTTGCAGGCTCAGGGACATTTTGATTCCTCATACAGTTTTGCATGAATGATACTGAACTCGCTGTTTTAATAGGATCTTTTTATGCGCTGGCCCTGGTGGTTGGTGTTTTCCTTGAATGTCTGTGTAGTACAACGTGATAAGATTGATTCCCTTGACTGCTCTATGATGTTTTCCCGACCAAAAATAACTGACATATGCCATATATTGGCTATAAGGTTTATCAAGAACACTATCGTCAACACTCAAGGTTCCGCCCTTTAAATTCAGGCTTGCGCTGGCTTCATTGTATAAATCTCGCCCAGTGTAATGCTCCCGATTTAGAAATCGATTTACGCTATCATGTGATATTGACATGACTTCTCCTAATCGTCGACAACTAGCTTGTTTCGGCTCACTTAATAAAAAACCAATGTACATGGGTAATGTACAGCAGGCTGTTGAGGGGCGTGTTATTTCTCTTATCAAGGTTTGCCTTGCATTGACTTTGGGATTCTTTAATCCCATAGTTTAACATTGCCTGTCAATGCGTAACTTCTATGAACCTATTTGAATATGTCTATGGTTCTCTTTTAGCATTTTCCAGTCAATATGCATCCTTTCCAATGCTGTCCATATCTTCTCGCATGATTGACCATTTGCATCATTGCAACAATGTTCCCTAAAGTGGACCCCATTGTCCAGACAAATTATTAGAGAATTTAAGATAGAACCCTCATAACAGTCAGGCTCAATGGCTCTGGCCCATATTTTCACCCGGCGTCTGCTTGGCAGTGCCGGCATTATATTTATCCACGATTTTAGCGCCACCTCCCGTGGCGAATTGATAAACCCTGTCTGGCGTTTCATAGCCTAACGACTGATGCGGTCGTTCGCTGTTGTAAAAGGCAAAGTAGTCCGTCAACCCCGCTGACAGTGCTTGCAGGTTGCCGTATTGCTTCAAATAAACTTCTTCATATTTCACTGTGCGCCAGAGTCGTTCAACAAAGATATTGTCCAAGGCCCGTCCCCGGCCATCCATGCTGATGGTCACGCCATGCTGACTCAATACCCCGGTGAAGTCCGCGCTGGTGAACTGTGCGCCCTGGTCGGTATTAAATATCTCCGGTGTGCCATAGGTCTTGATGGCCTGCTCCAGACAATTTACGCAAAACGCGCTGTCCATGGTATTGGAAAGTTGCCATGCCAATACTTTTCGGCTGTACCAATCCATGATGGCCACCAGATAAACAAATCCTTGCGGCAGCCGGATATAGGTGATGTCGGTACTCCAAACCTGGTTGGGGCGTGTCACCTCGACGCCTCTTAACAGATAGGGATAGACTTTATGCTCAGGATGCGGCTTACTGGTGTTCGGGCCCGGCGCCATGCCGACCAGCCCCGGTATGCGCATCAGCCGCTGAACCCGTTTGCGGTTGACCTGATGGTTAAGGCCGCGTAAATACTTTGTCATACGGCGTGAGCCATAAAAAGGATGCCGGGTATATTCTTCGTCGAGCAACCGCAACAGTTGCTGATCTTCAGCAGACACCGGCTGTTGTTGGCGTTTTTTCTGTTCATGGATTACTGAGCGGGTAACGTTCAATAACTGGCATTGCCGACTTAACGCCAACTCATCTTTTTGATCCACCCAGCTTTGACGCGTGATCATAGGCTGATCCCGGACTTTTTTTTAAGCCAATCCAGTTCCATATTCAACTGCCCGATTTTGGCGTACAGACGGTCCGGATTGTCTTGCGCCTTCACCGCTTTCGGCCCGCGTTTGCCTTCAAACAGGCTTCCCGCATTGGCCAACAGTTCCTTTTTCCATTGGCTTACCTGAGATGGATGGACTTCATTCTCTTGAGCAATCTCATTGATCGTTTTGATGTTCTTAACCGCTTCCAGCGCGATTTTGGCCTTTTGCGCCCCGCTAAAGGTTTTCCGTTTTTTTTTCGCTCATTTTTTGTACCTCTTTTTTCAATAGTCATAGTTTAAACTATTGTCCGGATTACGGGGTCCACTATACCCGTAAACTCTTCTGATTAAATATAGCGAGCCCAATATCCTCCGGTTCACTATCGAAAAAAGGTAAGTAACGAGCCAAATCCAACATATCAAATGGACTCATCAGCTTTTTCCTTCAGCAAAAAACATGTTTACACGATTGATTAGCTTTCGCATACTGAGTGGTTTCTCCATCAACTCAATCTTTGGATAATTTTGCGCCCAAATGCGGATTTCCCTATCTGTACGTGATGTCATCAGTATCAAGAATGGTTGTGATCGCTCTTGTTGTAAAACATGTTCGCATAATTGCAGACCATTCATTTTTGGCATTTGTACATCGGTAACAATTAAATCCGGTCTATCCTGTGCAATACTGGTTAGCGCTTGCTCCCCGTTCAGCGCGATTTTCACCCGATAGCCCGCACGCTGCAAAAATTGCTGTATCAATAGGGTTACATGGGGTTCTTCATCGACAATCAGTATTTTTTTCCTCTGTACATGACAAAAAATATTAAAAGCTAGCGTAGCTCGTTGAAATGTAATTAAATACCGCATTTTGTTTTAGCGAATATGAATAACGGGACATTACAAATCAACGAGCTGACCGTCATATTAACTGAGCACTTTCAATGGAACAAGGCAAGAATCGTTTGTTTTGTGGGTATGTTAATTGCTTTGATGGCAGTTAGCACGGTCAATCTGGCCCAACTCGCCGTATTCTTTCCCAGTCGGGCAAAAATTTCCTCACGATATCGACGGATGCAACGATTTTTCAGTGACCATTGGCTGGATTACAATGAAGTCGCTCATTTCATCATGAAACTGTTTGGTTTCACTGATCAGGATTACTATCTGACGTTAGACAGGACGAATTGGAAGTGGGGTAAAACCAATATTAATCTGCTGGTGCTTGCCGTGGTTTATCGGGGTGCCGCCATTCCTGTGTATTGGTTGCCTTTAAACAAGCGGGGCAACTCTAATACGAAGGAACGTATAGCGCTGATGAAACGCTTTATTGCGCAGTTTGGCCGACATCACATCAAAGGTCTTTTGGCTGATCGGGAGTTTATTGGAGACGAATGGATGGGCTGGTTGTTTGAGCAAGAGATTCCCTTTTATATCCGTATTCGCAACAACGCCTGGACAACCAATGCCCAAGGCCACCGAATACGCGTAGAGCGTTTGTTTTATGGGCTTAAGCCGGGTAGCACACGACACCTCTCAACAGCGCGCTATTTGGGAAATTGTTCAATTTATCTCAGTGGGTTACGGCTGAGTGATGGTGAGTTATTAATCATCGTCTGTCAGCATTTGAACCCTGATGCGATTAAAATTTATGGCTTGCGTTGGGAAATCGAAACGCTTTTCGGCGGTTTAAAAGGACGGGGATTCAAACTTGAGGAAACGCGTGTAGTCGGTTATCTTCGGATCAAAAAATTGTTAGTACTTCCCGTTATTGCTTTCTGTTGGTCACATAAAGCAGGCGAATGGAAACATGATTGCGAGTTACCAATAAAAACCAAAACACATCAGCGGCTCGCGCAAAGCCTGTTTCGATATGGATTAGATTGTATCCGCTCAACGTTGTTTAATGTCTTATCTCAATCAAAAAGGATGATTAGAAAAGTGATTGCTCTTTTGCAACCCATACCTTTTGTCACTGGAATACATGAGACTCATTTGTCATAAGTTAATTTTTGTCATGTACAGAGATTTTTTTCATATTATCTTAATTGAGAAAGGTGGTGGTTTTTTTCAATAAAATTGTAAATTCACTACCTTGACCAACTTCACTTTCCAGTTCTATTGAGCCATGATGTAACTGTATGATTTCTCGGGCCAAAGCCAGCCCAAGCCCATGCCCTCCACGCTGCGTCACATTGTCATCGTCGGCACGATAGAATTTATCAAAGATTTTATTTTGATCTTTGGCTGCAATTCCCAAACCCGTATCCGATATTTTGACGATAATTCGATCATCACTTTCTTCAACATGCATAGTGACCATACCACCAGGTTTGTTATATTTGACGGCATTGGTCAAAATATTGTTTAACGCGATACGCAATAGGTCTTTATCCACAACAATATCGGGCAATGTGCGGGGTAAATTCAGATGAAAATCAATCTGTTGATTGGCACCGCTACGCGCAACTGCTTCGAATGTGTCTGTCAGAAACTCATGCAATTTAACTCGTTGCTGCTGTAAATTAATACTGCCAGCTTCTATTTTTGAAATATTCAATAAGTTCGCAATTAAATTGCTTAATCGTTCAACTTCATCGTTAATCACATTGATTGCATTGATACGCTGTTCTTCACTTATGTCGGATTCAGCCAATGATTCTGCATATAGATGAATGATATTAAGTGGAGACTTGAGTTCATGTGCTACATGACTGATAAACTGGTCTCGTGCCTGACTGGCCAGCACAGCGGCGGTTTCATCCCGAAATACTATAGTGGACCCCGTAATCCGGACAATAGTTTAAACTATGACTATTGAAAAAAGAGGTACAAAAAATGAGCGAAAAAAAACGGAAAACCTTTAGCGGGGCGCAAAAGGCCAAAATCGCGCTGGAAGCGGTTAAGAACATCAAAACGATCAATGAGATTGCTCAAGAGAATGAAGTCCATCCATCTCAGGTAAGCCAATGGAAAAAGGAACTGTTGGCCAATGCGGGAAGCCTGTTTGAAGGCAAACGCGGGCCGAAAGCGGTGAAGGCGCAAGACAATCCGGACCGTCTGTACGCCAAAATCGGGCAGTTGAATATGGAACTGGATTGGCTTAAAAAAAAGTCCGGGATCAGCCTATGATCACGCGTCAAAGCTGGGTGGATCAAAAAGATGAGTTGGCGTTAAGTCGGCAATGCCAGTTATTGAACGTTACCCGCTCAGTAATCCATGAACAGAAAAAACGCCAACAACAGCCGGTGTCTGCTGAAGATCAGCAACTGTTGCGGTTGCTCGACGAAGAATATACCCGGCATCCTTTTTATGGCTCACGCCGTATGACAAAGTATTTACGCGGCCTTAACCATCAGGTCAACCGCAAACGGGTTCAGCGGCTGATGCGCATACTGGGGCTGGTCGGCATGGCGCCGGGCCCGAACACCAGTAAGCCGCATCCTGAGCATAAAGTCTATCCCTATCTGTTAAGAGGCGTCGAGGTGACACGCCCCAACCAGGTTTGGAGTACCGACATCACCTATATCCGGCTGCCGCAAGGATTTGTTTATCTGGTGGCCATCATGGATTGGTACAGCCGAAAAGTATTGGCATGGCAACTTTCCAATACCATGGACAGCGCGTTTTGCGTAAATTGTCTGGAGCAGGCCATCAAGACCTATGGCACACCGGAGATATTTAATACCGACCAGGGCGCACAGTTCACCAGCGCGGACTTCACCGGGGTATTGAGTCAGCATGGCGTGACCATCAGCATGGATGGCCGGGGACGGGCCCTGGACAATATCTTTGTTGAACGACTCTGGCGCACAGTGAAATATGAAGAAGTTTATTTGAAGCAATACGGCAACCTGCAAGCACTGTCAGCGGGGTTGACGGACTACTTTGCCTTTTACAACAGCGAACGACCGCATCAGTCGTTAGGCTATGAAACGCCAGACAGGGTTTATCAATTCGCCACGGGAGGTGGCGCTAAAATCGTGGATAAATATAATGCCGGCACTGCCAAGCAGACGCCGGGTGAAAATATGGGCCAGAGCCATTGAGCCTGACTGTTATGAGGGTTCTATCTTAAATTCTCTAATAATTTGTCTGGACAATGGGGTCCACTTTATACCACTAAGGTACCAATAATGGCTTCTGGTTCTTTCGGGGAAAAAAGAGGATATGCCGATACCATAATAGTCAATTCTGGATTGTTATCCGGATGAAACTTGAAACTATCAGATGCTTGCAAATCTTGCTGTTCCGTTATGTATTGATTTAAAAACTGTCTTAACTGACTATTTTTACACCATTCCTCGGCAGTATGACCAATAATATGTTCATGCTCTATGCCTAACAAAGGCAAGACCTTGGCATTGACAAAAGTTGGTTTGCCATTTTCATCCAAAACTAGAATAGCATCAGGAATGGACCTCAGGGCTGCTTCCGTACGTTGCCGTTGATATGTCAAAGCCAGACCAGAAGCCTTGATTTTGAAATTTTGTTCACCGACCTGTTGAAAACGGTGATCGATTTCTTCAACAAAGCGCTGAAAATTTTTCATGAAGTTATTGAATTCGCTATTATCATTTTCAGGCTTGATATGCTGTTTGTGCATGGCTTTATTGATTTCGAGATTAGCTTGTTTTAATGGTTTGAGCTCTCGTCGGACCAATAAATAAGCCAAAGGCACCAACAAAAAGACGGGCAAAGCGATTGAAATCTCAGCCATATTGAAGCCAGGTCTGAAATATCCCACTCGGATATAGCCGACTAATTCGCCATGATCCAATACTGGAGCCCTGAACTCCAAAACCTTTCTATTAGTCGTTGTATCACTGAGTTCATGTTCACTGATCCACATGCTTTTTTCCGCACTCAAATCAACAGCCGAAATTGAATACTTTCCCGTCGAAGTAATAGCTAAAGGCTGGCCTTTTAAATCGACAATTGCGGCATAGGCAAATCCTGAGTGTTTGGACTGAATTTTTAATAAATCCAGAATTCCATTGCCACCATGCCGCGGCATTAATTGCTCATAAGGAAGATTCGATAACAGTCTGACTGTATTGCGTCCTTCTGCCTGAATAATGGCAAGCCTTTCCTTTTGCTGATAATGAATGAATTGCCCGACAATCATAATAATCACAAAAAGTGTTGCCACGATCATCACAATGCCATAACGTTCTCCGTTTAATATTTTCATGTTGCGCTAAAGAACATTTTGATCAAATCCGACATGGTTTTTCTTGCTTCTGCTTTAAATATATCCAGCTGTTCCTCTTCTAAATCCAATAATTGTAATGTCCTGTCATCGGACTCTGGTGCTGCAAAGGGAGTTTTCTTGTATGGGTCTTTAAGCGCTACAAGATTGGCCAGATGCACAATCGCGATATCCATCGTAAAATCACTATCGACATCCATCTGTGTATGATACAAAACAGGCAAGCTGATACTGGCTGGTAATTGCCAGAATTGTAATAATGCACCACCTACTTCGGCATAATCGAACCCCAGCATTTCTTTTTCAACAATCCGAAGCGGTTTGTGTTCGGCACTAGCTCTCTCAAGCACATTTTCGACATGGGTGGGTAAAGCGGTATAAATGACTAAATGACCAATATCATGCAACATACCGCAAACAAATAAACGTTCGCTATCTAGCACATTACAATGGCGAGCAATAATTTTTGCCAGACTTGCTGTATATACACTATGAATCCAGAAATCCTTCATATTGATCAACTCGCTATTGATACCTTTGAACGCCTTAGTGACTGATATTGCCAATACCAGGTTATTAAGATGAGCCAAGCCCATAATACTGATCGCCCTTTGCACCGATTCGATTTTGGTGGCAAAACCAAAAAAAGCACTGTTCGCTAAATGTAACAGACGAGCCACAATATTAGGGTCTTCAACAACAATTTCAGCAACATCATCAATAGTCGATGTCGGGTCATCAATCATTTGTTTGATGCGATAATATATCTCTGGCAAAGAAAACAGATTATCGACTGTTTCGACTAAATTTTGCGGCGTCATAAAATAAGTGAAGAGTTAACTGAGTCCCTTTTATCAAGTATAGTCGAAGATAATTATCTCGATAGATGAACCGACAACACCACTAACCTGTTTACCTGTTAACGATCATCGCGAGAATCGCCACCCCCGTATGATGAAATTATGAAACGCCAGACACGGTTTACCAATTCGCCACGGGAGGTGGCGCTAAAATCGTGGATAAATATAAATGCCGGCACTGCCAAGCAGACGCCGAGTGAAAATATGGGCCAGAGCCATTGAGCCTGACTGTTATGAGGGTTCTATCTTAAATTCTCTAATAATTTGTCTGGACAATGGGGTCCACTTTAGCCATCGCTGTACGGTAAAAGCAGAATAAAAAATAAATATGATGAATGATCTTGAGAAAATGTATACTGGCTCATTAATGAGCCGAAGAAAACAATTGTCAGATGGTGCGAGCAAAGAATAAACGGTTGTATCGGAAAGTAAATACCAGAGCCGGGGGCGTTCATCATCGCTTTGGCTTGTTGCAACAAACCGGGAGCGAGCTAAGGAATATGTTTTAATTGGCGAGTCTTCTTATTTTAGTGGTTTATTCATAGATGAAGAGGGTTATCTAAGAGTTACAAATCCGGACATTAACAACGAATCATTAAAGTCAACTTGTAATTGCTGTACACATACCTTTAATGGTGTGCCATTTACACAAAAATACACTGATGAATCAAGATCCAGTTAATCATTGCATACAGCCGTTGAATCGGCGCTTAATGCGTAGTAATAAATATGCGTGGAGCTATAAGAAATACCGCTGGTAGCAAACTTTTTTCTACTCACTTAAAGAATATGGATTGTCCAAATTGCAAAAAACATCTTCAAGTTAAAAGAGCTATTAGCAAACCTCATAATATTTATGTTTGGGAGTGTCCTGAATGCGGCGGTTGGTGGCTTAAAAGTAAAAACTTAGAGGAGTATCGCGCAAGCGTTCTACCGACCAGTCAATATACTCCTTTACCAAAATTCGAACTAACTTCCGAACAAAGTCCAATTCAATGTTGTTCTTGCAAACATGGCTCAATGATGTTGTATATGGCTGGAGAGCATATTATCCGGCGATGCCCAGAATGTTCTGGGGTTTTTTTATCTAAAGAACAAATTTTAAAAATAGTACAAAAGAAAGAAGATATTTTTTTGGATTTTATGGGTGACTTAGGGATTTGTACATTACTTACTGGCTTTTTTAGTAATTAGAAGCAAAATTACCAAACAGAGCGCTTAACTCAGGCCACCTTTCTCAGGCGGCCGATTATTGCTAAATTGTACTCTCAACCACAGCAAGATGAACTGCCGTTATCAGACGGACGGCAGGCAAACGGGTTTTCGCCATCAGACTTGGCCGCTTTCTGACCGAATGTGGGGATATCGTTCAGGGTATGGAAACTCTCCCAGGCGATGCCTTGCGGATCGATAACCCAGTGTTTGTTAGATTCAGCATAACAACAGGCCGCCCCTTCCTGGGTTTCAATGTGTGCCTGGGTAGCCTCCAGTTGTTGCTTCAAGGCCGCCAATTCCGTTTCTTCATCCACTTGAATGCCTAAATGATCCAAACCTGGCTTTTCACCCCGGGTTGAAATAGCGAAATTGACCCGTGGATCATCCAACATCCACTTGGCATAATCTTCATGAATTACTGCCGGTTGAGTGCCAAACAAAGCGTTATAAAATTCTATGCTTTTAGCCAGGTCATCCACTGACAAATGAATATGTAAGCGTTTCATAAATTCGCCAAATAGTATTATTGACAACAACGGATCGTTTTCGGTCTATCCGTCATTTTCTGCAAGCGAATCAAATCATCATTAAAAACCGCTTCAGCTTTTACAGCCTTTGACATACCCATCAGCAGCTCCATCGCCCAGTCGGGTAAGCGGGGTTGATCTGGTAAAACACCCATTGCCCTTCGCGGCTGTCCAGCAGCAAGCCCTGCTGCCGCAAATAAGCTAAATGACGCGAGATTTTAGGCTGGGACAAATTCAATGCACAGGTCAACTCGCAAACACACAAGCGGCCTTCCTGCTGCAACAAGGCGACACAGCGCAGCCGAGTTTCATCGGACAGGCATTTAAAAAATGACAAGTGTTGAATTGACATATTCAAATAGTATACGGAAAAACGTATATTTTCAAGGTAAAAAAAGGCTGTTTGCTCTATTTTGCTGGTTCCCGAGCTCCCGCTTGGGAACCTTTGATCCAGAAGCTCTGTTTCAACAAAGCAAAAGCCATTTCCACAGAGAGCAGGAGCTTGGGGTTTAATTGTTTTGGCGCTTTACTACGAACGCAGAGCGTGAAGTTTTGACGCGCCCACGCAATCGTACCCACCCTACAGCTCTTTGCTTACAAACTGATGTTACGCATTGAACTGGGGAATTGATTGCGTTTACAAATAACTTTTCAGGTAGGGTGGGTTCGCCGTCAGGCAATCCACCGTTTTAAGGAGAGAGTGTTTCTTACCGCTTTATGGCGGTTTGCTGACGCGAAACCGCCCTACACAAATCCCCTGTTTTTTGTAGACGAGTGACACGATTACCCTCTGCGTGGCATTTCTCCTCCACAATTAACCTGGGTGTCAATAACTTATACGTAACATCAGTTACAAAATAAACAGAACCGGACTTATTCCAATCTGAGCAAAATTTCACCTTTACCCATTCCCGCCATATCGCCGCCGTAGCGTCGCACACGATTGAAAGCAACCATGCTATCGGCAAAACGGCTATTGAATTTTTTAAACGATGAAAACAGAATGGGCAGAAAAGCCAGGGTATGGGAGCCGCAATCATTAAATGTCGCGGAAAGTTGTGGCTTGTTCCACAATAATAAAGTGCCACGTCGCATGGCATAGCCTAAATGACGTCCGGTTTGTCCCAGCACGGCAATCGTGCCCGCCACCATGCGCGAGCCGCAATAATCACCGGCATCGCCTTCAATCAGAATGAGGCCGCGCCGCATGTGATCCCCTGCCCGCTCACCGACATTACCTTTGACCAGAATGGCTCCACCTCTCATACCCTGCTTGTTACCTGGTAAAGCGCCACCGAGAAAATCCTCACTGTTGCCGTCGATTTCAATCAGTCCCTCTTTCATTTCGCAACCGGCATACAATCCGGCATTGCCTTGCACATGGATAAGGCCGGATTTCATGCCCTGTCCTAGATAAGCACCCGCATCGCCTTCAACGGAAATTTTTCCACCATCCAGCTCTTTGCCGATGTAATCCAGTTTGTTAAAACTGCCGGCAATAACGATATGTTGGGCATCATCGCCTGTGATCTTGAACAAGGTATCGACTCGAACGCGGCGATTACCACTTTGTAATTCAATAGCGCCGATTTCAACCAGCGTCAATCCCTTCAGTTTCTGACAAACCAAAGGCGACATATCGATACGTTGATCAGGGCGTTTTTTCAAATTTAGCGTCAATGCTTTCATGCCATAATCTCCTGTAAATGAAAGTAAAATGGCCCTAGTTTGCCACCATAGTTACCGGCGCTGATGCGCTTGATGCCATTTTCAGCCCCCAAATTACAAACCGCCTGAATACCGACCCGCATGGCTTTATCAATATCTTCCTTGGTCAAGCCGTCGATAACGATTTCCATGACCGATTCAATTTCCGGCGACAGATCGGTTTTGGTGACGCCTTTCAGGGTTGGACAGAACGCATCATTGGTCGATGCGCCCAGGGCCGGATACTTGGAGCCGACTTTGGAGCCTGAACGCACGACACCACCAGGAAATGGCATGATGACATTGGGGATTTTACGCATTTCCTCGATCGCCGCTTCACAGGCTGCCAATGCCTGCGGTTGTGACTCGGCCAGCACCAAAAAGTTACCGCCACCGACCGCTTCGACCTGGCCTGTGGTCGCTTCAGTCAAAAATTCGCCATCCATGACCGGCACGCGCCAATAACGCTTACCATCGATTTTTTTGGAAATTTGAAAGCCGTCGCCAAAATAGCGCAGATTTTTACCCAATGGAATTTGTTTGCCTTCGTCGATACCGGCGAACAAAGCCGACGTCGGTGATGTCAACACACATTGTCCAGCACGTGTCTCCAGTTGTTTGGCCAAGCCTTTGCCGCCCATGGCGAAAATCAGGATGGCGACGCCAGGACGGCCATCAGGCGTTTCTGATGGATCCAGCACACGCTCGATTCCTGCTTCGCAGCCACAAGCAATCACCGACGTGGCGAAACCTGTCATCGCTTGAGCGGAAATCATCGCCCATTTTTCATTTTGCGCGGTGATGATGGCGCGAGTGGCTTTCATCGGGAAAGCTTCGGCAAATGTTTCGTCAATCGTTACGCCATTGATAATCATGCCGCACCTCCTTGTAATGGATGCACGGTCAGGCTACCGCGGCCATCTTCTGTGATTTCATCATCACTGATTTTAAAGTTCCCAAGTTTCATGGTCATATAGCGATCGAAATAATCTTTCAAACCTTTTTCCACCGATGGATCGTAATCCGGTTTGACTGTATGCGTGGTTCCCCAGGTTACATGCACAACATGTCCATCCTTGACCACCAATTCCCCATCCTTGAATACATAGTCGGGTTTTTCAAACATTTTCTCGCGGTCATCATTTTCGGTATAAACAGTAATATCGGCCCAGTTGCCCGCGCTCAATCCGCCGCGATCTTCAAGCCCGATCAGCTTGGCCGCACCCGCACGCGTCATGATGGCGGTTTCCTGTAAGGAATATTCACGGTCGATGGAAGCCAGTGTGGTCATTTTCTGTGCTTCAGGATGAATAGTCGCCAGCATATCGTTGCGGAAGCTCTTGTCCATCAACAACCTGATCAAATGCGGATAGCTGGTGAATGGCGCGCCATTCGGATGGTCTGTGGTGAGGAAAATCCGCCACGGATCATCAACCAGCAGAAAAGTTTCCAGGCCAATCGCCCATTGCAAGGCATTGACGAAATTCTGATCTTTGTATTTGAATGGCACCACACCGCAGCCGGCATCACATTCAATATCCATGCACACCCATTTATTCGGGCTGGCAAACTGATGATTTGCATGCTGACGCATATTATCACCGGAGGCAGTTACCGTCTGACCAAACAGCACCTGGCCGACATCAACGGTTATATTTTTGTTTTTATTGATGGATTCGGCAATCTGCGCGGCGCCGGAAGAAAACTTGAAATCCCCTTCCGTACCATAACTGTGGAACTGAATATGGGTCAGATGCAATGGCAAGCCTTCAATGCCATCGATGGTGTTCAGAGTCGTTTCAACATTACCCGGCACGCCCAGGTTACAACCATGCACATGCAGAGGATGCGGAATGCCCAGTTCTTTCACCGCCCGCGCCAAGGTCACCAGCACATCGCGCGGTGTGACATTGTAATAGGCGTTTTTTTCATCCAGATCCAGCTTGCGCTGATTGAATTTAAAGGCGCTGATGCCGCCGGCATTGACCACCTTGATGCCGATGCCTTTAGCCGCTCGCAACGTCCAAGCGACATAATCATTGACCGCCTTTTGGTCTTTTTTGGCCGTCATCATGCGCAGCAGATAATCATCACTCCCCATCAGCACATAGCCGCCTTTATCCAGAATCGGAATATCGGCCATTTCCATATGCGCCTGACGCGCATTGACGGGTAAAACCGCCGGTTCAAACGCTGTGGTATACCCCATCTCGGCGTAACGATAGCCGGTTACATAAGTACTGGGCATGGCGTGCCCACAGCCGGAGCGGGTAATCTGGGTGCGCACGACAGGATCGGCGCGATGATCTTCCGGCAGCAAAATCCGGGCGATGTTGCCTTTACCGCCACCGATATGGGTATGCATATCGATCGCTCCGGCCATTACCACCTTGCCTTTCAGATCATACTCTTTATCAATCTTTACATCCGCCTTGGGGTTTTTGACGATCTTGCCATTTTTGATGTAAATATCCTTTCTTTGTCCATCGACCCCACTGGCCGGATCATAGACGGTTCCACCTGTTAATTTAATCAGCATGTTTCACCTGCAATGCTTGTTCTATGGCATTCAGCGCATCCGCCGTACTCGGCAAACATGAATCGCGTAATTTTTTCAATCGGATAGCGACGACATTGTCCAGACGATAAGCGTGTCCTGCATGATCGATTCCGGGTGTTCCCACCGGAATGAACACATCAGGCTCCTGCTCGAATGTCATGCCGGAACGGCCGATCACTATCGTTGGCGCATCGGCCGCCGGTGGAACGGCGCTGCTGTTGAAAGCCTGCACCCAGATCAGCGTATCGGCTTCACCGTTAGCGAGCATCGACTGACTGTCATTGGTAAACGGGTCATATTCAGGATACCCTTTTGAAAAGCGGGTTCGAGCCGGAAAGCCGGTCGTCCAGCCACATACCTGATTAGCCGTTTGATCGCCTTCTTTACCGCCCAGTGGAAATCCTGAACAGCGTGTTCCCTGATCATTAATATCTTTGACGATTGAACAAATCGTTTGCACCGTCAATTCCGCCTGATTGAAATTCAATGCGCCAGCCGCCCAGGTTACCACGCCATATTTAGCGTTTTTGAGTTGATCAGCCAGTGTTTGAAGATCAGTGACCGCAATACCGGCAACCGAATCAATCTGCAATGGGTGTTGTTTAACCAATGCCGCCAAAACAGCCATCACCTCGGGTAAATCCTGTTGTTTGCATTCCAGCACTGTCGGCTTTCGACCATCCGGTGAGACGGCCGCCGTTCCAGAAGGCGCCTGACCGATATAAACGATCTGACGGCTGCCGGTTTCTTCGATAAACATGGCCTCTTTATTCCATAAATATCGCTCGAAAAACCGGGGGGCGAAACCTTCCAGATCAACGCCGACGACAAGCAACAAGTCACAGCGGTTTTTTATTTCCGCCAATGTGGTGGTCATCCAGCCATCATCCTGCAAGGCCAAAAAATTTCGCCTTGCAGCGTTAAAGTTCATGTTATCGACGACAGCGCCACAACGATCGGCAAGCGACAGCAATGCCCGCATACCACTGACATCGGTTGCACAGCCACCGATGACCGGCTGACGAGCGTCGTTTAAAATTTCCGCTGCTTTTCTGGCAGCCTCTGTAAGACTTGCTTCCTGCCCCTGAATTTTTGGGCCAAGATCACCTAAAGGCTGTTCAAATGCCGGCGTATTGATCGCACAGCCATTTTCAACCACCTTGACATTGACGCCATCCACCTGAACAACCAGATCATCAGTGCCAATACCGCAGAAAGGACTCGGTACTTCTGTAATTTCAGTCATATAATTATCCGTTAATTTTCACTAATCCTGCCACACCTACTTCCTTGCGCTATTTTAAGGTTAAAATCGAATATACGCCAATCCTAAAATGATTGTATACACTCCGTATGTTTCTTGATGGGTTTCAACAAAGGTGATAAGCAGTTGACCAGGCAGGCTTTAGCAGCAGGAGTGAGACCACAGAGCGTATTAGTTTGTATTTACATTCATCCTGAAGAATTAACACCTTACAAGCCTGTCTAGCAATAGTGCTGAATAGTTACAAATGCTCAAAAAACTAATCATAATCAGGATTGAAAAATTGTTCCCATTTTTTCAAATTGTCGCTGCCAGGATTCTGGTATTTAAGTTGCCGGATCGTAACCCTGATCGCCGTTCAGACATGCCTTGTTGAAGGCATAGGGTAGTCTTCCGCTCTTGCATCAGAAAGTATAGCCTCTTTAACCCGCCTTTTTTCAACGACATAGGCTTTTTCGCCCCATTGATGCAACAATTGTTGAAAATGATCGAAAGCTTTTGAGTTAAAGACGGTATTGCCATCAGAATCATTGCTTAAAGGACTTTCCGGATACATTTGCAGAACCGGCAAAAAACTGTCCGGTATTGGCACATTGGCCGAATGTGTTCTACCGGTGGCCAATAGTTTTGGCAACAAGTGGGTGTGCGAGCCTGCGGGGGTTTTATCCCTCCCTATCGATTGATAGACCTCTATCCGGCCCGCCTTTGAAAGAACCAGGCGATGTGGATTCAAGCGCAGTATTTCATCTTTGACCTGTGTGTCGAGCGCAAAAAAAGATTGGCCCGTACACTGGCGTAGGGTTTCGATCAACCCTGCATGATCCGTGCGGATACAAAAATCGATATTTTTGACGCCAAGTCCCAGATCAAAAACAATCTGGTCACGGTGTTCCTTTTGTATCGCTTGCTGATCAGGCCCTGTTTCGGTGATTTTGTTCCGCTGCGCCATCAAGGCGGCTGCTTCAGGTAAACAAAAAGCCACGCCATGTCGCCAGCGCTGTTTATCTTTGCTGGCTATCTCATAAGCAATCGGGCAAAGCTGTTCGGTCAGTTGAATCCGTATAGCCCCTTCTGCGGTAATACTTTCAAGACGGGAAGAATCTTCCTGAACGAGCGGGGTATTATCGGGCAGACGGTAAAATTCGGCGATTACGCCGGAACAACCGATACTGAAACTGGTGCTTTTCTGATTGAGGTGATTGAACAGTTGTTGCTGAAGTTGGCTGTATGTATCCATAATATTAGTCGTTTCAAAAGTTCATGAATTTTATTTTTCCTCTCATCTCGGCCTTCTCCCTCTGGAGAAGGCATAATTATCTACACATCTTTTTTATCGCCCATATGCTCCTGCTTTGTTGAAGCGGAGCTTCATGATCGGGGTTCCCAAGCGGGAGCTTGGGAACCAGCAAAAAATTTCAGTAGGGGCGAACTGCCGTTAGCCCCTGTCATGAGAGACGTACTTTCATCGCAGCAACGACTCGACCGGCAATACAAAAGGCACATCATCCATGACGCCTGTCAATGCCCTGACCTTAAAACAACGGGCGATATTATCACCGTTCATCACCTCATCCGGCCGGCCTTGTTTCAATAGCTGCTGTTCCCCCAGAAAAACGATGTGATGACAAAAACGCGCCGCCAGACTCAGATCATGAATCACTATCACCACGCCCATCCCTTTCTGAGTCAGTTTACGCAAAAAGCTGATGATTTCCAGTTGATGACAGGGGTCAAGTCCAGCCAACGGTTCGTCGGCCAACAGGACTTTTGGCTCAACGGCCAACGCTCTGGCCAGCAGTACCCGCGCTTTTTCACCCCCGAACAAGGTATCGACCGGTCGGTGGCGAAAAGCGTAAACATCGCAGTCATGCAAGGCTTGATAAACGATTCGCCAGTCTTTTTCCGAGGGTCTTTGCCAGGATTTCAAATGCGGTAAACGGCCAAGTATCACCAGGTTTTCGACAGTCATGTTCCAATGCACTTCATGTCCTTGGGGTAAATACGCGAGTTGACAAGCCAGCCGCCGGAGGGCGATTTTTGCAAGACTTTGCCCTTCAAATTCAATCTCGCCGGAAGCTGTGGGCAGCAAACCCGCTAATACCTTGAGCAGAGTGCTTTTACCCGCGCCATTCGCACCCATCAAACCGACCAGTTTACCGGCTTCCAGGGTAAAATTTACGCCTGTCAGGATAGTTTTATCCGATCTTTTCAAGTGCAGATCCCGGCATGTCAACAAAGCCATCAATCCTCCCGCTCGGTTTTGAAAATCAGAAACAGAAAAAACGGTGCGCCAATCAAGGCGGTCAAAACACCCAGTTTCAGTTCCACATTACCGGAAAGCAGTCGCACCGCCATATCCGCCAGTAAAATCAGACTGGCCCCGCCCAGGCCACTGACAAGCACCAGACGACCGGGCTGATACGCCACCCATCGGCGCAACAGATGAGGCACGATCAAACCGACAAAACCAATGGCCCCGGAAACTGCCGTTGCCGCGCCCACCGACAAGGCGACGCCGGTGACGGTAAAAAAATGCAAGCGGGATAAATTCACCCCAGGGTTTTGGCGGCTTCTTCCCCCAGGGTCAAAGCGTCCAGCGAGCGCCCGGCGCTCAGCAACATCACCCAGCCGACGAGCATAAATGGCGTGGACAGACTGACATGATCAAAACTGCGATCCGCCAATGATCCCATCAACCAGAACATGATTTCCAGCGCGACAAAGAGATTCGGTGACAGATTCAAAGCCAAGGAGGTCAACGCGGAAGCGAAACTAGTGATGGCGATGCCGGCCAGAATCAGGCGCAATACACCGGCATTTTTTCCCGCCAGTAAAAACAAGGCCATGACCGATAACAGTCCGCCGGCAATGCCGCCCAACGGCAAAGCCAGCGCAAATGCGCCCGACAGACCGCTGTAGATGGTCAGCACCGCGCCCAACGAGGCCGAACTGCTGACGCCGATCAATCCCGGCTCGGCCAGCGGATTGCGCAGATAGCCTTGCAAGGCCGCGCCGCTCATGCCAAGCGTCATGCCGACCAATAACCCCAACAAGGCGCGAGGCAGGCGGATTTCCATCAAAATCAGCCCGGCTTCACGGCTCAGGCTTTCATCCTGTTGCAGCCACAACCACCATTCCCGCCAACCGACCGATGACGGCCCGATCAGCAATGAGCCGACAAAACAGCTCAGCAGCAATACAGTCAAGAGTCCATAAAGTGAATATATCCGGCTATCTTTCATGGGCGGCTCTCATGCAGTCTGCGCAGTTGATTGACGGCATCCAGAACAAAAGGCGTGCCACAAATCCATAAGCGATCATCGATAGCGGCGATTTTACGCTGCGCCACATAATATCGATAAGCAGGATGCTGTAAAACGGCTGCGGCGACCGAACCATCCGGGCTGCGCCTGCGCCCCTGGATGATAATATCCACCGGATGCATCAATAGCTTTTCCAGTGGCAAATGGCTTGAGTCCTCGATACCAAATTGTGCGGACAAATTGGTCAATCCCGCACTGCGGATAATTTCGTCAGCCAGCGTGGATGATCCCGTAGTGTAACTGTTTTCCCGATACATCACCGCCACAGGTTTTTGCCTCGGAAGATGCTGTTTGAGGCGTTGTAAGCGATGATTAAAGCGGGCAATCAGTTGTTCGCCACGCGCCGGGTGGCCTGTTGCGTTGGCTACGGTGCGGATATTTTGCACAATGGTTTTAAAATCTCTGGCCACCGGCAAAACCGCCACCTTGAAGCCTAAGCGCTTGAGCATAAAGACCGTGGCGCGGGTCGGAAATACGCCTGCCAAAACCAGGTCAGGCTGCTGCCGCATAATTTCTTCGGCCTGACCATGATTGGCCGGAAAACGCTTGGCCTGCTGTGCCATCACGGAAACATCTTCGCGCCGCGCCAGATAACTGAGCGAGATAATTTCCTCAGGGTCGGCCAGCAACATCAATAACTGATCGGTGCACAGATTCATCGACACAAAACGGCCGGCTGCGGCCGCCAACTGTTGCGGCCACAGGGTTAACATGAAATGATCCATATCGAATGCGCAAGGAGTTCTCAGCCGTGAAAAGGCTGCTTATCCATATTCAATGAAGTAAGCTGGCTTACCCCGGTTGTGTTATATAACCGAATTTTATCAGCGCTCTGATCCAGCGTGGTGCATTGCGTTTGACAGCCATTTCTTCGTAGTCGATGGTCGAATCCCGGAAATACTCGCCGCGACTAATCATGAAGTAACATGTCCGTAAAAGTTTGTGAGCCAGCGCAATGATGGCGCGTTGGTGACCTCGCCTAATCGCCAGTGATGTATATTTTGCCTGGAAAACCGATCGGGTTCGGCTGGCGGCATGGGCGCATTCGCAAAGCAGGCGACGCACATATGGGTTTCCTTTTCGCGTTCGTCCTGATTTGCGTTTGCCGGCAGACTCGTTGTTGCCGGGGCATATGCCCACCCATGACGCCAGCCGATCCGCACTGCCAAAGACAGTCATATCCGTTCCGGTCTCAACAAGTAGCATGGCTGCTCCAATCAAATCAACACCGGGAATAGTCTGGAGCAATTGCAAAACCGTTTTCTCCTTCTCCAGTCCGGCCAGCAGTTGTGCATCGAATCTGGCTATGCGTGCTTCCAAATCCTGAATATGCTGCATCAGTTCATTCAGTACGAAGCGATGGTGCTCGCTCAACTCACCTTGCAGCGCCTCCAGTATATCGGCGCGCGGCGCTTTGAGACGATTGCTGGCCAGCTTCAACACATCATGCGCAGGCTGTCCTTCAATCAGCGCGTTAACCATGGCGCGCGCGGATTGCCCATGTACATCGCTGACCACCACGCCAAGCCGGATGCCGCCGTCGGTTAATACCTTGTGCAGTCTGTTCTTCTCAGCAGACAGCATCGACACCAACTTCTGTCGTTGACGTGAAATCAGGCGTAACTGCCGCATCTTTTCCGGTGGCACGAATGAATCGCGCAGCAGTCCGGCACGGGAAAGCATCGCCAGCCATTGCGCGTCGCCGATGTCCGTCTTGCGTCCCGGCACATTCTTCACATGCCGGGCATTGACGACCCTGGCGTAAATACCCACATGTTCCAAAGCTGCATATGGGCTTTTCCAGTAGATGCCGGTGCTTTCCATCACCACCTCATCCGGTGCGACAGACTGCACCCAATCGGCTAATGCACGTCGATCACGTTTGAATGCGCCAAACTGCCGATGCTCTGTCTGAATACCACCATCGGCCTGTTCAACCATGGCGCAGGCGGTAATCTGCTTTTGGTGAACATCCAACCCGATGACTCGCTTGTGTATTGCAGTGAGTTCCATTTTTTCCTCCTTTACTCTATGATTGAGCCTGGAAGGTGGCGGTTGCCTGGATGATCTGCCTGAGGGCGATGTAAATCGTCAACGGCCCTTTTAACATTCGCTCTTAAAGAAGCAATCCGGGGTTCGAGTCATCCATGGCAGGCTACGTTAGCAGTCGGGCTCCAAGGCTCCAAAGTAAAGCGCAGTCTTTAACCGCCATCTTCCACAAGGAACTCTACAACATTTCATCATGCGGGGTGGCAATTCTTGCGATGATCGTTAGCGCCATTAAAACAGCGATCAATCGTTTACAGTGCATCAAATGAGAAGCGGATACCGCCATAACCAGCTATGCCTTTGGCCGCATAACTGTAAACTTCCTGATAGTGTTCATCCAGCAAGTTTTCGACTCGGGCGAATACCTCTATTTGCTTATAAATAGAAGTTACGCATTGACAACAGATCGAAATGTTGGGATTAAATGATTCATATTTGGCATAAAGGTGTCGATAAACGAAGCCATAACATCGTTGAATAAATTCCGCTGTACGCTATAGCAATTATTAATCACGTCTGCAAAGCTCAATTTTTGTAATTGAACAAAGCCACAAATTGCAGAAAAAATATGATTATTTATTGCTCTTTTATTGCGAACCTGGAACCGCTCAATATTACACACCTGCTTTATTGCCCGATGATATTGCTCAATCTGCCAATGCCTGTCATGTTGTTCGGTAAATGCTTTCTTGTCAAAAACAGCGGTTTTTTCTTCATCAGGTAGTGAACTTATGTAATGGCGAACTTGTTCTTTCAAGGTCGTCCGAAATAATTTCACATACCCAAAATTTTTGAGCCAAACCATTAAGCCGTCTTCCGGGATTTCTAATTGCCTGACTTGAACCCATGAACCTTTTTCAACAGAGACTAATCGATTACCTTCCACTGCAAAGAATAATCCTGTCTGATGATTTCTTGTCAATTTAAGATTATCCACGCAACTGTACCAGCTATCTCCTGTTACAAAACCAGGTTCTAGTCCCCAAGCTAATACTTCGGTCAGCATGTCTTGAAAATAGTCATTTTTTGTCTTTCCTTCCGCCTTATCGACCACCCGGAAATTCAGTGGTTGGTGTTTTCCTTGAATGTCTGTGTAGTACAACGTGACAAGATTGATTCCCTTGACTGCTCTATGATGTTTTCCCGACCAAAAATAACTGACATATGCCATATATTGGCTATAAGGTTTATCAAGAACACTATCGTCAACACTCAAGGTTCCGCCCTTTAAATTCAGGCCTGCGCTGGCTTCATTGTATAAATCTCGCCCAGTGTAATGCTCCCGATTTAGAAATCGATTTACGCTATCATGTGATATTGACATGACTTCGCCTAATCGTCGACAACTAGCTTGTTTCGGCTCACTTAATAAAAAACCAATATACATGGGTAATGTACAGCAGGCTGTTGAGGGGCGTGTTATTTCTCTTATCAAGGTTTGCCTTGCATTGACTTTGGGATTTTTTAAACCCATAGTTTAACATTGCCTGTCAATGCGTAACTTCTAATAAACATGATAAGAAGCCGCGACATTGACAAGGGTGTAGTCGTTCAATTGTACGATTGAACGATTGAAGGCAGCGTCAAATTTATAATCGGTTTGGTAACCGTTGTATTTTACGCCAACATTGAGATTGCCATCGCGATTGAACAAGCTGAAAGCATAATTCAGATTGGTGCTGGCGATATGCTTGGGCCGTCTGACCAAGGCCACGCCGTCTGCATCACGACTGGAATTCCATGTGTAACTGGCGTTAAAGTCCAGATTGGACAACAATTGCGCCATTAAAGAAACCTCGATACCTTCAATTTTATTGACGCCGGACTTGTTGATTGAAGTCGTGCCATATCCAGTTATCAAATTAGTGATGCGATTATTGTAATAGGTAGTATCCAGCACGACCTTATCGTTAAACATTTTTTGCTCGATGCCAACATCCCAGCCCTGACTTTTTTCAGGTTGCAGGTTTGGGTTGCCATGATAATTTGCGCTAAAGCCAAATAATTCAAAGATGGTTGGGTTTTTAACCCCCGTACCAAAACTGGCGTGTAAACGTGAACGGGTTTCTTTTAGTTGATAGCTCAATGTTCCTCGGTAAGTCGTAGCGTCTTTAAACAATTTGTCATTGTTATCATAACGAATGGCCCCCGTCAGCGCGATTCTATCCAGTAATTCCAACTGATACTCACCCACATAACTGGTGGTTCTGATATTCCGGTTAACCGTGGAAAAACTGCTTTTGGTATTGACCGTATCCTTTTCATGTTCCAACTGAAAAGTCAAAGCCTGATGCATTTGCAACAACTCGGACGTATCCAATAACAGATTGGTCTGATAGGCGTATTTGACATTACGCCCATTGAAATAACTGGAAAAGGCTGCATTTTTGAAATTTTTACGCCGACTTTCGGAATATCCCGCGCTGACTTGGTGATTCCAATGAAAATATTGATGATCTTTCAATAACTCCAGTTTGGCGTAAACACGACCGAAGTTTTGTTTGGTCTTTGTTGTTGAATTGGAATCAATTGCACCGATACCTCCCTGAAATCCATCCGTATCCAGATCAGCCTCGACTCTTCGCCCAGTGACACCAACTTCAACAATATCGACTGGCCGGGCAGTTATGGTGGTATCCAGTGTCAGGTTTTTATTGCCATCAGGCTCGTTGCCACTCTCGGCGATGGAAATGCCTCTGGATTCAAATTGCGAGACATTGAAATGATAATCCAGTTTGTCTTCAAAGCCGCCACTAAAACCGCCTTTGGCTTCATAACCGCCAAACGAGCCCGCCTCGGCGCTGCCATGCAATTTCAGGCCTTGCCGTCCTTTTTTGGTGATGATATTGATAACACCGCCAATGGCGTCGCTGCCATACAACGAACTTTGCGGGCCGCGAATAATTTCCACCCGTTCTATATCATCGGCCAGCAAATTATCGAAATTGAATTCCGACCCGCGGCTGGGGTCATTTAGCTCGATGCCATTCATTCGCACCAGGGTCTGGTTGCCTTCCGCACCGCGGATACGGATTTGCGTTAAAGTGCCAAAACCGCCACCGGACTGATTGACTGCAAGGCCTGGCACGGTGCGTAAGATATCGCTCAGATACTTGACTTGCTGCCGCTCGATGTCTTCCGCGGTAATCACCGTTACCGCGCTGCCGATTTTGGCTTTATCCATCGGAATGTAGTTGGCAGTTACGATAATATCATCAAGCTTTTTCGGCGTCGATTCAGCCATCGCAGGCAACTGATAACTGATAGCGGCAATTCCCACCAGGGAAAGATAACAAGATTTTGTAACTACTCAGCGTAAATAAGTAAAAAAACTGCTTGACACGATTTTAGCGTTATTTTTGATTTTCTAACGGCAACACCTGGCGCAAGAGGTTTACTGTATTAGCCTGCGTTAGTTGAGGCGTGTTGCCTTATAAGCACTGCCCGATAGCCCTGCGGCCGTGCATTTCTAAAATACGATGACGGGCAACACAGAGGCAAAAATTCGTATTTCAAAAGCCATGAGACAAGAGTCCTGTACTTAAACCCACAGGCCGTTTCATTGAAGATTGATTCCATTGATGTAGAGGCTGCCATTACCCATGCCCGGCAGCTGATTGAAGATGAAGCCGATTTATCTCCGGCGCTGCGGTCTTCGCTGGAGATATTGTTGTTGCTGGTCACGCTCTTGATGCATCGGCTCGGACTTAACAGCAGTAACAGTTCCAGGCCGCCATCAAGTGATCCTGATCGTAAAAGGAAAGCACGGGCTGGATCAAAAAAACCAGGTGGTGGACAGAAAGGGCATATTGGCACCACGCTGGTTAAAGTCGATGATCCCGATGACGTTATCTCCATCAAGATTGATCGCCGTACCTTGCCAGCCGGAAGCTACACGGCAGATGGCTTTGAAACCCGGCAGGTATTTGATATTGATATTTCACGGATTGTGACGGAATATCGTGCGCAAAGGCTTATCGATGAACAAGGTCGTCGGTTTGTTGCTCCTTTTCCCGAGGGCGTAACAAAAGCCGTGCAATATGGTGACCAACTCAAGGCGCACGCCGTGTATCTTTCGCAGTACCAATTATTGCCCTGCCAGCGCATCAAGGATTATTTTTCCGATCAATTACAGATCCCCATCAGTGAAGGTTCGTTGGTTAATTTCAATCAACCAGCCTTTGAGAAGCTGGCATCCTTTGAGCCGATTTGCAAGCAAAGACGCAAGCAAAGACTGGCGGCAGCTTCTGTTGTACATGCCGATGAAACGGGCATTAACATCAATGGCGCCAGGTACTGGTTGCATTGTGCTTCTAATGATTTATGGACACATTATTTTCCCCATGTAAAACGGGGCAAGGAAGCGATGGATGTCATTGGCATCCTGCCTGACTTTCATGGCATTTTATGCCACGATCACTGGAAGCCTTACTACAAGTCCCCCTTCACTCATGCCTTGTGCAATGCGCATCATCTGCGTGAACTGACCCGTGCCTGGGAGCAGGATGGACAGCAGTGGGCCAAAGAAATGGAAACCCGGTTAAAAAAGATCAATCAGGTCGTCGATGATGCAGGGGGGAAGCTTGAAGCAAGAAAAGCGGCCTGTTATCGACGACGATATCGAGATTTATTAGAGAAAGCCTCTGTACATGACAAAAAATATTAAAAGCTGGCGTAGCTCGTTGAAATGTAATTGAATACCGCATTTTGTTTTAGCGAATATGAATAACGGGACATTACAAATCAACGAGCTGACCGTCATATTAACTGAGCACTTTCAATGGAACAAGGCAAGAATCGTTTGTTTTGTGGGTATGTTAATTGCTTTGATGGCAGTTAGCACGGTCAATCTGGCCCAGATCGCCGTATTCTTTCCCCGTCGGGCAAAAATTTCCTCACGATATCGACGGATGCAACGATTTTTCAGTGACCATTGGCTGGATTACAATGAAGTCGCTCATTTCATCATGAAACTGTTTGGTTTCACTGATCAGGATTACTATCTGACGTTAGACAGGACGAATTGGAAGTGGGGTAAAACCAATATTAATCTGCTGGTGCTTGCCGTGGTTTATCGGGGTGCCGCCATTCCTGTGTATTGGTTGCCTTTAAACAAGCGGGGCAACTCTAATACGAAGGAACGTATAGCGCTGATGAAACGCTTTATTGCGCAGTTTGGCCGACATCACATCAAAGGTCTTTTGGCTGATCGGGAGTTTATTGGAGACGAATGGATGGGCTGGTTGTTTGAGCAAGAGATTCCCTTTTATATCCGTATTCGCAACAACGCCTGGACAACCAATGCCCAAGGCCAGCGAATACGCGTAGAGCGTTTGTTTTATGGGCTTAAGCCGGGTAGCACACGACACCTCTCAACAGCGCGCTATTTGGGAAATTGTTCAATTTATCTCAGTGGGTTACGGCTGAGTGATGGTGAGTTATTAATCATCGTCTGTCAGCATTTGAACCCTGATGCGATTAAAATTTATGGCTTGCGTTGGGAAATCGAAACGCTTTTCGGCTGTTTAAAAGGACGGGGATTCAAACTTGAGGAAACGCGTGTAGTCGGTTATCTTCGGATCAAAAAATTGTTAGTACTTCCCGTTATTGCTTTCTGTTGGTCACATAAAGCAGGCGAATGGAAACATGATTGCGAGTTACCAATAAAAACCAAAACACATCAGCGGCTCGCGCAAAGCCTGTTTCGATATGGATTAGATTGTATCCGCTCAACGTTGTTTAATGTCTTATCTCAATCAAAAAGGATGATTAGAAAAGTGATTGCTCTTTTGCAACCCATACCTTTTGTCACTGGAATACATGAGACTCATTTGTCATAAGTTAATTTTTGTCATGTACAGAGAGAGAAAGCACAAATTGAATGTCCGCCACCAACCCCGTTGCCCGGTAAACCCAAACGTGGGCGCCTCAAGCGCAGTAAATCCAGAAACTTACTGGAACGGCTGATCAATTACCCGGATGATGTCTTACGCTTTATGAGAGAAATAGATGTGCCATTTACTAATAATCCCGGTGAGAATGATATCCGCATGACCAAGGTGCAGCAGAAAATATCGGGGTGTTTCAGGAGTGAGCAGGGTGCCATCACCTTCTGCCGTATTCGGGGATATCTATCCACTTGTCGTAAACATCATGTCAGTGCCTCTGAAGCGTTGGTACTGGTATTTAAGGGGAAATTACCGGAATTTACTCAGTGACCTGATGCTTTTGGTAAAATACGCTGAGTAGTTACAATCCAACAAGAATGACCGAAACGATGCGGAGGCTATTTGTGAAGCGGTTACACGACCCAGCATGCGATTTGTTGCGGTCAAAAGCCCTGATCAGCAGGCGGTTTTTCATTGTCACCATGGCAGGCAGTTGCTGGTGAAACAGCGGGTGGCGCTGGAGAATCACATCCGAGGCGTTTTGCCGGAGTTCGGGATTGCGCTTCCTCGAGGCGTGAAAAACATCAAGCAACGCTTACCCGAGATTCTGGAAGATGCTGAGAATGACTTACCGGTGGATGTTCGGGGGCTGCTGGATACCCTGCAGGAAAGTCACACTTACCTGGAATCCCAGATTGACCGGCTGACCAAAACGATAACCGCCTGGCACCGACAAAATGCGGTCAGCCAACGCCTGGAATCTATTCCTGGAATCGGCGTATTGACGGCCACGCTGCTGGCCGCTTTGCTGGGTCAGCGTGGAGAAGGTTTTGCCAATGGTCGTCAGTTAGCAGCTTACCTGGGCCTGGTGCCCTGGCAATCGTCCTCGGGTGGTAAAGAGCGATTGTTGGGTATCAGCAAACGGGGGGATGGTTACCTGAGGAGCTTATTGATCCATGGCGCTCGAGCGGTCATTCGGCATGTCCGCAGGCGACAAGCGCTGGGTCAGCCGGGTGGTAATGCCTGGGTAGAACAACTGTTGACCCGTTGCCACCCTAACGAAGTGGCGGTTGCTCTGGCGAACAAGATGGCGCGAACTGCCGGGCTGTAACGGCCCGGCAAACCGTCTGGCAACCCATGTACGAAACGATAGAAAGGCGCATGCCGGCATGAGATTCTGCCGGGTGGATTAATGCTTAACAAACAAGTGGCGAATTTTTCGCCAGATCTTCCCTGATCTGTCGAAAAATCCGCGAGAGATAAAACCGATTTCAGGAGGCATACAACACCTGTCAACGATTGCATAGACAGTTTATGGCGAAACAGGTCAGACCGCGGCGGGTCAAACCCGGGGAAGCGCTTGAAGCACCGACTTCTTTGTTCAGACAGGGCCCCGCCGGCGAATTCCATAGAGGCCAGGAGTTATAAATACTCCAACAACAGGCCGGATGTAAGACTGCAACTGATTTTTATTTCGTCAAAATTGTACTTGCAAAACTGGCGGTGTCCATGTAAGCGCTTCCTTAAGGAAGCGCTGATTTATTCGCGACTCGAAGCGGCGCAAGGATGCGCCGTCAAAAATCAATCGCTTGCCGGGCAACAAATCCATCGCTCCTGTCATGCATTAACCCAGCTTTGCCATCAATAACGTAAGCTATTGATATATAATATAAATAGCTTTATCGCACGACAGACTTAAAATTGCTCTGTTTTTTAATTCTTAGCAATCAATAACTTATAGATGCATGGCTCTACAACAGTGACAAGGCCGGGTTAAAACCCCACTTGTCCAGGCCTTAGACCCTTTCTGCCTTTTCGAGCCAGCCACCAACGAATCAATGCACTGTGTGGTAAAAACTCACCTTCCAGAATATAAAATAATTTATATTCGTTATTCAAGGTCGCGTAGAACAGCTGATGGGCGACCCGCGTGGAACAATACAAAATCTGGTCGCCTTCCTTCACTTGAAAATCATCTTGCGGCAGAATGTATTCCTTCCCGCCTTGCTTGATGACAAAAACCACCATATCCAGTCTTTTTTCCCGATTCCGTGGATCTCGCTGTAAATCCCCTATCGATACTGAATACCCTGCCCTGAGTCTCTGCACCAGAGCAGCGCTTTTGCTCTCATTGATATGCAGGGTAATCAAATGAGGATTTCGCCTGCCGATTCGTTCGCGTAGTAGCCGAATGACCCGTTTCATTTCTTCTTCCCGGCCCGGCTTATCAGACAACAAGTATCCAAAGAATTTCTTTAATAAAGGAGCGATCAACAAAAATAATATTTTCCGGGCGGTCACCAGCGAAGGTTGCATAATCATATCTACCTGGGAAGCATTAAATGCTACTGCATTATGATGGCGATTTTGTCGGGCGATGGTAAACAGGTTTTTATTGAAAAAACGCGCATTCAACAAAATGCCCAGATTATGACCATCATCATCCGTCGCTGCGATAATGCCGACGGCATTTTCAATACCGGCCTGAGACAAGGTTTTCGCCGTAGTGCGCCCCACAATATAATGCTCGATATATTCATTTTTTGTCGATGTTTCCGGGTCAGGATCTATAATCGAGGTCGTCATGTTATATTTGGTCAGCACTCGGTTGACCTCATGCCCCATTCTGCCAAAGCCACAAATAATCCATCTTCCCCGTGGAGGTTTGATATATTTTTCCAGTTGGGCGCCCCGCTCCCGAACCAACCAGTTATTCAGAGCATAAAATCCGGGATTATGCATAGCCGCCGCTAGCACCTTGGCGTAAGTTTTGAACGGATCGACAATATGCACTTCGCCGCCTAATGTCACCAGCGTTTCTTCAAAAACATCAACCTTGGACATGGTGATCACGCCAATATTCTTGTTTAACGAACGCGCCAGCGCCGATATTTTCAGATTGGTTTCTTCATTATTGGTGATCGCTACGATCGCCTTGCAGTTCCGGCTTCTGATGCCTGCTTCCAAAAGGTGTTTAGGCACACCGGCATCGGCGCAAAGCCCGGGCATGGCAACGGTATAGTCTCTTAACTGCAACGCCTTGATGCGCTCTTCGTCGTTATCGATAATAACTGCTGGCTTGCCATAATCACTCAGGCCCCGTGTCAATACACTACCGGTATCGCCAAAACCACAAATAATATAAAAAGGCCCGGAAATTCTGCGTACTTGACGGGAAAACTTCCACTCGGCCAATGCGCGAATAAAAAACGGGTTTTGTATCAATTGAATGATACTGCCGATCGCGTAAAACCAGGTGACGACACTGACATATAAACAGGCAATCGCCCAGAAGCGTTGTGCATCACTGAAAGGAATGGGGATCTCCCCAAAACCGGTCGTCGTTGCAGTATAGGTCATAAAATAAAACGCATGAAAAATACTCATATAATGCGTTTTACCATCGATATCCGGACCTGGAATGAATACCATCCCCAGTATGGATACAGAATACACGATAATCAAGGCAAGGAAAGGTCTGCGCATTTCGCGCATGACGATAAAGGAAACCCGACTGATATCGACTACATCCGCCATTAAATTAGCCTGCTGGAAATGGAATCAAAAAGAGTTATAAACGCGACATCAATGTTTCAACTACCAAAATAATGGTAGAGATGATATTGGCTATCAACGCTCCTCCGGTCAATGAAATAATGCTGGCCATCACTTCTAGCGTCAATCCGGTTTCGGTAATATGTACCACGACGGTCCAGTACGTGGCTGCCGCCACTAATTGCAAATCTGCTACCAGACTGGTCGCCAGCAATACTGCACCGATTTGAGAGCGGTCGCCAAATTTTAATATTGTGGCGATAAAATTAACAATAATGACGGCAAAAAGCTCATAAACACTATGATGCGCCGGGTTGTCCAGCTCCCCCAGAAAAAAACCAAAGTTTAATGTCAATGCCAAAACGACAAAAAACCCAAAGACGACTTTTTCAAAATTCATTTTTACCTTGCCCTAAAATAATAAGCTGTCTGAACATTCTAGCGAAAACGCACTATTACTGATAGTTAAAACCTTTTAAAATAAAAGTGGCCAAATTATATTAATTATTGGTAATATACTGATTTTAACTGTTCAGGAGAATAACATGACTTTAAGTGCAATGGATTTGGTCGCAGCTGCCAAACAAAATATTACTGAAATTTCGGTAGAAACGGCCAGAGAACAGCTGTCGAATATGTTGGTGCTGGATGTCAGAGAACCCTCTGAATTTGAAGCCGGGCATATCCCGGGAGCGGCCAATATTCCTCGCGGTGTATTGGAATTTAAAATCAACGCCCATCCTGATTTTCAAGGAGCGACCGACCGTGATATTCTGGTCTACTGTCAATCTGGCGGACGTTCCGCATTGGCAGCAGAAGCGCTGAACAAACTGGGATACAAAAAAGCGGTAAGCATGGCCGGAGGCTTCAAAGCCTGGCTTGAAAACAATTATGAAGTCGAATGATTTAAACAGCTTAAGAATTGATAAATGGCTCTGGGCTGCGCGTTTTTCCAAGACGCGCAGACTGGCCGCTGAAGCCGTTTCTGGCGGCAAAGTTCATATCAATGGCCAGCGCTGTAAACCAGCAAAAGAAGTCAAGCCAGGCGATCAGGTGATGGTGACCAAAGATCAATACAGCTGGGATATCACCATTGTTGGCATCAACAAACAGCGTCGTCCGGCCAGTGAAGCCGTATTGCTATACGAAGAAAGCCCTGAAAGCCATAAAAAACGCCAGGAACAAATTCGTTTACACAAAGAGCAGCAAGCTCTGCTACCCCATTCAGAAAGAGAAAGACGCCCGACCAAAAAACAGCGACGCCAGATTCATCGTTTCAAACGTGGTTAGACATCTGGGAAGCAGCACGGATGATTTGTTCAACGCTTCCCTACCTGATCTGGCCACGCGTAGGACGGAACAAGTGCAAGCGGTTCCGTCATTTTGTGGCAAGCCGGAAATTCAAGGCCCCTCTCCATCCTTCAAGGCCCCCCAAAATCAAACCGAAAAGCTTTCCCCGCAACCGCAGGTTCCTTTGACATTGGGATTATTGAATTTAAAGGCTTCATTGAGACCTTCCCGGGCGTAATCCAATTCAACACCGTCCAGATATTGCAGATCTTCCTTTTTGATCAGAACCTTAACGCCGTGCTGTTCGGTAATAACATCGGCTTCCGTTACCTCATCCGCATAATCCAGTACATAGGCAAAGCCGGAACAGCCCGATGGCTTGACACCCAGCCTTAAACCCACCCCAGAGCCTCGTTTTTCCAGTTGTTTTGCAATTTGTCTTGCTGCACGTTCTGTCAGCGTAATGGCCATAATCATACTCCCAAAATTTTCTTTAATGTTGACATAAATGTTTCAATGTCAGCCAGCTCATTATCTTTACCAAAACTGACTCGAATAGCACCTTTGGCCACATCAGCGTCAATACCCATAGCGGTCAGAACAGGGCTAGGCTCCCCGCCGCCAGATGCACAGGCTGAACCACTGGAAACTGCGATATTTTGCCGATCCAATTGCATCTGTAACATTTCCCCATCGATGCCAGGCAGCGAAAATTGAATGGTATTGGGTAAGCGCTCGGCCTGCTGTGAAAAGATCACACAACCTTGCAGCTGCTGGAGCTGCGCCTCCAACGCCTGACGTAAGCGCAAAAGTTTTTGTCTCCGGGCAGAAAGGTTTGTTCTGGCCATTTCAGCAGCCTGACCGAAACCCACAATAGCTGCGACATTCTCTGTCCCGGCTCGAACACCCTGCTCTTGCCCTCCACCAAATAGCAATGGTTTAAGCGGAAATCCTCTGTCAAAAATTAACGCACCACAGCCTTTTGGACCATAAATCTTATGACTGGATAGACTAAGCAATTGCGCCTTCAAAGCATTAAACTCTACCGGTATTTTACCGGCGGCCTGCACCACGTCACTATGACAAATAACTCCCTGGCCTCGCAATATATCAAAAATACGTGGAATATCCTGAATCACACCCGTTTCATTGTTCGCCAGCATAACCGAAGCGAAATCCCCGGCTTTCAGGCCGCTGTTTTTTAGCGTGGAAAATTCCACCCGTCCCTGTCCATCAACGGCCAGCGCCGACAGCCTGTCGGCATGATGTCTGGCGGATTCTGTCAATGAAGGATGCTCGATGGCGGAGATAGCGCAACACGCTTTTTTATCAATCTGCGCCATGGCGAGATTATTGGATTCGGTGCCTCCGCTGGTAAAAACAACCTGACCGGGACTGACACCAACCAACGCCGCCACCTGTTCTCTAGCGATGTCGATAGCCGATTTTGCCAGCCTTCCAGTTCGGTACAAGCTGGAAGGATTTGCATAAAAGCGTTGTAAAAAAGGCATCATTGCGTCCAGCACCGCTTCATCCAGCGGTGTCGTCGCATTATGATCGAAGTAGATCATACTTTATCGTTTAATGCTTCAGGCAGAAGTCTGATTACCAGAACTTTGAAACTTGATAATAGCTTCGGCATCCCTGTCTTGCCTGACGGCGACTTCATTGACCGATTCCTTTTCCAATAACGACCCTAAGGCTATCCCTTGCAAGTATTGACGAATGTGATCACTCAAGCCAGTCCACAACTCATGCGTCAGACAAGGGAGATTATTCTGGCAATCACCTTTACCGCCACATTTTGTGGAGTCGACTTGTTCATCGACCGCCGCAATAATATCGGCAATACTGATCTCATCAGCCGAACGGCTTAATCGATAACCCCCGCCCGGACCACGAACACCCTTGACCATGCCAGCCTTGCGTAATCGTGCAAATAATTGTTCCAGATACGAAAGTGAAATGGTTTGACGAGTAGCAATATCGGTTAATGTAACGGGTTTATTTTGACTGTGATACGCAAGATCCAGCATTGCCGTCACCGCGTAACGACCTTTTGTTGTTAGCCTCACCAAGACACCTATATAACTAATTTAATTAGGGTTATGATAATAAAACCTACTAAATTAGTCAACTTTTATCAGGAATCGTCAGCTCGCTAATCTTCGCCCTTGATTTCACAATTATCCAACTCAGGGATAGGCTCTTCTTCCACCTTGATTCCAGCATCATTCAATACGGCGCGCATTTTTTCCAACTGTCGATCCATAACATGGATATGATCAAGCATATGATTGATCGCATGGGCGACCGGGTCCGGCATGTCCGTCGTAGCGCCATAGGCGTCAAAGCCCATTTTTCTGGCGATGGCGTCACGCTGGTTTTTCTTGGCTTTCGATTCCACCAAATGCGCCGGTATGCCTACCACTGTGGCGCCTGCCGGCACCGGCTTGACCACTACGGAATTTGAGCCTACCCGGGCGCCCGCACCGATCTCGATAGGTCCTAACACTTTCGCACCTGCCCCAATGACGACACCGTTTTTCAGGGTTGGATGACGCTTACCTTTGTTCCAGCTGGTGCCGCCTAAAGTAACGCCATGATAAAGCGTGCAATCATCACCAATCACCGCCGTCTCACCAATCACCACCCCCATGCCATGATCGATAAAAAAACGACGACCAATGGTCGCGCCTGGATGTATTTCAATACCCGTCAACCAGCGGCCAATATGAGAAGAAAACCTGGCCAGCCAACGAAACCCCATTTCCCATAAGCGATGACTTATCCTGTGAATCAACATGGCATGGAAGCCGGGATAGGCAGTCATCACCTCAAAAACGCTTTGCGCTGCAGGATCGCGATCAAACACACAATAAATATCTTCTTTTATTTGTTCAAACACGCTTATTTCCCATTATAATGCTGTGAAAAACGTAATATACCTCGCAAAATATCCACTTCCTTGCTTTCCAGTTCAATGCGGTTATAGATTCTGCGCAATCGCCGCATGATGGATCGCGACTTGTCACGATGCAAAAAACCGATATCATCCAATGCCTGCTCCAGATGTTGATAAAAGCCTTCCATTTGTTCCGCCGTCGCTAACGGTTCAGCTTCATGAATCGACTGAGGCGAATATTGCTTGGTGGCGACAAATAATTCATAAGAGACTACCTGTACCGCCTGCGCCAGATTCAACGAACTGAACCCCGGATTACAGGGAATGCGCAATAAATAATCACACTTATCCAGCTCTTCATTTTTCAAACCGGAATCTTCCCGACCAAACATCAAGCCCACACGGGTATTTTGATAACAGTCACTGATGAATTTTTCAGCACATTCGCGTGGCGTCAAAACCGGCCAGGCAATAGTCCTGTCTCTGGCGCTGGCGCCGACCACTATCTGACAATCACCAATCGCATCATTCAAATCGTCAAACACCTGGGCGTTGCCCAACACATCACTCGCCCCTGCAGCTCTTGACGTTGCATCACTATGGGGAAATGTTTTTGGCCTTACCAGACGCAAATCAGACAATCCCATGTTTTTCATCGCCCGCGCTGCGGCGCCGATATTTCCGGGATGGGAGGTTTCCATTAAAATGACGCTAAAATTCGCTAACACTCTATATCCTGAAGACGAAAAGGCTTTATTTTAACAGTAACTAGTCAGCGCACCACTGAAATCAGACTTCTTCGCATGCAAAAACTAACATACGAAGAATATAACCCCACTTTTTATCGTTGCCTGCCCCGTTTCAACGCCAATTCGAATAGTTACTTTTAAGCGATGATTTGCTATCCTATAGGGTTTATTTGTATCGGATAGAAACACCTCTATGCACCCAATGCTAAATATTGCTGTTCGCGCAGCAAGAAATGCCGGCGATATTATTCAACGCTCTGCGGATAACATCGGCCAATTGCAAATCAACCGAAAGACAAAATATGACTTTGTCTCGGAAGTCGACTTCAAGGCCGAACAGGAAATCATCAACACGATTCACACCGCTTACCCGGATCACGCCTTTTTGGCCGAGGAAAGCGGCGAACACAAAGGCGATGATTATGTCTGGGTTATCGACCCTTTGGATGGCACTACCAACTTCCTGCATGGTTTCCCGCAATATGCCGTTTCTATTGCACTGAAGGTCAAAGGCAAATTGCAATTAGCCGTTATTTACGACCCTACCCGTAATGATTTATTTACTGCAGAACGGGGCGGCGGAGCCATGTTAAACAGTCGCCGTATTCGCGTTTCCAAAGAAACCCGCCTGGAACGCGCTTTATTAGGTACCGGTTTTCCTTTTAAATCCGACGAATACCTGGAAGACTACCTGGCCTTGTTTCGCCCCCTGTGCGTTGCTACATCAGGCATCCGCCGGGCAGGTGCGGCCGCCCTTGATTTAGCTTATGTCGCCTGTGGCCGACTGGATGGTTTTTGGGAAATTGGCCTTAAAGAATGGGATATGGCGGCCGGTCTGCTGCTGATTCAGGAAGCAGGTGGCGTAACCACTGATTTTTCGTTTAATGACGGTTACATGGCAAGCGGTAATGTCCTGACGGGCAACCCAAAAATGCATCAGCTGATGTATCAAACGATAGAGCCTTATATCAGCGATAAAATTAAATAGCCTTTAGCCTAGCTACAGCACCATTTTTGTTATTGATGGATAAGTTGCCATAGTTCTCTGAAATTACCGTAACTTACATATTATTCGATCCAACAAAGTAAAATGGCTGCTGCGCTGGCATTCTGCTTGTACTTTTATTACCTAAGCAATCACTTATCCAGACATTTCGATGCCAACAACTGAAACAACCACTCCAGCCAATTTTATTCGTCATATTATCGAGGCAGACCTGAAAGCCAATAAAAACAATGGCCGGGTTGCGACACGCTTTCCCCCGGAACCCAATGGCTATTTACATATTGGCCATGCCAAGTCCATTTGCCTGAACTTTACCCTGGCGGAAGAATTCAATGGTATTTGCAATTTACGTTTTGACGATACCAACCCGGAAAAAGAAAGCGTCGAATTCATGGAAGCCATCGAACGGGATATTTTATGGCTGAGCTTCCATTGGCATGAAAAACATCATGCCTCCGATTATTTTGAACAGCTGTATGATTATGCCGTTCAACTGATCAAACAGGGTGACGCCTATGTCGATGATTTAACACCGGAACAAATCCGTGAATATCGTGGCACATTGACCGAACCCGGCAAAGAAAGCCCCAATCGCAATCGCCCTATTGAAGAAAACCTGGACCTGTTTCAGCGCATGCGCGCCGGTGAGTTTGCCGATGGACAATACATTTTACGCGCCAAAATCGATATGGCCTCGCCCAATATCAATATGCGTGATCCATCGCTTTACCGAATTCGCCGGGTTCATCACCAACGGACAGGTGACAAATGGTGCATTTACCCAATGTACGATTTCACCCATTGCCTGTCGGATGCTATTGAAGGTATAACGCATTCCATCTGCACACTGGAATTTGAAGATCACAGACCGCTCTACGACTGGGTGCTGGATAAACTGAACACGCCTTGCCATCCACAACAAATAGAATTTGCCCGCCTGCAACTGGAATATTGCGTAATGAGCAAACGCAAGCTCAACCAGTTGGTTACCGAAGGCCATGTCAACGGCTGGGATGACCCGCGCATGCCAACCCTGGCAGGTATGCGCCGAGCTGGTTTTACCCCGGCATCGATTCGTGATTTTTGTGAGCGCATCGGCGTTACCAAAAAAGATGCCTGGATCAAAATGGATGTACTGGAAAGCTGTATTCGTGAAGATCTGAATGAAAATGCGCCACGCCGCATGGCGGTGTTAAAGCCGCTGAAAATTGTCATTGAAAACTATGATGAAGATGCTGAAGAAGTTTTCGATATCGCCAACCACCCGCAAAAACCCGAGCTGGGTACGCGCAAAGTCCCTTTTGCCAGGGAACTGTATATCGAACAAGAAGATTTTGCCGAAATCCCACCGAGAAAATTCAAGCGTCTGGTAGATGGTGATGAAGTACGCCTGCGCGGTTCTTATGTGATTAAATGTGAAAAGATTATTAAAGATGATGCCGGTAACATCATTGAACTGCGCTGTAGTTACGACCCCGATACATTAGGCAAAAACCCGGAAGGCCGCAAGGTCAAAGGGGTTATCCACTGGGTTTCGGCCAAACACGCTCTAGCGGCTGAAATTCGCCTCTATGACCGGCTGTTCAACGTGCCTAACCCCGATTCTGAAGCACATTTTCTGGATGCGTTAAACCCGAATTCTTTAGAGATTCTGAAAAACTGCTGGGTAGAATCAAGCCTCCGGAACGCTGAAAAAGAGAGCCGTTTTCAATTTGAACGAACCGGTTATTTTTGTGTGGACAGTAAAGACAGCACAGATGATAAACTGGTCTTCAACAGAACGGTTACATTACGGGACACCTGGGCAAAATAAGCTCAATCCGGCTTTGAAAGCAGCATCCTGCGAAAATGCCCACAGCACAATAAACCAGGAGTGAGCATGAGCATTCAATCCCTGCTACCCGTACTGGAACAACAAACAGGCCAACTTTTATCAGCAGCGAAAGTCAGCTCGGTAGGTGGTGGCTGTATCAATAGCGCCTATCGGTTACAGACCAACAAGGTAGACTGGTTTGTCAAAACCAACAGCCCATCACTTGGCTTTATGTTTGAAGCCGAAGCCCAGGGACTTTCCGAGATGGCGTCACTCAACGCCATTACCGTCCCGGAAGTCATTTGTTATGGCCAAACACACCTGCTTGCCTACCTGGTGCTGCAATACATTCCTCTACGCGCCATCGATCGCCAGGCGGCTGGCAAAATGGGTGAACAGCTGGCCGCCATGCACCAACCCAAACAAGCCTGTTTTGGCTGGGTAATGGATAACACCATTGGCAGCACGCCCCAGTGCAATCAACGCCATAGCGATTGGCTCGAATTCTGGCGCGATCAACGCTTGTTGAAACAACTGGAGTTTGCCGCCAGCAATGGTTATGGCGGCAAACTGCAAAACCGCGGGGAATTACTGGCCGAAAAACTGGCTGCATTTTTTTGTGACTATCAGCCTTTCCCATCGTTGCTGCATGGTGACCTGTGGGGCGGCAATGCTTCAGCAACCCCGGAAGGACAACCGGTTATTTATGATCCAGCCTGTTACTATGGCGATCGCGAAGCCGATATCGCCATGACCGAGTTATTCGGTGGTTTCGGCGCAGATTTCTACGCCGCCTACCAGCAAAACCTGCCGCTTGACGAAGGTTATCAGACCCGGAAAACACTTTATAACCTTTACCACATCCTGAATCATCTCAATCTTTTTGGCGGCGGCTATTTACACCAGGCGGAATCGATGATTGAATCATTGCTGGCGCAGTGTTGAAACTGCGCGATATTTTTATCTTGGAGGCTATCGAATTATGGATGATTCTACTGCGACAGCGGGTGCGGCGTATTTTTCCGCTCTTTTTCGTTGCGTAGCACCACGTAGCGCTACCAAAAGAGCAAAAAAATCCACTCGATTTCCCACTCGTCTCGTCACGAACCCCCATAACCCGACAACCTCCTAGTGCAAACAAGCGCAAGTTCTCACTCTATTGAGTAAGTGGCTTAGCCTGATACGTCCAACGAAAAGGCTTAGCCATGGTTTCATTGAAATATTTTATGAAATCCGCTATTTTTTTGTTTAAATCCTCTTTAGATTTAAAGTTGCCGCGCCGGATTACTTTACGCATTAAAATAGAAAACCAGATCTCTATCTGATTAAGCCATGAACAATGCTTAGGGGTAAAATGAAAAACAACCGGATGGTTTGGGTTAGTCAAAAAAGCAGTACGACTTTCCATTGATTTCAAAATACCCTCTTTTCCTTTAACCCCTGATTCTCCTGAATACGAAATTTTTTCGGCAATTAATCGAACCACCGATTCTGAACAATGTGTATTGAGATTATCCATGACTAAATGCCAATGGGTTTGTTTGGGTTGTTGATGAAAAAGCAGGTTCAAAAACTCGGCAAAATCTTGCTCTGTTCGAGTTTCTCCTATACTTCCCATTACTTCACCCGTGGCCACATCAAAACCTGCAATCAAGGTCTGGGTACCATGTCGAATATATTCAAATTCTTGTCGTTCAACTTTTCCTTTCTTCATCGGCAATATCTGCGCTGCTCGCTCTAAAGCTTGAATCCCTGTCATTTCATCAATCGAAATCGTTTTGATGCCTTGCGCTTCCCGCTCCAAAGCCCGTTGGCAGGTTTCGCAAATATCTTGACACCTCTCGTCGAAGTATTCATCTTTTTTTGCCGTCAACCAGCCTTTCATCCGGTGGGGTTGCAGGTCCGCTTCTTTTTAAAAAGTGCCCAACAGAGCGCTGTGAAATATAATCAACAATGCCCCGTTTTATCGCTTCATCGGCTATTTCTTGTTGCGTCCAATGAGTGATCGGGCGTTGACTATCCTCTGGGCGTTCGCAGGCTATCGCGATAATGCTGCAAATTTGCTCCGCCGTATAGATAGCAGGCGCACCGCTTCGCGGTGCATCTTGAAGCCGGGCTAAAGGGTTTTCTTGTTCACTGTTCTGTAACCAGCGTTTTCGCCAATTTTGAACAGTTGTCCGTCCAGTTTTTAACTGGCGCATGGTTTCATGTACACTAATGCCTTCATCTGCCAACAATATAATACGGCAACGTGTCACCAAATTCTGAGGACTTGTATGTTTACGCACTGTGCCTTGCAATAACGTGCGTTGTTTTTCTGTTAAACTGATTGGGGCTGCTGTTAGACGTGGCATGATATCACCTGCTGAATTTAATATAGTATTATTCAGCATATTACAATATATTCCTCATAAATAGCATTGGTGTTTTCGCTTATGTGCACTAGTTGATTGAAATTAACCAACGAACCTTCACTGATGGGGATCTGTAATTGATCGGAAAAATAATCCTTGATGCGCTGGCAGGGCAATAATTGGTACTGCGAAAGATACACGGCGTGCGCCTTGAGTTGGTCACCATATTGCACGGCTTTTGTTACGCCCTCGGGAAAAGGAGCAACAAACCGACGACCTTGTTCATCGATAAGCCTTTGCGCACGATATTCCGTCACAATCCGTGAAATATCAATATCAAATACCTGCCGGGTTTCAAAGCCATCTGCCGTGTAGCTTCCGGCTGGCAAGGTACGGCGATCAATCTTGATGGAGATAACGTCATCGGGATCATCGACTTTAACCAGCGTGGTGCCAATATGCCCTTTCTGTCCACCACCTGGTTTTTTTGATCCAGCCCGTGCTTTCCTTTTACGATCAGGATCACTTGATGGCGGCCTGGAACTGTTACTGCTGTTAAGTCCGAGCCGATGCATCAAGAGCGTGACCAGCAACAACAATATCTCCAGCGAAGACCGCAGCGCCGGAGATAAATCGGCTTCATCTTCAATCAGCTGCCGGGCATTGGTAATGGCAGCCTCTACATCAATGGAATCAATCTTCAATGAAACGGCCTGTGGGTTTAAGTACAGGACTATTGTCTCATGGCTTTTGAAATACGAATTTTTGCCTCTGTGTTGCCCGTCATCGTATTTTAGAAATGCACGGCAGCAGGGCTATCGGGCAGTGCTTATAAGGCAACACGCCTCAACTAACGCAGGCTAATACAGTAAACCTCTTGCGCCAGGTGTTGCCGTTAGAAAATCAGAAATAACGCTAAAATCGTGTCAAGCAGTTTTTTTACTTATTTACGCTGAGTAGTTACATCTATTCTTAAGAAAAGTCGGATTACCCAAAAAAATCAAAAATGTCTGAAGATCGAGCTTATCGCAAAAACCTGTCCACAGACGGACTTATTTATATCAATGGCGAAGAAATAGGCATTCGTGTCATTAATTTGTCAATAACTGGTGTATTGGTTGAATTATTAAACAATAACGTGATTCGTGAGGCGAAGGATATTTTCGAAGCCGCCAGAATTTCCCCGGTGATCGATATTTACTTACCTCAATTACGAATTGCAGGGGAAGCGGAAATCGTCCGCATGGAAAACAAGGATGACGCCATTCAAATTGGGTTGTAATTTTGCCATATTAATTATGAAGTCGATCATCTTTTGTATCAGCGTAAAGCCTATCGTAAAAACCTGTCGGCTCCAGGTAAAATTGTCTTCAATGGGGAAACCTACACCTTCAGCACTGAAAATGTCTCGGTTGAAGGCTTAATGATTCGTATTGGCGATGAGGTTGAGGTTCAGCCCGGTACTATCACCAATTATGAATTCAAACGTTTGAATCTATCCGGACAAATCAAGGTAATCTGGGCAACCAGTGAAAATTACTCCACCTTAATGGGCCTGGAATACCTGTATTTACAAAAAGATATCGAAGGTATTCCCCGTTTTTTCAGTTAAACATGAATCTGTGACTTCAATACTGATAACAGGCATAACCATCTACACATCTGTTTCATCGCGCCAATGCAGAAGCATGGGCGCGATGAAACGACACGCTTTGCGTTCTTAAAGCGCCAAAACAAAAACCTATGCTGGAACCCAAGCTCCACAGCTTGGGTTCCTTGTGAAAGAATCTCCTGCTTCACAAAAAAACCGTTCCCAAGCCAAACCTTAGAAAACTCTATCCAGTTAGCTTGACCCTGCTTTGTTAAAGCGGAGCTTCTAGATCAGGATTCCCAAGCGGGAGCTTGGGAACCAGAAAAAATTACTCAACCAATTACTCAACCTTAATGGGGCTGGAATACCTGTATTTACAAAAAGATGTCGAAGGTATTCCCCTTTTTTTCAGTTAATTAAATTTATCCCGGTTTCTGTTTTGCCAAAACTGCTCAGCCAGTTCATGCGCCTGCTGCTGGCTTTGAGCCTTGTTCAAAAACTTCAAAGCGACAGCGGCGGTAGCGATCACCGTTGCTTGTGCAAATTCATCCTGCCAGCTACCTTGCCAAAGCTGTTTTAATTGCACAGGGTCCAATACTTCAGGTTTGATATGCCGGCGTTCAAACAATGGCGGCCAAACATCAAAGCTTAGCTGTCCTTGATGTACGCTTTGCACCAGACACTCCACATCAGGATTGCGCTCAGTCTCCCCGCCCTCGCCTTTTAAAACCGCCATATGCGGATACCCCAATAATAACGCGGCTTTTTGGTGCACTTGACGATAACTGGGGTGGAAAATACCCTGAATCGTGTATGCGACATTAAATGGATTCAATAATCTCACCAAGGTATGGACGGGGGAACGCAGCCCCATCAGTGGCCTTAAATCAATCATTTGGTGTAGCTTCGGACAAAATATCTGTAACGGCAAATAGCTGAAATTGCGTTGATCCAATTGCTGTTTTGCCTGCTCAATGGATGTTGCCGCGTCCACACCCAGCTGATTTAAAACATCACGAGTATAGATGCGATTATCACTGTGTCCTTCTGCACCATGCATCAAGATTCGAATACCATTGTCTGCCAATAGCAGCGTCGCCAGCAAAAACCACGGTAAATGACGGCGTTTTCCGGCATAAGAGGACCAGTCCAGATCCACTTTCACTTTGTGTTGATTGCTGGCGAAACTTTCCCGGGCGGCCTGCACAAAACCCGCCAACTCTTCCGGCGTTTCTTCTTTGACCCGCATCAGCATCAAAAATGCGCCGAGCTGAATCGGTTCGACCTGATCACGCATAATCATTTGCATGGCGCGATAAGCTTCATCCTGTGTCAGCGGACGTGAACCTTTTTTGCCTTTCCCCAGGATCTTGATAAATTCAGCAAAAGGATGCTCGTTCATGACAGACGATAGAGAAAATAATGGTCAATCAATAAAGCGGCAAAAATACCGGTTAAATACCACAATGAATACCAAAAAGTTTTCATCGCGGTTTGATTGTCTTTGCGCTGCAACATACGGATCGCCATATAAATAAAATACACCCCCAGCAAAACGGCGCTAAGCAGATAAATGACCCCGCTCATGCCGGTCAGATACGGCAACAAAGTGACAATCAACAATAAAATGGTGTACAGCAGAATTTGCAAGCGAGTAAATCCCGGCCCATGAGTGACCGGCAACATGGGAATTTCAACCTTGGCGTACTCTTCCCTGCGGGCGATGGCCAAGGCCCAGAAATGTGGCGGCGTCCAAACAAATATTATCAAAAACAACAGCATGGCGTGAGGATGCAATTCCCCGGTGACTGCACACCAGCCCAATAGCGGCGGCGCCGCACCGGCTGCCCCACCGATGACAATATTTTGTGGCGTCATATGCTTTAAATAAACGGTGTAGATAATGGCGTAGCCTATCAACGATAAAAACGTCAGCCCGGCAGTCAAAGGATTGACAAAAAAGTACAATACCAGCATGGATATCAGTCCGATAATGCCGGCAAATATCAGCACATTTTTCGGACTCAGATGCCCCTTTGGCAAAGGCCGGTTTTTGGTTCGCCCCATGGTGGCATCAGCAGTTTGATCGAGATAATGGTTAATAGCCGCCGCGGAAGCTGCCGCCAGCCCAATACCTACCGTCCCCCAGATAAATTTATCCAGTGGAGGCAGCCCGGGCACAGCCAATAACATACCGACGATGGCGGTAAAAACGATTAACGTCACTACTCGGGGTTTACACAAGGCCAGATAGTTTTTAAAGGTTGCTAATACACTTTGCTGTGGCATGTAAAGATTCACCTGTCTGCTCGACAATCGCTTATATTACAGTGAACTTAGCATGATTGAAATAGTCGCATCCGCTGTTCAGTTTAAAACCAGGAGGGAAAATGAGATTACTGATGCTGTTTTTGTTACTGTCATCTGTCACCGTACAGGCGTCGGACGCCACCGTACATGAAAAAATATTGAGCAATGGCCTGAAAGTGCTGGTCAAACCGGATCATCGCTCACCCGTCGTTGTTTCACAAGTCTGGTATAAAGTGGGTTCAAGCTATGAACCCGGTGGCATCACCGGTATTTCTCATATGCTGGAGCATATGATGTTCAAGGGAACCCACAAACATCCAGCTGGAGAATTTTCCCGCATTATTGCTGAAAATGGTGGCAGAGAAAACGCCTTTACCGGACGCGATTACACGGCATATTTCCAAACCCTGGAAAAAAACCGTTTGCCGATCAGTTTTGAACTGGAGGCAGACCGTATGCGCAACCTGAATTTGCTGGATGAGGAACTGCAAAAAGAACGGGAAGTCGTGACCGAGGAACGCCGCATGCGCACCGATGACAAGCCTCGGGCAAAAACGCATGAGCACTTTATGGCAATGGCCTTTAGCAACAGTCCTTACAGAAACCCGGTTATTGGCTGGCCATCAGATATTGCCCATTACACGATCGATGATCTGAAAAGCTGGTATCAACTCTGGTATGCACCTAATAACGCGACGTTAGTGGTAGTCGGTGATGTTGACGCTAACGAAGTCTTTCAACAAGCTGAACGTTATTTTGCACCGCTCAAGCCCAGTAAAATTACCCCCGTCAAACCACAAACCGAAGTAAAGCAGCTTGGTGTGCGTAAAATGACCATAAAACTACCGGCGAAACTGCCTTATGTATTGATGGGCTACAAAGTTCCCTCATTAAAAACGGTCGATCAGGAATGGCAGGCTTATGCGCTGGAAGTGCTGGCCGGCATTCTTGATGGTGGCGCCAGCGCCCGCTTGAGCAGCCGACTGGTCAGAGGAAAACAATTGGCTGTCTCCGCTGGAGCCGGTTATGATCTGTATGCCCGCATGTCTTCATTGTTTATGTTAGATGCCACCCCTTCTGCCGGAAAAACAGTATTTGATCTGGAATACGCCTTGAAAGAGCAAATTTATCAGTTACAGCGGGAGCTGGTTTCAAACGATGAATTGCAGCGCGTCAAAGCACAAGTTCTGGCCAACAATATTTATGAAAAAGATTCCAATTTCTATCAGGCCATGCAATTGGGCATGTTGGAAACGATTGGCCTGAACTGGCGAAAAGCAGCTGAATATGTCGATAAGATTCAACAAATAACGGCCGAACAGTTGCGCCAGGTTGCACGACAATATTTGATTGAAGATCATTTGAGCATCGCCTACCTGGATCCCCAGCCCATCACGCAATCATCCCCATCCCACAAGGCAGTAGGAGGTCGCCATGCGCAGTAAACTTTTATTGGTTATTTTACTCGGCTTCAGCTCTTCATTATGGGCGGCGGTCAACATTGAACATTGGCAGACAGATCGTGGCAGCCGAGTTTATTATGTCCACAGCCAAAATCTGCCGTTAGTCGATATACGCATCACCTTTGATGCTGGCAGCGCCCGTGATGGCGACAAACATGGCCTGGCGGCATTGACCGCCGCTATGCTGGGAACAGGCGCTGCAAACTGGAACGCATTTGATATTGCGAAACGTTTTGAAAGTGTTGGCGCACAGTTTGGCAACAACGCTTCAATCGATATGGCGACTGTCTCATTACGCACTTTGACGCAAAAGCCTTTGTATGACAAGGCTGTAGAGACCCTGAAAACGATTCTGGCAAAACCGACATTTCATCAAGCTGATTTCGACCGTGAACAAAAACGCACCCTGGCCGCATTAAAACACCGGGAAGAATCACCTGGTGCGGTCGCCAGTCTCGCCTATTTTAAAGCCTTGTACCATGATCACCCTTATGCTTATCCCAGTTTAGGCTATCTGGACACAGTCTCTAAATTGACGCCGGAGGATCTGCGTCAATTTTATCGCCACTATTATGTCGCCAGCAATGCCGTCATCGCCATAGTCGGTGACTTGACTCGTCAACAGGCAGAAAAGCTGGCCGACGAGCTGCTTAACGGCCTGCCGACTGGCGACAAGCCCAAACCGATCCCCCCCGTTGACCTGCCTCAACAGGGGACAACCCGGCATATCGCCTTTCCATCGACACAAACCCATGTTTTGGCTGGCCTGCCAGGCGTCACACGTAAAGATCGGGATTATTTCGACTTATACGTTGGCAATCATATTCTCGGCGGCAGTGGTCTGATTTCACGTTTATTCAAGGAAGTGCGTGAAAAACGCGGCCTTGCTTATAGTGCCTACAGTTATTTTTCACCCATGCGCCGAAAAGGTCCTTTTACCTTGGGTTTACAAACCCGTAATGACCAGACCGAACAAGCCTTGAAGGTCATGATCGATACCTTGACTGATTTTGTTGACAAGGCCCCAACTGAAGCCGAACTGACCGCAGCCAAGAAAAATATTACCGGTGGTTTTGTGTTGCGTTTTGACACGAATAGAAAGCTGAGCCAGTATGTTTCCATGATTGGCTTTTACCAGTTACCACTGGATTATCTCGACACGTTCCAGGACAAGGTGAGAGCGGTCACTGTTGAATCGATAAAACAGGCATTCAGTGACCGGATTCGCCCGGAAAAACTGCAAATTGTCACCGTCGGCGGCGAATAATTCCAATGCGTAATAAAATTCGCATCATTGGTGGTCAATGGCGCAGCCGTCAACTGCCTTTCCAGGATTTCCCGGGCCTTAGGCCAACACCCGCCAGAGTCCGGGAAACCCTGTTTAACTGGTTGCAGAACGACATTATCGGCAGCCGCTGCCTGGATCTATACGCCGGCAGCGGCGCGCTCGGTTTTGAGGCAGCTTCCCGTGGCGCCAAACAAGTTATCCAGATAGAAAAAAATCCTGATATTTGCCGTCAATTACATGCCAATACGCAATTATTAAAAGCTTCGCAGCTTAAAATTGTTCAGCAGGATGTTTTTCGCTATCTGGCGACAGGTGAGCAACAGCTTTTTGATATTGTCTTTCTTGATCCGCCATTCAAGCAAAACCAGGTTGTTCAGACTTGCCAATGGCTGGAAGAAAAAAACTGGCTGGCGGAAGACGCTCTCATTTATGTAGAAGTTGAAAAAAACCTGTCTTTGGCTGACTTACCCAGAAACTGGCAACCTTTACGTCAAAAATCAGCCGGTGAAGTCGATTATTATTTGTTTTCGCATGGCTGAAAAATGAAGATATCAAACCTTCCTGTACAGCACGCTGATTTGTTCAGCGTTTCCCGAAATAAGCAATTCAAGCAAAAGCCAGCATACCCCCCACCCACCACGTTAAAATTTTCATAAAAAGACACCCAAATCCCCAAATAGACCCATCAACCTCGGCTCTCAGCCACAAAAAAGCTGATATCAGCCTGCGCCGGGGCGATAATCGGGATGTTTGCAACGATTATTCGTTCAATTTTCGTCAAATCCTCGTGTTATCGCAGCCGAATTCGCTATTTTCGGCGAATGCGCTGGATTAAAAGCGCACCTGTCCTGGGGACGACGTGCGTGAATGCTGTTTATTATTGTTTATGTTCTATATCGGCGGTGATTCTATCGACCCAAGTGCAGTCAGTACCTGCTCAAACAGGCGTCGATGGCAGTCTTTGACCTTGATGATCAGTTGACGCGCGGTTCGGGTGATTTTGGCGGCGATGCCATAAAGACGCCAGCGCAGAGTGATAGCGCGATGGTGCGCCAACTTTTCCGGCAAGAGTTGCCGCATCAGCGCAAACAGGTTGTAGGAGAGTGCGCAGATATGAAAATAAAGTGCATTCGCGTCAAAATCTGTACAAGGCAGCGTGTCGCCACCAAAGTCGTGTTTCAGTTCCTTGATGCGGTTTTCACTGTCTTCGCCGCGCTGGTTGTACCAGTGGATGATGTCGCTGTCTGACAGATCATCCCGATTGGTGGCGATGGCGCGATATATGTAGCGACTGTCTTCCAGTTGTTCCTGACCATCCGCATCATCCAGGTCCAGTGAGGCCAGACCTTTCAGGGGGATTCGCTGAATGACCAGGGTAAACGGCTGATCATAATCGCCGATACAATGCAGCATGCGATACGTTTGCCGGCTTTGGCTAACCTCGCCATTGCGGTGAATCATGGGCCGCCAATTGGTTTCGCTCAACTGTTCAATGTGTTCTTTAACCGCCCGGCTCATTTTTGCCCGAATGCCGTATTGAATGGGCTGTTGGTCGACGTATTCGATAATTTTTTGTTGATAGCCTGCCGCATCGATGCGTAGTTTTTTAATATGAACACCTTTCGGCAAACTGTCTTGGCAATGTTGGATGAATTCCGGGTTTTCTTTCGCTGGCGAATCATTACCCGCCCTGAAATCGCACGCCACAACCTGACCGGTCTCAGCGATATGGCCGACCATTGGCATATAACCGCGGTTTTTCTTATAGGTCCATTGCGCCCCACGCTTATTGGCGATGATTTCGGTGGCATCAATATCCAGCGTAATGCTTTTTTTACGCTGCAAAGCGGCTGCCAGAATGCGCCGGTTCACCGCTTTCCAGCCGCTGAAAGCGATTGACTGGCGCCCCATGCATCGCAACCAATCGCCCAGCGCACTGGACCTTGGCATTTGTTTCATCCCCAACACCGAAAGCAACGCGCTTTCGTCATGGAGGTGACGCACATCATCCAGGTGAAAACTGCCCTCATGCTGCATCAGAATCAGAGTTTCAAGATAAGCCGATGGCTTGATTCCCCGATTGCTTTTGGGCAGTGGGAATACCTGATCAATATGTTCACCCAGCTGCAGCGATTGCATCAAGTGCGCGATGGTGAGTAAACCGGCGCGCGAGGTCAGTTGATCGTTTGTTTTGCTCAGTTTATACGGTAAGATGTTCATAAGCATCAGGTGCACCCATTGGGTGATGGATTGTTTCGTCGCAAACCATTATACAACCAGGGCTCTTTCCATTTTTAGAGCTTTCTATCTGGGGATTAGGGAGACAGCATGCAAAATACGATTTGACATAACTGGTGGTAGAATATGGATATTTACGCCGTATACCTTAGACAAGCGGGCAATCGTACCTTTTTAAGAAGTAATTTTTTGAGCAATTGATCTGTTTTGCTCAAGTTGCCCTTGTACAGCACCATTTTTGTATTGATGGATAAGTTTCCATAGTTATTTTATATTCGTAACTTCCAGCTCATCCAATCCTGCAAAGAAATTGTGTGCTGTACCTTTGTGCAGTGCAATATTTTTCCAATAAAAAAAACATAGAGGACATTATGCGTAACTGGAAACTGTTACCTGTTTTAGTGCTAGCAACGTTGATCGTCATGATCGTTTCCTATGTTGCATTCTATTTCTTTTTCCTCGATCTGTTTGTCGATTTATGGTGGTTCCGCTCCCTGGATTTTGAGGGCTATTTCTGGCTCCGTCTGTTGTATCGCTTTATTTTGTCAGGTGGCGTTACAATTGTTTTTTTCGCTATTTTCTTCTTCCATTTCTGGATCGCGTCTCGCTACCTGGGACTGAACCCGCCTGATGCCGTTCTGCTCGATGCCGATAAACGCCGCCGCTTCCAACGCTTTGCCGATGTTTTTATGAGCGGTTCCATCAAGATATACACTCCGCTATCTTTACTGCTGGCTATTGTTATCGCTGTGCCTTTTTATCATCAATGGGAACCGGCGCTACTTTTCTTCTTTGGTGAAGATTCCGGATTGAGCGATCCGGTTTATGGCCAGGATGTCAGTTTTTACATGCTGGCCTATCCAATTTTCATGCTGATCCAACAAGAGCTGCTATATACCGCCAGTATTTTATTCGTCCTGGTTGGCATACTCTATTGGCTGGAACATATTTTTGTTCCCAATCAAAATCAGGAATATCCTTTAGGCGCAAAAATACATCTGTCTATCCTGATGGGCTTTGTCGTGTTATTTGTCGTCTGGGGCTTCTTACTGGACCGCTATTCATTACTCTATATCAGTGATCATGAACCGGTTTTCTTTGGCCCGGGTTTCGTTGAAATGCGATTTTACCTGCCATTGATCTGGTTATCGATTGTCACTTTTATAGCCTCTGCCATTACCGCTGCTTTATTCATTTTCTCTGATAAGCATCGTATAAAATGGCCTTTGATCGTTTCGGCCGCGTTGTTTGCCGGCGTTCAAGGCCTAGAAAGAATCAGATTTATTCCTGACCTGATGAATCAATTGATCGTCCAACCTAACCCGGTTAAAGCTGAAGGCATCTTTATGAAATACAATATTGATGCGACATTGGACGCTTATGATCTGAATAAAATCAAGATTGTTGACTTTTCAGTTAATCTTGATGCCACTCGAGACATCGAGAATTGGTCAACCAAAGAACATTTTGAAAACATCCCCGTTTGGGATCGGGAATTTTTACAGGATGTTTATCAACAATTACAAGCAATTCGCCCTTATTATCGCTTCCCGCTTGTCAATGAAGATCGTTATTTTTTGAATCAGCATCTTCAACAAGTCAATCTGGCCGCCCGTGAATTGAATATCAAGAAACTACCCCTGGAAGCTCAAAGCTGGGAAAACACACATTTACGTTATACGCATGGCTATGGAGCAGTTATCACCCCTGCAGCACAGGATGCAGGCAAACCCATCATGTGGTATTTGCGCGATTTAAATTTATTCTCTCCAGTGGGTTTTAAAATTAAATACCCCGATATTTACTATGGCCTGGAAAAATATAATTATGCGATTGTTCCCAACAAATTAAATGTTGAAGGCATCTCCACCTCAAATGCCGATGCTGGCGGCATCCTTATTCCATCTTATTTTCGCAAATTACTGTTTGCCTTTTACTTTAAAGACGAGAAAATTTTCTTTTCCACCAATATTTCTTCGAAAAGTAAAATGCTGATACGTCGAAATTTAATTGAGCGCATCAGCACCTTAACACCGTTTCTGCACCTGGATAAAGAACCATACCTGGTCCTGACAGCGAACCGTTTTTACTGGATACAGGATGCTTATACATTATCGAAATACTATCCTGTTTCGAAACCAGCTGAAAATGATTTTTTTGAGGGCCAGCACGAATTCAATTATGTGCGTAACTCCGTAAAAATTGTTATGGATGCCTATAGTGGACATGTAGACTATTACATCGTTGAACCCAACGATCCAATTATCAAGGCTTATGATCGTGCTTACCCGGGGGTCTTCAAACCATTGAGTGAAATGCCAGACACCCTGCGCAAACATTTGCGTTATCCGCGTGATCTGTTTTATATGCAAATGAAGGTATTCGCCAAATATCATCAGATTGACCCTCCATTGTTCTACGAACAAGCAGAAACCTGGCAGTTTGCCCGCGTCAACAAGCATATTATCCGGCCTTATTTTATTACCATGGATTTTAATCATTGCAATAACCGTGAAGAGTTTGTCATGATCAATCCGATGACACCGATTAACCGCGACAATCTCAGTATGGTCGGCATGGCCAGCATGCTAAACTACGAAAAATGTGATGATTCTTATGATCCGAATGTAGTCATTTACAAATTCAAAAAGGATGTACAAGTCAATGGTCCAGCACAGGTTGAAGCCCTGATTGATCAGGATCCAGACATTTCCAAGCAATTCACCTTATGGGATCAGCATGGGTCAACAGTCGAACGAGGCCGCATGATTATTCTACCGATGGAAAATTCGGTTTTATATGTACAACCTATTTATCTGATTTCAACCAAGACAAAAATACCCGAATTAACCCGAGTCATTGTTTCCATTGGTAACCACGTGGTAATGGATAAAACCTTATGGTCTGCTTTCAAACGGTTGAGAAGTCAGTTTATTAAAGAGGCAAAAGACTCCAAAGGCTCAGGCACGACCATTGGCAATTAACCTGAAACTTCAGCAGACCCAGGGACGGTTCTGAAGCCTTGTTATGCAGATTGTTAAATCGCAGGCGAGTATAACTGCATGACTTGCGATAATAGCTAATTTAGACTAATGAATCGCTGATTTATTCGAAACGCCAGTGGCCATAGGGATGTGCCACCAAAATCAATGGCTGCAAGCCATTGATTTTGTAAACAAAGCGCAAATAGTACAACACCCTATGATCACTGACAGTATGGCTATTTGTTCAGCGTCGCCCTAACAGTCGCGGTTATTCGCAATTCTCCTGACGCCATAGAGAGGTTGCTAAATTCAATAGCCAGAAGAAAGCTGCTTATCGCACAAGCAACGTTGTAGAAACCGGCTAATGGGTGCCAACAAAACAGTGCTGAATTCAATACAGCTTTGTCGCCCCCCCCCTATTTTCTGAGTAATACGGAACATACTTGGTCTTCCAGCTCCATGCGTTTGGCTAATTCTTCACCTAGTTGAGACAAGTTTTTTTCCAGATCATTCAGGTCACGAACTTTTTTGGAATCATCATAGCGATCATTAAAGGCGATCACGCTATCTGTGGTCTGTGAATAACTGGGATAAATACGATTGACTGTTTCCATGATATTGCTACGTCGTTCGTTTCCTGACAAAGCCCTTTCAAATAAACCAAAATGTCCCAATGAAACATAATCGACAAGGATTTCAGAAAACTTCATCAAAACCGGTGCTATTTCATCGCTATTTTCAAACGGCTTCATTTCAGCAATTTGACAAAATAATGCCCAAAGCTGCTTTCTTTCTGCTTGTAATTCATCAACCAATTGTTGGCTTTGACTGCGTCTTTCCTGATTATCTTTGATAACTGCTGGCATTATCAACCTCCGTCTAAACTAATATGAACCCAAAAAGGCTTTTTGCAATTTAACAGGCTGTTGAAAAACGCCCCTATGCCTCCGGCTCCAGCCCTTCATTTTGGGTTAAATTTACCTCTGGATGGCCTGATTAGTCAGGTTTTCCGGTATCAGCCGGTTTATATTGCCCTTTCGAGGCTTTATTTTCGCCTTTTGGCGGATTTCAGGCACAACGGTGCCTACGCAGTTGAATAACGCCATTGCAACAAGGACATCAGGCGGGTCAGATTATACGCTGCGAAGGTGAATACGGTTTGGGCAGTCACTTTTTTCACTCCGCGAAACCGGGTTTGACGTAATCCCCCAACAGTTTTGCTCCAGCCAAAGACTTCTTCGATCCGTTTACGGATTTTGAGACTGCTGGTATAACCTGAGTGCCGGGTTGTCCGCTTGTCAATCGCCGAACCTTTCGCTTTTTGAGTTACATGCGGGGTCACCTTCATGGCGCGAAGCTCGGCAACGAAGTTTTGGGTATCATAGTTTTTGTCACTGCCCACTGTGGCACCCGCTTTTTTGACGCTGCGTTTGATCATTTTTGTCGCCGCCACCCGCTCGGCCGTTCCTGTCGCCCGGGTCACTTCAACATCGACGACCAAACCATGGCGATTTTCCATGAGTGCATGGCCCGGAAAAGCGAGTTGGGCTTTATCGCCCTGACTTTTTTTATACATCCTTGCTTCCGGGTCCGTTGTCGATTCATGCGTGTCGTTACAGCGTTTCTCGCCTTTGAAGTTGACACTCGGATTGCGGGTGGAGTCCTCCGGCGGCCGGCTCGAACCATCTTTGGCCTTGATGCTTTTCACAGAAGCCCAGGCCTTGATTAGCGTGCCATCAACCGAAAAGTGTTCGTCTGAGACTAAATCCTGCCATTCGGCCAGGCACAGCACACGATCAAAAAACAAACGACTCACGCGCTCATTCAATAGACGGTCACGATTGGCGCTGAACGTTGAATGATCCCAAACCTCATCATCCATTGATAAGCCGACAAACCAACGATACAGCAGATTGAAATCAATGTGTTCGATCAGTTGCCGCTCCGAACGAATGGAAAACAGGATTTGCAACAAACTGGCACGGAGTAAACGCTCGGGAGGAATTGACGCCCGGCCCCGTCGGGAATACAGGTCATCGAACTCCTCATCCAAAGTAGTCAATAGAATATCGACCAAATATCGTAGTTTGCGTAAAGGATGATCACCCGGAATTCTAGATTCCAGCGTCCGATAACTGAATAATTCGTTTTGGGTATAATCAATGCCGCGCATAACAAATAAAAAATCGGGGAATATCAAATGGATTGAATCATTTTACCATAAATAACAATTAGTTATGTAATCAAATGCCAATTATGGCAACGAAACAATGCGGCCTCCAGGTTGGATTAAATCAACAGCCTGTTAAGTGATGTCTTATAAAAATGCAACAATTAATTAAAATTTAACTCTGTACATGACAAAAAATATTAAAAGCTGGCGTAGCTCGTTGAAATGTAATTAAATACCGCATTTTGTTTTAGCGAATATGAATAACGGGACATTACAAATCAACGAGCTGACCGTCATATTAACTGAGCACTTTCAATGGAACAAGGCAAGAATCGTTTGTTTTGTGGGTATGTTAATTGCTTTGATGGCAGTTAGCACGGTCAATCTGGCCCAGCTCGCCGTATTCTTTCCCCGTCGGGCAAAAATTTCCTCACGATATCGACGGATGCAACGATTTTTCAGTGACCATTGGCTGGATTACAATGAAGTCGCTCATTTCATCATGAAACTGTTTGGTTTCACTGATCAGGATTACTATCTGACGTTAGACAGGACGAATTGGAAGTGGGGTAAAACCAATATTAATCTGCTGGTGCTTGCCGTGGTTTATCGGGGTGCCGCCATTCCTGTGTATTGGTTGCCTTTAAACAAGCGGGGCAACTCTAATACGAAGGAACGTATAGCGCTGATGAAACGCTTTATTGCGCAGTTTGGCCGACATCACATCAAAGGTCTTTTGGCTGATCGGGAGTTTATTGGAGACGAATGGATGGGCTGGTTGTTTGAGCAAGAGATTCCCTTTTATATCCGTATTCGCAACAACGCCTGGACAACCAATGCCCAAGGCCAGCGAATACGCGTAGAGCGTTTGTTTTATGGGCTTAAGCCGGGTAGCACACGACACCTCTCAACAGCGCGCTATTCGGGAAATTGTTCAATTTATCTCAGTGGGTTACGGCTGAGTGATGGTGAGTTATTAATCATCGTCTGTCAGCATTTGAACCCTGATGCGATTAAAATTTATGGCTTGCGTTGGGAAATCGAAACGCTTTTCGGCGGTTTAAAAGGACGGGGATTCAAACTTGAGGAAACGCGTGTAGTCGGTTATCTTCGGATCAAAAAATTGTTGGTACTTCCCGTTATTGCTTTCTGTTGGTCACATAAAGCAGGCGAATGGAAACATGATTGCGAGTTACCAATAAAAACCAAAACACATCAGCGGCTCGCGCAAAGCCTGTTTCGATATGGATTAGATTGTATCCGCTCAACGTTGTTTAATGTCTTATCTCAATCAAAAAGGATGATTAGAAAAGTGATTGCTCTTTTGCAACCCATACCTTTTGTCACTGGAATACATGAGACTCATTTGTCATAAGTTAATTTTTGTCATGTACAGAGAAAATTTAAGACAAATATGTTTAAAATTTCAGTTATTATTCCAACCTTCAATCGCGCCGATGTGTTGCCCCGGGCGCTCCATTCGATATTGAATCAGTCGCGACCTGCTGATGAAATCATTGTCGTTGATGATGGCTCTAACGACAAGACAGGCCTCATCATGCAGCAACAATTTCCTCAGTTGCGTTATATTTATCAGCAAAACAAAGGGGTTAGCCATACCAGGAACGTGGGAATCAGACAAGCCAAGGGTGACTGGATTGCATTCCTTGATTCAGATGATGAATGGCTGGTTGATAAACTAAGCCATCAATGCAATGCATTAAGTCAAAATCCCGCTATAAAAGTCTGCCATACGGAAGAAATCTGGATTCGTCGCGGCCGCCGGGTTAACCAGATGAACAAACATCAAAAAAAAGGCGGCTGGATCTTTCAGCATTGCCTGCCATTATGCGCCATGTCTCCTTCGTCTATCCTGATTCATCGCAGTGTGTTTGAGCAAAGCGGTTTGTTTGACGAATCGTTACCGGCTTGTGAGGATTATGATTTATGGCTTAGAATCACTGCCCGATATCCGGTTTTATTCATTGAACAAGCATTGATAAAAAAATACGGCGGCCATGCCGACCAGCTTTCTGCCCGTTTCTGGGGCATGGACAGATTCCGCATTGTCGCCTTGCAAAAAATCATCGGCAGCGGTTGGTTAACACCCGAAGACCGGCAAGCCGCCATCGATATGCTGATCAAAAAATGCACTATTTTCAGACAAGGTGCATTAAAACGCAATAAAACCGGGCAGGCAGCACATTATCAAAGAATTCTGGAGTCCTATCGATGAGCGCCCACCCCACATTGATGTTTTTTTGCGCCTTGCCCTGTGAAGCAAAACCATTGATCGAGCATTATGCACTCAAAAAACACCCCATAACCGCCCCTTTCAGCCTTTATGTCAACAATGATATCTGTTTGACGCTGTCTGGCCTGGGCAAAGTCAACATGGCTGCCGCCATCGCCTTTACTTTAGCGACATTTCCTGCCACATCAACACCGGTATTATTGAATATCGGCATCGCAGGACATCGTCATCAACCACTTGGCAAGCATTTTCTGGCTAACAAAATTATGGACAGGCAACAATCCAGCCTTTGTTTTTACCCACAATGGCAAGGTTCGACCTCGGCTTACGAATTTTTACCTCTGATCACCCTGGATGAGCCCAGCGAAGAATATAATGAACAGGATATGTTTGATATGGAGGCTTCGGCGTTTTATCAAATAGCGGTAAAATTCAGTACCCTGGAATTGATTCATTGCATCAAAATCATCTCTGACAATGCTCAACACAGCACTGTTCAAATCAATGCCAAACAGGTCAGCGAATGGGGCAGCCAAAATATCACCGCAATAGCAAATATTGCGGCAGACTTATTGTCCATCCGTTCGCAATTACTGGCAACAGAACATCCGCAATTGACAGAGATTCTTAAGCGCTACCATTTTTCAACCACCACCAGACAACAGTTAGCCCAGTCCTTGCAACGATGGCATACCCTCACCGACGGTAAAGATATCCCACTCGATCAATTGAATTTTAACAACGGCAAACAGTTATTACGCTGGTTGAATCAACAGGATTTGCCGTTTCATTTATAAAATAGCGACAATCATGAAACAAACCCTGTTTTAGTCATGGCTATGGTAAAAATAGCCGCAAAACAAGCAATAGCTGACAAATACGCTACCCAGCGCTTTAGCCCTCTGCTTCGCATTGCGATGATGCCTAACAACACATAAACCACTAAAATAATCAATTTACTGATTATCCAGCCGTGTTCCCGATCCAGCCATTGCCCGTGATACACCAAAGCGACGCCGCTCAATAACAACGCCGTGTCAATGACATGTGGAGCGATTTTCAGCCATTTTTTTTGCAACCAATCCGACTGGATCTGTAACAGAAAAAAGCGGCCATTGAAGCTGACAAAAGAAAGGACTATAAAAAAAAGATGTATAGGTAAAAACACGACAACCCTCAATAATTAACAAATCTGTATAACGATATTTTCATGATGGATTTCACTTCGTTCCCGGCAACTGCTCATGCGTTGCTCTACCCCCTGCATCCATGCAGTCGTACCCATCCGACATGCTGAATTTAATTCCATTCAATCATATTTCAGATATTTAAAGCGAGGATCATCCGGTGTACCTTGCAAAGCGCCACCCTCCTTACCCGGCTGCCACATAATCACTTCTTCAATCTTTCTGGCCAGCTCAAAATCCTTGTCGGTTATTCCTTTGGCAGCATGATTCATCAGTTTGACGATGACAAAAGCGTAAGAAACTGCTCTGTACATGACAAAAAATATTAAAAGCTAGCGTAGCTCGTTGAAATGTAATTAAATACCGCATTTTGTTTTAGCGAACATGAATAACGGGACATTACAAATCAACGAGCTGACCGTCATATTAACTGAGCACTTTCAATGGAACAAGGCAAGAATCGTTTGTTTTGTGGGTATGTTAATTGCTTTGATGGCAGTTAGCACGGTCAATCTGGCCCAGCTCGCCGTATTCTTTCCCAGTCGGGCAAAAATTTCCTCACGATATCGACGGATGCAACGATTTTTCAGTGACCATTGGCTGGATTACAATGAAGTCGCTCATTTCATCATGAAACTGTTTGGTTTCACTGATCAGGATTACTATCTGACGTTAGACAGGACGAATTGGAAGTGGGGTAAAACCAATATTAATCTGCTGGTGCTTGCCGTGGTTTATCGGGGTGCCGCCATTCCTGTGTATTGGTTGCCTTTAAACAAGCGGGGCAACTCTAATACGAAGGAACGTATAGCGCTGATGAAACGCTTTATTGCGCAGTTTGGCCGACATCACATCAAAGGTCTTTTGGCTGATCGGGAGTTTATTGGAGACGAATGGATGGGCTGGTTGTTTGAGCAAGAGATTCCCTTTTATATCCGTATTCGCAACAACGCCAGGACAACCAATGCCCAAGGCCAGCGAATACGCGTAGAGCGTTTGTTTTATGGGCTTAAGCCGGGTAGCACACGACACCTCTCAACAGCGCGCTATTTGGGAAATTGTTCAATTTATCTCAGTGGGTTACGGCTGAGTGATGGTGAGTTATTAATCATCGTCTGTCAGCATTTGAACCCTGATGCGATTAAAATTTATGGCTTGCGTTGGGAAATCGAAACGCTTTTCGGCTGTTTAAAAGGACGGGGATTCAAACTTGAGGAAACGCGTGTAGTCGGTTATCTTCGGATCAAAAAATTGTTAGTACTTCCCGTTATTGCTTTCTGTTGGTCACATAAAGCAGGCGAATGGAAACATGATTGCGAGTTACCAATAAAAACCAAAACACATCAGCGGCTCGCGCAAAGCCTGTTTCGATATGGATTAGATTGTATCCGCTCAACGTTGTTTAATGTCTTATCTCAATCAAAAAGGATGATTAGAAAAGTGATTGCTCTTTTGCAACCCATACCTTTTGTCACTGGAATACATGAGACTCATTTGTCATAAGTTAATTTTTGTCATGTACAGAGAAGAAACTGTTAAATCGGGATGATGAAATGCAGCCTCGGCCAGATGCCCGATGGTATTGACCACCATCAAGGTAGATTTCCAGCCACTGGTTTTATATTTGCGCCGAATCCAGCCTTTTTCCAGATACCAATGGGGCAGTTCCTGTTCCAATCGAGCGATAATCTCTTCGTCGCTGTAGGTTTCTTCGTGTTTTTTTTCACGCCATGTCATTACGATTCTCCTGGTCAATTTTTGAGAAAACTGCCGCAATAAAATTTTCCCAAATTCGACAGTCGTTTAGCGGGAAACGCAGAACAAATCATCCCTGATTTGTCAGCGGACGCAAAGTGGAAATGCGATTTCAACTTTACTCACAAAATCAATAACTTGTCGCTATTGATTTTGACGACACATCCCTGTTCCGTAGGAATCGCGAATAAATCAGATGGAATGGACACCGCCTTCCCTTGACCGGCATCGATGTGCCATAGTTAAGGCAAGTTTTTTAACTAAAACGGAAGGAGGCATCCATGAAACAGATTAGCGTATTAGGCATTGATTTGGCAAAAAATGTTTTTCAGCTCCATGGTGTTAACGAACGAGGCCAGGTGGTACTGCGTAAACAATTGAAGCGCAGTCAAATACCGGCATTTTGCGCCAAACTTCCCCCTTGTCTGGTGGGTATGGAAGCATGCGGCGGTGCGCATTACTGGGCGCGCAAGTTACAAAAATACGGTCACGAGGTCAGGCTGATGGCACCCGCTTTCGTTAAACCTTATGTGAAATCCAACAAGAATGACCGAAACGATGCGGAGGCTATTTGTGAAGCGGTTACACGACCCAGCATGCGATTTGTTGCGGTCAAAAGCCCTGATCAGCAGGCGGTTTTTCATTGTCACCATGGCAGGCAGTTGCTGGTGAAACAGCGGGTGGCGCTGGAGAATCACATCAGAGGGGTTTTGCTGGAGTTCGGGATTGCGCTTCCTCGAGGCGTGAAAAACATCAAGCAACGCTTACCCGAGATTCTGGAAGATGCTGAGAATGACTTACCGGTGGATGTTCGGGAGCTGCTGGATACCCTGCAGGAAAGTCACACTTACCTGGAATCCCAGATTGACCGGCTGACCAAAACGATAACTGCCTGGCACCGACAAAATGCGGTCAGCCAACGCCTGGAATCTATTCCTGGAATCGGCGTATTGACGGCCACGCTGCTGGCCGCTTTGCTGGGTCAGCGTGGAGAAGGTTTTGCCAATGGTCGTCAGTTGGCAGCTTACCTGGGCCTGGTGCCCCGGCAATCGTCCTCGGGTGGTAAAGAGCGATTGTTGGGTATCAGCAAACGGGGGGATGGTTACTTGAGGAGTTTATTGATCCATGGCGCTCGAGCGGTCATTCGGCATGTCCGCAGGCGACAAGCGCTGGGTCAGCCGGGTGGTCATGCCCGGGTAGAACAACTGTTGACCCGTTGCCACCCTAACGAAGTGGCGGTTGCTCTGGCGAACAAGATGGCGCGAACTGCCTGGGCGGTAACGGCCCGGCAAACCGTCTGGCAACCCATGTACGAAACGATAGAAAGGCGCATGTCGGCATGAGATTCTGCCGGGTGGATTAATGCTTAACAAACAAGTGGCGAATTTTTCGCCAGATCTTCCCTGATCTGTCGAAAAATCCGCGAGAGACATAACCGATTTCAGGAGGCATACAACACCTGTCAACGATTGCATAGACAGTTTATGGCGAAACAGGTCAGACCGCGGCGGGTCAAACCCGGGGAAGCGCTTGAAGCACCGACTTCTTTGTTCAGACAGGGCCCCGCCGGCGAATTCCATAGAGGCCAGGAGTTATAAATACTCCAACAACAGGCCGGATGTAAGACTGCAACTGATTTTTATTTCGTCAAAATTGTACTTGCAAAACTGGCGGTGTCCATGTAAGCACTTCCCTAAAAGTTCAGTCTTTTGTTTGATATCCAAATGATACAATAAACCAGCTCATCGAATTTTAATACTTTTCTATAGGTTTATGCATCAATCCACGCAGGCTAAGAAAGCACTTCATCTCTGGTTTATTACTGACAACAAGCCCGGTCATAAAAACCAGTTAGAAGGACTACTACAGGCACTTTCCGAGAAACACCCTGTAGTACCAACCTGGATTGAAATCAACAAGCCACAGTATAGTCTGGCTTCATTTCTCAGTTTACTTTTAAAATCAAAAAATAAGATTGACTTCTGTATTGGCGCAGGACATAAAACACATCTTTATTTAATCCTTTGCAAATTACTGACTAATGCAAAATCCATTGTTCTAATGAAACCCAGTTTACCTTTAAGTTGGTTTGATCTTGCCATTATTCCTGAACACGATGGTTCATTTACCGCCACCAATATCATTCAAACTAAAGGTGTTATCAACAAAATCTGCCATAGCTCTCAGCATAATGAAAACAAAGGGCTTTTTTTAATCGGCGGTCCATCCAGACATTATGATTGGGATAATCAAAATGTCATTAAACAAATTCATGCCATTACCCAATCTCAACCGACGATTCAGTGGACACTCACCACCTCCAGACGCACCCATGAAGACTTTATTTCACAACTGCAACAAAAAAAGCTCACTATAAAAATTATTCCTCATACTGAAACAACAGCTAACTGGTTACCAAAAGCCTTGGAAGAATCGGGTCAGGTGTGGGTGAGTGAAGACAGTGTTTCTATGCTCTACGAAGCGCTTACATCTGGCGCTAATACCGGCTTGTTAAGAGTCCCTTGCCGTCATAAAGGGCGCATTCAGCAAGGTATCGAGAAGCTACTGAACAACAAGCAGCTTCTTGATTTTAATCGATGGCAGGAACAAGCTCAGTTTCCGGATAACACTTTCCATCTAAACGAGGCCGACCGCATAGCTACGTTGATCTTACAATCTAATAACCATGACAAATAAACCATTAACTGTTATTCAGGTTTTACCGGCCCTTAATGGTGGCGGTGTTGAAAAAGGTACATTGGAGATTGGCCATCACCTCAGCAAAAATAGCCATCGTTCCATTGTTGTTTCTGCTGGCGGGCGACTGGTTGACCAGCTGACACAAGAAGGCAGTCAACACATCTGCGCGGATATTGGTGCAAAAAAACTGTCAACCCTAAAATATATTCTTTGGTTTCGTCAATTATTGACCGATATTCAGCCGGATATCATTCACCTTCGCTCAAGATTGCCTGCCTGGATCTGTTACATGGCATGGAAGAGCCTGCCGGCCAGCCAGCGCCCTCACTTTGTGACTACTTTTCACGGACAGCATTCAGTCAACCGTTACAGTAAAATCATGGCTTGTGGAGAGCGCGTTATTACTGTTTCAGAATTCATGCGTGAGCATATTCTTCAGGCTTATTCTGATACGGATCCTGAAAAAGTCATCGTCATACCGCGCGGAATAAATACGAATCTATACTACCCAGGCTACCAACCTGAATCACAATGGCTGACTAAGTGGTATCGAGAATTTCCCCAGACCCATGATAAACAAATTCTAACATTGCCTGGCCGAATCAGCCGAAGGAAAGGTATTGAGGATTTTATAGCTATTATTGAAAACCTCTCTCAACAAAACAAAAAAATTCATGGCCTCATTATTGGTGATACGAATAATGCTAAAAAGAAATATTTCCATGAGCTACAACAACACATTAACAGCAAGAATTTGCAAGAATTTATCACTTTTGTTGGCCACCGAAATGACCTGCTAAATATTATGGCTATCTCGGATATCGTTTTATCTTTATCACAAAAACCGGAATCGTTTGGCCGAACCGTCACTGAAGCATTGAGCTTGGGTATTCCTGTTGTGGGGTATGACCATGGCGGTGTTGCCGAACAATTACAATCACTCTACCCTGACGGTCGGGTACCGGTGAATAATATTGAAACCGCCTCCCAGCGTGTGAAACAAATCTTACAGCAAAAAAACATTCTCATTGCCCCCAATCACACTTATACTTTATCCAATATGTGTTCCAAAACACTGATGGTTTATAAAAACTTGTTACATACTTCAGATCAATGACAGGAAACTCACATTTATGCGGGGCTTCCAATTAACAATATTAGCGACTTAATAAAAAATGACTCTGTACATGACAAAAAATATTAAAAGCTAGCGTAGCTCGTTGAAATGTAATTAAATACCGCATTTTGTTTTAGCGAATATGAATAACTATAGTGGAACCCGTAATCCGGACAATAGTTTAAACTATGACTATTGAAAAAAGAGGTACAAAAAATGAGCGAAAAAAAACGGAAAACCTTTAGCGGGGCGCAAAAGGCCAAAATCGCGCTGGAAGCGGTTAAGAACATCAAAACGATCAATGAGATTGCTCAAGAGAATGAAGTCCATCCATCTCAGGTAAGCCAATGGAAAAAGGAACTGTTGGCCAATGCGGGAAGCCTGTTTGAAGGCAAACGCGGGCCGAAAGCGGTGAAGGCGCAAGACAATCCGGACCGTCTGTACGCCAAAATCGGGCAGTTGAATATGGAACTGGATTGGCTTAAAAAAAAGTCCGGGATCAGCCTATGATCACGCGTCAAAGCTGGGTGGATCAAAAAGATGAGTTGGCGTTAAGTCGGCAATGCCAGTTATTGAACGTTACCCGCTCAGTAATCTATGAACAGAAAAAACGCCAACAACAGCCGGTGTCTGCTGAAGATCAGCAACTGTTGCGGTTGCTCGACAAAGAATATACCCGGCATCCTTTTTATGGCTCACGCCGTATGACAAAGTATTTACGCGGCCTTAACCATCAGGTCAACCGCAAACGGGTTCAGCCGCTGATGCGCATACTGGGGCTGGTCGGCATGGCGCCGGGCCCGAACACCAGTAAGCCGCATCCTGAGCATAAAGTCTATCCCTATCTGTTAAGAGGCGTCGAGGTGACACGCCCCAACCAGGTTTGGAGTATCGACATCACCTATATCCGACTGCCGCAAGGATTTGTTTATCTGGTGGCCATCATGGATTGGTACAGCCGAAAAGTATTGGCATGGCAACTTTCCAATACCATGGACAGCGCGTTTTGCGTAAATTGTCTGGAGCAGGCCATCAAGACCTATGGCACACCGGAGATATTTAATACCGACCAGGGCGCACAGTTCACCAGCGCGGACTTCACCGGGGTATTGAGTCAGCATGGCGTGACCATCAGCATGGATGGCCGGGGACGGGCCCTGGACAATATCTTTGTTGAACGACTCTGGCGCACAGTGAAATATGAAGAAGTTTATTTGAAGCAATACGGCAACCTGCAAGCACTGTCAGCGGGGTTGACGGACTACTTTGCCTTTTACAACAGCGAACGACCGCATCAGTCGTTAGGCTATGAAACGCCAGACAGGGTTTATCAATTCGCCACGGGAGGTGGCGCTAAAATCGTGGATAAATATAATGCCGGCACTGCCAAGCAGACGCCGGGTGAAAATATGGGCCAGAGCCATTGAGCCTGACTGTTATGAGGGTTCTATCTTAAATTCTCTAATAATTTGTCTGGACAATGGGGTCCACTTTAAACGGGACATTACAAATCAACGAGCTGACCGTCATATTAACTGAGCACTTTCAATGGAACAAGGCAAGAATCGTTTGTTTTGTGGGTATGTTAATTGCTTTGATGGCAGTTAGCACGGTCAATCTGGCCCAACTCGCCGTATTCTTTCCCAGTCGGGCAAAAATTTCCTCACGATATCGACGGATGCAACGATTTTTCAGTGACCATTGGCTGGATACAATGAAGTCGCTCATTTCATCATGAAACTGTTTGGTTTCACTGATCAGGATTACTATCTGACGTTAGACAGGACGAATTGGAAGTGGGGTAAAACCAATATTAATCTGCTGGTGCTTGCCGTGGTTTATCGGGGTGCCGCCATTCCTGTGTATTGGTTGCCTTTAAACAAGCGGGGCAACTCTAATACGAAGGAACGTATAGCGCTGATGAAACGCTTTATTGCGCAGTTTGGCCGACATCACATCAAAGGTCTTTTGGCTGATCGGGAGTTTATTGGAGACGAATGGATGGGCTGGTTGTTTGAGCAAGAGATTCCCTTTTATATCCGTATTCGCAACAACGCCTGGACAACCAATGCCCAAGGCCAGCGAATACGCGTAGAGCGTTTGTTTTATGGGCTTAAGCCGGGTAGCACACGACACCTCTCAACAGCGCGCTATTTGGGAAATTGTTCAATTTATCTCAGTGGGTTACGGCTGAGTGATGGTGAGTTATCAATCATCGTCTGTCAGCATTTGAACCCTGATGCGATTAAAATTTATGGCTTGCGTTGGGAAATCGAAACGCTTTTCGGCTGTTTAAAAGGACGGGGATTCAAACTTGAGGAAACGCGTGTAGTCGGTTATCTTCGGATCAAAAAATTGTTAGTACTTCCCGTTATTGCTTTCTGTTGGTCACATAAAGCAGGCGAATGGAAACATGATTGCGAGTTACCAATAAAAACCAAAACACATCAGCGGCTCGCGCAAAGCCTGTTTCGATATGGATTAGATTGTATCCGCTCAACGTTGTTTAATGTCTTATCTCAATCAAAAAGGATGATTAGAAAAGTGATTGCTCTTTTGCAACCCATACCTTTTGTCACTGGAATACATGAGACTCATTTGTCATAAGTTAATTTTTGTCATGTACAGAGAAAAAATGAAACAAATCGTTTGTATGAAATGGGGTAATTTATATGGCCCAGAATATGTAAACAAACTCTATGGCATGGTGCGCCGCAATATTCAAGGTGAACTCCGTTTTGTTTGCTTAACGGATAACCCGGAAGCCATCAGACCTGAAGTAGAATGCTTGCCTTGCCCTACTATTGATATCCCCGAACCTCTCAACAATACTGGCTGGCGAAAACTGACCTTATGGGCTGACTCTCTTGAAAAGATGACAGGGGCCTGGTTATTCCTTGACTTGGATGTTGTTGTCACCGGTAATCTGGATGATTTTTTTGATTTCAAACCGGAACAGACTTTTGTTGTCATGCAAAACTGGACACAGCCTGGTTCTGGAATTGGCAATACATCGGTCTATCGGTTTGAAGTAGGCAGCCATCCCTATTTACTTGAAAACATGATTGAAGCGCCACTGAAACAGGTCGATCATTATAGAAATGAACAGACATTTATTTCCAAAACCATTAGTGAAATTAGTTTCTGGCCTGATGAGTGGTGTATTTTATTTAAAACTCACTGTATCCCACCCATGCCTATACGCTGGTGGAAAGCGCCCTTCTTGCCAGAGAACGCTAGAGTTGTCGCCTTTCCAGGTGAGCCAAACCCAGATAAAGCAGTGAAAGGAATTTGGCCAGTTAAAAAATGGTATAAAAAAATTTACAAACACATCAAACCAGCGACTTGGATAAACGATTACTGGCGGGAATAAAAAACGCCGGGAATGGCTGATATGTTCAGCCTTTGCCCAGAGTAACCATAACGATTTACGAACAAGGGCTTAAAAACTGAAACTCACCCTCTATTTCTTCGATATTCTCGGGACTATACAGACTCAGCTTTTTCATTCACTGTTAAAGCCGCAACACACAAGGCGACAATCAACCAGAAAAGTTGAGCATAATCAGACGAAAAAAACGACAAATGTGAATTAAACGGAAATAACAGAGCCATTATTGAAAGCAAATATCCTTTGGCCAGAGCTGTTTTTTGTGTCAAGGCGATCGGTCGCCATTTGACAAAAATCAACCACAATGCGACAAGATAGCCGACTAAACCAATAATACCCGTATCAGATAAGAACTCCAAGACAAGCTGATGCGGATGATAGGCGCCGATACGTCGAGATTCCGCTGTTGAATTGATGAAAATATCGCCCTCTTGCGCATATTCGGGATAAATATATCGAAACCCACGCACACCGACTCCATTAAAAGGGTGGTCAATAAAAATCTCTCCTGCTATTTGCCAAATTGGCAAACGAGACGATGAAGCTTTATTAATAGACTCATAATCACCATTGAAGGCAACCAAAACACTATCCAGCCTGGACTGAAACTGTGTCGTATTGACTACAGCTGTCGCTATAATCAAAAAGGCTCCGAAAGCCAACAACGTCTGTTTACGAGAAATAACAATGCTTTTAGGGCGAAATAAAGTGATAAAAAAAACAAACATCATGAATAATGAAACCCAGGATGCCCGGTCACCACTAATAATAATGATCGAAACAAAAAATAATGTCGAAATAATTGCGACACTCACAGCAAACTTTTCATTAATTGCTGCGATGGAGACCCCTAAAAAAGGAATCAGCATCAATCCAAGTCTAGGGCTATCTCCAAAAATACCACTGACTCGACTCCCGGAATAAGAAGGGATGCCAAATAGATCCTTACCAAAAATTGCTTGTACCCAGCCATCAATCGACCAAAAAAACAGTACTAAACTGATCCCCCAACCGACCCAAAGATGCGCTTTATAGTCTTTCAAACGATTAATCAAAAAAAGACCGACAAAATAAAACCTCAACATGCCAGCAGTAGTTGTTGCCGAACGCTTAAAATTTACCGCGTCCGGTAACGATATCAAGGCTGGAACCCAGAAGCACAAAAAGAATATAGTGAATAATTTGAACCCCGTTGATTGCCGCAATTGATTATTATTTTTAGTCAAGTCATACAGGCCGATAATGGCCATAATCAAAACAAACACCTCAACTAAGCGTCCAAAAGGCTCAACCAACACTGCCAACAATAGCAAACTGATTAGCCAGGCCGAGCTGGATCGAAAATTTTTTAACATTATGAACTCTGTACATGACAAAAAATATTAAAAGCTAGCGTAGCTCGTTGAAATGTAATTAAATACCGCATTTTGTTTTAGCGAACATGAATAACGGGACATTACAAATCAACGAGCTGACCGTCATATTAACTGAGTACTTTCAATGGATCAAGGCAAGAATCGTTTGTTTTGTGGGTATGTTAATTGCTTTGATGGCAGTTAGCACGGTCAATCTGGCCCAGCTCGCCGTATTCTTTCCCAGTCGGGCAAAAATTTCCTCACGATATCGACGGATGCAACGATTTTTCAGTGACCATTGGCTGGATTACAATGAAGTCGCTCATTTCATCATGAAACTGTTTGGTTTCACTGATCAGGATTACTATCTGACGTTAGACAGGACGAATTGGAAGTGGGGTAAAACCAATATTAATCTGCTGGTGCTTGCCGTGGTTTATCGGGGTGCCGCCATTCCTGTGTATTGGTTGCCTTTAAACAAGCGGGGCAACTCTAATCCGAAGGAACGTATAGCGCTGATGAAACGCTTTATTGCGCAGTTTGGCCGACATCACATCAAAGGTCTTTTGGCTGATCGGGAGTTTATTGGAGACGAATGGATGGGCTGGTTGTTTGAGCAAGAGATTCCCTTTTATATCCGTATTCGCAACAACGCCTGGACAACCAATGCCCAAGGCCAGCGAATACGCGTAGAGCGTTTGTTTTATGGGCTTAAGCCGGGTAGCACACGACACCTCTCAACAGCGCGCTATTCGGGAAATTGTTCAATTTATCTCAGTGGGTTACGGCTGAGTGATGGTGAGTTATTAATCATCGTCTGTCAGCATTTGAACCCTGATGCGATTAAAATTTATGGCTTGCGTTGGGAAATCGAAACGCTTTTTGGCGGTTTAAAAGGACGGGGATTCAAACTTGAGGAAACGCGTGTAGTCGGTTATCTTCGGATCAAAAAATTGTTAGTACTTCCCGTTATTGCTTTCTGTTGGTCACATAAAGCAGGCGAATGGAAACATGATTGCGAGTTACCAATAAAAACCAAAACACATCAGCGGCTCGCGCAAAGCCTGTTTCGATATGGATTAGATTGTATCCGCTCAACGTTGTTTAATGTCTTATCTCAATCAAAAAGGATGATTAGAAAAGTGATTGCTCTTTTGCAACCCATACCTTTTGTCACTGGAATACATGAGACTCATTTGTCATAAGTTAATTTTTGTCATGTACAGAGCATTATGAATTTAAACTGGTTTGCTTTAGCTGCAATATAATTTATAAATGCTTACTGTTTGGTCAGCGATTTGTGACCAGGAAAATTGCTGTTCTGCTTTCTCTCTCGCCTTTTGCCCCATTTGATGCCGAAGTAATGGTTCTTTAACCAACCGAATCATTGCTTTTCCCAGAGATTGATAATCGCCCGGTGGAACCAACAAGCCCGTTTCACCATCGCTGATCAGGGCAGGTATCCCACCAACTCGTGTCCCAATTAAGGGTAGTCCAGAGGCCATTGACTCCAGCCCCGTAATGCTGGTAGCTTCCATAAATGAAGGAAGAACAGAAATATCAGCGGAACGATAAATATCGGGCATTTTATCGTTGGGTACATCCCCTAAAAACGTCGTTTTTCCCAGCATGCTATTGCTTTCTAAAATTTCCACTATTTTTTGTTTTTCAGGCCCGTTCCCTGCAAACACAATTTTCACATCAAGATCTTGCAATAACCCGACAGCTTCAGCAAAAACAGTGACGCCATTTTTATCGACCAGACGACGCGCCAACAATATTGTTACCGGCCGCCCATCAGGTACAGCATCTGTTTGGGGGGTAAAACGATCGACATCCACGCCATTGGGAATAAAATCTACTGGTCCTGAAAAGCCAATAGCCAGAGTTGCCTCACACAATTCTTCGCTGGGGGCCAAAACATGTTGAATATGACCCAATCGTTGTGCAAGTTCGGCATGAACCCGACTGCCTTTTTCCAACCTACGTAAAAAACCAGAAGTATGATTGGTAAAAATAACCGGAATATCTTTAACATCTTTAGTGGCTTCCAATGGCCTCATTCCATGTACGTGCAACACATCCATCGGGTTTTGACGCAAAAACCGCTTCAACCACATTTTCATGGCAGGGGTATAAAATATCTTCGATTTGGGAATTTTAGGGCGATGAACATTCATCCCCTGCCAGATTTCAAAACGTTCTCGTTTCTCAGCGATTGGTAATGTCAATACATGCACTTCATGTCCTTTCGCCACTAAAGCTTTGCCTAACTCTACGACATGAGCTGCAACCCCTCCAACATTTGGCGCAAAATCCACGCTAATTAAAGCTATTTTCATATTGTTCTTGAGATCAAATAAAGTCTAAGCCACATGACTCCTCTCTTGAGCAAGAATTCTGGTCAAAAGAGGAATAAAAGGAGTATTGTGCGCCTGTATTGTCAGCTGCTGAAGCGATAATACTATGACAGGATAAAAACCAGGTTATATTCAGCTGACATAACTCAACCACTCTTGATGATCATCCCGCCGACCATGGACATAATCAAAATAAAGAGATTGCAGTTTTTCGGTCACAGGGCCGCGGCTGCCAGAGCCGATAATGCGATCATCATATTCCCGAATCGGTGTCACTTCCGCTGCGGAACCGGTAAAAAAAGCTTCATCAGCGACATAGACTTCATCACGTGAGATGCGTTTTTCGATGACTTCATAACCTTGTTCCTGAGCTATGGTGATCAATGTGTCGCGGGTAATGCCTTCTAAAGCTGATGTCGTTTCAGGCGTGTAAATTTTGCCATTACGAACGATAAACAGGTTTTCGCCACTGCCTTCGGCGACAAAACCTTCATGATCGAGCAACAAGGCTTCGTCGTAACCGCAGGAAATCGCTTCCTGCAAGGCCAGGATGGAATTTATGTAGTTGCCATTTGCCTTGGCTTTACACATCGTGCTGTTGACGTGATTACGTGTATAGGAAGAGGTGCGAATACGAATGCCTTTTTCCATGTTTTCAGCACCCAGATAAGCCCCCCACTCCCAGGCGGCGATCATGACATGGACTTTCATGTTGTCGGCTCTAAGGCCCATGCCTTCTGAACCATAAAAACACATACTGCGAATATAGGCGCTGTCCAGATTGTTTTTTGCCACCGCTTCACAATGGGCCTGATTGATTTCATCTTTGGAAAAAGGAATCGCCATATTCAGAATGTGAGCCGACCGATACAAGCGGTCGGTATGTTCTGCCAGCTTGAAAATGGCTGTGCCCTTTTCGGCGTGATAGGCTCTCAATCCTTCAAAAACGCCAGCGCCATAATGCAGGGTATGCGTCAGCACATGAACTTTGGCTTCGCGCCATTGTACCCATTCACCATCCAGCCAGATCAGGCCATCTCTGTCATCCATCGTCATTGTCATAATGTTTGTCTTTTTTAAACTGGTTTGTCATAAATTGTCTAAGGAATTACTGATTTATTCGTGATTCCTTGCGACACAGGGATATTTCGTCAAAATCGATAGCCGCAAGTTATTGATTTTGTTACAAAACATGAAATCGTATTTCCGTTCAGCGTTTCCTTTAGGAACCCTCAAAAATCTTATCCCATAGTGCAGATACTACTGCGGCCATTTCACTATACTGATCTATCGAAACGGATAAATTTTGCCCTTGCAAAACCAGATGATGGCCATCATCGCGATAGCGACAGTAGGCTGTTTTTAATGCCTCCGCCTCATCATTGGTTAAAAAGCCCTGTTGCGCCAAAGTATCCAGTAAGCGGATAGTATCTGTCCATTGCAATAAAGCAGGATTTTGCCAAGCGTAGGCCAATACACCGAATTGTACTATAAACTCGATATCGGCAATACCGCCTTTACTGTGTTTTAAATGAAAAACATCCTTTTCTTTTGGTGCAAGATTGTCACGCATTTTTTGCCGCATTTCCCTGACCTGTTTTTTCAATTCGTCAATATCCCGGCGTTCTGACAAAACCTCATTACGGATTTCGATAAAACGCTGTTCCAATACCGTATCGCCACAAATAAAACGGCCTCGCACCAATGCCTGATGCTCCCATGTCCAGGCATTCTCCAGTTGATACTGTCGAAAATGACCGATTTGCGTCACCAACAAGCCGGACTCGCCACTTGGCCGCAGCCTTAGATCTACTTCATATAACACTCCCGCCAACATACGGGTGTCGAGAATATGGCGAATTTTTTGCCCTAATCGCAGGTAAAACTGGGTATTGCTGATTGGTTTAGGGCCACAGGTCATCGCCATGGCATCTTTGCAATTGTACAGAAAAACCATATCGAGGTCCGAGCTGTAACCTAATTCATAACCGCCCAATTTCCCCATGCCAACAACGGCAAAACCCTGTCCAGGTTTAATTTCAGCCGGCAAACCATGTTTTTGCTCTAACAGTCCCCAAGCCAGTTCCAGTACTTTTTGCAAAATGACTTCTGCAATCCAGGTGAGATAATCGCTCACCACCATAACGGGAATAACACCGCTGATATCGGCAGCCGCGACTCGTAAAACATTTTGCTGCTTGAATTGACGCAACTTGATCATCAGTTGTTCTTCGTCATCTATTGGCGTTTTTTTCAGCAACAGCGTCAATTCTTTCGCCAGATCGTTCTTGTTCAGTGGCTCATACAGCGTTCTCGGATCAAGAAGTTCATCAAGTAAAACAGGATACTGCGCCAGGTATTCGGTTATCCAACTGCTGGCTGCCACCAATTTGACTAATTGCTGCAAAGCATCGGGATTCTCATGCAGAAGGGCAAAATAAACATTTCGGCCAGCAATTTTCTCAAACAGCATGAGAAGCCTGCTGAGTGTGACGCTGGAGGCTTCAGTTTTCGCCACCATCCTTATCGCCATTGGCATTAATTTGTTCAGGATTGAAGCCGCTTTGCTCGACAATCTCTGGATGACAGCGGATGACTCAAAATTCTGCAATTGTTTTACTATCTCGGCAGGTTCTCGATAGCCTAATTGAGATAGTTCTTTGATAACTTCATTTTCTTGCTCGGCCAAAGGCCATATTTTATCGTTATCGCCCTCGCTCCCCCCTCCATCTCTTGAAAAGGTAAACACTTGATCAAAAATTTGTTGTACCGTTTGGCGAGTTTGATCCAGTTGTTGTTTAAAGGTCTCCCATTGCTCAAATCCCATGGAAAAAGCCAATATCATTTGTTGTTCTGGCCGAGCGGGAAGTTCATGGGTTTGTCGGTCCTGATATTCTTGAATATGGTTTTCGACCCGACGTAAATAACGATAAGCTGATAAAAGACTGCTGGCGTCCGTGGCCTCAAGCAGACCCAGTTCGGCTAATAATGGCAGAATTTTCTGAATTTCCCGTTGTCGCAGGCGAGGTTCCTGTCCCCCCCTGATCAGCTGAAAGGCCTGGCCTATAAATTCTATTTCTCTTATGCCGCCAGGACCGAGTTTGACATTGTCCCGACGATCTTTGCGTAGCAGTTCACGATTGATTTGTGTTTTTAGCGACCTTAATTCTTCGAATGCGCCGTAATCCAGATAACGCCGATAGACAAAGGGTGTGATGATTTCAAACAACTTTTGACCACTGATTTCATCGCCAGCCACCTGGCGGGCCTTGATCATCGCATAACGTTCCCATTCTCGAGCCTGGGTCTGGTAATAGTTTTCCATACCGGCAAAACTCATCACCAATGAACCGCTATCGCCAAAAGGTCTGAGCCGTGTATCGGTTCTGAAGACAAAGCCATCAACCGTCATCTCATCCAGAATCCTGACCAACGAACGAGCTATGCGGGTAAAAAACTCCCCATAAGTGGTTTGTTTGCGGTCATCCAGCACACCATCTTCTTCAAAGGCAAAAATCAGGTCGATATCGGAGGAATAATTCAATTCCCACGCCCCCAGTTTCCCCATGCCCAGCACAACCAGGTTCAGCGCCCGACCATCCTGTAGCTTAGGAATCCCGCGTCTTGAACAGGCTTTCTGGTATAAATTATCCAGAGTTTGTTGAATACAGGTTTCTGCCAAAACGGTCAAATCCCGCAAGGTCTCATCCAGATCAGACCAGCCGGCCAAATCCCGCCAGGCAATGCGCACCATTTCCCGGTTACGAAAATCTCTAAGTTGCTTCATCAACAGTGCTTCATCTTCTAGCGCAGAAACATTCAAATCCTGTGCATACTGCGCTCGGCGCGAAGATGAAAACAAGTCACCACTATCGATCAAATCCAGCAAACATTCGGGCTTTTTCAAACAATACAGACGCACAAATTCACTGCAATACCAAACCTGTGCCGCCGAATTCAGAAAGTCAGGATGTTGCAGGAAAGTCTGCTGTCGTTGTGATAATTGTTCCGTCCAATCGGCAAAGGCCTGAACGATTTTTGCCCGACTGGTTTCCGGTAATTTATGGATATGGAGTTGTTCAATCATTATTGATAAATACGACCATTAAATTTCAACCAGCCATCGACATGACGGCCATCAGGGTCATCATGCGTCCAATGCACTATTCCTCCCTTTTCATTCCATTCATATTTACCAAAAAACTGCACTCGATCACCGACTCTCAGAGCCGTCAATTTGGGCGCCAAATCAATATTGTGCGCCACCAGCAGCGTTTGTCCTGACGGTAACTTGATAATAAAGCGTTGATGGCGCGAGCCTTTGAGGTCATCCGGCAGCACCTTGACGACCACCCCGACCCCCTTGACCTGAACATCGCTTAGTTCATGCTGGAAGGCTTGCTGTACATTTTCAATTCCAGCGGTTCTGGCGCTGACATCAGCGGGTAACTCCAAGCCAATGTATTGGGCCCCGTAACTCACTGCCAACAACATCAAAGCCCAAATGATCTTTTTTGTCATAGCCTTACTCTCCAGAATCAATCAGTTCGTCCTTATCATACGCTTTTTGGCTCTTCTTCCCCAGCAGACGCCAATATTGGTCTGGACTCAAACCGTTTCCCGGCCGTTTAAAGCTCAAATTCTGGGCTGAAAACCTCTCTCCTTTTGCTATCTGACAGCCAGCGACCAAGCTCTTACGCGCCACACGCATGGTTTCTATTTCTGAAGGTTGAGGTGTCTTGAGAGGACTGCCTAAAGCAGCTTCAGTAATCCGAATAGCGTCAATCATCGCTTTTAGCTCATCCGGTTCCAACGAGGCTTGATGATCCGGCCCTGGCAGGCTTTTATCCAGGGTAAAATGCTTTTCAATCACTTTTGCGCCTCTGGCCACCGCGGCAACCGGAATGGTAATTCCCTGACTATGATCGGAATATCCGGTTTTCAATCCAAACACTTGCGACAAACTGTCCATCGCTCTTAAATTTATCGTTTCAGCAGCTGTAAAGTGGACCCCATTGTCCAGACAAATTATTAGAGAATTTAAGATAGAACCCTCATAACAGTCAGGCTCAATGGCTCTGGCCCATATTTTCACCCGGCGTCTGCCTGGCAGTGCCGGCATTATATTTATCCACGATTTTAGCGCCACCTCCCGTGGCGAATTGATAAACCCTGTCTGGCGTTTCATAGCCTAACGACTGATGCGGTCGTTCGCTGTTGTAAAAGGCAAAGTAGTCCGTCAACCCCGCTGACAGTGCTTGCAGGTTGCCGTATTGCTTCAAATAAACTTCTTCATATTTCACTGTGCGCCAGAGTCGTTCAACAAAGATATTGTCCAGGGCCCGTCCCCGGCCATCCATGCTGATGGTCACGCCATGCTGACTCAATACCCCGGTGAAGTCCGCGCTGGTGAACTGTGCGCCCTGGTCGGTATTAAATATCTCCGGTGTGCCATAGGTCTTGATGGCCTGCTCCAGACAATTTACGCAAAACGCGCTGTCCATGGTATTGGAAAGTTGCCATGCCAATACTTTTCGGCTGTACCAATCCATGATGGCCACCAGATAAACAAATCCTTGCGGCAGCCGGATATAGGTGATGTCGGTACTCCAAACCTGGTTGGGGCGTGTCACCTCGACGCCTCTTAACAGATAGGGATAGACTTTATGCTCAGGATGCGGCTTACTGGTGTTCGGGCCCGGCGCCATGCCGACCAGCCCCAGTATGCGCATCAGCCGCTGAACCCGTTTGCGGTTGACCTGATGGTTAAGGCCGCGTAAATACTTTGTCATACGGCGTGAGCCATAAAAAGGATGCCGGGTATATTCTTCGTCGAGCAACCGCAACAGTTGCTGATCTTCAGCAGACACCGGCTGTTGTTGGCGTTTTTTCTGTTCATATAGAAGTTACGCATTGACAGGCAATGTTAAACTATGGGTTTAAAAAATCCCAAAGTCAATGCAAGGCAAACCTTGATAAGAGAAATAACACGCCCCTCAACAGCCTGCTGTACATTACCCATGTATATTGGTTTTTTATTAAGTGAGCCGAAACAAGCTAGTTGTCGACGATTAGGAGAAGTCATGTCAATATCACATGATAGCGTAAATCGATTTCTAAATCGGGAGCATTACACTGGGCGAGATTTATACAATGAAGCCAGCGCAAGCCTGAATTTAAAGGGCGGAACCTTGAGTGTTGACGATAGTGTTCTTGATAAACCTTATAGCCAATATATGGCATATGTCAGTTATTTTTGGTCGGGAAAACATCATAGAGCAGTCAAGGGAATCAATCTTATCACGTTGTACTACACAGACATTCAAGGAAAACACCAACCACTGAATTTCCGGGTGGTCGATAAGGCGGAAGGAAAGACAAAAAATGACTATTTTCAAGACATGCTGACCGAAGTATTAGCTTGGGGACTAGAACCTGGTTTTGTAACAGGAGATAGCTGGTACAGTTGCGTGGATAATCTTAAATTGATAAGAAATCATCAGACAGGATTATTCTTTGCAGTGGAAGGTAATCGATTAGTCTCTGTTGAAAAAGGTTCATGGGTTCAAGTCAGGCAATTAGAAATCCCGGAAGACGGCTTAATGGTTTGGCTCAAAAATTTTGGGTATGTGAAATTATTTCGGACGACCTTGAAAGAACAAGTTCGCCATTACATAAGTTCACTACCTGATGAAGAAAAAACCGCTGTTTTTGACAAGAAAGCATTTACCGAACAACATGACAGGCATTGGCAGATTGAGCAATATCATCGGGCAATAAAGCAGGTGTGTAATATTGAGCGGTTCCAGGTTCGCAATAAAAGAGCAATAAATAATCATATTTTTTCTGCAATTTGTGGCTTTGTTCAATTACAAAAATTGAGCTTTGCAGACGTGATTAATAATTGCTATAGCGTACAGCGGAATTTATTCAACGATGTTATGGCTTCGTTTATCGACACCTTTATGCCAAATATGAATCATTTAAACCCAAAATTTCGATCTGTTGTCAATGCGTAACTTCTATCATAGATTACTGAGCGGGTAACGTTCAATAACTGGCATTGCCGACTTAACGCCAACTCATCTTTTTGATCCACCCAGCTTTGACGCGTGATCATAGGCTGATCCCGGACTTTTTTTTAAGCCAATCCAGTTCCATATTCAACTGCCCGATTTTGGCGTACAGACGGTCCGGATTGTCTTGCGCCTTCACCGCTTTCGGCCCGCGTTTGCCTTCAAACAGGCTTCCCGCATTGGCCAACAGTTCCTTTTTCCATTGGCTTACCTGAGATGGATGGACTTCATTCTCTTGAGCAATCTCATTGATCGTTTTGATGTTCTTAACCGCTTCCAGCGCGATTTTGGCCTTTTGCGCCCCGCTAAAGGTTTTCCGTTTTTTTTCGCTCATTTTTTGTACCTCTTTTTTCAATAGTCATAGTTTAAACTATTGTCCGGATTACGGGGTCCACTATATTGTAAACACATTAACTGTTCCGGCTGATAATTAAATGCTTTTTCAAACCAGTCAACAGCATGCAGCATCACATCGACCATTGCCGCTTTATCGTTAGACAACGACTCCGGCCGAAGAAAAGGCGCCATGACGCCAAGCGTCTCAGCCAAATCAGCATAATGAGCGGAATCGGTGGAAATAATCAACAAACAATCATCATTGCGTATCGCTTTTGCAACCGATGTTGTCCAAGCTAAAAGTGGTTTATTATTTAAAAGTCGGATATTTTTAACGACAACACCTTTAGATCCACTTCGGGCGGGAATAATCATTAACGTCCTGATTCTTGTCTGCATGTCAGCAATCCTTAACAACAACCCCGGTTTAAATATACTCTTGTCTCAATCAGTTTTACCATTAAACGCCACTGGAATCGCCGATTTATTCGTGATTCCTGCGGATAAATGGAAATCTGATTTTCACTTATCGGTCGCTGAACAAATCAGGAATGAATTGTTCAGCGTTTTCTTAACTGAAGCGCCAATAACAATAACATCAACATAATCATTGACTGAGTGCGCAAGTTTTTCATTTTGCTCTACTATATAAATATTCATCAATAAAAATCTTCTGGAAGATTTTTTCGGAATCAGTTCATGGCTGAAACTTAATAAATTTGATGAATCTGTTACGACCTAAAATTACCCAAGCACTGGTTAGTAACTTAAGTAAAGAATAGCATCTATTTTCAAACCATTCAGTGCAAAAATGTCTTGTTTTTTGATTACACTTTATATGGAAACGGGCTTTGTCCAAGCTTTTTATATTACAGTTAAGGATTCGCCATTGTGGCCAATATCTTGATTTATTCCTCCAATCCGCACGTTATAGATCAGTGCCGTGTGCAACTGTCACAGCTGCATTCAGTGATGATAGCTGACTCAGTCAGCCAATCCACTACAGCTGATGTCATACTTATTGACAGCCATTTAGTCAACCAAAATACTGATCTTTTAAATCAAGTCAGAAGTAAGACTAAACTTTTATTTAGTTATTGGCTTTCACTGGCCAGAAAACCGACAAATCAGCGCGCTTACCCTGGTGCTTCAGGGTATTTTGACCCAGAGGAGAACTGGGATTTACTCCCCAAAGCAATTGAAAGTGTTATAAAAGGGGAGATTTGGATAAATCGCAAACTTGTACCGATAGTCATTAAACAATTATCTGCCAAACAGGAAAGAATACCCGGCGATGCTGCTGAAAAGTTAAAATTATCCAAGTTATCCAAACGCGAAATTGATGTCGCGACAATGATTGCCACCGGACTAAATAATAAACAAATAGCCAACAAGCTGGAGATTTCAGAACGTACCGTTAAAGCGCATCTCACTTCAATATTTAAAAAACTCCTCTGTACATGACAAAAATTAACTTATGACAAATGAGTCTCATGTATTCCAGTGACAAAAGGTATGGGTTGCAAAAGAGCAATCACTTTTCTAATCATCCTTTTTGATTGAGATAAGACATTAAACAACGTTGAGCGGATACAATCTAATCCATATCGAAACAGGCTTTGCGCGAGCCGCTGATGTGTTTTGGTTTTTATTGGTAACTCGCAATCATGTTTCCATTCGCCTGCTTTATGTGACCAACAGAAAGCAATAACGGGAAGTACTAACAATTTTTTGATCCGAAGATAACCGACTACACGCGTTTCCTCAAGTTTGAATCCCCGTCCTTTTAAACAGCCGAAAAGCGTTTCGATTTCCCAACGCAAGCCATAAATTTTAATCGCATCAGGGTTCAAATGCTGACAGACGATGATTAATAACTCACCATCACTCAGCCGTAACCCACTGAGATAAATTGAACAATTTCCCAAATAGCGCGCTGTTGAGAGGTGTCGTGTGCTACCCGGCTTAAGCCCATAAAACAAACGCTCTACGCGTATTCGCTGGCCTTGGGCATTGGTTGTCCAGGCGTTGTTGCGAATACGGATATAAAAGGGAATCTCTTGCTCAAACAACCAGCCCATCCATTCGTCTCCAATAAACTCCCGATCAGCCAAAAGACCTTTGATGTGATGTCGGCCAAACTGCGCAATAAAGCGTTTCATCAGCGCTATACGTTCCTTCGTATTAGAGTTGCCCCGCTTGTTTAAAGGCAACCAATACACAGGAATGGCGGCACCCCGATAAACCACGGCAAGCACCAGCAGATTAATATTGGTTTTACCCCACTTCCAATTCGTCCTGTCTAACGTCAGATAGTAATCCTGATCAGTGAAACCAAACAGTTTCATGATGAAATGAGCGACTTCATTGTAATCCAGCCAATGGTCACTGAAAAATCGTTGCATCCGTCGATATCGTGAGGAAATTTTTGCCCGACTGGGAAAGAATACGGCGAGCTGGGCCAGATTGACCGTGCTAACTGCCATCAAAGCAATTAACATACCCACAAAACAAACGATTCTTGCCTTGTTCCATTGAAAGTGCTCAGTTAATATGACGGTCAGCTCGTTGATTTGTAATGTCCCGTTATTCATATTCGCTAAAACAAAATGCGGTATTTAATTACATTTCAACGAGCTACGCTAGCTTTTAATATTTTTTGTCATGTACAGAGAAAAAACTCAATATTTCCGACCGTCTACACCTGGCCATACTCGTCAAAGAAACACAATAAATCCCACGCTTATCCATCAAATTGCGTTAAATTCCGGATTTACCAATCAACTTGCCCATAATGGATATTATTGACCTTATTGCAACTGAACTTGGCGTTAGCCCCAAACAAGTCAGTGCCGCCATTCAATTACTGGATGTAGGCGCCACCGTGCCATTTATTGCCCGATACCGGAAAGAAATCACACAAGGTCTTGATGACACCCAACTACGTCATTTGGAAGACAGGTTAAGCTATTTACGTGAACTGGCTGACAGAAAAACGGTTATTCTGAAGAGCATCGAGGAGCAAAACAAATTAACGCCCCAATTGAAAAAAGCAATTACCGATGCCGACAGTAAAACTTTATTAGAAGACTTATACCTGCCCTATAAGCCTAAACGCCGCACTAAAGCACAACTGGCAAGAGAAGCAGGTTTGGCCGATCTGGTCGAATTATTGTTGAATAACCGAGAGCTAGACCCTGAACAGAATGCGAAAGACTTTATTAATGCCGAGAAAGGATTTGCAGATATTGCCAGTGTCATGGAAGGAGCACGGCAAATTATTTTCGAACAGATATCTGAAGATGCTAATCTCGTCGCACATTTACGTGAATATGTCTGGAACAACGGAATATTAAATTCACGAGTCATCGAGGACAAAGAACTGGAAGCGCAGAAATTTCGTGATTATTTTGACTACCAGGAAGCCATTCATAAAATTCCATCCCACAGGGCACTTGCAATTTTACGTGGCAGAAACGAGAACCTACTCAACGTTAAATTATCACCTGGCATAGATGAGGAAACCGGCCATCAATATGCAATAGCTCAGGTCTCAAAAAGCCTTGATATAAACGATAGAGAACTACCTGTTAATCAGTGGTTGTCACAGGTAGCAAAATCCGCCTGGAAAATTAAATTATTTACCCGAATTGATCTGGATTTAAAAATGCGCCTGCGTGAACACGCTGAAGAAGAGGCTATTCGCGTTTTTGCCAGTAATTTAAAAGACTTGCTCCTCGCAGCACCGGCAGGCCCTCGCGCTACCATGGGACTTGATCCAGGAATCAGAACTGGTGTCAAAGTCGCTATAGTAGACCCTACTGGCAAATTATTGGCCACTGAGACAATTTACCCTCACCAACCAAGAAAACAATGGCAGCAGTTAAAAATAACTCTCACTAGCCTGATCAAACAACATAATGTTGATTTAATAAGCATCGGGAACGGCACTGGCTCCAGAGAAACTGATCAACTGGTTGCTGAATTGATCAAAGAAACCCCTGACTTATCCATCACAAAGATCATCGTTTCTGAAGCTGGTGCATCTGTCTACTCAGCTTCAGAACTCGCAGCACTGGAATTTCCCGATCTTGATGTCTCGTTACGTGGTGCGGTTTCAATTGCCCGAAGACTTCAGGACCCTTTGGCTGAACTGGTCAAAATAAACCCAAAATCAATTGGAGTGGGCCAATATCAGCACGATGTAAATCAACAAAAACTGTTAAAAAGTCTCGATGCAGTCGTTGAGGATTGTGTCAATGCTGTTGGTGTAAACGTAAATACCGCTTCTGTCGCCCTGTTAAAACGAGTCTCTGGCTTAAGTGCCACAATCAGTGAAAACATTGTTGTTTATCGTGATGAAAACGGCCCGTTTAAACAACGAAATGATCTAAAAAAAGTTCCACGCCTTGGCGACAAGTCGTTCCAGCAAGCTGCCTGTTTCTTGCGGATAATGAACGGAGACAATCCATTGGACGCATCAGCAATACACCCTGAAGCATATCCTGTCGTCAATGCGATTATCTCTGAAACAGGAAAACCAATAAAAGAGTTAATCGGCCAACACAAATTCTTGCAATCTTTGAATGCAGCAAACTTCACCACAGATAAATTTGGCTTACCAACTATTCAAGATATCTTGCTGGAACTTGAAAAACCAGGCAGAGACCCTAGACCAGAATTTAAAACAGCTACATTTAAAGAAGGTGTGGAATCAATATCAGATCTGAAACACGGAATGGTGTTAGATGGCGTTATCACCAATGTAGCCAATTTTGGCGCCTTCGTTGATATTGGTGTCCACCAGGATGGATTAGTGCACATTTCTCATCTGGCTGAAAGATTTGTAAAAGACCCAAAAGATGTCGTCAAGGCAGGCCAGGTAGTTAAAGTACTTGAAACGGACCCGGAAAGAAACAGAATTTCACTTTCAATGAATCTGAACAGTGAAATTAACAGCCATCAAAATCACCAGAAAAGTAAACCTCAGCAGCCCAGAAAGAAATCTACAGCACAGCCGAAAATACACTCATCAATGAGTAATGCTTTTGCAAAAGCGTTAAAACAGAAATGACAGGCAATAAAAAAGCCGGTAAACCGGCTTTTTTATACTCTATGCGAACTAATGAAGTTAAATAGTTTTAATCTTCAACTTCTTCAGTAAATTCAGGTCTATCGACCAGCTCAACATAGGCCATTGGCGCATCATCTCCAGGACGGAAGCCACATTTAATAATTCTTAAATAGCCACCTGGACGATTTTGATAACGTGGACCAAGCTCATTGAATAATTTGGTTACGGTTTCTCTATCACGTAACTTGGCAAATGCCTGTCTACGTTTTGCAACAGAATCAGTTTTTGACAAGGTTATCAAAGGTTCTGCTACTCGGCGCAATTCTTTCGCCTTAGGCAATGTCGTTTTAATCAATTCATGCTTGAACAGTGACACAGCCATGTTGCTGAACATGGCCTTTCTATGACTACTGTTTCTATTTAACTGTCTACCAGACTCACGGTGTCTCATTTTTTAAATGACCTATATCTATTTTAAATTCCAGATTGAGATTGATCCACTAAATTTTCAGGTGGCCAGTTTTCCAAACGCATACCTAATGATAAACCTTTGGTCGCCAAAACATCTTTAATTTCAGTTAAAGATTTTTTACCCAAGTTTGGCGTTTTCAACAACTCAACCTCGGTACGCTGAATTAAATCACCAATGTAGAAAATATTCTCTGCTTTTAAACAGTTAGCTGATCTTACAGTCAACTCCAAATCATCAACTGGACGCAGTAATACCGGATCAATAGGCGGTGTTTTATCTTCTGGTTCATCTTCCACCTGTTCATTGACTTTTTCAAAGTCAACAAACACTGACAACTGCTCATGAAGAATGGTGGCCGCTAATTTAATCGTTTCTTCCGGATCAACAGTACCGTTAGTTTCCAGTTCAAAAACCAACTTATCCAAATTGGTTCTTTCTGCAACCCTGGTATTTCCAACGTTGTAAACAACTTTATCGATCGGACTAAAAGCAGCATCTACCATCAACACGCCAACCGGAATACTATCCAGTTGTTCTTTCCTAACAGATGCAGGAACATAACCACGTCCGCGTTCAACTTTAACAGTCACGTTAAAGTTGGCTTCCTGTGTCAAGTTCGCAATCACAAGATCAGGATTGACTATCTCTACATCATGCGGAAGCTCAAAATCTGCAGCGGTAACAACACCTTCCCCAGATTTACTTAATGTAAGAGTCACTTCATTTTTTGAATGAAGAACGACAGCGAGTTTCTTTAAATTCAGAAGAATTTCGATAACATCTTCATGAACACCCTCAATAACGGTATATTCATGCAAGACACCATCAATTTGAACCTCAGTAACAGCACAGCCAGGAATCGAAGACAACATCACCCGTCTTAAAGCATTACCCAGCGAGTGTCCAAAACCACGCTCCAGCGGTTCAATTACAATCCTTGAATGATTTGCCGTCTGATTAACAACCTCTACTAACTGGGGTTTCAATAAGCCAGCAATGGAATTTTGCATATTTCAATCTCGGGTAAATTATTTAGAGTAAAGCTCAACAACCAACTGCTCATTGATTTCAGATCCTAAGTCTGCACGATCTGGCAAGGATTTGAATGTTCCATTCATTTCCTTTGCATTTACATCGACCCAAGCAGGAAAACCATATTGCTCTGTCACTGCAAGTGAATCAATGATGCGTTGTTGCTTTTTAGCTTTTTCACGTATAGAAACAACATCACCAACTGATACCTGATAAGAGGGGATGTTAACCACTTTATCATTTACCATGATGGCTTTATGCGAAACCAATTGTCTCGCTTCAGCCCGTGTGCTTGCAAAACCCATACGGTAGACAACATTATCCAATCGACTCTCAAGTAGATTCAACAGATTAAGACCCGTTGCACCTTTTTTCAAATCTGCCGCTTTATAATAGTTTCTGAATTGTTTCTCCAGAACACCATAAATACGTCTAATTCTTTGTTTTGCGCGCAACTGTAATGCATAATCTGAACTACGTGTTCTTTTAGCACCATGCTGGCCTGGGCGTTGCTCTAACTTACATTTACCCTCAAGTGATTTACCTCTACTCTTAAGAAATAAATCGGTTCCTTCTCTTCGTGCCAACTTACAAGTTGGTCCTAAATATCTTGCCATTTCTTTACTCCGAAAACTTTATACGCGACGTTTCTTGGGAGGACGACATCCGTTATGCGGTATCGGAGTCACATCAACAATATTTGAAATCTTAAAGCCCAAATTGTTTAACGCTCTAACTGCGGATTCACGACCAGGCCCAGGACCTTTAATCATTACATCAAGATTCTTCATCCCGTAATCGCGCGCGACCTGCCCGGCTTTTTCTGCCGCAACCTGTGCAGCGAAAGGCGTGCTTTTTCTTGACCCACGAAAACCAGACCCACCTGATGTAGCCCAGGACAATGCGTTCCCTTTTCGATCAGTTATCGTAATAATAGTGTTGTTAAAAGAAGCATGAACATGGGCTATCCCATCCGCCACTTCTTTTTTAATGCGTTTTTTTACTTTATTTTGTGATGCCATTGCTTATATTTCCAGAATATCTTATTTTCTAATAGGTTTGCGCTGGCCTTTGCGTGTACGCGCATTGGTACGAGTCCTTTGACCTCTTAACGGCAACCCTCTTCTATGACGTATACCACGATAGCACCCCAAATCCATCAATCTCTTGATGTTCATGGAAACTTCTCTTCGCAAGTCACCTTCGACCGTCATACCTAAAATCACTTTCCGGATTGATTCCAATTGCTCTTCAGCCAAATCTTTGATCTTGACTGTAGGCTCAATGCCAACTTGCTGGCATATGTTTCTTGCAGTCTGTCGACCAATACCATAAATAGCTGTCAATGCGATTTCCGCATGTTTATGATCAGCGACGTTTATTCCGGCAATACGTGCCATCTAGATACTCCTACCACAGTACTCTGAAGTTAAGCGCAGAATTATAGCATTCTTACTATTACGGCGCAACAAAAAATTAACCTTGACGTTGTTTATGTCGAGCATCTTTACAAATAACCCGAACAATACCTTTACGTTTAATTACTTTACAATTTCTGCAAATTTTCTTCACGGAAGCTCTTACTTTCACAACCAAACCCCTATCAATTATTTTTTCAGCTTGGCCTTCTTCATTAACCCTTCATATTGTTGTGACATCAAATGCGTCTGCATCTGGGAAATAAAATCCATCACCACTACAACAATGATCAATAAAGATGTGCCGCCAAAATAAAATGGAACATTCCAATATACAATTAAAAACTCAGGTAATAAACACACCAGCGTTATATAAAAAGCACCTACAAAAGTTAAGCGTGTCAACACCTTATCAATATAAGCTGCGGTTTGCGCACCTGGTCTGATTCCAGGTAAAAAAGCACCCGATTTTTTTAAATTATCTGCTGTTTCTTTGGAATTAAAAACTAACGCCGTGTAGAAGAAGCAGAAAAAAATGATTGCAGCTGCATAACAAAGAACATATACAGGCTGCCCTGGTGACAATAATGTCGAGATATCCTGTAACCAGCCAAAACCTTCAGCGTTACCGAACCATCCCGCAATCGTTGCCGGAAACAAAATAATACTTGAAGCAAAAATTGGTGGAATAACGCCCGCCATATTCAACTTCAACGGCAGGAAACTACTCTGCCCGGCATACATTTTTCTGCCTTGCTGCCGCTTAGGATATTGAATAATAATCCTTCGTTGACCACGCTCGACGAATACAACCAAGGCAGTTACACCCACAGCAATCAGGAACAACAGAACAATAAAAGCGCTATTCATTTCGCCAGTTCTGGCCAGCTCTAAAGTTCCGCCTATTGCCGATGGCAAACCAGACACGATCCCTGCGAATATAATCAAGGAAATGCCGTTTCCAATTCCTCTTTCGGTAACTTGCTCGCCCAGCCACATTAAAAAAATCGTTCCAGTCACCAGTGTAATAGTTGTTATGACGATAAAACTTACACCAGGACTAATGACAACCGATAAACCACCCGCTGTTTGATTCTGTAAGGCAAGCGAAATACCAATCGCTTGAAAAGTTGCAAGAAAAACGGTGCCATATCGCGTATATTGCGAAATTTTACGCCGCCCTGCTTCGCCTTCTTTTTTTAACTGCTCGAATTGTGGGATAACCACCGTCATCAACTGCATAATAATTGATGCAGAAATGTACGGCATGATTCCAAGTGCAAACAAACTTAAACGTCTCAGCGCACCCCCAGAGAACATATTGAACATATCAAGGATTGACCCGCTTTGCTGTTCAAACATTACAGCCAAAGCCTTTGGGTCTATTCCAGGAACAGGTATATGCGCCCCAACCCGGTAGACAAAAAAAGCTCCAAGAACAAAAAGCAATCGTGTTCTAAGCTCTGCAAAGCCACTTGTTTTACTTGCCATTTCAGCTCTTGAAGTACTCACTTTATTCCTCTACCTTGCCGCCAACTGACTCAATGGCTTGCTTTGCACCTGCTGTAACAGCTAAACCCTTGATAGTCACTGATTTTGTTATTTCACCTGATTTGATTACTTTTGCTTTCTTAGTAAAAGCAGGAACCACATCAGCTTTGATCAATGCAGCCAAATCAACTACATCCAAGTCTAATTTTTGCAATTCATTCAGACGAACTTCTGCATTATATTTTTTTACGCGCGAGGTAAAACCAACTTTTGGTAATCTGCGCTGTAAAGGCATTTGACCACCTTCAAACCCAACTTTATGGAATCCCCCACTGCGTGATTTCTGGCCTTTATGCCCCCGCCCACAGGTTTTTCCCAAAGTTGATCCAATACCACGGCCAACTCGCTTGCGGTCCTTGCGGGACCCATAAGTTGATTGAATAGTATTAAGGTACATTATATTTCCTCAACTTTCAGCATATACGCAATTTTATTGATCATCCCACGGTTTTCCGGAGTATCAATCACTTCTACAGTTTGATGCATTTTTTTCAAGCCCAATCCTTTCAAACAGGCTTGATGACTTTTCAAACGACCAATTTTGCTGCGCGTCATTGTTAAACTAATTTTCTTTTCGGCCATGATTGTTATCCCGTAATCTCTTCAACGGTTAAACCTCGTTTGGCTGCAATTGTTTTTGCATCATGCATACCTGCCAACCCATCAATGGTCGCTCTGACTACATTGATTGGATTGTTCGTACCGATACATTTTGCTAAAACATTATGAACGCCAACCACTTCAAACACTGCCCGCATTGCTCCGCCAGCGATGATACCTGTACCTTCCGATGCTGGCTGCATATAGACTTTTGCCGCACCAGTAGTAGACATAATTGAATACTGCAAGGTGTCATCTTTTAATGCGATGGTATGCATGTTTTTACGCGCCTGTTCCAACGACTTTTGAATTGCGATTGGAACCTCTCTCGCTTTACAAACACCATAGCCAACTCGGCCCTGACCATCACCAACGACAGTTAAAGCAGTGAATCCGAATACCCGTCCACCTTTAACCACTTTTGCCACACGCCTAACGGAAACTAATTTTTCCTTTAATCCGTCGTTACTACCTTGAGATTGTGCTGTTGCCATTTTTAACCCCTAGAACTTCAATCCAGCTTCACGTGCAGCATCAGCCAATGCTTTAACGCGGCCATGATATTTAAAACCAGAACGATCGAAAGCAACCGAGGTTACACCTGCTTCCATTGCTTTCTCAGCAATGATTTTGCCAACGGCTGCAGCTGCTTCAATATTCCCTGTGTTTTTTACAGAATTCTTTATCTCTGATTGCGTTGTCGATGCACTTGCTAAAGTTTTATTGCCATCAACACTAATAACTTGAGCGTAGATATGCTTCGATGTTCTGTGCACCATCAACTTGTTGATGCCTAACTGTTTGATTTTACTACGCTGTCTTAAAGCGCGCTTCAATCGTGATGCTTTTTTATCCATTACTTGACCTACTTCTTCTTGGCTTCTTTTCTTGCAACATACTCATCCGCATATCTTACACCTTTACCTTTGTAAGGCTCAGGTGGACGAAAAGAGCGTATTTCTGCAGCAACCTGTCCTACCTGTTGTTTATCACAACCTTTTACGACCAGCTCAGTTTGACTCGGAGCTTCAATGGTAATACCGTCAGGAGCAACATATTCAACCGGATTTGAAAAACCCAGAGATAAAGTCACTTTTTTGCCTTGAACTTGTGCACGGTATCCAACACCAATCAGTGTCAGTTTTTTCTCGAAGCCAGTAGAAACACCTATAACCATATTATTGATACATGATCTTGCTGTTCCGGCCTGTGCTCTAGAATTTTTGACCGTATCATCCCATTTCACATGGATAACATTCCCATCAACATCAACCTGCACACCTTCGTGCAAATTGAATTCCATCTCACCGCCTTTACCTTTGACAACGACATTGGCTTGATCAACCTTTATCTCAACACCTGATGGCATTGTTATCGGTGCATTTGCTATTCTTGACATTTCTTAAACTCCCTTTAGCAGACTGTGCAAATTATTTCACCGCCATGCCCGATTGCCCGTGCTGCGCGATCAGTCATAACACCACTAGAAGTTGAAACAATAGCAATTCCCAAACCACCCAATACTTTAGGCAACTCATCCTTGGATTTATAGATACGCAGACCAGGTCGGCTAACACGTTTGACCTGTTCAATTACTGGCTTGCCATCATAATATTTCAACTTGATGTTCATTTGGGTGTGACTGCCATTTCTCTCTGTTGAATAATCAGCAATATACCCTTCTTCTTTAAGGACTTTTGCTATCGCTACTTTTAATTTTGACGACGGCAACATAACATTTTTCTTTCCTGCAGCCTGACCATTTCTGATTCGCGTCAGCATATCTGCAATAGGATCACTCATACTCATTTTATTTCTCCAAAACTTTCCTGTTACCAGCGTGCTTTCGACAAACCAGGAACATCACCGCGCATAGTTGCTTCTCTTAATTTATTCCGGCCTAGTCCAAATTTACGATAATATCCATGAGGACGACCAGTAAGACTACAACGGTTTCTCAGTCTGCTGCGACTTGAATCCCTCGGCAGTTTTTGAAGTTGTAATTGAGCGGCTTCTTTATCTTCAAAAGAAGCATTTGGATCTCTAATTATTTCCTTCAGAGCCTTTCTTTTTGCTGTATATTTTTCGACCAGTTTCACGCGCTTAGCTTCGCGTGCGATCATTGATTTCTTAGCCATCTCTCGCCCTTTAGTTCTTAAATGGAAATTTGAAAAGCTTTAACAACGCCAATCCTTCTTCATCAGATTCAGCAGTTGTTGTAATGGAAATATCCAAACCGCGAAGTGTATCTATTTTGTCATAATCAATTTCTGGAAAAATGATCTGCTCTTTGACACCCATTGAATAATTTCCACGCCCATCAAAGCTTTTAGGGCTCATACCACGAAAATCTCTGATACGTGGTATAGATATACTCACCAAACGATCAAGAAATTCATACATTCTTTCCCGTCTGAGAGTCACTTTACAACCAATTGGCATATCATCACGGATTTTAAAGCCCGCAATTGATTTTCTCGCCAATGTTACAATTGGTTTTTGTCCGGCAATTTTTTCCATATCGGAAATTGCCGCCTGCAATACTTTTTTATCAGCAACCGCTTCGCCAACACCCATATTTAAGGTGATTTTGGTGATTTTAGGCACTTGCATTACAGATTTATATCCAAACTGCTCTTTCAGAGCAGGAACAATTTTTTCTTTATATTCAGTTTCTAATCTAGCCATGTCAATTCCTTATGCATCAACAACTTCATTTGTCGATTTAAAGTATCTTACCTTTTTCCCGTCATCCAGGAACTTAAACCCAATACGATCCGCTTTTTGTGTATCGGGATTGTACATGGCAACATTAGAAATATGTATTGGCATTTCTTTTTCTATGATTCCACCAGCAACCCCAGCATTTGGGTTTCCACGTTGATGCTTCTTGACAATATTGATTCCTTGCACCAATACTTTATCATTTACTAAGACTTTCGTAACTTTGCCGCGCTTACCTTTGTCTTTACCAGCAAGTACGATAACCTCATCACCTTGTTTAATTCTTTGCATTTTTGAACCCTCTTATAATACTTCAGGTGCTAAAGAGATAATTTTCATAAATTTATCTCCACGCAGCTCACGAGTTACCGGCCCAAAAATTCTAGTTCCCAAAGGCTGCAATTGGGTATTTAAAATAACTGCCGCATTGCCATCGAAACGAATCGCAGAACCATCAGGTCTACGTACACCTTTTTTGGTTCTAACCACCAGCGCATTGTAAACCTCGCCTTTTTTTACCCGACCACGAGGAATGGCATCTTTAACACTGACCTTAATAATATCCCCAATACCGGCGTATCTTTTATGCGACCCACCTAATACTTTGATACACATGACCCTTTTTGCACCGCTATTATCGGCGACGTCAAGGTTAGTTTGCATCTGAATCATTTTAAATTCCCAACTTAAATATTTAATTAAATGCTTTATTTGGCACTTTCAACAACTTCTACCAGGCGAAATGTTTTACGCTTGGAATATGGCCTGCTTGAAGTGATGGTTACAACATCACCTTCTTTACAAATATTGCCTTCATCATGTACTAATAGTTTTGTTGAACGTTTAATAATTTTTCCATAAACAGGATGCTTTACCCGTCTCTCAACCAGAACAGAAGCGGTTTTATCCATTTTGTTGCTAATTACACGCCCAACAACTGTACGTAATTTTTCACTATCTTGTGTCATGATGCTTTACTCGCCATCTCATTTAGTATCGTATGAACACGTGCTATATCACGTCTTACCTTTTTCACATGATCAGGCTTACTCAACTGACCAGTTGCCTTCTGCATTCTCAGGTTGAATTGTTCCCGTGATAAATCCAATAATATTGAATTTAATTCTTCTTTCGTCTTTTGACGTAATTCACTTGCATTCATTACATTATCGTCCGTACTGCAAAAGTTGTTTTCACAGGCAATTTAGCGGCGGCCAGTTTAAAAGCTTCACGCGCTAATTCTTCAGGAACTCCCTGAATTTCGTACAGCATGGTGCCTGGTTTGATTTGTGCGACCCAATATTCCACACTTCCTTTACCTTTACCCATTCGAACTTCCAATGGTTTCTTGGTAATCGGCTTGTCAGGGAATATTCGAATCCAAAGTTTCCCGCCCCGTTTAACGTGCCGCGTAATCGTTCTTCGCGCCGCCTCAATTTGACGGGCGGTAATTCTACCACGAGTAGTAGCCTTTAAGCCATACTCTCCAAAACTTACTGATGATCCGCGAACAGCCAGACCATTATTTTTGCCTTTATGCTGTTTACGGAATTTAGTTCTTTTTGGCTGAAGCATCTTTTTCTTCCTTCAACTATTTTTTAGTAACACTTTCGGTTGATACAGCCTGCGAATCGTTATCAAACACTTCGCCTTTGAAGATCCACACCTTGATGCCTATGATCCCATATGTAGTGTTTGCTTCCGCAGTTCCATAATCAATATCTGCACGCAGGGTATGCAATGGCACACGACCTTCACGATACCATTCAGCTCTGGCGATTTCCGCCCCATTCAAACGACCTGCGACATTGATTTTTATCCCTTCAGCCCCTAACCTCATAGTGTTAGTCACTGCACGCTTCATTGCGCGACGATACATAATTCTCTTTTCCAACTGCTGAGCTATACTCTCTGCAACCAGCTTTGCATCCAACTCAGGCTTTCTGATTTCCTCGACATTCATCTGCACTGGCATTCCCATGATTTTGGAAACAACCTGGCGCATTTTATCGATATCCTCACCTTTTTTACCAATAACGATACCTGGACGAGCTGTATGCACAGTTACATGCGCATTAGTTCCAGGACGATTAATTTGAATACGACTGACGGAAGCATGAGCAAGTTTTTTCTCAATATATTCCCGCACTTTCAAATCCTGTAACAGAAATTGAGAATAGTTCTGGCTGCTCGCATACCATCTGGATGTCCAATCTTTTACTATTCCAAGACGTATGCCGATCGGATGTACTTTCTGACCCATTTTTTGCCCCTACTCGTATTCTGCTACTTTAATAGTTATATGACACGTTCTTTTAAGAATGTGATTCGCTCGCCCTTTTGCTCTTGCACGAATTCTTTTCAATGTGGCGCCTTCATCAACAAATACTGTCGACACCACTAATTCGTCTATATCCGCACTTTCATTATGCTCAGCATTTGATATTGCAGACTCCAGAACCTTTTTCATAATTCCTGCCGCTTTTTTTGAGCTGAACTGCAAAATATTCAGCGCTTTTTCAACAGGCAAACCACGTATTTGATCACCTACCAATCTCGCTTTTTGAGCAGACATCGGAGCATTTCTTAATTTTGCTGAAATTTCCATCACCGCACCTTATCTTGATTTTTTGTCGGCAATATGCCCTTTGTAGGTTCTAGTTGGTGCAAACTCACCTAACTTATGACCCACCATGTTTTCGGAGATCAGTACTGGCACATGTTGACGACCATTATGTACTGCAACTGTCAAACCCAGCATCTCTGGACTTATCAAAGACCTTCTTGACCATGTTTTAATTGGTTTCCGGTTATTGGTCTTAACTGCTTCTTCTACTTTCTTAAGCAGATGATGATCAATAAATGGACCTTTTTTAATTGAACGTGGCACACTTCACCTCTTATTTTTGCTTACGGCGTCTGACAATCATCTTATCAGTACGTTTGTTTTTACGCGTTTTATAACCCTTTGTCGGAGTTCCCCAAGGCGAAACCGGGTGTCTACCACCTGATGTTCTACCCTCACCACCACCATGTGGATGGTCAACCGGGTTCATCGCGACACCTCTGACCGTTGGCCGCACACCTCGCCACCGCGAAGCACCTGCTTTACCCAACGAAATCAGATTATGTTCTGAATTTGAGACTTCCCCAACAACAGCTCTGCAATCAGCCATGACTTTACGCATTTCACCTGAACGTAATCGTAAGGTGACATGCATACCTTCCTTTGCAACCAATTGTGCTGTTGTTCCAGCACTACGAGCTAATTGGGCCCCTTTTCCTGGCTTCAACTCGACACAATGTATCGTTGTACCCAATGGCATATTTCTTAAAGTCATGCAGTTTCCAGGTTTAACTGGAGTCACTTCATCAGCAATAATTTCTTGCCCAACCTGCAAGCCTTTTGGTGCAATGATGTATTGTCTTGCGCCATCTTTGTAGAAAACCAATGCAATATTTGCAGTTCTATTGGGATCATACTCAATCCGCTCTACAACCGCAGGAATCCCCTGCTTATTTCTTTTAAAATCGATAATACGGTAGTGTTGTTTATGACCACCACCTACATGACGAGTTGTAATTCTTCCTTGGTTATTACGACCGCCTGTTTTACTTTTTTTATCGAGTAGTGGTGCATAAGGCTTTCCTTTATGCAACTCGTCATTTTTAACTCGTACGACAAAACGCGATCCTGGCGATGTCGGCTTGGATTTTAGAATAGCCATTCTTTTCTACCGTTCCTGTTAACCTTTAACTTCTCTATTACGCCGTTGCAAAATCAATATCGTGACCAGCCTTCAGCTTTACATAAGCTTTTTTCCAATCCGATCGTTTGCCTAATGTGCGGCCAAAGCGCTTAACCTTGCCTTTTACATTCATCACCCGCACAGAATCAACTTCCACATTGAACATCAGCTCAACGGCTTTCTTGATTTGTAATTTACTTGCCGACATGTCAACTTTAAAAACAAACTGATTGTTTTCTTCAGCCGCAATCGAACTTTTCTCAGACACAACCGGGGCCTGAATTACATTTGCTAATTTAGCCTTCTCAAGACTCATGCCAAACGCTCCTCAATCTTCTTTAATGCGGCCGGACTCACAATAACCTTATCAGCGCCCACTAATGTAACAGGGTCAATCGTCAAAGGACATGCGACAGTTACATAAGGAATATTTCGTGTTGACATCACAAGATTCTCAGTAATCTCATCCGCCACAATCAAAACACGTTTTCCATCAACGTTTTTCAGCTTTGCTGCCATTTCTTTCGTCTTGATGCTTGTCGGCATAATATCCTGACTTACAACCAAACGATCTTGACGCAATAATTCCGAAAAAATCGACCGAATACCAGCCCGGTACATTTTCTTGTTGATCTTTTGTGCAAAGGATCTTGGCTGCGCAGCAAATGTTACTCCACCCGTGCGCCAAATTGGACTGCGTATTGTACCAGCTCTCGCTCGTCCTGTCCCTTTTTGTCTCCATGGCTTAATTCCACCACCACTGACTGCCGAACGATTTTTTTGTGCCTTTGTGCCAGCTCGAGCGCCAGCCAGGTGTCTAACAACCAGCTGATGCACCAAAGTTTCGTTAAAATCCTGGCCAAAAACTTGCTCCGCAACCTCAACAGCAGCCACAGCCTCATCATTATTTAATGCAGGTACTTGTAATGTCATCACCAATTACCCCTTATTCCGTTTCTTTACAGCTGGTGTGATCATAACATCGCCACCCTTAGGACCTGGCACAGCACCTTTGACCAAAATCAGATTCCTAGCTGTGTCAATTGCCTCAATGGTCAAATTGTGTGTTGTTGTTTTAACAGCACCCATATGACCCGCCATTTTTTTACCTTTGAATACACGTCCTGGTGTTTGACACATACCGATTGAACCCGGCGCTCTATGAGAAATAGAGTTACCGTGCGTTGCATCCTGCATCTTGAAGTTGTGCCGTTTGACACCACCTTGAAAGCCTTTACCAATGCTTACCCCACGGACATCAATGACTTGTCCTTTCTCAAAGATATCCAGAGTCAGTTCAGAACCGACAGACAAGTCTTCGCCTTCGCCGTCATCCAGCCTGAATTCCCATAATCCACGACCAGCAGTGACATTTGCCGCAGCATAATGCCCAGCCATTGCTTTATTTACTTTTGAAGATTTTTTCTCACCAGCAGCCACTTGTATAGCTTTGTAACCATCTTTTTCCAGGTTTTTCACTTGAACCACACGGTTCGCTTCAACATGAAGAACTGTTACCGGCACTGATCGCCCATCTTCACCAAAAATACGGGTCATACCACGTTTACAACCAATAAGACCTATTGACATCTGCCAATTCCTCTACTTTATCTATATCGCTGTTATTTCAGCTTAATTTGAACATCTACACCCGCAGCCAGATCCAGCTTCATTAATGCATCAACAGTTTTATCTGTCGGCTCAACGATATCCAGCAAGCGTTTATAAGTTCTTAATTCATACTGATCTCTCGCATCTTTGTTAACATGCGGAGATATCAATACCGTAAATCTTTCTTTTCTAGTAGGCAGTGGAATGGGACCCATTACCTGGGCCCCTGTTCTTTTAGCTGTCTCTACTATCTCACCAGCAGATTGATCAATCAATTTGTGATCAAATGCTTTAAGTTGGATCCTGATAGTTTGATTCGACATTTTCGTTTACTCGATAATTGAAGCAACAACACCCGCACCAACGGTACGACCACCTTCACGAACCGCAAAGCGTAAGCCTTCTTCCATGGCAATCGGTGCGATCAACTTCACTTCTACGGTGACGTTATCACCCGGCATGACCATTTCAACACCTTCCGGCAATTCAACTGCGCCGGTTACGTCGGTTGTTCTGAAGTAGAACTGTGGACGATAACCATTGAAGAATGGTGTATGACGACCACCTTCATCTTTTGACAGTACGTAGATTTCTGCTTTAAAATGGGTGTGTGGTGTGATGGTGCCGACATGAGCCAATACCTGGCCACGCTCAACTTCATCACGCTTGGTGCCTCTTAACAGTACCCCTACGTTGTCACCGGCTTCACCTTGGTCCAGCAATTTGCGGAACATTTCCACACCGGTACAGGTGGTCTTGGTGGTTTCTTTGATACCGACGATTTCGATTTCTTCGCCGACTTTGATTACACCACGTTCAACACGGCCTGTTACTACAGTACCACGACCTGAAATCGAGAATACGTCTTCGATTGGCATCAGGAATGGGCCATCGATAGCACGTTTTGGCTCTGGAATGTATTCATCCAGTGCGTCAACCAGTTTTTCAACCGCTGGTACGCCAATTTCGCTGGTGTCACCTTCCAGTGCTTTTAATGCTGAACCAACAATGATGGGGGTGTCGTCACCTGGGAATTCGTAGGCGTCCAGTAATTCGCGCACTTCCATTTCGACCAGTTCGATCAACTCTTCGTCGTCGACCATGTCCGCCTTGTTCAGGAATACGACAATATAAGGTACGCCAACCTGACGTGACAACAGGATGTGTTCACGGGTTTGTGGCATGGGGCCGTCTGCAGCCGATACCACCAGAATCGCACCGTCCATCTGGGCGGCACCGGTAATCATGTTTTTTACATAGTCGGCGTGTCCTGGGCAGTCAACGTGCGCGTAGTGGCGTTTTGCTGACTCGTATTCAACGTGTGACGTTGCGATGGTGATACCACGCTCTCTTTCTTCTGGCGCGTTATCAATCTGGTCGAAGGCTTTCGCTTCTCCACCCATCTTTTCCGCCATGACTTTTGTCAATGCCGCTGTCAATGTCGTTTTACCATGGTCAACGTGACCAATTGTGCCCACGTTTACGTGCGGCTTCGTTCTTTCAAATTTTTCTTTAGCCATGAGTCAATACCTAATAATAAATTGAGTTAAGATACTTTTTCTATAATCGCTTCCGCAACATTTGCAGGTGCTTCACTATATTTTTCAAACTGCATACTGTATGTTGCCCGCCCTTGTGTCGCAGAGCGTGAATCAGTTGCATAACCAAACATTTCAGCCAGAGGTACTTCACAATGAATTGTTTTTCCCGCTGGAGAATCATCCATACCCTGGATCATCCCGCGACGTCTATTGATATCGCCGACAACATCTCCCATATATTCCTCCGGCACTACTATCTCCACCTTCATGATGGGTTCAAGTAACACCGGATCCGCAGCCTTCGCCCCATCCCTAAAGGCCATAGATCCTGCTATTTTGAAAGCCATTTCATTCGAATCGACATCATGATATGACCCATCGAACAAACTAACCTTTACATCAACCACCGGATAACCTGCCAGGACGCCATTTTCCATCTGTTCCTGCACACCCTTGTCGATTGCGGGGATATATTCTTTTGGAACCACTCCACCAACAATCTCATTAACAAACTGATAGCCGGCGCCTCTTTCCAAAGGCTCAAGCCTTAACCAGACATGTCCATATTGTCCGCGGCCACCAGATTGCCGTATAAACTTACCTTCCGATTCCGTAGTCTTTTTAATGGTTTCCCGATATGAAACATGAGGAGCCCCTACAGAAGCCCCGACTCCAAATTCCCGCTGCATTCGATCGACAATGATCTCTAAATGCAATTCCCCCATCCCTGAGATAATTATTTGGCCGGAATCCTCATCGGTATACACTCTAAAAGACGGGTCTTCTTTGGCAAGTTTTGCCAAAGCAACATTCATCTTTTCCTGATCCGCCTGCGTCTTCGGTTCAACAGCAACCGAGATAACCGGTTCTGGAAAATCCATTTTCTCCAAAACTACCGGATTCGACATGTCACACAAGGTATCCCCCGTCGTAACATCTTTCAATCCAATTGCCGCCGCAATATCGCCAGCACGAACTTCTTTTACCTCTTCTCGACTGTTGGCATGCATTTGCACCAACCGTCCAATTCTTTCTCGTTTTCCTTTAATGGAGTTATAAACCGCATCGCCCGTCTTTAACACGCCGGAATAAACTCTAAAAAAGGTCAACGTCCCAACAAATGGGTCTGTCGCTATTTTAAATGCCAATGCTGCAAACGGCGCATCATCTTTGGCAGGACACTCCACAATCTCATCAGAACCTTCCTTGTGTCCTTTAATTGGTGGAATATCAACAGGTGATGGCATGTAATCAATTACACCATCCAGCACCGCCTGAACCCCTTTGTTTTTAAAAGCCGAGCCACAAAAAGCGGGTACAGCCTTATTCGCCAGGGTCAACAACCTTATACCTTGGCGCACTTCATCTATTGATAGCTCACCATTTTCGAGGTATTTCTCCATCAGCTCATCGTTAGCCTCAGCCGCAGACTCAAGCAAATTTTCCCGCCACTGCTGGCTAAGCTCAAGTAAGTCAGCCGGAATATCCTTTTCTTCAAAAGTGACACCCATATCGGCCTCGTGCCAATAGACCGCCTTCATTTTCAGCAAATCCACCACACCGACAAATGTCTCTTCAGCACCTATGGGCACTTGGACAGGAACAGGGTTTGCACCCAAACGCTCCTTAATATGCTCAATAACACGAAAAAAATCAGCCCATGAACGATCCATTTTATTTACGAAGACCATTCTAGGCACTTTATATTTATCCGCCTGACGCCATACCGTTTCAGACTGCGGCTCAACTCCCCCGACCGCGCAAAACACAGCACAAGCCCCATCGAGAACTCGCAAAGAACGCTCTACCTCGATGGTAAAATCAACATGCCCTGGTGTATCGATAATATTTATTCGATGCGCCGGGTATTGTCTCGCCATCCCTGACCAAAAACAGGTCGTCGCTGCCGAGGTAATTGTAATACCTCGCTCCTGCTCTTGCTCCATCCAGTCCATAGTTGCGGCACCGTCATGCACTTCGCCGATTTTGTGCGAAACACCGGTATAGTACAAAATCCGCTCAGTTGTGGTCGTCTTCCCGGCATCGATATGCGCCATAATACCGATATTTCTATAGCGCTCGATCGGCGTTTTACGTGCCACAACCAGCCTCGCTCTGATTACCAGCGATAATGAGAGAACGCTTTGTTAGCTTCCGCCATCCGATGCGTATCCTCACGTTTTTTAACTGCTGAGCCACGACCTTCAAAAGCATCCAGCAATTCGCCTGCCAACTTGGCGGACATTGTTCTTTCATTTCTTTTTCTGGCAGCCTCGATCAACCAGCGCATAGACAACGCCACACGCCGCGAAGCTCTTACCTCAACAGGCACCTGATAGGTTGCACCACCAACACGCCTGGATTTAACTTCAACTCTTGGCTGAACATTTTCCAGAGCTTTGGTCAATACTTCCACTGATTCCTCATGGCCTTTAGACGCAATCGTATCCAACGCACCATAAACAATCTTTTCCGCGACCGACTTTTTGCCGTCCCGCATGACCATATTCATGAATTTCGTCAACAGCTGACTGCCGTAACGAGGTTCAGGAATGACATCTCTTTTTGCCGCTACTCTTCTTCTTGACATTATCTCAACCCTTAACTTTTAGGTCTTTTTGCGCCATATTTGGAGCGACCATTTCTTCTTCCATCCACACCCGAAGTATCAAGACTACCTCGAACAACATGATATCGAACACCTGGCAAGTCTTTAACACGGCCACCACGAATCAGCACCACTGAGTGCTCCTGTAGATTATGACCTTCACCGCCAATATAGCTACTCACCTCGAAGCCACTCGTCAACCTGACCCTGGCAACCTTTCGCAGCGCAGAGTTTGGTTTCTTGGGAGTGGTAGTATAAACCCGCGTACACACACCCCTTCTTTGAGGACATGCTTTTAATGCAGGCACCTTGCTTTTTTCAACTTTTTTAGCACGAGGCTTACGAACCAATTGATTGATCGTGGCCATATCTTAATTACTCCGATATAAATTTTTTAACTGCCAGATAACAAAAAGAACCGCTGTACATGTGCATAGCGGTTCTACCGTTCCAGCCTAAGCTCTTGGCCCATGCGAGCAGGGTATATTAAACCCATACACCCATACAGTCAAGCATATTTTGGAATTAATTTACTCTGTATTCAAAGCCTGTTTTAGAGCTTCTTCAACTTCGCCTGTATTGACCTTTCTAGCGACATTTTCAGCTTCCATTCGAGCAGTCGCTGTTCGTTTTTTACGCCGCTGTTCATGATAAGCCAATCCAGTACCCGCTGGTATCAATCGACCAACGATCACATTTTCTTTCAATCCATATAAATGATCTGCAATTCCACGAACCGCCGCATCGGTCAAAACGCGAGTAGTTTCCTGGAATGAAGCCGCTGAAATAAACGATTCCGTCGCCAATGATGCCTTGGTAATACCTAACAATACCGACTCATAGGTAGCTGGTATTTTTCCTTCTTTCTCCAACATGTCATTGATGGCATTGACTGTTCCGCGCTCAACCTGTTCGCCTTTGACAAAATCACTGTCGCCAACAGAGGTGATTTCCACTTTACGCAACATCTGGCGAATAATCGCTTCGATATGTTTGTCGTTGATCTTCACCCCTTGCAAACGATAAACATCCTGAATTTCCTTGACCAGATAAACGGCCAGCTCCTCGATTCCTCTCAATCTCAGGATATCGTGAGGTGTTAATTCACCTTCAACAATCGTTTCACCTTTTTCGACGGATTCCCCTTCGAAAACAGTAATATGCCGCCATTTAGGAATCAGTGTTTCGTATTGCTCACCCTCTTTATCGGTAATGATAATCCGCTGTTTACCTTTGGTTTCTTTACCGAATGACACAATACCGGTCGCTTCCGCCAGTACCGCCGGATCTTTTGTTTTACGCGCTTCGAACAGATCGGCAACTCGTGGCAAGCCCCCTGTAATATCACGGGTTTTACTGGACTCTTGCGGAATTCTTGCCAACACATCCCCCACATGCACCTCACCACCATCGCTGATACCAGCGATCGCACCGGATGGCAGATAATACTGGGCAGGAATATCAGTTCCCGACAGGTTTATCGTTTCGCCATTTGCATCGACTAAACGAACCATAGGTCGTAATTCCTTACCAGCCGCACTACGCTGTTTTGGATCAATAACAACCTTTGAGCTCAAGCCGGTAACTTCGTCCGATTGCTCTTGAACTGTCACGCCATCAATGAAATCCTTGAGCTGGACAAATCCATTCACTTCGGTTATGACCGGGTGAGTATGTGGATCCCAGGTTACCACGATATCGCCAGCACTGACTTTGTCACCGTCATTTACCGACAAAACCGCACCATACGGAATCTTATACCGTTCACGTTCACGACCATAATAGCTATCAATAATACCCACTTCACCCGAACGCGAAACAGCCACTAATTGGCCATCACGATTTCGTACCGTTTTCAGGTTAGATAACTTAATAGTTCCATCCAGCTTGACCTGAACATTGCTGATTGCAGCAGACCGTGATGCGGCTCCGCCAATATGGAATGTCCGCATCGTCAGCTGTGTACCCGGCTCACCAATTGATTGTGCCGCCACAACGCCAACGGCCTCACCACTGTTGACCAAATGACCGCGACCCAAATCACGACCATAACACATTGCACAAACACCATGCCGTGTCTCGCAGGTAATGATTGAGCGCACCAACAGCTCATCGATACTGTGCTCTTCCAATTCCAGAACCAGATTCTCATCAATCATCGTGCCAGCCGGAATAATGACTTTTTCACCATCTGCAGACATTACATCATCCACAACAACACGCCCCAGGACCCTTTCTGAAAGCGGCTCGACAACATCACCGCCTTCAATAATCGGCGACATAGTCAGTCCATTTCGGGTACCGCAATCGTGTTCGGAAATTACCAGATCCTGAGCAACATCCACCAATCGCCGTGTCAAATATCCTGAGTTTGCCGTTTTCAGTGCAGTATCGGCCAATCCTTTTCGTGCACCGTGAGTTGAAATAAAGTACTGCAATACGTCCAGCCCTTCACGGAAGTTGGCAGTAATTGGTGTTTCGATGATGGAACCATCTGGCTTGGCCATCAAGCCCCGCATACCAGCCAACTGTCTAATCTGCGCTGCAGAACCCCGCGCACCGGACTCAGCCATCATAAAGATTGAGTTAAAAGATTTTTGCTTGACGACATTACCTTCTTTATCGACAACCTCCTCTTCACCCAAGCCATCCATCATTACCTTGGCGACCTGCTCATTGGCATGCGACCAGATATCAATAACCTTATTATATCTTTCACCATCAGTTACCAGGCCTGAGGCATATTGGCTTTGAATTTCACGAACCTCAGCCTCGGCATTTCGAATGATCTCCGCCTTCTTCGCCGGAATCTCCATATCTTCACTCCCAAATGACACACCCGACCGAGTCGCCCAGCGGAAGCCCAGATACATCAATTTGTCCGCTAAAATCACGGTTTGCTTGATGCCTAAATAGCGATAACTGAAATTGATCAATTTAGATATGTTCTTTTTCGTCATATCGACATTGACAATGTCATAAGGCATCCCTTCTGGTACGATTTCCCAGATCAAAGCCCTGCCTACAGTCGTTTCATAGCGACTGGTTTTCTGCTCAAAACTTCCATCTGGCTGAATCAGTTTTTCAGTGACCCGCAGCAGTATTTTGGTCTGTAACTCAACCGCTTTGTTATCCAGCGCTTTGACAACTTCATCGACATCCGAGAAATAAGAACCTTCCCCGGTCGCATTGACCTTTTCCCGGCTGATAAAATACAAACCCAAGACAACATCCTGAGAAGGATTGATCACCGGCTCACCATTGGCGGGCGATAAAATATTGTTAGTCGCCATCATCAAGGTCCGAGCTTCCAGCTGAGCCTCGATCGACAATGGAATATGGACAGCCATCTGATCGCCATCGAAATCCGCATTGAATGCACTACAAACCAACGGGTGCAATTGAATTGCTTTTCCTTCAATCAGGGTTGGTTCAAATGCCTGAATCCCCAAACGGTGTAATGTGGGGGCACGATTTAACAAGATAGGATGCTCTCTGACCACTTCTTCCAGGATATCCCAGATTTCACTCCCTTCTCGTTCTACCATTTTCTTGGCAGCTTTAATCGTTGTTGCTAAACCACGCAATTGTAATTTGCTGAAGATAAATGGCTTAAACAACTCCAGGGCCATTTTCTTTGGCAAGCCACATTGATGCAGACGCAGGGTAGGACCTACCACAATAACTGAACGGCCTGAATAATCGACCCGCTTACCCAGCAGGTTTTGTCTGAAACGACCTTGCTTACCTTTGATCATATCCGCCAAAGATTTCAAAGGTCTGCGGTTAGTCCCTGTAATTGCACGACCACGACGACCATTATCCAACAAGGCATCCACCGACTCTTGCAGCATCCGTTTTTCGTTACGAACAATAATATCCGGCGCATTCAGATCCAGCAGTCGATTCAAGCGATTATTTCTATTGATCACTCGACGATATAAATCATTCAAATCTGAAGTCGCAAAACGGCCACCATCCAGCGGTACCAAAGGACGCAATTCCGGCGGAAGAACAGGCAACACAGTCATAATCATCCATTCCGGCGATTATTGGAATGAAGTAAGGATTCAATGACCTTTAAGCGCTTGGTAAATTTCTTGATTTTGGTTTCTGAATTGGTCGCATTGATCTCTTCACGAAGAATTTTCACTTCTTCCTTCAAGTCAATAGACTTCAACAAATCATAAATGGCTTCGGCGCCCATTTTGGCATCGAAGTCATCACCGTGCTCCTCAACAGCTTCCAGATATTCTTCGTCCGTCAATAACTGACCTCTTTCCAGAGGGGTCATACCCGGATTCAAGACAACAAAAGACTCAAAATACAAAACCCGTTCAATACTACGCAGCGTCATATCCAATAACAATGCGATTCTGGACGGCAAGGATTTCAGAAACCAGATATGGGCAACCGGACTCGCCAAATCGATATGTCCCATGCGCTCACGACGCACTTTAGACAACGTCACCTCAACGCCACATTTTTCGCAGATAACGCCGCGATATTTCAAGCGTTTATATTTACCACACAAACATTCGTAATCACTGACCGGACCAAAAATTTTGGCGCAAAACAAGCCATCACGTTCTGGTTTAAACGTCCGGTAATTGATTGTCTCTGGCTTTTTTACTTCACCGAAAGACCATGACCGGATCATATCCGGAGAAGCCAAGCCAATACGAATCATGTCAAACTCTTCGCTGCGACTTTGACGTTTTAAGAAATTCATTAAATCTTTCAAGAGTTTACCCTCTCTGTTTGCAAGCTGTCATTCACCAAAATCTCTCTCATCAGAACACTCAATCTTGTTCCAACTCAATATTGATACCCAGAGAGCGTATCTCTTTAATCAATACATTAAAGGATTCTGGCATACCGGCTTCCATGGTCAAATTACCATCAACAATATTTTTATACATTCGCGTTCTACCGGTTACGTCATCGGACTTCACGGTAAGCATTTCCTGTAGTGTATAGGCGGCGCCATAAGCTTCCAGCGCCCAGACTTCCATTTCACCGAATCGCTGACCACCAAACTGCGCTTTACCGCCCAGCGGTTGTTGCGTAACCAGGCTATAAGGCCCTGTCGACCGAGCATGCATTTTGTCATCAACCAAATGATTCAGTTTCAGCATATACATATAACCGACGGTGACTTTTCGTTCAAACGGTTCACCTGTCAAACCATCATACAAAGTGGTTTGACCACTTTCTGGCAGATCAGCTAGGCGAAGCATGGTGCGAATCTCTTCTTCGGTTGCACCATCAAATACTGGTGTCGCCATCGGCACCCCGCCCACCAGATTTCTGGCCATTTCCAAAATCTCTTCATCGCTGAACGAATCAAGATTTTCTTTTTTGCCGCTGCTATTATAAATTTTCTCCAGAAAACCACGGATTTCAGCTGCTTTTGACTGAGCTTCAAGCATTTTTCCAATCTTGACACCCAAACCTTTTGCCGCCCAGCCCAGATGAGTTTCCAAGACCTGGCCAACATTCATTCGAGACGGAACACCTAACGGATTCAATAATATATCGATAGGTTCGCCATCTTCTGTGTAAGGCATATCTTCGATTGGCACAATTTGTGAAATAACACCCTTGTTACCATGACGCCCCGCCATTTTATCACCTGGCTGAATACGTTTTTTAACGGCCAAATAGACCTTGACCATTTTCAACACACCAGGCGCCAAGTCATCCCCCATGGTGATTTTATTGCGCTTGCGTTCAAACTTGGCTTCAAAATCTTTACGTTGCTGTTCTATCTGCTCAGCAACTTTTTCCAACTGCAGATTGACCCCTTCATCCTGAGTTTTGATAGTCAACCATTCTGACTGCTTTAGCTCATCCAGGTATTCACGGCTTATTTTTTCACCTTTCTTCAGTTTTCCCGGACCTTTCTCAGCAGTATTGCCAACCAACAAATTTGCAACACGGCTATATATATCCTGTTCGACAATCTTTATCTGGTCATCGATATCTTTTCTATAACGTTGAATTTCTTCTTCTTCGATCTCCAGCGCTCTTTTGTCTTTTTTGACCCCATCACGAGTAAATACCTGAACATCGATAACGGTACCCCGAACACCATTCGGAACCCGTAACGAAGTATCTTTTACATCCGCTGCTTTTTCACCGAATATCGCACGCAGTAGTTTTTCTTCCGGGGTTAATTGTGTCTCACCTTTCGGAGTGACTTTACCCACCAGAATATCGCCACCTTTTACTTCAGCTCCTACATAAACAATGCCCGATTCATCCAGTTTGGATAGAGCATCTTCGCTGACGTTAGGAATATCGGCTGTAATTTCTTCCGGACTATGCTTCGTTTCCCGAGCAACACAGGTTTTTTCTTCAATATGAATAGTGGTAAAACGATCTTCTTTGACCACTCGCTCAGAAACCAGAATCGAATCCTCGAAGTTATATCCATTCCAAGGCATAAATGCGATACGCATATTCTGTCCCAAGGCCAATTCTCCCAAATCGGTTGAAGGACCGTCTGCCAATATATCGCCTTTATTGATTCTATCGCCTGGTTTAACCAATGGCTTCTGATTAATACAAGTGTTCTGGTTTGAGCGGGTATATTTTGTCAGGTTGTAAATATCAACGCCTGGCACCCCCTCAATGGTCTCATCATCATTGGCTCTGACAACGATCCTGGCAGCATCGACTGTTTCAATCACACCTCCACGTGTTGCCACCACGGCAACCCCGGAATCCTTGGCGACCACACGCTCCATGCCCGTTCCAACCAGAGGTTTTTCCGCCCTGACGGTTGGCACAGCCTGGCGCTGCATATTTGATCCCATCAATGCCCGGTTCGCATCATCATGCTCTAGGAATGGAATAATGGAAGCTGCAACCGAAACAATTTGCTTCGAGGAAACATCCATATATTTAACATCCTGGGAAGACGCCAAGGTGAACTCGTCTTTATAACGGCAAGACACCAAATCATCGAGGATTTTGCCATTTTCATCAATTTTGACACTGGCCTGAGCGATGACAAACTCACCTTCTTCAATCGCTGACAAATAATCTACCTGATCAGTGACATAGCCATCAACCACACGTCTATAAGGCGTCTCCAGGAAACCATAGCCATTCGTTCTGGCATAGACCGCCAATGAATTAATCAAACCAATATTTGGCCCTTCCGGTGTTTCAATCGGACAGACCCGGCCATAGTGTGTCGTATGGACGTCACGTACTTCAAATCCCGCTCGCTCTCTTGCCAAGCCACCTGCTCCCAGCGCCGAAACTCTGCGTTTATGGGTCACCTGTGACAATGGGTTGTTTTGGTCCATAAACTGCGACAACTGGCTGGAGCCAAAAAACTCTTTTACCGAGGCTGATACCGGTTTTGCATTGATTATTTCCTGCGGCATATAACCTTCAGAATCTGCAAGTGTCAAACGCTCTCTTACGGCTCGCTCCACTCTGACCAGGCCCACACGGAACTGGTTTTCAATCATTTCACCGACTGAACGAACGCGGCGATTTCCTAAATGATCAATATCATCAACCGTTCCATGGCCATTACGGATATTAATTAATTCCTTCAGTACATCAATAATGTCTTCTTTACTTAATGTTCCCGGCCCCTCGATTTCTTCCCGACCCAAACGGCGATTGAATTTCATTCTGCCTACAGCAGACAAGTCATATCGGTCTTCAGTAAAAAACAGATTTTCAAACAGGTTTTCCGCTGATTCCTTGGTTGGCGGCTCACCCGGACGCATCATTCGATAAATTTCAACTAATGCCTCTAAACGATTTGTTGTACCATCCAACGCCATGGCATTGGAAATATATGGACCGCGATCCAGATCATTGACATAAAGCGTTTCGATCTCCTTAACACCCGCCTCAATCAATTTATTCAATAATTCTTCAGTAATTTCAGAATTGACTTCGGCAATCAGTTCACCGGTCTCATCATCAACTACATTATGCGCCAGAATCTTGCCATACAAATATTCCCGAGGTACTTCAATCTCGGAAATACCCGCCTTGTTCATTTGGCGAATGTGTTTTGCCGTTATTCTACGACCTTCCTCAACGATCACTTTGCCATCATGCTTGATGTCAAAAGTCGCCATTTCACCCCGTAAACGTTCCGGGATCAGATGAAAAATAATCTTATCTTCTGAAAGGGTAAATTTATTGGTTTCGAAGAAAATCTTGATCATTTCTTCGTTGTCGTACCCTAATGCACGCAGCAAAACCGTTGCAGGAATTTTACGACGGCGATCTATTCGGACATAAACGGCATCTTTATGATCGAATTCAAAATCCAACCACGAACCACGATAAGGGATTACGCGGGCATTGAATAACAGCTTTCCTGACGAATGGGTTTTACCTTTATCATGATCAAAAAACACACCCGGTGAACGATGCAACTGTGAAACAATGACTCGCTCTGTTCCATTGATTACAAAAGTGCCATTTTCAGTCATCAGAGGCAGCTCACCCATATAGACCTCTTGTTCGCGAATGTCTTTGACAACCTTTGCGCTGACTGGCGCATCTTTGTCATATATAACCAATCGAACAAGCACTCTTAATGGCGCCGCATAGGTAGCACCACGCTGTTGACATTCCTTTACGTCGAAAACTGGTTCTCCCAATCTATAATTTACATACTCAAGAACCGCATAGCCGGAATGACTGACAATCGGAAACACCCCTAAAAATGCCGCATGCAAACCACGATTCTCACGCTTATCAGGCGCAACGCCTGATTGTAAAAAACTGGCATATGAGTTAATTTGAGTGGCTAATAAGTAGGGAACATCCAGCACCTCGGTGCTTTTCCCAAAATTATTCCGGATACGCTTTTTTTCGGTAAAAGAATAGGCCATATTGCTATCATACCTTTTCGTCATAGTTATTTACTACCGTTTGCTTTGCAAACGGCAAAAGGCCGACGACATAAATGTCGCCAGCCCCTGCTTAGTAGGCTTTACGCCTGAGTTCAATCAAATCTTATTTGATTTCAACTTGAGCACCGGCTTCTTCCAGTGCTTTTTTCACTTCTTCTGCTTCATCTTTGCTAACACCTTCCTTGATGGTAGTTGGTGCGCCTTCAACCGCTTCTTTAGCTTCTTTCAAGCCCAAGCCAGTGAGTGCGCGAACAGCTTTAATCACTGCAACCTTGTTTGAACCAAAAGATGTCATAACAACATCAAATTCAGTCTGTTCTGCTGCGCCACCTGCGTCACCGCCACCTGCTGGAGCTGCCACTGCTACTGCAGCAGCTGCAGAAACACCAAATTTTTCTTCCATTGCAGAGATCAAATCTACGACCTCCATAACAGTCATGTTAGAAATCGCTTCCAGAATCTCTTCTTGTGAAAGTGCCATGTTTTTTTCCTCTATAAATATTTCTGGTTAATAACTGGTTGAAAGATGCGTCTTATGCCGCTTCTTTCTGATCTTTAATCGCAGCCACTGTACGTACTAATTTTGCATGTGGTTCAGCCAAAGTACGAACAAATTTCTCAACAGGTGCCTTCATCACAGACATCAGCATGCTGATCGCCTGATCATAAGTCGGCAACGATGCCAGACGTTTCAATTCAGATGCATCATACAACTGACCGCCTATAGCAACGAGTTTGGTGACTAATTTGTCATGATCTTTGGAGAATTCATCGATAAGACGAGCTGCACAACCTGGATCTTCCAGTGAGAATGCAATAATCAAAGGCCCAACCAGACCTTCTTTCATACATTCAAACTCTGTGCCTTCCACTGCTCGCTTGGCTAATGTATTCTTGATCACACGCAGATAAACGCCAGTTTCTCTCGCTTTTCTCCGTAACTCGGTTAATTCGGTTACAGTCAATCCACGATATTCTGCAGCAACGGCAGAATGAGCTTGAGCGGCGATTGCAGCAACTTCTTCGACGACGGCTTTTTTGTCATCTAATTTTAATGCCACAGTTTACCTCCGGTCATTTTCCAAACCTCTCGGCTCGGATTTTCTTGATCTGTATCCCTTGGATACCCCTATACGGATCTTCACCAGTCAATCCCGGTTAAAGCTTCCGTCTGCGTAGGCAAATTAAGCATTACGCGCCTACGGTCTTTGACGGTTGCCAGAAAACCGGCAACCCAAAGTCTTTTTTAAATAGTTTTATGCTTCGATACTCGATTGGTCGATACAAAGCCCAGGCCCCATTGTCGATGACAATGAAAGCTTCTTCAGATAAACACCTTTTGCCGAGGAAGGCTTGGCTTTTTTAAGATCAGCGATCAAAAATTCCAGATTTTCCTTGATGGCTTTTTCATCAAATGAAACTTTGCCTACTGAGCAATGAACAATACCACCCTTATCTGTTCTATAACGGACCTGTCCGGCCTTGGCATTTTTAACCGCAGTGGCGACATCAGGCGTTACCGTACCCACTTTGGGGTTTGGCATCAGGCCACGAGGCCCTAAAATCTGGCCTAGCTGGCCAACAACGCGCATTGCATCAGGTGATGCAATCACTACGTCAAAATCCATCTCGCCTTTCTTAACTTGTTCGGCTAAATCCTCCATGCCAACCACATCGGCACCAGCTTCTTTAGCAGCATCGTCATTAGGCCCTTGGGCAAAAACCGCAACACGAACTGACTTACCCGTTCCATGAGGCAACACTGATGCACCTCGAACATTTTGATCTGATTTTCTTGGATCGACACCCAGATTAACACTGACATCGACAGCCTCATCAAACTTGTCGCTAGCGAATTCCTTTAACAGGCTAACCGCCTCTTCGACAGAATATTGCTTGTTTGGATCGACCTTTTCTTTGATCAGTTTCTGCTTTTTTGTTAGCTTAGCCATTTACACGCCCTCCACATCTAAGCCCATACTACGGGCGCTACCAGCAATAATTCTTACTGCCGAATCCATATCCGAGGCATTCAAATCCTGCATTTTGATGTTAGCAATTTCTTCTAACTGCTCGCGCGTGACTTTGCCGACCTTTACTGTATTTGGCGTACTGCTGCCCTTGGCAACGCCCGCCGCCTTCAATAACAAAACAGACGCAGGTGGCGTCTTTGTAATAAAGGTAAAACTTTTATCGTTATAAACAGTGATAACGACAGGGATAGGCATGCCCTTTTCCATATCCTGGGTTTTTGCATTAAACGCCTTACAAAACTCCATAATATTCAATCCATGCTGACCCAGTGCCGGACCAACCGGAGGGCTTGGATTCGCTTCGCCTGCCTTTACTTGCAGCTTGATGTACGCTTCAATCTTTTTAGCCATTTTTTACTCCATCCGGGTACAAACGCTTCTCAGCTCCCCATATACAAAAATCCCTACCCTCTTCAGGGCAGGGACAGAAGAAATTCTTTATTTAAAGTTTTTCGACCTGATCGAATTCCAATTCGACAGTCGTCGCTCTGCCGAAAATCAAAACGGAAACTTTCAGCATGCTTTTTTCATAATTTACTTCTTCAATGCTGCCATTAAAGTCTTTGAACGGCCCATCGATAATCCGAACAACCTCACCCACCTCAAACAACACTTTAGGCCGAGGCTTGTTGACGCCCTCTTCGACACGATTCAGTATTGTATAAGCCTCTTTATCAGATATAGGCGCCGGCTTGTCGCTTGTTCCACCAATAAAGCCAAGTACCCTGGGCACATTCCGCACCAGATGCCAGGTGTCATCAGTCAATTCCATTTGCACCAAAACATAGCCAGGAAAAAACTTTCTTTCGCTCTTGCGCTGTTTTCCCATGCGCATCTCTACAACTTCTTCGGTAGGCACCAAAATCTTACCAAAGTATTGCTGCAGACCTTCACGCTCAATTCTTTCCTCGAGCGCCTGCTTGACCTTGTTTTCAAAATTCGTATAGGCGTGAACCACATACCAGCGCAGCGCCATTCCTAACCCCCCTGACCAGTCAGGAGCTTGACACCCCACAACAGGAACATATCCAACAGCCATAGCACCAGACCGACAATAAACACCATGGTAAATACCAGTAATGTTGTTCTTGTTGTTTCTTCACGTGTCGGCCAAACTACTTTTCTTACTTCCTGTTTTGCCTCCATCATGAACACCCACAATCTTTTGCCAGTTGCAGTGGTAAAGAAAATAGCTGCCGCAATAATGATGGTTGCAACCAGACCCAATACCATGTACAGCTGTGAAAGCTCAGAATAGTAATAAAAAGCGGCAATCGCGCCGACAACCAACAGAACCACCAATACTTGCTTGATAATATCAAGTACCGACGATCCCGCCGACTCTTCTGCTTGTGCGTTCATGTAGATTTATTTGGAGTGAATTTTTTAGAATTATCTGAATGGCAGGCCAGGAGGGACTCGAACCCCCAACCTGCGGTTTTGGAGACCGCTGCTCTACCAATTGAGCCACTGACCTATTCAGAAACCGAATGAGCTGGTAATTATATACCAGCTCATTTTTTAATCAATCTTATTCGATAATTGAAGCAACAACACCCGCACCAACGGTACGACCACCTTCACGAACCGCAAAGCGTAAGCCTTCTTCCATGGCAATCGGTGCGATCAACTTCACTTCTACGGTGACGTTATCACCCGGCATGACCATTTCAACACCTTCCGGCAATTCAACTGCGCCGGTTACGTCGGTTGTTCTGAAGTAGAACTGTGGACGATAACCATTGAAGAATGGTGTATGACGACCACCTTCATCTTTTGACAGTACGTAGATTTCTGCTTTAAAATGGGTGTGTGGTGTGATGGTGCCGACATGAGCCAATACCTGGCCACGCTCAACTTCATCACGCTTGGTGCCTCTTAACAGTACCCCTACGTTGTCACCGGCTTCACCTTGGTCCAGCAATTTGCGGAACATTTCCACACCGGTACAGGTGGTCTTGGTGGTTTCTTTGATACCGACGATTTCGATTTCTTCGCCGACTTTGATTACACCACGTTCAACACGGCCTGTTACTACAGTACCACGACCTGAAATCGAGAATACGTCTTCGATTGGCATCAGGAATGGGCCATCGATAGCACGTTTTGGCTCTGGAATGTATTCATCCAGTGCGTCAACCAGTTTTTCAACCGCTGGTACGCCAATTTCGCTGGTGTCACCTTCCAGTGCTTTTAATGCTGAACCAACAATGATGGGGGTGTCGTCACCTGGGAATTCGTAGGCGTCCAGTAATTCGCGCACTTCCATTTCGACCAGTTCGATCAACTCTTCGTCGTCGACCATGTCCGCCTTGTTCAGGAATACGACAATATAAGGTACGCCAACCTGACGTGACAACAGGATGTGTTCACGGGTTTGTGGCATGGGGCCGTCTGCAGCCGATACCACCAGAATCGCACCGTCCATCTGGGCGGCACCGGTAATCATGTTTTTTACATAGTCGGCGTGTCCTGGGCAGTCAACGTGCGCGTAGTGGCGTTTTGCTGACTCGTATTCAACGTGTGACGTTGCGATGGTGATACCACGCTCTCTTTCTTCTGGCGCGTTATCAATCTGGTCGAAGGCTTTCGCTTCTCCACCCATCTTTTCCGCCATGACTTTTGTCAATGCCGCTGTCAATGTCGTTTTACCATGGTCAACGTGACCAATTGTGCCCACGTTTACGTGCGGCTTCGTTCTTTCAAATTTTTCTTTAGCCATGAGTCAATACCTTACTAACAACCACTACCTGTTTAAATACTGGAGCTCATAACCGGATTTGAACCGGTGACCTCTTCCTTACCAAGGAAGTGCTCTACCGACTGAGCTATATGAGCCTTATTTATGGAATACGGATGGAGCGGGTGATGGGAATCGAACCCACGTAATCAGCTTGGAAGGCTGGAGTTCTACCATTGAACTACACCCGCATGTTCCAAAGAGGATGGTGGAGGGGGGAGGATTCGAACCTCCGAAGGTAGAACCGTCAGATTTACAGTCTGATCCCTTTGGCCACTCGGGAACCCCTCCTAAACCACAATTTGATTCTTGACAACAAAGCCAAAACAATCAAATCTCGCCAACTCTGCAGCGAATGAGCCGTGTATAATACAGATTAGTTTTTAAAAATGCAACACTTATTTTTTAAGCCAAAAATGAGCAGGCAACATTTCTGTCGCCATCAACCACCCCTTGTATTAATCTCTGTCATAACCCTCGCTACATCACCAGAAATCAAATCGGAAAAATAACCTGTAAAATCCTCAGCCAGCCGGTTAATTTCCTGCAACTCCTGCACAGACATGGTCGATAGCACATAATCAGCGACCTTCCAGCCCTCCGGAGGCCGACCAATACCAACTCTTAACCGATAAAAATCACGACTGGCTATTTTCTGAATTATATCCCTAAGCCCATTATGTCCTGCATGCCCACCAGCTTTTTTGAGGCGCATAACGCCAAAATCAAAATCCAACTCATCATGAACAACCAAAATTTCTTCCGGTTCTATCTTATAGTAGCGAGCCAACTTAACCACCGCATCACCACTTCTATTCATGTAAGTTTGAGGCTTCTGTAGTAAAACCTTGCTGGCCGACACGAAAATTTCGCTGACAGCCGAAGCCGAATCCAGACGCCATTGCCCGCCAAAATGCTCACACAACACATCTAAAAATAAAAACCCGGCATTATGCCGGGTTTTTTCGTATTGTCGCCCAGGATTCCCCAGACCAACAACAAGTTTAATCATTAATTACTCTTCAGCTTCGCCTTCAGATTCCTCACCCTCGGCTTCCGATTCGGCACCTCTGGCTTTAAGCACCTGAACCACAACCAAATCATGATCTGGGCCATGTTGCAACTCAACCGCTTCAACGCCTTCCGGCAAGCTCAGGTCAGACAAATGCAAAGACTCACCCACACCTAACTCAGCCAGATCAACCTCAATAAACTCCGGAAGATCTGCAATCAAACAGCTCACCTCCACATCCACCATAACATGGCTAACAATACCGCCCATCTTGGCACCCACACATTTCTCTTCATTCAAGAAATGCAGCGGCACATGCATTCTGACTTTATGGGTTGCATCAACACGCAAAAAGTCAGCATGTAATACAATTGGTTTGGCTGGATGACGCTGCAAATCCTTCAGCAGTACCTTTTCCTTTCTGCCATCGATAGTGATATTTAAAATACTGGAGTAAACCGCCTCACGATCCAAATGCTTAAGAAGATCACCATGTCTAAGCATCAAGTTTACCGGCTCACCACCCCCTCCATAGATAACCGCAGGCACCTTTCCTTGCTGGCGTGCAGCCTTGGCGGCACTTTTACCCGTTAACTCGCGACTCCCCGCGATAAACTCAAATACATTAGACATCTTTCTCTCCAAAACTTGTTCAACAAACAATTATACAGTTAATCAACATACAGGGAGCTAACTGACTCGCTGGCGGCAATCCGCCTGATAGTTTCCGCCAACATCTCAGCAACACTCAACTGCCTGATTTTTTTAATTTCACTCAATTCCACACTGAGTGGAATCGTGTCAGTAACAACCAACTCATCCAACACTGAATTTCTGACATTTTCAGCCGCCGAACCAGACAATACCGCATGCGTACAATACGCCACCACCTTTAACGCACCCTGTTTCTTCAGTGCCTCGGCCGCATGGCACAACGTTCCTGCAGTATCCACCAAATCATCAACCATAATACAAGTGCGCCCAGAAACATCACCGATAATATGCATAATTTCCGACACATTCGCTTTTGGCCGACGCTTATCGATAATCGCCAGATCCGCATCACACAATCGTTTTGCCAATGCTCTGGCACGCACCACCCCCCCAACATCGGGTGATACCACAATCAGGTTTTCATATTTTTGACGCCAGACATCGCCCAACAAAATTGGCGACGCATAAACATTATCCACAGGAATAGAAAAGAAGCCCTGAATCTGATCGGCATGCAAATCGACCGTCAAAACCCTATCTGCTCCAGCCTGGTCAATCATGTCTGCAACCATTCTTGCAGTTATTGGCACCCGCGCAGATCGTGATCTTCTATCCTGCCTGGCATATCCATAATAAGGAATCACCGCTGTTATCCGTAACGCCGACGCTCTTTTCAGCGCATCGATCATAATCAGCAATTCCATCAGGTTTTCATTGGTAGGAGAGCAAGTTGGCTGGATGACAAAAACATCCTTGCCGCGCACATTCTCTTCTATCTCTACTACAATTTCTCCATCACTAAATCTTCCGACCGTTGCCATCCCAAGTCGCATGTTCAGCTTTTTAACAATACCTTCAGACAAAGTCCGATTAGCATTGCCCGAGAATACCATCATCGCGGCATCACTCATCTAAAGAACACCTAAAGAGATTTATATGGAGATAAATGGCTGGGCTGCCAGGATTCGAACCTGGGTATGCGGGGATCAAAACCCCGTGCCTTACCGCTTGGCGACAGCCCAAAAATTGAAATCAACTATTGATAAAGCTTTATCTTTTGATATAGCGGCGATATGTTCTGACCCTTTGTCACAAACACATGCCAATCAACCGGCAAAGACCTGGCAACATCTTGCGCAGAAAGTTCATCACCAAACTCTGCAAAAACGCAAGCACCTGTCCCTGTCAGCCTTGCCCTGGAAAAAACATCCAGTTTTTTCAACGCTTCATCAACTTCTTGATACTTCTTACGTACTACTTGGAGACAGTCATTAACGTCATCCCCCGCAAGAAAGTCGCATATTTTGATTGGTTTGCTATCTCTTGTCAAATATTTATTTGAAAAAATTTCACCCGTATCCACATGAACATCAGGCTTGACAACAACATACCAAGATTCAGGCACCGTTATTTCGACCAGCTGCTCCCCAACACCTTCTGCCCACGAGGCCTTGCCAAACACAAAAACAGGCACATCCGCCCCCAGCGTCAACCCCATTTCCATCAGCTTTTCCATCGACAACCCCAACTCCAACAACTGATTGAGCACCACCAAAGTCGTCGCCGCATCGGAGCTTCCGCCCCCCAAACCACCCCCCATTGGCAGCTTTTTATTAATTCTGATACTGACGCCTTGCCGGCATCCCGCCTCCTGCTTCAATAGTTTTGCTGCCCGCACGGTCAGATCATCTTCTTCGGCCACTCCTGGAATAGGATTTTCCAGCCTAACGACATCCTCATCCAGCGGAGAAAACTTTAACTCATCGGCTAAATCCAACATTTGAAAAACTGTTTGTAACAAATGATAGCCATCATCCCGCCTCCCTGTAATCCTCAACATCAGATTCAATTTAGCAGGCGCCGGCCACCATACATCCCACGCCTGCCGGATATTGCTTTTTTTTAACTTAATTTCCATTGATCAATGATTATTTTAATTTTTGTCTGCTGATTGATTAGTCTGATCTTTCTTGGCAAAAAAACATCACCCACAAGTTGCTCCTGACTATATTCCACTCGCCAGCCATTTTGAATGAAGCCATTGTTTAACAAGGAAAATTTCTCACCAGGATCAGCCAACCCAATCAGCCAATAGGTGACCGCCCGCACAGGAAACCTGACCGCAAAATAGCGATTGAATACCGTTTCGGCAGATTGAAAATAGGTATGAGATCGATCACCTTCATCGACGATCACCCTATCAGGTAATACCTTTATTATTGTCCGCCCTTGCCCAAATGGACCGGATAGCTCCAGAATTTCTTCCCCTTGACGATGCTGCCAGGACAAGTCTGCAGAAAATGAATCTTGCGGTGCGTGCACAGCTACTCGCCCATTCATGGTCCACTGCTTGAGCTGATACAACGCTGTCTTCGGCTGATACTGCTGCACCGGTTTGACCATTGGCCTTTCGCAGGCAGGCAAAATAGCGACCAGCAGGACAAGCAGGCAATTTTTAGTCAGCCGCATGCAGAAATTCTTTCTTGAACTTTAACAGGTATTTATCATCCGGGTTTTTAACAACAGCTTTTTCATAAACTGCCCTGGCCTGATCATGCTCACCTTTTTTCCACAAAATCTCCGCCAAGTGAGCCGCTATTTCCGTTTCTGGCTGCAACTCATAAGCTTTCCGAATCAATTGTAGCGCCTGCTCAATATCACCCTGTTTATATTTAAGCCAACCATAACTATCAATAATGACAGCAGAATCTGGCTTGATTGACAGTGCTTTCTTTAAATATTTTTCCGCTTCATCGTAACGCTGAGTTTTTTCAACCAGTGTATAACCCAATGCATTTAATGCCGCCGCATCATCAGGATATTTTTGTAAAATTTTATGCAAATCCTGCTCAACAATATCCAGCTTATCTAATTGGTCGGCGATTAACGCCCTGGTATAAAGCAGATCCTTGTTATCTGGATATTGCTTGAGGCCTGCTGTCAACAACTCAAATGCTTCCTTAAACTGTTCCGTTGCATTATATAGTTCGGATTTCAATAACAAGACGGTTAGTTTTTTATTAGGGAAATCATGTTCTAATTCTTCCAGGCGCCTAGCTACATCATCATATCGTTTCTGATCCATTAATAATGAAATAGCCGCTATGCGGGCGTCATATTTATATGGCCCGGATGAAATACTATCAAACCAACCCAGCGCTTCATCAACCCTACCCTGCTTCAAAGCAATGCGCCCCAGATAATAAGCAGATTGCGCTTCCCAGGCCGGCAGATGCGCCAATTCTTTGAATATTCTCTTGGCTTTATCGAGATCTTCTTGCTGCAAATTAATTAACGCCATGGCGAACTTACTCTCGGCATCATCCGGATTCTGATCGAGAATATCCTGATAAATATCAAGCGCCTGGTCATATTTTTTGCTCTGCATATAGACTTGCGCCAGCATTTTTTTAAATTTTACATCGTCGGGATATTGATCAATCGCATCTTGAAGATATAGTTCTGCCTTATCCAGAAAACCCGCTCGCACAGCAATCTGAGCGCGCAAAATTATTGCCTTTTTCCAGTTCGGCTCAATCGCCAATGCTTGATTGATTTGCTCCAGCGCCACTTCATGCTTGAGCTGTTTTGATGATAACAAGGCCTGTACATAGTAAATAGAGGCTTGATCGGGATGCTGCTTGGCCAACTCCGTTAAAATCTCACCCATTTGCTGTTCCCGGCCATTGCATGTCATCACTTTGGCCATATCCAGCAAAACGGATTCAAACCCGGCCGGATCCAAAGCCAGATAAGCATTCAATTGCTCAAGTGCTGAATTCGTATCGGCATTTCGTAGAGCAGACAGCAAGGCAATTTTTCGGGCAGTTAAATTATCAGGGTCTTCTTTCAACCATAATTTGACCGCTTGCTCGGTTCTTTCCTGATCTTTCAGGTATAGCGCAATGCGTGCCGCCCGCTCAGCGACCCGAGGATCATTGACCCGTTTGGCCGCCTGTAAATAGGCATCTAAAGCAATATCGTATTTTTTCCGCTGCCCAGCCAGTTCAGCAGCCAGTAACAAATACAGTGTATTGGGGTCAATCGACGTCTGTTTTTCTGTCTTGACTGGTTTCTCTTCCACCGGTTTGATTTCTTTAACCGGCTCGCTTTTTTTCGCTACCGACGAACAACCTGCGACAACCGTTACGATTCCAACCCATCTTATCCATTTTTTCATTGCTTTAGTTTTCCTGTTTCGCTCTCTTTCGTTGCGCTAAAACTATTCTATAGAATCATCAAAAACCCAATGGTTCATTCTATACCAATCTCGATAAATATTTTATGTCGCCACTCAATTTACCCAACTCAATTTGGTAAAACGACAGTTTTTCCTTAAAATACAAGCATTTTTCCATTAAACGCCGACACCATTCGATGACATTTATCGCCACGGGGATCAATTACAATACTGCGCCGGTTGCGATTCGTGAGCGCCTGGCCTTCCCTGTGGAAATATTACCACGCGCATTACAAAGCTTGAAACAGGCGGCCAAAATTTCTGAGGCGGCGATATTGTCGACCTGCAATCGAACAGAGTTTTATTTTCACAGCACATCAGACAACACCAACAGCCTGATAGAATGGATTGCCAACGAAAAAGATATGGATCCGGCAGATTTTTCCCCGTATCTATACAGCTTCACTGATTCCCAGTCTATCCGGCATATGTTCAGGGTCGCTTGCGGCCTAGATTCGATGGTGCTGGGAGAGCCCCAAATACTGGGACAAATGAAAAGCGCCTACCAGGCCGCTTATGAAGCCGGCACCCTGGGAAAAAATCTTAGCAGGCTTTTTCAGCACACTTTTTCCGCCGCAAAAAAGGTCCGCACCGATACCGCTATTGGCTCCAGCCCGGTATCGGTAGCCTTTGCTGCCGTGCAGCTCGGCAAACAAATCTTTGATGACCTGAGCCAGCAGACTGCCTTGTTAATCGGCGCGGGTGAAACCATAGAACTGACCGCAAGACATTTACACCAGCACGGCATTGGCCGCATTATCATCGCCAACCGGACCTTCGACAAAGCCCACACCCTGGCCAGTCAATTCAATGGTTACGCTATCGCGCTGAACGAATTGCCGGCACACTTGCCGGAAGCGGATATCGTAGTCTCTTCAACCGCCAGCCAACTGCCTATTTTAGGCAAAGGGATGCTGGAAAGCGCGATCAAAAAACGCAAACACAAACCTATTTTCATGGTGGATCTGGCCGTCCCCCGGGATATCGAGGCCGAAGTTGAACAATTGCCGGATATTTATCTCTATACCGTCGATGATCTGAAAAACACCATCAGCGACAATATGGAATCGCGTCGCCGGGCTGCCGAACAAGCAGAAGAAATCATCGACACCGAGGTGGAGCATTTTCTCGCCTGGCTCAGATCACAAGGCGCTCAGACGACCATTCGGGATTTCCGCCATCAAGCTGAACAAATTCGGGAACAGTCATTACAAAAAGCCTTGCAGCAACTCAACCAGGGGCAACCAGCCGAGCAGGTTTTACAACGCCTGGCGCACACATTGACCAACAAACTCATCCATACGCCCAGCGCACAAATCCGATCCGCTGGCGAAAACGATCGCCACGACCTGATTGTCGCTGCAAGAGAATTATTTAAATTACAAGACGATTCATGAAACCCTCCATCCAACATAAACTGGAAAACCTGAGCGATCGATTCGAAGAAATAGAGAGCCTGTTGTCGCAACCTGAAATACAAAGTGACCAAAACAAATTCCGCGCCTTAAGCCAGGAATACTCACAGCTTGAACCCATCGTAGACTGCTACCGGCATTATCAAAATGCCGAACAAGACTGGCAATCAGCGCAGGAAATGGCAAAAGACAGTGATCCGGAACTGCGCGAAATGGCTCGCGAAGAAATTCAGCAAGCCGAACAACAAAAACAGGAATTGGAACAACAACTACAGATATTACTGCTGCCCAAAGACCCGAATGACAGTAGCAATATTTTTCTGGAAATCCGCGCCGGCACCGGCGGCGACGAAGCGGCGATATTTTCCGGCGATCTGGCAAAAATGTATCAGCGCTATGCAGAAAAACAAGGCTGGAAGGTGGAAACCATCAACGAAAACCGGGGCGAACACGGCGGCTATAAAGAAATCATTTTGCGTATTGCCGGCCAGAATGTTTATTCGCAACTAAAATTTGAATCCGGTGCACATCGTGTTCAACGGGTGCCGGAAACCGAATCTCAAGGGCGGGTACACACCTCGGCCTGTACTGTCGCCATCATGCCCGAAATTGACAGCGTCATTGAAATCGAAATCAACTCATCTGATCTGAAAATCGATACCTTTCGAGCATCAGGCGCCGGCGGCCAGCATGTCAATAAAACGGATTCCGCCATCCGCATCACCCATTTACCGACCGGTGTAGTGGTGGAATGCCAGGATGAGCGTTCACAACATAAAAATCGCGCCCGCGCCATGTCATTATTACAATCACGTTTATTGACAGCCGAACAGGAGAAACAACAGGCCGAGCAAGCAGAAACACGTAAATTACAAGTCGGCAGCGGTGACCGTTCGGAACGTATCCGGACCTATAATTATCCACAAGGCCGAGTGACCGATCACCGCATCAACCTGACCTTGTACAAGCTGGATGAAATCATGCAAGGCGGACTGGAACATGTGATTCAGCCCTTGATTAACGAACACCAGGCCGAACTGTTGACACAGCTGGGTAATGACGACTGAACACAGCATCGAAACCGCCCTGCAATGGGCTTACCAGTGTTTGAAAGACAGTTCTGATTCGGCTTGGCTGGATGCCGAGGTGTTACTTGGCTATTGCCTGAAAAAACCGCGCAGCCACCTGAAAGCCTGGCCGGAAAAGACGCTCTGTGATAAAACACGCAAAAACTTTTTTAACTTGATTGCACAACGAAGGCAGCAGGTACCCGTCGCTTACTTGACTGGCGCCAAGGAATTCTGGTCCCGGGACTTTATCGTTTCTCCCGATGTGCTGATTCCGCGCCCGGATACCGAATTGCTGATCGAACATTGCCTGACGCTAATCCCGGAAAAACCTTGCCGGATACTGGATTTGGGCACAGGCTCGGGCATAATCGCCATCACCCTGGCTCTGGAATGTCCCACCGCAACAGTCACCGCGACTGACGCCAGTGAAAATGCGCTCGATATTGCCAGAAAAAATGCCGCCAGACATCAGGCGACGATTCGGTTTATCCAGTCCGACTGGTTCGACAAGGTACCCGAGCGGCTATTTGATATAATTATCAGCAATCCACCTTATATTGCGCCCGACGATGAACACCTGCAGCAAGGTGATGTACAACATGAACCGACAGCGGCATTGGTCGCGCAAAACAATGGTCTGGCGGACATCCAGCAGATTGTCAGGCAAGCCGGGAATTATCTGCAAGCCGGCGGGCATTTGCTCATCGAGCATGGCTTCGATCAGCAAGCGGCCGTCCAGCAAATTCTTCATGAGGCCCGGTTCCAGCAGGTTGAAACGCAAACTGATCTGGCCGGCAATCCAAGAATCACTTCTGGTCAATGGAGACCTTAACGCATGATCGAATTACTTATTCCCCGCAAACTGACCCAGCAATTACTGCATCTGGCACAAATCTCGCCAGATGAAGAAATTTGCGGACTGGTTGGCGGCCATGACAATATCGCCACCAGCTGTTATCCTGTCGACAATATCAGTTCCCACCCCGACAGCCGCTTTGAGCTGGACCCTGAACAACAAATTTCGGCGATGAAGATGATGCGTGACAAAAGTGAGCAACTCCTGGCGATATACCATTCTCATCCCAGCGCTGCCGTCGAGCCTTCTCAGCGCGATATACAGCTAGCCAGTTACCCTGATGCGGTTTACCTGATTATTTCATTGAATACCAAAGGGGTGCTTGAGATGCGCGGCTTTCATATTCAAGATGGCAAAGCAACAGAAATCAAACTGACCATGATGCCGTAATTTTTGTGAATTTCCCCCAAATCATCAAACCATGTAGAATTGACCAGTTAACATTATGAGTGATAAAACCGTGAATTTTAGAGGAACGACTATTTTATCGGTGCGCCGCGGCGACAAAGTCGTCATTGGCGGTGACGGCCAGGTATCGATGGGCAATACCGTCATGAAAGGCAACGCCCGCAAAGTACGGCGTTTATACCATGATCGCGTCATAGCCGGTTTTGCCGGTGCTACCGCCGATGCCTTTACCCTGTTTGAACATTTTGAAGGCAAGCTGGAAAAACACCGCGGTAACCTGACCCGCGCTGCTGTCGAAATGGCCAAAGACTGGCGTACAGACAGGGCCTTGCGCAAACTGGAAGCCTTGCTGACCATTGCCGACGCCAAAACCTCATTGATTATTTCCGGTACTGGCGATGTGATTGAACCTGAGTACAACCTGATGGCGATTGGTTCCGGCGGCTCTTTCGCTCAATCCGCTGCGCGTGCGTTGTTGGAAAATACCGAACTGAGCGCCCGTGAAATTGTCGAAAAATCCTTGAATATCGCTGCCGATATTTGTATTTACACCAATCACAATCTGACTATCGAAGAATTGGACGCGGAGCAATAACAGTAATGAGTCAAATGACCCCAAAAGAAATTGTCAGTGAACTGGACAAACATATTATTGGCCAGGCCGGCGCCAAGCGCGCCGTTGCTATCGCCCTCAGAAACCGCTGGCGGCGCAGCCAGGTTTCTGCTGAACTTCGGGATGAAATCACGCCTAAGAATATCCTGATGATTGGCCCAACCGGTGTCGGTAAAACCGAAATTGCCCGCCGCCTGGCAAAATTGGCGCATGCGCCATTCATCAAGATTGAAGCGACCAAATTTACCGAGGTGGGCTATGTTGGCCGCGATGTCGAATCCATTATTCGTGACCTGGTTGATACCGCCGTCAAACTGACACGCGAAGAAGCGATGGAAAAAGTCCAGCGTCAGGCGGAAGATGCGGCCGAAGAAAAAGTTCTGGATATTTTGCTGCCGGCTCCAGACCAGGGCATGCTCTCAGAAACCGAAGCCAGCACCCGGCAAAAATTCCGTAAAAAACTGCGTGAAGGCGACCTGGATGACAAAGAAGTCGAAATTGAAGTCAATGCGCCCGCTTTAGGCGTGGAAATATTGGCCCCGCCGGGCATGGAAGAAATGACCAGCCAGCTTCAGGGGCTGTTTCAAAACCTGAATGCCAACCGGCCTAAAACGCGTAAATTGAAAATCAAGGATGCGCTGAAATTGCTCCAGGAAGAAGAAGCGGCAAAGCTGATTAACGAAGACGATATCAAATTATCGGCGGTCGAATCGGTTGAACAGCACGGTATTGTCTTTCTCGATGAAATCGACAAAGTCTGTAAGCGCTCCGAACTGGGCGGCAGCGGCGGTGAAGTCTCGCGCGAAGGCGTGCAGCGAGATCTCTTGCCCCTGGTCGAAGGCAGCACGGTCAGCACCAAATACGGCATGATCAAAACCGATCATATTTTATTTATCGCCTCCGGCGCTTTTCATCTGACCAAACCATCCGACCTGATTCCTGAACTGCAAGGCCGTTTCCCTATTCGGGTTGAACTGGACGCCTTGTCCGCCGATGATTTCGTCCGTATTCTGACCGAACCTGATGCCTCGTTGACCGAACAATATCAGGCATTGCTGGGCACTGAAGGCATTGATCTGGAATTTACCGAAGACGGCATCAAACGTATCGCCGAGCTGGGCTGGCAGGTCAACGAAACCACGGAAAATATTGGCGCCAGACGCCTGCACACCATCCTGGAAAAACTACTGGAAGATATTTCCTATCAGGCGCCTGATCTGGCTGATAAAAAGGTAATCATCAATTCAGCTTATGTGGATAGCCATTTAACCGAATTCGCCGAAGACGAAGATTTAAGTCGGTATATTTTATGAGCATGCGTTTATTTGCAGAAGAAACAGGCCGTATTCCGGTTGAAATCAAGCTGCATCAACGCTCTGCCATACTGGAAATTAAATTCGATGATGACAAGACTTTTCGTCTGCCTTGTGAATACCTACGGGTTTACACACCCTCGGCCGAAGCGTTGGGCCATGGCGCAGGCCAGGAAGTGCTGCAGACCGGCAAAGAAAATGTCACTATTTCCGACATCAAACCGGTTGGTCAGTACGCTATTTCACTACAATTTAGTGACGGCCATAATAGTGGTATTTATTCCTGGGATTTACTTTACAAGCTAGGCAATGAATACCACACGTTGTGGCCTAATTACCTGAATGAACTCAAAGCGCAGGGCATTGAACGCCAAGCGCCCTTAAATACTTGAAGATTATGACAAAAGAAAACACCACCCATTTTGGTTTCAAAGAAGTGCCTAAAGACGAAAAAGTTAAAATGGTGCGTGGCGTCTTTGACTCGGTCGCCGACCAATACGACATTATGAATGATTTGATGTCTTTCGGCATACACCGAATCTGGAAACGCATCGCCATCCAATTGGCCAATGTCCGCGCCGGCGACAAAGTACTGGATCTGGCTGGCGGTACCGGCGATTTGACCGCACTGTTTGAAAAACGCGTTGGCCCCAAAGGCCAGGTCGTTCTGGCCGATATTAATGCAGCCATGTTACGCACCGGCCGCAACCGTTTGATCGACCGGGGATTGGTCGGTAATGTTCAATATGCTCAAGTGAATGCCGAATGTCTGCCATTTGCCGACAATACTTTTGATTGTGTTTGTATTGGTTTTGGCCTGAGAAACGTCACCGATAAAGACGCCGCCCTGCGCTCCATGTACCGTGTCCTGAAACCCGGTGGCCGCGTGATTATTCTGGAATTCTCGCACCCTATCGATAGCATTACCAAAAAAGTCTACGATTTTTATTCATTCAAACTGCTGCCTAAAATTGGCGGTCTGGTGGCAAAAGATGAAGAGAGTTATCGTTATCTGGCCGAGTCAATTCGTATGCATCCCAAACAGGACGAATTGAAAAACATGATGGAAAATGCAGGCTTTGAACGCTGTGAATATTTTAATTTAACCCAAGGCATTGTCGCCATCCACCGAGGCTACAAATTCTAAGCGCCCATGTTAATTAAACCTATCGCTGTCGGTTTTTTGGAAACAGCACTGAATCAATATCTGGCACTGGATGAAGATGCCCCCGTCTTTTTACAACCGTTGGCAGGTAAAGTCATCGCCATCAATATCCAGCCTTTTGATGAAACCCTCTATCTTTGTCCGACTGTCGATCGCATTCAAATTCTGGAACAATATATAGGGGACATCGATACCACGATATCAGGCAGTTTGAGTAGCTTAGGCCTGACATTGCTATCCTCTGATTCGAATGCATCCCAGGATAAACTGCGCATCGATGGTGACACCCAAACAGGCCACAAATTTCAGCAATTATTTCAACAGCTCGATATTGATCTGGAAGAAAAACTGGCACAACTGACCGGCGATGTGCTGGCGCATAAAATCGGCCAACTGTTCCGCAGCAGCAGGGATTGGACGCGCCACTCCATTGAAACTTTCCGACTCAACCTTGAAGAGTTTCTGCAAGAAGAAACCCGTGACTTGCCAGCAACAGCGGAAGCAGAAATTTTTTATCAACAGGTTGATGATCTGCGTAATGATGTTGAACGACTCGAAGCAAGAATTGCAAGACTCGTCGATGCGCTACCGCCGGATCAAAACGCTTGACACTTTCTTTTCTCACCGATTGACCAAGGTAACACAGTGATTCATCCCAAAACTCTGCTGCGCTTATTTCATATCAACTGGGTCATGATGATTCACGGCCTGGATGAAATTGTACTGAAACTGCCTCTGTTTCAACCGATTCGCTATCTCGCCTATTTATCGCCTGTTTACTGGTTAAAAAGACCTACCGAATCCCGGGGAGTCAGAATCCGCAAGACACTGGAAGATTTAGGCCCAATCTATGTGAAATTTGGCCAGGCCTTATCTACCCGAAAAGATTTGCTGCCTGAAGATATCGCCGATGAACTGGTCAAACTGCAAGATCGTGTCCCCCCATTTCCAAGTGATGCCGCTTGCCAGATTATTGAGCAACAAATCGGCCAGCCAATAGCCGAAACATTTAAAAGTTTCGATAACATCCCTTTAGCTTCGGCATCGGTCGCCCAGGTTCACACCGCGACACTAAAAAATGGCGATGACGTCATCGTCAAAGTATTGCGCCCGGAAATCGAAAAACGTATTCACTCTGACATTGCCCTGATGTATGAACTGGCGAAACTGGCCGAACGTTTTTGGGATGATGCCCGCCGCTTACGAGCCGTTGAAGTGGTAGCCGAATTTGAAAAAACCATTCTTGACGAACTGGACCTGGTCAGGGAAGCTGCCAACGCCAGTAAAATTCGCCGTAATTTCGAAAACTCCGAAGCTTTGTATGTGCCGGAAATCCATTGGCCATTGACCCGGCAAAAAGTACTGGTGATGGAACGAATTTATGGCATTCCAGTCGGTGACATCGACCAACTTCGTGAAGGTGGAGCTGATTTCAAATTACTGGCCGAACGCGGTGTGGAGATATTTTTCACCCAGGTTTTTCGCGATAATTTCTTTCATGCAGATATGCACCCCGGCAATATTTTTGTCGAACTGCCGGCCAAATACCTGGCGGTGGACTTTGGCATCGTCGGCACCCTGTCACCTTCGGATCAACGCTATCTGGCGGAAAATTTTCTCGCCTTTTTCAATCGCGATTATCAGCGCGTCGCACAAATGCATATCGAATCCGGCTGGGTGCCGAGCACAACAAGAGTCGAGGAATTTGAAAGCGCCATCCGCAGTGTTTGCGAACCCATATTCGACAAGCCACTGAAAGACATCTCCTTCGGTCTGTTACTGCTGCGCCTGTTCCAGACAGCCCGCCGTTTCGATATGGTGGTGCAGCCGCAACTGGTATTGCTGCAAAAAACACTGCTAAATATTGAAGGACTAGGACGTCAGCTTTATCCGGAGCTGGATTTGTGGCAAACCGCCAAACCTTTTCTGGAAAACTGGTTCAAACAGCGCATGGGGCCTAAAGCCAAACTGCAAAAAGCCATGGATCAGTTCCCGGAAATTGCCGAGCATTTACCCGAACTGCCAACACTGGTGTTTGATGCACTGGACAGCGCCACACAAAGCCGACGACAACTGGAAGCCAATCAACTGGAACTGGAAAAACTGCGCCGGCAAATCGATAGCAATCACAGTAGCACTATCCTGGCCATATTGACCACGGCCCTGATTATCAGCACTACTATTTTACTGCAATAACACTATCACACAGATTAACCGATAGCCTCGGAAAATCAGCGTAATCAATGAGATAAAACCCCGAGTATAGTGCTTTCCAGCCATACGAAGGCAGCTGCTTGATGGGCCAATAAAGATTCGCGCAAAATATACGACACAACCGTGGGCATCACGCCAATCGTTAATAGATAGCTGAACGACTCTTTTTTCGGTTTCGGCAAAGTGCTGTAAATCTTCTACCTGCAACAAAATGGTGCCGGGCTGTTCCAACGCCTGTTTTCCAGCCGGCGTCACCACACTTTTTTATTATCGCGCTCAAAAATCCACACACCAGGTTGTTTTTCCAATTCACTCAATGTCGTACTCAGTGCAAATTGACTGGTCTGGCAGCATTTTCGCCACAACGCACGCATAAAACAGATTTTTTTTCTCGCTCAGACTGATTGCATAGGGTTTCTGATGCATGAAAACACAAGATCTTCCAGAAATGTAATAATTTCCGACTCATCTTGATGTCCGCCAAAGTCTGTCAATGACGGCAGATTATTCATAAAAAAATTCTGAAAATGCGCCATTTCTATGATCGTGGAAGCTAATGATTTCGGGTACTTGTAACCGGGGTTGCACTCTAGAATAATCGTGCCGATAACGGCGCAAAGATCTTTATAGGGCTTGAATAACTGGTGTTTATTATCTTCCGATACATTCCGGGTCAAATAGGTTTTGGAGCCTTCGGTAATAATAACCTGGTGTAGTATGCTTTCATCAATATGCTCTGTCCTGACATCGTCTTCGACGCTGCGAGCCAGTAATCTGATCACCTTTTTCAGCTTAACCACTGGGTCGTTTATATTTTGTGTATAAAAACTGACCTGGAATTTAAGCCAGCTCCAATACCATGCCGCCAGATAAATCAGCAGTTTGTGCTTATTTTCAAAATAACGATAAACACTTGCTTCGGTCGAGCCAATCGATTTCGCTAATTTTTTGAAGGTGAAATTTTCAAATCCATTCTGATGAATTAACCGGATGCTGTTGGCAATTATTTTTCGCCCTAACTCGGATTGTTCAGGATTTTTGAGAAACAGTTTTTCATTCATTTTAATCTGTAGTTGTACGTCGTCCATCATTTCACCCGAAATCATTTTTTTAAAATAACAGGATACCTAATTTTTTACTGCTATTTCAAAAAAACATTTCTTTACTATCAATTATGATAGTAATACTATTACACGAAACATATCTAATTTTATCTATCTTCGAGGGAAATATGTTCAACTCTCTTAAAAATGACTTGCCTGCCAGCGTCGTAGTATTTTTTGTAGCCTTGCCGTTATGCCTTGGCATTGCCCTGGCTTCCGGCGCCCCACTATTCTCGGGAATCATCGCCGGTATCGTGGGCGGCATCATTGTCGGTTTCGCCAGTGGCTCTGCATTAGGCGTCAGCGGCCCGGCAGCAGGGTTAGCGGTTATCGTCGCCTCCGCCATAACGTCATTGGGTTCCTGGCCCGCATTTTTAACCGCCGTCGTCCTGGCCGGTCTGCTTCAACTCCTCATGGGCTTTGCTAAAGCTGGATTTATTGCCTATTTTTTTCCATCTTCGGTCATTAAAGGCATGCTAAGCGGTATTGGTTTATTGATTATCTTAAAACAAATCCCCCATGCTTTAGGCTATGACAAAGACATGGAAGGCGACTTTGAGTTCTTTCAGATCAATGGAGAAACGACCTTTTCCGCCATTAGTAACTCATTTGGAGTTTTCTCGGCTGGTGCAATTCTGATTGCCGCCCTGTCTTTGTTAATTCTTATTCTTTGGGATATGTTTTTAAGCAAAAAAAGTAAAGTTTTCCAGGTTATACAAGGGCCTATTGTCGTCGTTGTATTTGGCATCATGATGAATATGGCTTACCAGAATGGCTTGTTAAATTTCCATCTCACACAGGATCAAGTGGTCAACTTACCTGTTCCCGACAGCCTGGGTGATTTTTTCAACCAGTTTACCTTTCCTGATATATCGGCTATCGGAAGTTTAGATGTCTGGAAAATCGCATTGGTTATGGCGATTGTCGCCAGCCTGGAAACATTATTGTGTGTTGAAGCCACCGACAAACTCGACCCTGAAAAAAGGATTACTCCAACCAACCGGGAATTAAAAGCGCAAGGACTGGGGAATATTGTTTCCGGAATGATCGGCGGACTGCCGATTACGCAGGTCATTGTACGCAGTTCGGCCAATATCGCCTTTGGCGCCAGATCTAAATTATCAGCCATCCTGCATGGTGTTTTTTTGTTGCTCAGCGTGCTGACCATCGCCAAGTTATTAAACATGATTCCACTGGCCAGTCTTGCCGCAATTTTGCTGGTTGTTGGTTATAAACTGGCCAAGCCCGCCCTATTCAAACAAATTTACCACTTAGGCGCAGAGCAGTTTATCCCTTTTACGGCAACGGTTATCGGCATTCTGCTGACCGATTTACTGATGGGTATCACCATCGGCATGATTATCGCTATTTTTTATACCTTATCTCTGTACATGACAAAAAATATTAAAAGCTAGCGTAGCTCGTTGAAATGTAATTAAATACCGCATTCTGTTTTAGCGAACATGAATAACGGGACATTACAAATCAACGAGCTGACCGTCATATTAACTGAGCACTTTCAATGGAACAAGGCAGGAATCGTTTGTTTTGTGGGTATGTTAATTGCTTTGATGGCAGTTAGCACGGTCAATCTGGCCCAGCTCGCCGTATTCTTTCCCCGTCGGGCAAAAATTTCCTCACGATATCGACGGATGCAACGATTTTTCAGTGACCATTGGCTGGATTACAATGAAGTCGCTCATTTCATCATGAAACTGTTTGGTTTCACTGATCAGGATTACTATCTGACGTTAGACAGGACGAATTGGAAGTGGGGTAAAACCAATATTAATCTGCTGGTGCTTGCCGTGGTTTATCGGGGTGCCGCCATTCCGGTGTATTGGTTGCCTTTAAACAAGCGGGGCAACTCTAATACGAAGGAACGTATAGCGCTGATGAAACGCTTTATTGCGCAGTTTGGCCGACATCACATCAAAGGTCTTTTGGCTGATCGGGAGTTTATTGGAGACGAATGGATGGGCTGGTTGTTTGAGCAAGAGATTCCCTTTTATATCCGTATTCGCAACAACGCCAGGACAACCAATGCCCAAGGCCAGCGAATACGCGTAGAGCGTTTGTTTTATGGGCTTAAGCCGGGTAGCACACGACACCTCTCAACAGCGCGCTATTTGGGAAATTGTTCAATTTATCTCAGTGGGTTACGGCTGAGTGATGGTGAGTTATTAATCATCGTCTGTCAGCATTTGAACCCTGATGCGATTAAAATTTATGGCTTGCGTTGGGAAATCGAAACGCTTTTCGGCTGTTTAAAAGGACGGGGATTCAAACTTGAGGAAACGCGTGTAGTCGGTTACCTTCGGATCAAAAAATTGTTAGTACTTCCCGTTATTGCTTTCTGTTGGTCACATAAAGCAGGCGAATGGAAACATGATTGCGAGTTACCAATAAAAACCAAAACACATCAGCGGCTCGCGCAAAGCCTGTTTCGATATGGATTAGACTGTATCCGCTCAACGTTGTTTAATGTCTTATCTCAATCAAAAAGGATGATTAGAAAAGTAATTGCTCTTTTGCAACCCATACCTTTTGTCACTGGAATACATGAGACTCATTTGTCATAAGTTAATTTTTGTCATGTACAGAGATACCTTATACCATAGCTACCAGAATTCACATTACATGAAAGACCTGGTCAGTTCAGAACATGGACACCGTGTTCACCATCTGGTTCTGGCGGAAGAAGTCACGTTTTTTAACAAAGCAAATATCCTTGAGGCTTTAAATAAAATCCCAGAAAACTCCAAAGTCATCATTGATGCATCAAAAACCCGGTCAATTGATTATGACGTTATCGAAATTATCAAAAATTTTGAACAACACGCCAAAAGCAAAAATATTATCGTAGAAACTGTCAACCTTAATGATCCCGTTGCCGCACAGGAAATAAACAAATGAAAACCTTAACCAAGGAAATGCAAGCCGCAATTTCACCCACTCTAGCCCTAGACTTGTTGCGAGAAGGCAATAAGCGCTTTATCAATAACATAAAAGTCAATCGGAACCTGTTGCAGCAGGCAAATGAAACTTCAGATGGGCAACATCCGTTTGCGGTTATTTTAAGCTGTATTGATTCACGCACATCAGCCGAATTGATTTTTGCTCAGGGACTAGGCGATATTTTCAGCATCCGTATTGCTGGAAATATTGTCAATGAAGATATTCTCGGCAGTATGGAATTCGGCTGCAAAATTGCCGGCTCGAAAATAATCGTGGTTTTGGGTCATAGTAAATGCGGGGCGGTAAAAGGCGCATGCGATCATGTCGAAATGGGAAATCTGACAGCCTTGTTGAGTAAATTACAACCAGCCGTTTATGATGAAAAAACGATCATCGAAAACCGTAATTCAAGCAATGAGGAATTTGTGGAAAAAGTATCCATGATCAATGTCAAACGAACCGTCCACGCTATTATGGAGCGTAGCCCGATTTTAAAGGGCATGATCAAACACGGAGATATTGGCATTGTCGGCGGTAACCATAATATTGCAACCGGAGAAGTTGTATTTTATGAAGACAGTTTGCACATTGGCGAAGAGTCACCTGAAAAGTTACTCAGCTCATGAATCAAACTAATTACAAGAAAGCAATACGAAAATACGCATGACTAAATTTCTTTTTCAGTGGTTGCTGACCCAAGTAAAATCTATTTACAATTTTCTTGGCGGTGCAACAATCGCTATCATATTTGGTATTCCATTTCTGGCCCTGTTTGGCGATATTTTTTTGTTGCTGCTTGCCCATGCCCTGACAATCATCGGTCATGGAATGCATCTGGTTTTTCAGCTTATCGAATCGTAACTACTCAGCGTATTTTACCAAAAGCATCAGGTACTGAGTAAATTCCGGTAATTTCCCCTTAAATACCAGTACCAACGCTTCAGAGGCACTGACATGATGTTTACGACAAGTGGATAGATATCCCCGAATACGGCAGAAGGTGATGGCACCCTGCTCACTCCTGAAACACCCCGATATTTTTTGCTGCACCTTGGTCATGCGGATATCATTCTCACCGAGATTATTAGTAAATGGCACATCTATTTCTCTCATAAAGCGTAAGACATCTAAAGTGGACCCCATTGTCCAGACAAATTATTAGAGAATTTAAGATAGAACCCTCATAACAGTCAGGCTCAATGGCTCTGGCCCATATTTTCACCCGGCGTCTGCTTGGCAGTGCCGGCATTATATTTATCCACGATTTTAGCGCCACCTCCCGTGGCGAATTGATAAACCCTGTCTGGCGTTTCATAGCCTAACGACTGATGCGGTCGTTCGCTGTTGTAAAAGGCAAAGTAGTCCGTCAACCCCGCTGACAGTGCTTGCAGGTTGCCGTATTGCTTCAAATAAACTTCTTCATATTTCACTGTGCGCCAGAGTCGTTCAACAAAGATATTGTCCAAGGCCCGTCCCCGGCCATCCATGCTGATGGTCACGCCATGCTGACTCAATACCCCGGTGAAGTCCGCGCTGGTGAACTGTGCGCCCTGGTCGGTATTAAATATCTCCGGTGTGCCATAGGTCTTGATGGCCTGCTCCAGACAATTTACGCAAAACGCGCTGTCCATGGTATTGGAAAGTTGCCATGCCAATACTTTTCGGCTGTACCAATCCATGATGGCCACCAGATAAACAAATCCTTGCGGCAGCCGGATATAGGTGATGTCGGTACTCCAAACCTGGTTGGGGCGTGTCACCTCGACGCCTCTTAACAGATAGGGATAGACTTTATGCTCAGGATGCGGCTTACTGGTGTTCGGGTCCGGCGCCATGCCGACCAGCCCCAGTATGCGCATCAGCCGCTGAACCCGTTTGCGGTTGACCTGATGGTTAAGGCCGCGTAAATACTTTGTCATACGGCGTGAGCCATAAAAAGGATGCCGGGTATATTCTTCGTCGAGCAACCGCAACAGTTGCTGATCTTCAGCAGACACCGGCTGTTGTTGGCGTTTTTTCTGTTCATGGATTACTGAGCGGGTAACGTTCAATAACTGGCATTGCCGACTTAACGCCAACTCATCTTTTTGATCCACCCAGCTTTGACGCGTGATCATAGGCTGATCCCGGACTTTTTTTTAAGCCAATCCAGTTCCATATTCAACTGCCCGATTTTGGCGTACAGACGGTCCGGATTGTCTTGCGCCTTCACCGCTTTCGGCCCGCGTTTGCCTTCAAACAGGCTTCCCGCATTGGCCAACAGTTCCTTTTTCCATTGGCTTACCTGAGATGGATGGACTTCATTCTCTTGAGCAATCTCATTGATCGTTTTGATGTTCTTAACCGCTTCCAGCGCGATTTTGGCCTTTTGCGCCCCGCTAAAGGTTTTCCGTTTTTTTTCGCTCATTTTTTGTACCTCTTTTTTCAATAGTCATAGTTTAAACTATTGTCCGGATTACGGGGTCCACTATAATCATCCTGGTAATTGATCAGCCGTTCCAGTAAGTTTCTGGATTTACTGCGCTTGAGGCGCCCACGTTTGGGTTTACCGGGCAACGGGGTTGGTGGCGGACATTCAATTTGTGCTTTCTCTAATAAATCTCGATATCGTCGTCGATAACAGGCCGCTTTTCTTGCTTCAAGCTTCCCCCCTGCATCATCGACGACCTGATTGATCTTTTTTAACCGGGTTTCCATTTCTTTGGCCCACTGCTGTCCATCCTGCTCCCGGGCACGGGTCAGTTCACGCAGATGATGCGCATTGCACAAGGCATGAGTGAAGGGGGACTTGTAGTAAGGCTTCCAGTGATCGTGGCATAAAATGCCATGAAAGTCAGGCAGGATGCCAATGACATCCATCGCTTCCTTGCCCCGTTTTACATGGGGAAAATAATGTGTCCATAAATCATTAGAAGCACAATGCAACCAGTACTTGGCGCCATTGATGTTAATGCCCGTTTCATCGGCATGTACAACAGAAGCTGCCGCCAGTCTTTGCTTGCAAATCGGCTCAAAGGATGCCAGCTTCTCAAAGGCTAGTGCAAACAAGCGCAAGTTCTCACTCTATTGAGTAAGTGGCTTAGCCTGATACGTCCACCGAAAAGGCTTAGCCATGGTTTCATTGAAATATTTTATGAAATCCGCTATTTTTTTGTTTAAATCCTCTTTAGATTTAAAGTTGCCGCGCCGGATTACTTTACGCATTAAAATAGAAAACCAGATCTCTATCTGATTAAGCCATGAACAATGCTTAGGGGTAAAATGAAAAACAACCGGATGGTTTGAGTTAGTCAAAAAAGCAGTACGACTTTCCATTGATTTCAAAATACCCTCTTTTCCTTTAACCCATGATTCTCCTGAATACGAAATTTTTTCGGCAATTAATCGAACCACCGATTCTGAACAATGTGTATTGAGATTATCCATGACTAAATGCCAATGGGTTTGTTTGGGTTGTTGATGAAAAAGCAGGTTCAAAAACCCGGCAAAATCTTGCTCTGTTCGAGTTTCTCCTATACTTCCCATTACTTCACCCGTGGCCACATCAAAACCTGCAATCAAGGTCTGGGTACCATGTCGAATATATTCAAATTCTTGTCGTTCAACTTTTCCTTTCTTCATCGGCAATGTCTGCGCTGCTCGCTCTAAAGCTTGAATCCCTGTCATTTCATCAATCGAAATCGTTTTGATGCCTTGCGCTTCCCGCTCCAAAGCCCGTTGGCAGGTTTCGCAAACATCTTGACACCTCTCGTCGAAGTATTCATCTTTTTTTGCCGTCAACCAGCCTTTCATCCGGTGGGGTTGCAGGTCCGCTTCTTTTTAAAAAGCGCCCAACAGAGCGCTGTGAAATATAATCAACAATGCCCCGTTTTATCGCTTCATCGGCTATTTCTTGTTGCGTCCAATGAGTGATCGGGCGTTGACTATCCTCTGGGCGTTCGCAGGCTATCGCGATAATGCTGCAAATTTGCTCCGCCGTATAGATAGCAGGCGCACCGCTTCGCGGTGCATCTTGAAGCCGGGCTAAAGGATTTTCTTGTTCACGGTTCTGTAACCAGCGTTTTCGCCAATTTTGAACAGTTGTCCGTCCAGTTTTTAACTGGCGCATGGTTTCATGTACACTAATGCCTTCATCTGCCAACAATATAATACGGCAACGTGTCACCAAATTCTGAGGACTTGTATGTTTACGCACTGTGCCTTGCAATAACGTGCGTTGTTCTTCTGTTAAACTGATTGGGGCTGCTGTTAGTCGTGGCATGATATCACCTGCTGAATTTAATATAGTATTATTCAGCATATTACAATATATTCCTCATAAATAGCATTGGTGTTTTCGCTTATGTGCACTAGTTGATTGAAATTAACCAACGAACCTTCACTGATGGGGATCTGTAATTGATCGGAAAAATAATCCTTGATGCGCTGGCAGGGCAATAATTGGTACTGCGAAAGATACACGGCGTGCGCCTTGAGTTGGTCACCATATTGCACGGCTTTTGTTACGCCCTCGGGAAAAGGAGCAACAAACCGACGACCTTGTTCATCGATAAGCCTTTGCGCACGATATTCCGTCACAATCCGTGAAATATCAATATCAAATACCTGCCGGGTTTCAAAGCCATCTGCCGTGTAGCTTCCGGCTGGCAAGGTACGGCGATCAATCTTGATGGAGATAACGTCATCGGGATCATCGACTTTAACCAGCGTGGTACCAATATGCCCTTTCTGTCCACCACCTGGTTTTTTTGATCCAGCCCGTGCTTTCCTTTTACGATCAGGATCACTTGATGGCGGCCTGGAACTGTTACTGCTGTTAAGTCCGAGCCGATGCATCAAGAGCGTGACCAGCAACAACAATATCTCCAGCGAAGACCGCAGCGCCGGAGATAAATCGGCTTCATCTTCAATCAGCTGCCGGGCATGGGTAATGGCAGCCTCTACATCAATGGAATCAATCTTCAATGAAACGGCCTGTGGGTTTAAGTACAGGACTCTTGTCTCATGGCTTTTGAAATACGAATTTTTGCCTCTGTGTTGCCCGTCATCGTATTTTAGAAATGCACGGCCGCAGGGCTATCGGGCATTGCTTATAAGGCAACACGCCTCAACTAACGCAGGCTAATACAGTAAACCTCTTGCGCCAGGTGTTGCCGTTAGAAAATCAAAAATAACGCTAAAATCGTGTCAAGCAGTTTTTTTACTTATTTACGCTGAGTAGTTACAATTATTTGAGGAAATTCCAGAACAACTCAGGCAAATTGAAATGGCCATTATGGCTTACAATTTCTCACAAGCCGAACAGACAGCTCATACTTTGCATGGCTCAATAAAATTTTGTGGGTTTACGGTTTTTCAGGGGGATATCAACGCGCTGGAAACCGCTTTAACACAACAGAACATCGATTTATCTAGGCAGTATTTTGTCGTATTGCACGACAAACTGCTTGATTTTTTGGCGCAACAAGAAGAGATCATGCGATACTTGGGAGATCGCTGATTTATTCGCGACTCGAAGCGGCGCAAGGATACGCCGTCAAAGTCGATGGCGGCAAGCCATTGATTTTGTAAGCAAAGTTGGAAATCGTTGTCCGTTTTGCGGGAGCTGACAGTATGGATGATTTGTTCAACGTTTTCTTCAGAAAAACGAACGCTGAACAGTTACAAAAAAAGCCCTTAACGGGCTTTTTTGTGCGTATTCAGAAGGTGTGGTTACAAGGAATCAATAATCTTCCGGGCAGCTTCCTTTTGTTGATCATTACCTTTTTCCAGAACTTCTTCTGCGGCACTTTTCGCGGCATCCATATCGCCCATATCAATATACGCTTTCGCCAAATCCAGTTTAGTTTCAAATTCATCCATGTCTGTTAAATCGGACACCTCTGTGCCTAGTGACTCGCCTTCCGTTTCGGTTTTTACATCAAAACTGCTTTCTTCAAAATTGAAATCAAAATCGAAAGAATCTTCAGCGGGTTCTTCTTTATTTGTCTGTTCTTTTGTCTCCGTCTGGAAATCAAATGTTTCCAATTCGGTATCAGGTGAAATCTCATCGCTTGATTCCGCTTTTTCTTCAGCAGATTCAGCTGCAAAATCCAGATTGAAATCCAGGCTTTCGATGTCCTCCTGGTCTGCAGATTTTGTTTCTTCCGTTTGTTCAGCAGAGTTTTCAGCAAAACCATTCAGATCAAAATCCAAATCATCCAGTGAACTTAAATCCAAAACGGCATCATCTTCAAAGTTAGCTTTAGCGTCACTCTCTATTTCAGTCTTTTCCTGTGTATCTGTTGCGATGGAACCTGGCTCAGAAACATCTTCAGAAGCTTTTTCAGCACTGCTTACATCAACAGTTTCACTTGCATCTTTGTTGACATTGGATACAACATCTATTGCTGCGGCAGCGGATGCAATGGTTGAGCCTCCCTCAAGCCCCAATTCCTTTTGCATTTCCTCAACTTTTTCCCAGAAATCAGCATCATCTTTCAGTGATGAAGCGGACAATTCTGTTACATAAGCTTCAAACGCATCTTTATTCTCACTGGCATAATAAATTTCCAGCAACTTCAACTTGCATTCCTTACGTTCAGGATGATCTTCAATAGCCTGCCGTATCAATTCTTCAGCTTGTTGGAATCGGCCATAAGCCAAATAGACATCCGCCTCGGCAATTGGATCGACTTCGTTTTGTTCGGCATCAAATGCATCAAAATCGCTAGGAGTGAATTCACTCAAGAATGAACTTTCGCCCACGGTACCTACATCGTAAGCGCTTTGGTTTTCTTCATTGAATGTTGATGCCTTACCAGCTTCATCACTGATCTCTGAATCAGGCATGATAATCTGACTGGATGCCGCAAACATGCTTTCAGTATCCAGCTCTTCTTCCGCTTGGCGTTTCCTGACCCACAACCATGCCAGTAATCCCATAATCAACAAACTGGAACCACCGATAATGAGGTAGTAAAAATCGGTAAAAAAACTGCTTTCAGGCTCTGTCTGTTGCACAGGCGCCGGTTTTTTAACTGGTTTTACTGGTTTTACTGGTTTTTTCACTGCCGAGACTGGCTTCTTGACTGGAGCAACCTTCGCAACCGGTGCAATTACCGGTTTACTTTCCTGTGTTGGCTCATTCTCTCTTTTGCTTGTTGAGGCTTCATTGATACGCGCATCAACCTGTCCTGTTTTTTCCTTGTTTTGCAGCAATGCTAATTGCGCATCCTTGACAGCCAGCATTTGCTGCATAATGGTTAACAGTTGTTCCAGCTTCTCCAATCTTTTCAGCAAAGCCTCATTATCCAGACCCTCTGTAGCAGAAGATTCAATATCTGCTTCATTAGCCTTCTGTTGATCTGCCGCATTTTTCGATGTTTCAAGCTGAGCTGCCAATTGCGCCGATTGATCGACGCTTGATTCAGTTGGCGCCAATAATTCTAATTGGTTGACCTTTTTGCTAACCGTTTCGCTTGTTGCCGCTTTAGATGTTTTAGCGACTGCCGTTGATTTCTGTGTCCATTCTTTATATTGTTGCCGGAAAATTCTGGCGGCTTGCTTTCGGGAAATTTTCAGTATGCTGTTAATGTCGGGAACTTTAAGCTTTTTCCCTGCCATCAACGCATTGACATTGTCTTTATAAAAAGCTTTCGGATTTGCTTCATAAAGAGCAATCATCATCTGCTCGATAGAAATATCCTTGCGGGGACGTAACTTTGAAGCAATATCCCATAGCGTATCGCTGCGCTTCGTTGGGCCATACTCTCCTCCCGCGACCAGTTCATTTTCAACATGAATATTCTTACTGGCTCTGTCTTCGCTGGCTTGTTGGCTGCCCGGCTGTGAAGAAGTTACAGCAGCCTGGGTCATTGCTGGCTTGGCGACAGGAATAACAGGTTGGCTGTAACTGCTTGGCGGATCGACCAGAACGGTGAATTCCCGGTATAAATTGCCTTTATCCCAGGTAACTTCCAGTAAAAAATCTAAAAACGGTTCACGCAGCGCTTCATCAGAGGTTACTTTTATAACCACCGCGCCATTACGCAGCACCTGTGTTTTAAACTTTATTTTTGATAAAAAATAGCTCCAGGGGACGCCGGCTTCGTCGAATTTTTCCGGCGGCGCCAAGCTGACACGAATATTGGCGGGGTTTTCGTTTTTAGAAACAATCAGCGGAATTACAGCATTGAGCTTTTGATTCAAAGCCGAATGCAATTTTATATCTCCAACCCCCAATGGGTGCGCACTGGCAGGCGCCAAAAGGGAGACAATTGCCAAAGTCTTGTTCAAATTGCGCACGTTGTTCTCCTACCGAATAGTCCCGTCACAAAACATTTTCCAAAATGATGAATCTTGGAATAAGCTTATAGAAGTTACGCATTGACAACAGATCGAAATTTTGGGTTTAAATGATTCATATTTGGCATAAAGGTGTCGATAAACGAAGCCATAACATCGTTGAATAAATTCCGCTGTACGCTATAGCAATTATTAATCACGTCTGCAAAGCTCAATTTTTGTAATTGAACAAAGCCACAAATTGCAGAAAAAATATGATTATTTATTGCTCTTTTATTGCGAACCTGGAACCGCTCAATATTACACACCTGCTTTATTGCCCGATGATATTGCTCAATCTGCCAATGCCTGTCATGTTGTTCGGTAAATGCTTTCTTGTCAAAAACAGCGGTTTTTTCTTCATCAGGTAGTGAACTTATTTAATGGCGAACTTGTTCTTTCAAGGTCGTCCGAAATAATTTCACATACCCAAAATTTTTGAGCCAAACCATTAAGCCGTCTTCCGGGATTTCTAATTGCCTGACTTGAACCCATGAACCTTTTTCAACAGAGACTAATCGATTACCTTCCACTGCAAAGAATAATCCTGTCTGATGATTTCTTGTCAATTTAAGATTATCCACGCAACTGTACCAGCTATCTCCTGTTATAAAACCAGGTTCTAGTCCCCAAGCTAATACTTCGGTCAGCATGTCTTGAAAATAGTCATTTTTTGTCTTTCCTTCCGCCTTATCGACCACCCGGAAATTCAGTGGTTGGTGTTTTCCTTGAATGTCTGTGTAGTACAACGTGACAAGATTGATTCCCTTGACTGCTCCATGATGTTTTCCCGACCAAAAATAACTGACAAATGCCATATATTGGCTATAAGGTTTATCAAGAACACTATCGTCAACACTCAAGGTTCCGCCCTTTAAATTCAGGCTTGCGCTGGCTTCATTGTATAAATCTCGCCCAGTGTAATGCTCCCGATTTAGAAATCGATTTACGCTATCATGTGATATTGACATGACTTCGCCTAATCGTCGACAACTAGCTTGTTTCGGCTCACTTAATAAAAAACCAATATACATGGGTAATGTACAGCAGGCTGTTGAGGGGCGTGTTATTTCTCTTATCAAGGTTTGCCTTGCATTGACTTTGGGATTCTTTAATCCCATAGTTTAACATTGCCTGTCAATGCGTAACTTCTAGCTTAGACTAGATATATTTTTTTACCAGTTGTTCGGCAATTTGAACACTATTTAATGCGGCGCCTTTTCTAACGTTATCACCCACCACCCACAAATCCAAACCTCTTGGATGTGAAATATCTTCACGGATACGGCCGACAAAGACATCATCATGGCCTGATGATTCGGTCACAGCCGTTGGATAGCCTCCATCCACACGCTCATCCAGCACTGTAACACCTGGCGCATCGGCCAGCAGTTCACGAGCGGTTTCAGCCGAAATTTTTTCACCTGTTTCAATATGAACAGCTTCAGAATGGCCATAAAAAACCGGTACTCTGACCGCCGTTGGATTGACCAAAATTTGATCATCATCAAATATTTTTCGTGTCTCCCAGACCATTTTCATCTCTTCTTTGGTATAACCATTGTCCAGAAAAACATCGATCTGCGGCAAAACATTGAAGGCAATTTGTTTGGGATAAACTTCAGACTTGATCGGTTTGCCATTCAACAAAGCGGCTGTCTGGGTGACCACTTCCTCAATACCCGGCTTGCCCGTGCCGGAAACAGCCTGATAGGTACAAACATTGATTCTTTCGATACCGACAGCATCGTAAATAGGCTTCAAAGCCACTAACATCTGTATGGTTGAACAATTTGGATTGGCGATAATGCCACGATTTTTATAATCCGCTACTTTGTCTGGATTGACTTCCGGAACAACGAGCGGAATATCCTCATCATAACGAAATTGCGAGGTGTTATCGATGACAACACAGCCGGCTTCAGCCGCTTTAGGTGCATATTCTGCTGACAGACTGGCCCCGGCGGAAAATAATCCGATTTGTGCATTGGAAAAATCAAATTCCGCCAAATCTTCAACCACAACCGAGCCACCTTTGAAGGGGATGCGTTTACCCACTGACCGGCTGCTGGCCAGCGCATATACTTTGCCAACCGGAAAGTTTCGCTGTTCCAGAATCGACAGCATCGCCTCTCCCACAGCTCCTGTTGCGCCGACCACCGCTACATCATAAGTCTTTGCCATTTTATGCTCCTGCCTTTAAAGCTTGTAATACCGCATCACCCATTTGCGAGGTGCTTACCTTGCGCATGCCTTCTGAATATATATCTGCCGTTCTGACATTAGCGTCCAGGGCGGCATTGACCGCTGCCTCAATACGCTCGGCCGCCTTGGCTTCGGCAAAGGTGTAACGCAACATCATGGCCACCGATAAAATAGTCGCTAAAGGGTTGGCAATCGATTTTCCTGCAATATCTGGCGCAGAACCATGAATAGGTTCATACATGCCTTTGCCGCTTTCATCCAGCGAGGCCGATGGCAGCATGCCAATGGAGCCGGTCAGCATCGCAGCGGTATCGGACAAAATATCGCCAAACAGATTGGTGGTGACCATCACATCAAATTGTTTTGGCGCCCGCACCAATTGCATCGAGGCATTATCGACATACATATGGCTCAATTCAACATCCGGGTATTCCTTACCCACACTGGTCATTACTTCACGCCACAGCTCGGTACACTCCAATACATTAGCCTTGTCGACAGAGCAGAGTCTTTTATTACGTTTTTGCGCAATACTGAATGCAGAATGGGCGATACGGTGAATTTCAGATTCTGAATAGACCAGTGTGTTGAAGCCTTGTTTCTCGCCATTATCCAGGGTTCTGACGCCACGCGGCTGGCCAAAATAAATGCCACCGGTCAATTCCCGTACAATCATCAAATCCAGACCGGAAACAATCTCAGGCTTGAGGCTCGAGGCATCCGCCAATTGTGGATATAAAATAGCCGGGCGTAAATTGGAAAATAATTTCAGTTCGGAACGAATGCCCAGCAAACCGCGCTCGGGCCGAACGGCATGTTCCAGTACTTCCCATTTAGGGCCGCCGACTGCGCCCAGCAGCACCGCATCGGCCGCATGACACAAATCCAGTGTTTGTTGCGGCAAGGGGGTGCCGTATTCATCATAGGCACAGCCACCGATCAAACCCTTTTCAAAACTTAACCCCAAGTTCATGTCGCTGTTTAAAAACTCCAGAACTCGCAGCGCTTCGGCCACGATTTCAGGACCAATCCCGTCACCGGGTAAAATTGCAATTTTTTTAGTCATAATTTATCTCAAAACAACCATGGCGCGCGCTTGGCCCGCTCTGTTTCGTAAGCTCGAATTTTGTCAGCCTGTTGCAACGTCAACGCAATATCATCCAAACCATTCAATAAACGGAATTTCCGGTTTTCATCGATATCGAAATGAATCACCCGACCAGATGGCGTAGTAATCGTTTGCGCCTCAAGGTCTATATTCAACTGATAACCCTCTTCAATTTCATTAAACAGGCTATCAACGACATCACTGTCCAGCACGATCGGCAACAAGCCATTTTTAAAGCAGTTGTTATAAAAAATATCGGCGAAACTTGGCGCGATAATGGCGCGAAAACCATAATCTTCCAACGCCCACGGCGCATGCTCGCGAGAAGAACCACAGCCAAAATTTTCCCGCGTCAGCAAAATTTGCGCATTTTTGTATTGCGGCTGGTTAAGCACAAAATCCGGATTCAACGGACGATTTGTACAATCCATCTCCGGCTCGCCCCGATCCAGATAACGCCACTCATCAAACAAAAAGGGACCAAATCCGGCGCGGCGAATCGATTTCAGAAACTGTTTGGGAATAATTGCATCAGTATCGACATTGGCGCGATCGAGAGGCGCGACAAGCGCCGTTAATTGGGTAAATGGTTTCACAACTCACCTCCTGTCTGACTGGCGATATCCACAAAGTATCCTTTTACCGCAGCAGCGGCAGCCATTGCAGGACTCACCAGATGCGTTCTGCCGCCATACCCTTGCCTGCCTTCGAAATTTCGGTTGGAGGTCGAAGCGCAACGCTCCCCCGGTTCCAGTCGATCGGCATTCATCGCCAGACACATGGAGCAACCTGGGTCACGCCACTCAAAACCGGCTTCGATAAAGATTTTATCCAACCCTTCCTGCTCGGCTTGTTGTTTGACCAGTCCTGAACCTGGCACCACCAAGGCCAGCCTGACATTATCCGCCACTTTTTTACCTCGGGCGACCTCGGCAGCCTGGCGCAAATCTTCGATACGGGAATTGGTGCAGGAACCGATAAATACCTTATCGACAGCAATATCGGTGATTTTCTGGCCTGGCCGTAAATCCATATATTCCAGCGCCCGCTGTATGCTCTGCTGTTTGACCGGATCGCTTTCTTCAGCAGGGTCTGGCACCTTGTCATCAACGGCAACCACCATCTCTGGCGAGGTGCCCCAGGTTACTTGCGGTTTGATATCGCTTGCGTCCAGTTCAACCACCTTGTCGAAGACTGCATCATCATCAGAATGCAACTCCCGCCAGGCCGCCACAGCCATTTCCCAGTGTTCGCCTTTAGGCGCGAACGGCCTGCCTTTATAATAATCGATGGTCGTATCATCGACGGCGATCAAGCCGGTTCGAGCCCCCGCTTCGATGGCCATATTACAAACTGTCATTCGTCCTTCCATTGATAACTGACGTATCGCATCGCCGGCAAATTCTATGGCGTAACCCGTGCCACCTGCGGTGCCGATTTTGCCAATAATCGCCAACACGATATCTTTGGCCGTAACGCCAGGGGCCACCCGTCCATTGACCTTGAACAGCATATTTTTCATTTTACGCTGCATCAGGCATTGCGTGGCCAGCGCATGCTCGACTTCCGACGTGCCTATACCAAATGCCAATGCTGCCGACGCCCCGTGCGTGGAAGTATGCGAATCACCACACACCACTGTCATGCCCGGCAATGTCGCTCCTTGTTCCGGGCCAACGACATGCACGATGCCTTGCCTGGGATCAGACATGTCGAATTCGGTAATACCGAACTCCTGGCAATTTTTATCCAGTGTTTCTACTTGCAAACGGGAAATCGGGTCAGCAATGCCTTTGTCCCTGTCTGTAGTTGGCACATTATGATCCGCCACCGCCAGATTGCGTTCCGTGCGCCACGGCTGTCTGCCAGACAAACGCAATGATTCGAAAGCCTGGGGTGAGGTTACTTCATGCACCAGCTGCCGATCGATATAAATCATTGCCGAACCGTCATCCTCTCGCCAGACGACGTGATCACCCCACAATTTATCGTATAAGGTTTTACCTGCCATCGTATTTTCCACTATTCCGCTTGATCCAATACCGCGAAGATCTTTTCTCTGATTTCTTCAACTGACCCTACGCCGGGTATTGAAACAAACTTGGCGGGATTATCTTTACTGGCGTAATAATCCACCAGTGGTTGTGTCTGCTCATGATAAACCTTCAGACGTTTGCGCACCGTTTCTTCTTTATCATCTTCACGCTGGATCAACGGCTCGCCGGTTACATCATCGACCCCTTCTTGCTTAGGCGGGTTGTATTCAACATGATAGGTGCGGCCGGAACCGGGATGCACTCGCCGCCCGGCCATGCGTTTGATGATTTCTTCGTCATCGACCTTGATTTCAATCACGTAATCTATATCGACGCCCATTTCCTTAAGGCCTTCCGCCTGCGCGATAGTGCGCGGAAAACCATCCAGCAAAAAGCCATTGGCGCAATCTGGTTGCGCGATGCGTTCTTTGATCAACCCCAGAATAATATCATCTGACACCAGCCCACCTTCATCCATGATTTTTTTTGCTTCTTTGCCTAAAGGCGTTCCTTCCCGGACCGCGGCGCGCAGCATATCGCCAGTGGATATTTGCGGAATGCCGTATTTTTTACAAATGAACTGAGCTTGAGTTCCCTTGCCGGATCCCGGGCTGCCTAACAAGATAATGCGCATAATTGACTCCAGAATAAGATTGTCGACTTGCAGATGTTTTTTAACGCCAGAAAGCTTTATACAGCACCAATTTTTCTTTTGATGGACTGCAATACCTGTAAACTGACCAATATTGTTTTGCCATCCGATAATGGTGATGTCGTTGTCGCCAACGGCATAGAACACCCCGAAATAAAACCGCTTATTTTAACGCAATTAAGCTAAGGAATCGCTGATTTATTCACGATTCCAGCGGCGTAGGGATGCGCCGCCAAAATCGATGGCGACAAGCCATTGATTTTGTGAGCAAAGCGGAAATCGCATTTCCGCTTTGCGGGCTCTGACAAATCAGGGATGATTTGTTCAGTGTTTCTCTAAAAACGCTTTATCTCTTGTAAATAGTGTATATTTTACTTATTCTTAGTCGGTTTTTTATTCTGCAGGGAGTAACATGATGCGTGTTGAAGAACTGATGACAAAAAAAGTTTTTACCGTCGAACCTCACGATATGATCGATCGCGTGTTTTTTTTGATTCATTTCGAAAAAGTCCGTCATTTGCCCGTGGTTGAAAAAGGCAAGCTGGTCGGCATCGTCTCTGATCGGGATATGTACAAGGCGCTGGGGCCCAAGAGCAACTCCAAGGCGATTGAAGGCGGTCAACATGAACTGCATGTCGTCCCGAAAAAAGTCATGAACATCATGAAACGGGGCGTTATCAGCGTGACGCCGGACACATTGGCTTCGGAAGCGGCCGCCATTATGGCCGACAAGAAAATTGGCGCATTACCCGTTCTGGACAATGACAAACTGGTCGGTATTTTATCCGCCACCGATATTTTACGGGTTTTCTCCAAGCTGGAACATGCCAGAGAAGAACGTGAAAAACGCATTGCCGAAGGCATCAGCCATACTTAAGTCCTCTCAATTAAAAAAAGCCGCTCAAGCAGCGGCTTTTTTATATTGGTACTATCTCTGTACATGACAAAAATTAACTTATGACAAATGAGTCTCATGTATTCCAGTGACAAAAGGTATGGGTTGCAAAAGAGCAATCACTTTTCTAATCATCCTTTTTGGTTGAGATAAGACATTAAACAACGTTGAGCGGATACAATCTAATCCATATCGAAACAGGCTTTGCGCGAGCCGCTGATGTGTTTTGGTTTTTATTGGTAACTCGCAATCATGTTTCCATTCGCCTGCTTTATGTGACCAACAGAAAGCAATAACGGGAAGTACTAACAATTTTTTGATCCGAAGATAACCGACTACACGCGTTTCCTCAAGTTTGAATCCCCGTCCTTTTAAACCGCCGAAAAGCGTTTCGATTTCCCAACGCAAGCCATAAATTTTAATCGCATCAGGGTTCAAATGCTGACAGACGATGATTAATAACTCACCATCACTCAGCCGTAACCCACTGAGATAAATTGAACAATTTCCCAAATAGCGCGCTGTTGAGAGGTGTCGTGTGCTACCCGGCTTAAGCCCATAAAACAAACGCTCTACGCGTATTCGCTGGCCTTGGGCATTGGTTGTCCTGGCGTTGTTGCGAATACGGATATAAAAGGGAATCTCTTGCTCAAACAACCAGCCCATCCATTCGTCTCCAATAAACTCCCGATCAGCCAAAAGACCTTTGATGTGATGTCGGCCAAACTGCGCAATAAAGCGTTTCATCAGCGCTATACGTTCCTTCGTATTAGAGTTGCCCCGCTTGTTTAAAGGCAACCAATACACAGGAATGGCGGCACCCCGATAAACCACGGCAAGCACCAGCAGATTAATATTGGTTTTACCCCACTTCCAATTCGTCCTGTCTAACGTCAGATAGTAATCCTGATCAGTGAAACCAAACAGTTTCATGATGAAATGAGCGACTTCATTGTAATCCAGCCAATGGTCACTGAAAAATCGTTGCATCCGTCGATATCGTGAGGAAATTTTTGCCCGACTGGGAAAGAATACGGCGAGCTGGGCCAGATTGACCGTGCTAACTGCCATCAAAGCAATTAACATACCCACAAAACAAACGATTCTTGCCTTGTTCCATTGAAAGTGCTCAGTTAATATGACGGTCAGCTCGTTGATTTGTAATGTCCCGTTATTCATGTTCGCTAAAACAAAATGCGGTATTTAATTACATTTCAACGAGCTACGCTAGCTTTTAATATTTTTTGTCATGTACAGAGTGGTACTATTATGACAAACCAGCCTGCCATCCTCGCCACCCAGCACTGGCTCAAGCATTTCATCATCCGTTTTAATATCTGCCCGTTCGCCAAACGCGAATTTATAAATCAGCGTATCCGCTATCAACTCCTGGCGGGTACAGACACCGAACAGCATTTGTTGACACTCATCAAAGAATGCCAATTTCTGGACGAAAACCTGGAAACTGAAACTACCTTGTTGATATTTCCCGAAGATTTAACCGATTTCGACAGTTTTCTGGATTTTCTGAATTTGGCAGATCAATTATTGATTCAGCAAGGCTATGAAGGCATTTATCAACTCGCCAGCTTTCATCCGGATTATGTTTTTGCAGGCAGCGATAAAAATGATCCGGCTAATTACACCAATCGCTCGCCTTACCCAATACTACATTTAATTCGTGAAACCAGCATCGAGCAGGCTTTGAAACACTACCCGCATGACCCCGCAACCATCCCTGAAAACAACATCAAACTGACCCGCAGAATGGGCGCAGATACCTTACAGGCGCTTGTCAATCAATGCTTCAAAGCATAAGCGAGGCGGATTGTCTGGCGGCGAATCCGCCATACAACAGCTACGGCGTTATTTATAATAGTCAAATGTTTCTGTTTTCTTGATTCTGGATTTGGCTTCATCATCCCGGCGCTTTTTCTCGGCCGCTTTTTTCTTTAACTCATCCAGCTTGGCTTCTATCATTTGATCATAATGCCGCTTCAACATCGAATCGGTCGGACGTGGCGGCAAATCATCCATGTCCAGCTTCAGTTCTTCCACTTTTTTCAGGCCGCGGCGACTGAACTGGTCATTAGCTTGCTGTTCAACCTTTTGCACCGCAACCCTGCCCCAAAATTCCTGAAACCAGGTTTCACGTTTAACCGGCGCCATATCCGGATCAGCCAGCACATCGTCTTCCTCCGGCAAGCTGCCATATTCGCGCGCCAGTTCCAACGCTTCCTTGCAGGCGGCCTGATCGCCCTGCAATGCATATACGCAAGCGGCATTATAAGCGGCGCTGCCTTTTTGTATGCTGTCGGCCCGTTCAAAATATTGCAGAGCCTTTTCATACAAGGCATCATCCGCGTCAGCATTTTTCAACCGGGCCAGTTCCATATAGGCGACACCGCCGTCGATCGCAGCGCCTAAATGCGATGGAATAACCAAGGCGCAAAAAGTAAATTTTTCAATCGCATCATCCAGTAATTGCTGAGCCTTGTCCGGTGATTGCTTTTTGGCCTCGTGCAATAATCCAAATCCCCAGTTATACAAAGCCTCTGCGGTATTCAAATCGCCTTCGATGACTTTGGCAAATCCCTTGTAAGCGCTTTTATACAATTGTTCGGCACGGCCACCTTCAGCTTTTCTGGCTTCTGCAATCTGCTTGATTACAGCCTTTAACATTCCCCCTTTACTGAGCGAACTAAAAATCGACATGTTTTCTCCTTAGTTTTTTTTTGCCTGGATAATTATTTTTATTCATTCCAGGATGTTTGACGAAAAGACTTAGCCCCCTGTTTTATAATGGAGTATCAAAACAATAGCAACTCTGAGCTGGAAATCTTTTATGAGTGACACCGATAACCTGTTGAGCCGGAAAAAAATCAACCAGGAAACCTCACAAATCCTTTGGGCTGAATTACAACGTTTTTTTGCCAGCGGCCTGGCTATTCACGTGGACAGAGAGCTCGATCTGGTCGATGTCGCCTGGCGTTTCGCACAGGATGACAAGCATCAGGTGGAAAGCTGGCTAAAACAAAACAAGGTTGGACCCGTTACCGACAACCAAGCCAAACAATGGCTGGAAGAAGACGCCCATGTCTGGGCGGTAGTGGTTAAACCGTGGATCCTGGTGCAGGAAGTGACGTCAGAACCTTAGAAAAATTCATAACGGACACTCCACAGTATCAAGAATCAAGCAAAAACCCCCTGTTCATCCGTTGATGAGATAAGCGTTTTTCAGTTCGACATAATGCCGGGCGGAATATTCCAGAAAACGTTTTTCCTCATCACTCAAGGCCCGAATCTGTTTGGCCGGCGCACCGACATACAGATAACCGCTTTTCAATGTTTTTCCTGGCGTCACCAAAGCGCCGGCGCCTAACATGACATAATCTTCCAGTACCGCGCCATCAAGAATATTGGCGCCAATGCCTATCAGACAGAAATCTCCCACCGTACAGGCATGCACGACGGCTTTATGGCCAATGGTTACGCCTTTACCTATTTTCAGCGGAAAACTTTTCCCTTCGGTGTATTCACTGGCATGCGATACATGGCACACTGCGCCATCCTGAATATTGGTTTGCGCGCCAACGGTGATTTTTTCCACATCGCCGCGTAATACCGCCATCGGCCACACCGATACATCGTCCGCCAGTTCCACCTCGCCAATCACCACGGCGCTGTCATCGACATATACTTTCTTTCCCAATGCAGGTTCACAATTTTTAAATGTTCTTATCGTCACAATGACCTCTTTCTACTATATTTAAAGAAACGGGCGTTTCAACCCATAACCGGAGTCAACATGGACATTATAAACAGCATCAAGCGTCAATTACGATCCGTTATTGAATGGAAAGACCCAGACCCGAACCTGATATTCAGTCAATGGAGCAAAAATGGCGATGAAATCAAAAACGCCTCCAAACTGATCGTCGGCCCTGGCCAGGCTGGCCAGGGCTGTATTTTTGTCTATGAAGGCCAGGTCAAAGCCGTCATTGAAGAAGAATGCCTGCTCGATCTTGAAACGGCGAATATCCCGTTCTGGACCACCATCAAAAAATTCATACAATTTTTTGATGGTGAACACAACGTCGGTATTTATTTTTATCGCACCACCAAGTTCCTCGACCAGAAATGGGGAACGACCTCGCCAATAAAATATGAAGATCCCAAATATCAGTTTCCGGTGGGATTGAAAGCTTATGGCAATTACAGCTATCGCATCTATGACGCCAAAGATTTTTTCGTCAATGTCGTCGGTGGACAATCCGTTTTTTATGCCGATGATTTCCGCCGCACCATGTCGGCCAGAATCATTCACACCATTTCCGATTACCTGGCGTAAAGCCAATACAGTTACGCCGAAATTGACAGCAAACGGGAAGAAATCGCCCAAGGCATTTCCATCAAACTGTCCATCACCTTCCGTAAACTCGGTTTCGACATTACCGACTTCCGCATTGAAGGCGCTGATTTTGATGATGAAACCCAAAAACGCATAGGCCGCATCGCTGACCTGATTGCCGAATCCCATGCCGCCAAGGCAGCCGGCCTGGACTACACTCGGCTGCAACAACTGGAGGCCATGCGTGAAGCAGCCCGTAATGAAGGCGGAGGGGCAGGACTGGGCATGGGGGCCGGAATCGGCCTGGGTCAAAGCATGGCGCAATCGCTTAACGAACAAGCAACGGGCAAACCGGTAAATAACGAAGATCCAATGGCAAAATTAACGCAATTGAAAAAGATGTTCGATGCCGAGCTGATCACTGAAGCTGAATACCAGGCTAAAAAACTGGATATTCTGGAACGATTTTAATCATGCGACGCTGCCGCGCCTGTTCGGCGCCTTTACAAGCCAACAGCAACATCTACCGTTATTGTAATGTCAGAAATGATATCGACTTACACGGAAAAATGGATTTTGTCGTACATGCAAAAGATACAGACAGAATTTGTCCTGACTGTGATATCGCTTTACAAACCATAGATCTGTATAACGATGGCTCACTTTTGATTGAACGCTGCGCGCAATGCTACGGCTTGTTTTTCGACCCTGGGGAAATCGAAACCATGCTGGAAAACAGCGTTTCGGGGGTGGACATCAATCGCAAGTTATTAATCAACATAAACAGGGAACGATCCCAATACCGTAAAAAAGTCCGTTATATTAAATGCCCGGTATGCCGCCAGTTTATGCGTAGAGTCAATTTTGCTCACCGTAGCGGTGTCGTCATCGACCAATGCAAAGCGCATGGCGTCTGGCTGGACAATGGTGAAATCACTCACTTGATGGAATGGAAAAAAGCCGGCGGCCAGATGTTGCATGAAAAAAAACAGGCCCGCAGCCAAAAAGAAACTTCATCGCACCGACAAAATGTCCCCAAACGCTATGATTTACCCGGTAGTTTCCAGCCACCTGAACAGAATGACTTGTTGGAAACCATCGGCACATTAATTTTCCGGATATTTAGCTGAATATTACTCGCGGCGCTGTTTACGTTCAGCGATATTTTTCAAATATTGGTTTCTGGTTTCTTCATCGACAGTCAACCAGCTGGTGATTTCATCCAGACTGCGGTGGCAACCCAAACAGATATCCTCAGTGTCCAGACAGCAGTTGCCCACGCAGGGCGTCTCTACGCTCGGTATTTTAAATTCTTCCGCCATTTTTTTATTATTTATATTGTTCTATGGTTAAATAATTCGCCTGATTATACGCTAACATCCAAACCCATGACAATCCCCTTCACCATGGCGATCAGGGCCACGTCATCTAATCCGATAACCCACTGACAAACATGCACTATTGGATAATTGCTGGACGTTCACCTCAGATCATGCTTGAATTCAATCACCATGATCGAAGTGGATTTACCATGATCCCTGCCGCTGTCCGACGTCATCGTGCGGCCGATACAGCGCCATGAGCGGGCGCGCCACTGGCTGCGCCACCCGATCCCTCACCCCGATTGGAGCACCCCGATGCAGAAGATCGATCTGAGCGACCTGGAGATGGCCCAATTGCGCGAACAGCTGGGCCACTTACCCGAACCCCGCGGTGGACGCCGTCAGCTGCACCCCTGCCGACGGTGCTGACCATCGCCCTGGCGGCCACCCTGGCCGGCGCCCGGGGCTATCTGGCCATCAGTGAGTACGCCGCCCGCCTGACCCGGACGCAGCTCAAGCGCCTGCGGGCCTGTTTCGATCGCAGACAGCAACGCTTCGTGGCCCCCTCCGAGCCCACCTTCCGCCGCGTGCTCCAGCAGGTGGATCCGGTGGCGCTGGAGCAGGCCTTTTCCGCCTGGGTCCAGGCCAGCGCACCGGCCGACGAACCCCTGGCCATCGACGGCAAGACCCTCAAGGGCGCTCGCCGGGGCGATGGCCGCCAGACGCACCTGCTCGCCGCCCTGTTCCCTCGGCAGGGCACCGTCCTGGCACAGCGCGCGGTCGAGACCAAGAGTAATGAGATCCCGGCCCTGCGGGAGCTGCTCGATCCCCTCTCCATCGAGGGGCGTGTGGTCACCGCCGATGCGCTCCACACCCAACGCGAGACCGCCCGCTTCCTGGTCGAGGAAAAGGGCGCGCACTACCTGTTCACGGTCAAGGACAACCAGAAAACCCTGGCCAACGATCTCAAGGCTTTCGACCGGGAATCCATTCCCCCCTGAGCACACCACGGTGGACAAGGGACACGGTCGGATCGAGCAGCGCACCCTTCGCACCACCGTTGCGCTCAATGCCTATCTCGATTTCCCCCATGTGGGCCAGGTCTGCCGGATCGAACGCCAGGTTACCGTGTCCAAGACCGGCAGGACACGCACAGAACAGATCTTCTGCATCACTGATCTCACCCCGGAACAGGCCGACCCCGGGCAACTGCTGGCCCTCAACCGGGGGCACTGGAGTATCGAGAACCGCCTCCATTGGGTCCGCGATGTCACGTTCGATGAGGACCGCTGCCAGGTTCGAAAGGGCCATGGCCCCCCAGGTGCTCGCCTGCCTGCGAAACGCCGTCATCGGCCTGCTGCGTCGCCTGATCCGTCAGCCGCGGCAATCCATCGCCAGCATGATCCGCCATTTTGCGGCCCATCCTGCGCAGGCGCTCGCTGTCTTCCTGCGCTGACACGGCCGGCCCAGGTCGTCATCGGGGCCGACGGTGATCGGCCAGGCCCCGGTATGGCCAATGACCATGGCGAACTGCCATTCGGCGGCTTTTTGCAGCCCAATCGACCGAATATCCCGCTTCAAGCCGGGAAACCTCACTACGCCAAGGCCCTGGATCAGGCTGGTTAAGGTGTGGCCGGGGGAGAGGCGATTTAGATGACGTCGTCCTGCCATGGCGATACTCTGATAATCAATCCAAATTTTGGATGATCCAGATAATGAATTTCATTCAGTTTAAACCGCCTTTTTTCCTTAATTCTATAGATCACATCATCCGGTCGGTATTCAACATCGGCAATCATATGCAACAGATTCCCCCGTTGTATGCGAAAAAAACCGTCGATATTGCCCCCCGCCTGAATTCTGACTGCGGTTCCCATCCGGTTGGCACCAACGCTTTGAACCCAGGCGGCATGCCAGATCGGCCGATAGCGAGGGCTGGCCTGCAAGCGGCTCCAAATGCCTGTCAAACTTTTACCAGCGGATGAATACGCCGACAAATCCTGTAGCGACCCAGGCCATTGAATTTTGCTTTGATACTGATCAAACACTTCATTCGTATCGCCATGCTGGGAAAATACAATTATTTCGATTTTGTAGGCTCTGCCCGCAAACGCCACATTGACGACAAACAGATACACGATTACGCCAATAATCCCTTTTATGAGCTGCCTTTTCATCCACTTGTCTCCACCGCCAACCGGTTCAATAAATTTTCCAGAAATTCCAAACGTTCTTCAACTGTTTCCAACGACTTCACAAAACGCAGTTTATCCGCGCCATCAAATTTATAAACCTGATTTTGCGTTTGAATCAATTCAATCAATTGATCCGTTTTAATATTGGGGCTGGAGCCAAAAATAATTCGCCCGCCCGCCACATGGGCCTCCACTTTCTTGATACCCATTCGTTCCGCGCGTTGTTTTAACGCAGTGACGCTGAACAAAGTCTTAACCGCTTCGGGCAACAAACCGAAACGATCGATCATTTCCAACTGCAAGGCGCGTAATTCATCACTGTTTTCACAACTAGCGATGCGTTTGTATAACACCAGCCGGGCGTGAATATCGGGCAGATAGTCTTCGGGAATCAAAGCCGGAGCCTGTAAATCGACTTCCGGGCCGGTTTCCAGTGGCGCATCCAGTTCCGGCTGTTTGCCTGACTTCAATGCATTGATAGCCAGTTCCAGCAATTCGGTGTAAAGCGTGAAACCAATTTCCTGTATCTGACCACTCTGGTCTTCACCTAGCAGTTCGCCCGCACCACGAATTTCCATATCATGCGATGACAACATGAAACCCGCGCCCAGTTCACCGGAGGCTTCCACAGCTTCCAGCCGTTTGACAGCATCTTTGCTCATCAAGGATGCGGGTGGCGTGATCATATAGGCATACGCCCTGTGATGCGAACGTCCGACCCGGCCACGCAGCTGATGCAGCTGCGCCAGCCCCAGTTTGTCGGCGCGATTGATGATAATGGTGTTGGCGCTGGGAATATCGATGCCGCTTTCGATGATGGTGGTGCTGACCAGAATATTGAACCGCTGATGGTAAAAATCCAGCATGATCTGCTCCAGTTCCCGCTCCGGCATCTGGCCATGGGCGATCTGGATACGCGCTTCCGGAACCAGTTTTTCCAGTTCTCGCGCCATTTTATCCATAGTTTTGACATCGTTATGCAAAAAGAAAACCTGACCACCGCGTTTAATCTCGCGCTGGCAGGCTTCCTGTATCTGGGCATCCACCCATTCGGTGATGAAGGTTTTGATCACATGCCGGTTGGGGGGCGGTGTGGCGATGATGGAAATATCCCGCAACCCGGACATCGCCATATTTAAAGTCCGGGGAATCGGCGTCGCCGTCAAGGTCAATAAATCCAGTTCATAGCGCAGCTTTTTGAAATACTCTTTTTGCCTGACGCCAAAGCGATGTTCTTCATCGATAATCACCAACCCTAAGGCATTGTATTGAATCTCTTTCGATAACAATTTGTGCGTGCCAATGACAATATCGACCTGCCCCCTGGCCAAATCTTCGGCTATCTGTTTTTGTTGCTTGGCTGTATTAAATCGAGACATCACTTCAATCCTGACCGGCCAGTCGGCGAAGCGGTCTCGAAAATTCTGGAAATGCTGTTGCGCCAGCAAGGTTGTCGGCACCAGCACAGCGACTTGCTTGCCGGCCTGCACGGCGACAAAAGCCGCCCGCATCGCCACTTCGGTTTTACCGAAACCGACATCGCCGCAAACGACGCGATCCATTGGATTAGGCGAACGCATATCGGCCAGGATGGCGTCAATCGCCGTTTGTTGATCTGGCGTTTCTTCAAAGGGAAAACTTTCGGCGAATGCCTGATATTCCGCCTCATCGACGTCAAGCGACTGACCTTCCCGGGCGGCACGTTTGGCATGAATATCCAGCAATTCCGCCGCCACATCACGCGCTTTTTCCATCGCCTTTTTCTTGGCCTTGCTCCATTGATCGGTTCCCAAGCGATGCAAAGGCGCATTCTCGGCACTGACGCCGCTGTAACGACCAATCAAATGCAAGGAAGAAACCGGCACATAAAGCTTGTCGTCATTGGCGTATTTCAACATCAGAAACTCGGCCTCGATATCACCCACTTTCAGTGTCTGCAACCCCATGTAACGGCCTACACCATACTCCTGATGCACCACGGGCGAACCGACCGTCAATTCATTGAGATTATTGAAAACATTTTCCAGCTCTTTGGCAGCCGACCGCCTTCGCCTGCGTCGCTGTTGCGCTTTAGCGCCGCTTAACTGGGTTTCGGTGATGATGGCGATGCCGGCCTGCTCCAGCAACAAACCATGATCCATTGGTGCAACCAAAACGGATAATTGCTGTTCGCCAATCAGAAAACCCCGCCAATCTTCAACGGGTTTAAGCAATATCTTGTATTGCTTCAGTTTATCGACCAATGTTTCCCTGTGTCCCGCTGTTTCTGCCACAAACAGAACTTTGCCAGAAAACTGCTCAATAAATTGGCGTAATTTTTTTGCCGGTTCCTGCTGCCTGCTATCGATGGCCAGATCGGGCAAAACCCGGCAATTAAAACTGTCCTCAGTGTCGATTTTATCGCCTAAAATTACGCGATTGAAACAATCGCTCAGCTCTTTGAACTGCTCTGGGGTCAAAAACAAATCAACAGGTGGCAATAGCGGCCGATGCTGATCATATTTGCGCTGCTGGTAACGTTCTTCTGCCTCTCGCCAAAACTGCCCGGTCGCCTCGGAACAGGTTTCCGGTAACGCCAAAATGACGTTATCCGGCAAATAATCGAACAGACTGTCGGTTTTATCGACAAACAACGGCAGGTAATATTCAATCCCGCCCGGCGCTACCGCTTTACTGACATCCAGGTAAATGGGGTTACGCTCCGAGGTTTCGGGAAAGGCTTCGCGAAACGAACGCCGGAACCGTTTTATCGCCTCATCGGTAAAAGGAAATTCGAAGGCGGGAAATAATTCAACCTGCTCTATTTTCTCGATGGTGCGTTGCGTTTCAGGATCAAAACTACGAATGGTTTCGATCTCTTCATCCCATAAATCCAGTCGATAAGGCTGTTTGCTGCCCATTGGAAAAATATCGACCACCGAACCCCGAATGGCAAACTCGCCATGTTGATAGACTTGCGAAACGCGCTGATAACCGACCGCTTCCAGTTTGGCCCGGTTTAATTCCAGATCGAAATTTCCACCCACTGACAACACAAAGCTATTTGCCAGAACATGTTCCCTGGGCGCCAAACGATGCATCAACGTAGCCGCCGACACGACTATAGCGCCCTTTTTGGTCTCCGGCAGCAAGGCCAGCGTTCTCAACCGTTCTGATACAATTTCAGGTAAGGGCGAAAAAACATCATAAGGCAGGGCTTCCCAATCGGGAAAATGCAGAATGGGCCATTCTTTTCCCAAAAAAAACGCCAGTTCATGCTCCAGCCGCATAGCCGTTTGCGAATCGGGCGTGACAATCACAAACAAACGCTGACTTTGCACGATTGCTTCGGCCAATGCCAGTGCATCACCGCAGCCTTTCAGCCCATGCCAAAAAACTACTTTGTCATTCTGTTGCGGTAATTGGGGTTGCAGTAATGAAATATCAGACATGAAACGAAAAATAGAAAAAAGCGCTATTATAGCGCGTTAGTTTTATGGTGCCCTACGGAGAAACGTTGAACCAATCAGCGCAATACGTTCTGCATCAGCGATGTCGAGAGCTTGTGTTGCGAAAGGTAAGGTTGATACGTGCTTTTTTGACCTGCCTGGTTTTGGGCAATTCATGTTTCCAGTGATGCTGAATGGCGCCCGCCATCAGTAATAAATCGCCATTTTTCAGTTCGACATCCAGTTTATCGGCTCTTTGGGTATGTCGAAAGCGCAACAAGCGGGTTTCGCCAAAACTGAGTGAAGCAATCACAGGATTTTTTCCCAGTTCCTTTTCATTATCGGCATGACAACCCATCGAATCCCGACCGTTTCTGTATAAATTGGCCATCATGCTGTTAAATGAGTGCTGGCAGTGTTTTTCCACATCGGTTTTCAGTCTGGATAACAGCGGCAACCAGGGTAAAGGCTCATGACCGACACCGGAATAGCGGTAGTTGGCGCCCGGGTCTCCATACCAGGCCATCAATCGAGGCACATCGAGCCTGCGGCCATAAATAAACAAACGCTCTTGCCGCCAATCAATATCCTTTAAAAGTTGCTGAAACAAATGGTTGGCCTGATCGGCCTCATAAAACGACCGATACAGGTACAGCTCGCCAGCAAACGGCAACAGGTTTTCACTCATGATTTACAGACTGACATCAAAAGTGAATTTTCATTTCCAGATAAAAGTTACGCCGGGTGATAGGCAAATAATTCTGATAAGCCTGTATGGCCGGATCGCGACCTTTGCTATCGAGCAGATTCCTGACGGAGCCTGTCAGATCGATAAAACCAAACAGTTTTTTGCTGTTTATGGTCAGATCCACGGTCGCATAATCGGTTAAATCCGGCCTTGTCCCCTGATCTCGCAAAAACCTGTGACCGACCCAATTCAACTGGGTTTGAATCTGCCAATCAGGTAAGAATCGCCAGGAAAGCGCGGAATAAAGCTTGTGTTCCGGTTGCCAGTTGACTCGGGTTTTGGTCGCCAGGTCCCGTGTCTGCTGCCAGGCGTAATTTCCTTTAAAACGCCACTTGGGCAAAAAACGCCAGTCCCATTCAAACTCTGCGCCATAAGCGTCCACTCCCGGCTGATTCAAGACATTGGCCAATGACCCGCTTTCTATCGAGCTGATTGAATCGCGAATTTCATAATAATAGAAATTCATGGCCGTGCGTAACGCATCGACCGGCCGGTAATCGACCACCCATTCGACGGTTTCTATCTCATCAGGCTTAAGATCGGGATTACCGACAAAAATCTGGCTGTTTTTCTGAAATTGTTCCAGAAAGCTCGGCGCGCGAAAAGCCTGCCCATAGAGCAACTTGGTGGTCAATTCTGGCGTGACATCCCAGATCAACGCCGCACGAGGGTTGAATGTACTGCCAAAGTCTGAATATTCATCATAACGAATCCCCGCGGTCAATTGCCAATCATCCGCCATTTGCCATTCATCTTGCAATACAAACGACCAGATATAGCGGTGATGGTCGCCCAAAAATGCATTATCGGTACCGGTCAAATCCACCAATGCGCCACCGGGTGATGACACGCCTGCGCCATAATTTCTTTTTTCCCTGGAAATAATCTCTTCATAGCGATAGGCGGCCGAAAACTGCCATTGATGATTGTCCCATCCTTGATAAATTGTGGTAAATTGGGCGCTGGAGACTCGGTTTTTCAGCCCCAGCGCTGTCTGCATACCATTCGGAAAAAACTTAACCTGTACAATGTTGGCGGGAATCAAAGTCAAATTATTTTGAGCGTCCAACGGTACGCGAGAGCCAGGCGGTAAATTAAAAAACAGGCCATTAACCTCGGTATCGAGATAAGTAAGCTTCGCTTTTAATTCCCAATCCTGAATCAAGTCTTCACTGGAAAATCGCACATCGGACAAATAGCTCTCGCCATTGATGCTTCCCCGGTTATCCAGCGCACCGCCGGCTCCAGCTCTCAAGCCTTGATCGACATTGGCATAAGCCCAGAAATTAAATTCCACATATTTGCGTTGCGCCGTCAGATGCGCATTCCAGCGTTCAACCTGGGTTTGCATTGGCCCAGGCGCCAAAGAAGCTGATGTGCCAAACTTTTGGTCCAACTGCGACTGCAAGTCGGACTCGACTATCCGGTCATCATCGGCATTGTTATGAGCGTATTGTAAAGACGCCGCGATATCCCAGCCCAGAATCTGGCCGCTTTGCTGCCCTCAAATGCTTTGCGTGTCATCATCCCCGCCGCGAATACCGACTACCGTTCCATCGATATCTCTGGCTTTTTTGGTAATGATATTGACCACACCAGCGAAGGCGTCAGCCCCATATAACGCCGACCCCGGTCCCCTGATGACTTCGATGCGTGCAATGGCCTCAAGTGGAATTTCCATGCCCGTCATCATGCTGCCTTTATAGGGAACATTGATGCGCGTGCCATTCATCAAGAACAATACCCGGGAACCGGTTGAATTATTGATGCCGCGCAGGCTGTAGATGTAATCATTGGTGACTGGCTGAATGGAAGCTGTCATTCCGGGTACGGTCTGCAACACTTCGTATAAATCGGTCGCGCCCATGCTATCGATTTCTTCTGCGGTAATCATCGTGGTGACAGCTGCAGAATGAATCAATTTCTTCGCCGTACCGCTGGCGATAGTGACAGGAATGGCGGCCAGCTCCGCTGGAGACAAGGCGAACAGATCTTCGGCCATATCCGTATCGGCGCATAGCGGCGAGCTGACGCCAAGCGACAGGATAATGTTTTTCAGCAAGCTTTTTATGAGTCGTTTATGACAAATCATTTACAGTTCATCCAAAGGAACATGTTTGGCAATGCCATATCCTTGCACATAATCAACACCTAGCTCTCTAAGTTTAACATGAAATGATCCATATCGAATGCGCAAGGAGTTCTCTGCCGTGAAAAGGCTGCTTATCCATATTCAATGAAGTAAGCTGGCTTACCCCGGTTGTGTTATATAACCGAATTTTATCAGCGCTCTGATCCAGCGTGGTGCATTGCGTTTGACAGCCACTTCTTCGTAGTCGATGGCCGAATCCCGGAAATACTCGCCGCGACTAATCATGAAGTAACATGTCCGCAAAAGTTTGTGAGCCAGCGCAATGATGGCGCGTTGGTGACCTCGCCTAATCGCCAGTGATGTATATTTTGCCTGGAAAACCGATCGGGTTCGGCTGGCGGCATGGGCGCATTCGCAAAGCAGGCGACGCACATATGGGTTTCCTTTTCGCGTTCGTCCTGATTTGCGTTTGCCGGCAGACTCGTTGTTGCCGGGGCATATGCCCACCCATGACGCCAGCCAATCCGCACTGCCAAAGACAGTCATATCCGTTCCGATCTCAACAAGTAGCATGGCTGCTCCAATCAAATCAACACCGGGAATAGTCTGGAGCAATTGCAAAACCGTTTTCTCCTTCTCCAGTCCGGCCAGCAGTTGTGCATCGAATCTGGCTATGCGTGCTTCCAAATCCTGAATATGCGGCATCAGTTCATTCAGTACGAAGCGATGGTGCTCGCTCAACTCACCTTGCAGCGCCTCCAGTATATCGGCGCGCGGCGCTTTGAGACGATTGCTGGCCAGCTTCAACACATCATGCGCAGGCTGTCCTTCAATCAGCGCGTTAACCATGGCGCGCGCGGATTGCCCATGTACATCGCTGACCACCACGCCAAGCCGGATGCCGCCGTCGGTTAATACCTTGTGCAGTCTGTTCTTCTCAGCAGACAGCATCGACACCAACTTCTGTCGTTGACGTGAAATCAGGCGTAACTGCCGCATCTTTTCCGGTGGCACGAATGAACCGCGCAGCAGTCCGGCACGGGAAAGCATCGCCAGCCATTGCGCGTCGCCGATGTCCGTCTTGCGTCCCGGCACATTCTTCACATGCCGGGCATTGACGACCCTGGCGTAAATACCCACATGTTCCAAAGCTGCATATGGGCTTTTCCAGTAGATGCCGGTGCTTTCCATCACCACCTCATCCGGTGCGACAGACTGCACCCAATCAGCTAATGCACGTCGATCACGTTTGAATGCGCCAAACTGCCGATGCTCTGTCTGAATACCACCCTCGGCCTGTTCAACCATGGCGCAGGCGCTAATCTGCTTTTGGTGAACATCCAACCCGATGACTCGCTTGTGTATTGCAGTGAGTTCCATTTTTTCCTCCTTTACTCTATGATTGAGCCTGGAAGGTGGCGGTTGCCTGGATGATCTGCCTGAGGGCGATGTAAATCGTCAACGGTCCTTTTAACATTCGCTCTTAAAGAAGCAATCCGGGGTTCGAGTCATCCATGGCAGGCTACGTTAGCAGTCGGGCTCTAAGGCTCCAAAGTAAAGCGCAGTCTTTAACCGCCATCTTCCACAAGGAACTCTACAACATTTCATCATGCGGGGTGGCAATTCTTGCGATGATCGTTAGCCAGAATTTCGTCATTTTCCACAAATTCTGCAATTGTTTGTTTGCCCATGACATGCCCGACTGAATTGATGGATTCAACCATGGCCCGGTCGACTTCATCTTCCAGTATGTCTTTGACAAACAAACCATCAATTTTAAGATAATCCACTGGCAGGTTTTTCAAGTAAGCAAATGATGACAAACCGCTGCCAAAATCATCCAGCGAAAAACGGCAGCCTTTCTCCCGTAAGGCCTCGATAAATTTACGCGCATAGCCTAAATGACTGATCGCGGCAGTTTCTGTAATCTCGAAACAGATTTTTTGCCGGGGAATTTGCCAATCCTGAAATTGCTGATCGATAAATGGCAACATGGTTTCATCCGACAAAGACAAGCCGGACAGATTGACCGAACATTGTGACAATTCCGCCAAAAACCGGGGGTGTCCCGCCAGCCAGGCAAACAGATGGGCAATCACCCACTGATCCAATGCCACCGCCAGGTTGTAACGTTCCGCCACAGGCAGAAATGCGCCAGGTGGAATAATATTCCCATTCGCATCCTGATAACGTATCAGTGTTTCAAAATGCTTGCCTTCTTTTCTGCCACAAGCCGGCACAATCAATTGGCCATATAATTGAAAGGGCTCTTTTGAAAATCAAGTGGGTAAGCAATTTGCATTGTAACTACTCAGCTAGAAGTTACGCATTGACAGGCAATGTTAAACTATGGGTAACTACTCAGCGTATTTTACCAAAAGCATCAGGTCACTGAGTAAATTCCGGTAATTTCCCCTTAAATACCAGTACCAACGCTTCAGAGGCACTGACATGATGTTTACGACAAGTGGATAGATATCCCCGAATACGGCAGAAGGTGATGGCACCCTGCTCACTCCTGAAACACCCCGATATTTTTTGCTGCACCTTGGTCATGCGGATATCATTCTCACCGGGATTATTAGTAAATGGCACATCTATTTCTCTCATAAAGCGTAAGACATCATCCGGGTAATTGATCAGCCGTTCCAGTAAGTTTCTGGATTTACTGCGCTTGAGGCGCCCACGTTTGGGTTTACCGGGCAACGGGGTTGGTGGCGGACATTCAATTTGTGCTTTCTCTAATAAATCTCGATATCGTCGTCGATAACAGGCCGCTTTTCTTGCTTCAAGCTTCCCCCCTGCATCATCGACGACCTGATTGATCTTTTTTAACCGGGTTTCCATTTCTTTGGCCCACTGCTGTCCATCCTGCTCCCGGGCACGGGTCAGTTCACGCAGATGATGCGCATTGCACAAGGCATGAGTGAAGGGGGACTTGTAGTAAGGCTTCCAGTGATCGTGGCATAAAATGCCATGAAAGTCAGGCAGGATGCCAATGACATCCATCGCTTCCTTGCCCCGTTTTACATGGGGAAAATAATGTGTCCATAAATCATTAGAAGCACAATGCAACCAGTACCTGGCGCCATTGATGTTAATGCCCGTTTCATCGGCATGTACAACAGAAGCTGCCGCCAGTCTTTGCTTGCAAATCGGCTCAAAGGATGCCAGCTTCTCAAAGGCTGGTTGATTGAAATTAACCAGCGAACCTTCACTGATGGGGATCTGTAATTGACCGGAAAAATAATCCCTGATGCGCTGGCAGGGCAATAATTGGTACTGCGAAAGATACACGGCGTGCGCCTTGAGTTGGTCACCATATTGCACGGCTTTTGTTACACCCTCGGGAAAAGGAGCAACAAACCGACGACCTTGTTCATCGATAAGCCTTTGCGCACGATATTCCGTCACAATCCGTGAAATATCAATATCAAATACCTGCCGGGTTTCAAGGCCATCTGCCGTGTAGCTTCCGGCTGGCAAGGTACGGCGATCAATCTTGATGGAGATAACGTCATCGGGATCATCGACTTTAACCAGCGTGGTGCCAATATGCCCTTTCTGTCCACCACCTGGTTTTTTTGATCCAGCCCGTGCTTTCCTTTTACGATCAGGATCACTTGATGGCGGCCTGGAACTGTTACTGCTGTTAAGTCCGAGCCGATGCATCAAGAGCGTGACCAGCAACAACAATATCTCCAGCGAAGACCGCAGCGCCGGAGATAAATCGGCTTCATCTTCAATCAGCTGCCGGGCATGGGTAATGGCAGCCTCTACATCAATGGAATCAATCTTCAATGAAACGGCCTGTGGGTTTAAGTACAGGACTCTTGTCTCATGGCTTTTGAAATACGAATTTTTGCCTCTGTGTTGCCCGTCATCGTATTTTAGAAATGCACGGCAGCAGGGCTATCGGGCATTGCTTATAAGGCAACACGCCTCAACTAACGCAGGCTAATACAGTAAACCTCTTGCGCCAGGTGTTGCCGTTAGAAAATCAAAAATAACGCTAAAATCGTGTCAAGCAGTTTTTTACTTACTGATGTTACGCGGTCTTGAATTGTTGCAATTCAGCAAAAGCCTGCCGAATAGCCTTGATATATAATTTAGCCTTCAAAGCAAAATGATTGGTTTGGTGTTTTATTTTGAGACACTCCAGTTTAAAGACCGCCATAATGGCCATAAAAATATGATTGTTTTGTGTTGTTGGGGTACGAGTAGGCGACTTTGCCAACCCGGCATTGGATTTCAATGATTTATGAAATTCTTCGACTTTCCAGCGTTTCTGATAGATTGCCGCAACCTTTTTACCCGTTAATGTTAAATCACTGCACACCAGATTAACGGTTGCCGTACTGCCGTCTTTGTTTGTAAAGATTCGCCGGACAATCAGGACTTCATGTGGGTAGCCTTTTAGCCAGCCGCGTACTGCTTGTTTATCCTCTAATGCAATGTCACTGACACGGGTAAATTTTCCTTGTTTCTTGTCGTCTACGCTCAACGCCACCAAACGATTATCCTTTAAAGCCCCAATGAAATGTTTGTCTTTGTCAACAATAAACTCCAGATTCTCTTTAGCCGTAAACCAGCTATCCATCAACACATAGCGAAATTGAAGCCGATTGTTCAAACACTGTTGAATCATCGCACGCATCAGCTCATTTTTGGTCACCGTAGCCATTCGTTTAACCTGCTTTGTTTTGATATCACAAAACTGAATCGGTTTTTTGACCACTTCAAAGGCTACGGGTATCGAAACATTGCCCGTATGATACAAGGCATTCAATAGATTGATGCCTTTGACTGACCGCCCCTGGCAATGGTCATAATGCCAACAAATGACTTCATTCTCGTCTGTCCATTGCTTCTCCTGGATTGTATCGTCAAAAATCAAACACCCTGATTCTTCTTCAATCTTCCGGACTGTTCGTTTAACCTCCAGCCAGAGGTCTTTTGATGTGTACGTCCTGGACGATAAAAAACGCGTGATACTATCATGGCTAACTTCTCCATCTAACATTGACGACAAACCCGTCGCCGTCGCATAGCTCGTATTGCTGATTAAATAGTCTGTGTACAGGTCTAATTTCTCTTTGTTCATCCTCAAATTTTATCAATTATCCGGCGTAGCGCGTAACATCAGTTACTTATTTACGCTGAGTAGTTACAACTATGGGTTTAAAAAATCCCAAAGTCAATGCAAGGCAAACCTTGATAAGAGAAATAACACGCCCCTCAACAGCCTGCTGTACATTACCCATGTATATTGGTTTTTTATTAAGTGAGCCGAAACAAGCTGGTTGTCGACGATTAGGAGAAGTCATGTCAATATCACATGATAGCGTAAATCGATTTCTAAATCGGGAGCATTACACTGGGCGAGATTTATACAATGAAGCCAGCGCAAGCCTGAATTTAAAGGGCGGAACCTTGAGTGTTGACGATAGTGTTCTTGATAAACCTTATAGCCAATATATGGCATATGTCAGTTATTTTTGGTCGGGAAAACATCATGGAGCAGTCAAGGGAATCAATCTTGTCACGTTGTACTACACAGACATTCAAGGAAAACACCAACCACTGAATTTCCGGGTGGTCGATAAGGCGGAAGGAAAGACAAAAAATGACTATTTTCAAGACATGCTGACCGAAGTATTAGCTTGGGGACTAGAACCTGGTTTTGTAACAGGAGATAGCTGGTACAGTTGCGTGGATAATCTTAAATTGATAAGAAATCATCAGACAGGATTATTCTTTGCAGTGGAAGGTAATCGATTAGTCTCTGTTGAAAAAGGTTCATGGGTTCAAGTCAGGCAATTAGAAATCCCGGAAGACGGCTTAATGGTTTGGCTCAAAAATTTTGGGTATGTGAAATTATTTCGGACGACCTTGAAAGAACAAGTTCGCCATTACATAAGTTCACTACCTGATGAAGAAAAAACCGCTGTTTTTGACAAGAAAGCATTTACCGAACAACATGATAGGCATGCATTGGCAGATTGAGCAATATCATCGGGCAATAAAGCAGGTGTGTAATATTGAGCGGTTCCAGGTTCGCAATAAAAGAGCAATAAATAATCATATTTTTTCTGCAATTTGTGGCTTTGTTCAATTACAAAAATTGAGCTTTGCAGACGTGATTAATAATTGCTATAGCGTACAGCGGAATTTATTCAACGATGTTATGGCTTCGTTTATCGACACCTTTATGCCAAATATGAATCATTTAAACCCAAAATTTCGATCTGTTGTCAATGCGTAACTTCTAAATAAGTAAAAAAACTGCTTGACACGATTTTAGCGTTATTTTTGATTTTCTAACGGCAACACCTGGCGCAAGAGGTTTACTGTATTAGCCTGCGTTAGTTGAGGCGTGTTGCCTTATAAGCAATGCCCGATAGCCCTGCTGCCGTGCATTTCTAAAATACGATGACGGGCAACACAGAGGCAAAAATTCGTATTTCAAAAGCCATGAGACAAGAGTCCTGTACTTAAACCCACAGGCCGTTTCATTGAAGATTGATTCCATTGATGTAGAGGCTGCCATTACCCATGCCCGGCAGCTGATTGAAGATGAAGCCGATTTATCTCCGGCGCTGCGGTCTTCGCTGGAGATATTGTTGTTGCTGGTCACGCTCTTGATGCATCGGCTCGGACTTAACAGCAGTAACAGTTCCAGGCCGCCATCAAGTGATCCTGATCGTAAAAGGAAAGCACGGGCTGGATCAAAAAAACCAGGTGGTGGACAGAAAGGGCATATTGGTACCACGCTGGTTAAAGTCGATGATCCCGATGACGTTATCTCCATCAAGATTGATCGCCGTACCTTGCCAGCCGGAAGCTACACGGCAGATGGCTTTGAAACCCGGCAGGTATTTGATATTGATATTTCACGGATTGTGACGGAATATCGTGCGCAAAGGCTTATCGATGAACAAGGTCGTCGGTTTGTTGCTCCTTTTCCCGAGGGCGTAACAAAAGCCGTGCAATATGGTGACCAACTCAAGGCGCACGCCGTGTATCTTTCGCAGTACCAATTATTGCCCTGCCAGCGCATCAAGGATTATTTTTCCGATCAATTACAGATCCCCATCAGTGAAGGTTCGCTGGTTAATTTCAATCAACCAGCCTTTGAGAAGCTGGCATCCTTTGAGCCGATTTGCAAGCAAAGACTGGCGGCAGCTTCTGTTGTACATGCCGATGAAACGGGCATTAACATCAATGGCGCCAGGTACCGGTTGCATTGTGCTTCTAATGATTTATGGACACATTATTTTCCCCATGTAAAACGGGGCAAGGAAGCGATGGATGTCATTGGCATCCTGCCTGACTTTCATGGCATTTTATGCCACGATCACTGGAAGCCTTACTACAAGTCCCCCTTCACTCATGCCTTGTGCAATGCGCATCATCTGCGTGAACTGACCCGTGCCCGGGAGCAGGATGGACAGCAGTGGGCCAAAGAAATGGAAACCCGGTTAAAAAAGATCAATCAGGTCGTCGATGATGCAGGGGGGAAGCTTGAAGCAAGAAAAGCGGCCTGTTATCGACGACGATATCGAGATTTATTAGAGAAAGCACAAATTGAATGTCCGCCACCAACCCCGTTGCCCGGTAAACCCAAACGTGGGCGCCTCAAGCGCAGTAAATCCAGAAACTTACTGGAACGGCTGATCAATTACCCGGATGATGTCTTACGCTTTATGAGAGAAATAGATGTGCCATTTACTAATAATCCCGGTGAGAATGATATCCGCATGACCAGGGTGCAGCAAAAAATATCGGGGTGTTTCAGGAGTGAGCAGGGTGCCATCACCTTCTGCCGTATTCGGGGATATCTATCCACTTGTCGTAAACATCATGTCAGTGCCTCTGAAGCGTTGGTACTGGTATTTAAGGGGAAATTACCGGAATTTACTCAGTGACCTGATGCTTTTGGTAAAATACGCTGAGTAGTTACTTTGCATTTATTTTAGAAAAATCTAATTTACCCGTCAGTAAATAGGCAATTGTTTTGAAATGCTGGATTTTATACCCTCTTGCTTTTCTTTTTGCCGCTTGTAAAATTGAATTGAGACCTTCTAAAATACCATTATTTATTTGACTCTTTTTCCAACTCAAAATACCCACCCAATGTTTCTTAATAGTCTTCGCCACCTTGACAACAGGAGCCAGTTGACTGTGAGTCGCCCGGTAATACCAGTTATTCAGTAAGCCTTCAAATTCTTCGTTGGTTTCAGCTTGATATACCTGTTGAAATGCTTCTCGAATATACATAGCACGGATTGATTTTAAATTAAGTTTTGCCAGGCTTAATTCATCTTTAGTATCTTTTTGTTTTTTTGTTAAATTAGCACTGTTTTTTAAGAAGATATACCGATTCCCTTTGAGTTCTGCCGTGTAACGTCCTTCTTCTCTGCGAACCTGGTCAACGGCTTCATTAATAAGCTTGATGATGTGAAATTTATCAAAGGTGATTTCTGCCTCAGGAAGGTTTTCTTTAACTCCTTTAATGAAGGCATGGGACATGTCACAACTCACCTGTTTAATGGCTTTCCTATCACCTTTTTTAGCTTCTAAATCTTCAACAAAATCAACGACGGTTTTATTATCTTTGCCTGCACTGATATGCACGGTTCTTTTTTCTTCCAAATCAACAAACAGGGTGATGTATTCATGCCCTTTAGCGATAGATGTTTCATCCATGCCTATGATACTCAGATCACTGAAATCTTCGTCTTTCTTTGCGAGCTCAATATAAGTATCCAATACACGCCACATCTTATGATCAGAGACGCCTGTTAACTGACTGACATTATGAACAGGCATCGCTTTACATAATTGTATTAACAGAGCTTCAAACAGCAGCGTGAACCCTGAAACCTTTCCTTCCCATGGCGCAGGTATCAGCCGAACCTTTCCATCATCCCGTTTAATTCCTGGCACGCGGGCATGCAAATGACATTCATATTCAAAGAAGTTTAAATGTTGCCACGTTTTTTTTACAGTATCATAAGCTTTATACCTTTTTGCAGTATCTGAAGTCCCATCAGGGTCAACAAATGCACTGCCTTTCTTGAAGTCTATGTATATATCAAGCCGTTTTTTATCTGCATTAAAATCAATCGATTTAATCAGCCAGGGGCATGGATGTGGAGAGCTTGTTGAAATAATTCTGTTATCATGAAAAATAGGCTTGGTAGCTGTTAAGTTCAGTAGATTATAATTTACCCATTCATTTTTCAAAAGAGCCATTGAAAGCTGTTTTCATCGAGTCCTCGCTGAATTCTCTCGACCCATTGCATTTCGCCCTGACGACTGGCCATTTCCTCATCATCGGGCCGAAACACATGCACGCGGTTGCGGCCACGCTCTTTGGCGGCGTAACAGGCTGAATCGGCCTCTTTCAACAATTCGACAGAATTGGCGCTGATATCATTGATCATTGCGACGCCTATACTGACTCCGATACTGAAGCTGCGATCTTCCCAGCAAAACTGAAAATCCCGAATTGCATTGCGTAATTTTTCACAAACCTGAACCGCTTGATGCAAGGAACACTCATACATCAGAATACCGAATTCATCCCCACCCAGTCGCGCCAATAAATCATGCTGCCGAATATTTTTTTTCAACAAATCACCCAATTGACGCAACAACTCGTCGCCGGCCATATGCCCACTGGTGTCGTTGACAACTTTGAACTGATCCAGATCCAGATAACACAAGGCATGCTCTATCCGGCTTCCTTGAGAACGGGTCACTACCCGCTTCAGTTGCAAATCGAATTCCGCCCGGTTCACCAATCCAGTCAACGCGTCATGACTGGCCTGATAAGCGATTTTTTCAGTTAATTCGCGTGCCTCGGTGACATCCTCGCAAACCAGCAGTAAATTACGTACACCAGTTACACTATCGATGATCAACCGGGCCGATTCCCGTACCCAGATAACTCGCCCATCCTGACAGGTTTTACGAATTTCTTCCTTATAGACCTTGTGAGGGTTGAGCTGACACAGCTCAAACAATGCCTGGCAAACATCGACATCCTCAGGATGGACAAAATCAAAAATTGAACAGCCTTGCAGATGCTCGGGCTTCAACTCCAAAAGCCGGGCGCCGAAACGATTAACCGATAAAATGACGCCATCCAGACTCAGATGAAAAACCATGGTCGGATTGTTGTCATACAAGGCCAGATAATTATTTTTAACACTGACTAATGACTGATTCTGATGCTCGACCGTTGCAATCATGTTGTTGAAGGCATCGACCAACACACCGACCTCATCTTCACCATGCTTGACGGCCCGATGTGAATAATCTTGTTCATGACTGATTTTATGCGCAGTCTTGGCCAGGTCGCTAATGGGCGACGTGATTCTATTCAACAATGGCGCCACCAGGATAAAAGCGAGCAATGCCGCCACAAATAGAACAAGAAGCACCAGTGCGATATATTGCATTTGCTGAATCAATGGCTGAGTCAAATCAGCCAGCACATACACCCCGCCAATAATTTCATCGTCCAGTATGACCGACTCATAAATTTTCAGCTTGAACTGATCAAACTGGACTTCCGGCAGGCTCTGGGTAGCAGGACATTTTTCCCTGTCCTGGACATGCAAGACAGCAAAGACTTGTTGCTCAAGTCCATACAAACAAGCAACCTCAACCACCGACAGGTCATTCAATGCCTGCAGATTTTCCCTGGCGACAACGGCATCATCAAAACTCAATGCTGCCGTACTTCGATTGGCGATCAACCGGGTCATCGCCAATAAATCTTTTTGGCTGTTTTCGCGTACATCGGAAATCATCAGCGTCGTCAATATGATGCCTGACAGAATCAATGACAATAAACTGGAACTGAGCAGAACGGTCAGTAACTTAGCCTTGATGGAGAAGTTACTAAAGAATTTATTCATCCTCGCCTCCCCGGATCACTTCAGCCACTTCCAATAACTTGGCGCTGATCTCAAGCCCATGCTCTTTTAGAACATCCAGGTTAACATGTAACCGCACCCTTTGATCAATGATGACAAATCCGATCATGCCACTTTGCCGGGTAAAAAAAGGCTGACTACTGACGGTTAACGCCTGATTGATGGATTTAATCACCAAAACACCCGGCTGCTGTGCTAGAAAAGCAGTTTGATTATCTTCTGTGATATAGAGAATCTGGCAGGAAACATCAATTTGTTCAGCCGATTGAAAATAATATATATGAATGGGTTTGTCTTGAGCCTTTCGCCCTTCTAACGGGCTTAACAATTCAGAAACGCCATCTTTACCCAGCGTACAGATATTAAAACTTTGTTCGGTGGATATATTCGGCCAACGAATAAATTTAGTGAAATTATAAAGATAAGCGGCCTTAATCTTGTTTTCCAGACGGACTTCAGCAGCACTTGCCGAAAGCACACAAAACGTCAAAAAAAAGATTCTGAATAAAGCCATTTGAATTTATATCCTACCCTGCTTGTCCCTTATTAACCCTGAAACTTCGCCAAGCCACCCTGAATACAGCAAAAAACCTCTTGCCCAAACTGCTTAAATATCAGGAAACGCTGAACATTTAAAATACTAATGATAGCTTTGAATCATTAAGGCAAGAGAAGAGAAATACCAATTTTATCCTTTATAGATTCAGTAACAACTAACCATAGTTTATAAAGGACTATTTCGCTATCCTTTTTCATAATAAAAGCGTAAAACCTGAATCAGATCACAATGATCCATTACCCCGGCACTTTCCCGAATACTGTGCATCGCCCACATCGGGTTACCAACATCGATACTGCGAATACCCAAGCGCGCTGACAACATGGGCCCAATGGTGCTACCACAGGGAATATCGCAACGGTGAGAGTAAGACTGCCAACAAACGCCTGTTTGCTGACACCAGTCGATAAATAATGCGCTGGAAACACTTTCTGAAGTATAGCGTTGATTGGCATTATGTTTAATGACCGGCCCTTGATTGACCAGTACCTTATGCTCTGCATCATAAGCATTGGGAAAATTTGGCTGCCAGGCATGCGCCATATCGGCGCTGATCAAAAAACTCTGCGCCAGCACCCGATAATAGTCTGCCTCTCCAACCCCTACGGCTAAAGCCATTCGCTTTAATAAATCCTGTAAAAAAGCACTATCGGCACCCTTGTGACTTTCACTACCGACTTCTTCATGATCAAAAAATGCACACACCAGTGTATTGCCGCTATTTAAACTGTTTTCATCCAGTAAAGCAGTCAGGCCCGCATGACAGGAAGCCAGGTTGTCCAGCTGACTATCAGCAATATATTGTTGTTTATCGCCCCAGAAACAGCCTTTTTGTGTGTCATATACATTCATTTCCCAATTGAGTACTTGGCTCGACTCCAATTCTGCTTCATCGGCCAGAAGACGGGCAAAGTAATGAGGTGAAAGTTCCTGCTGAACCTGTTCGCTAATTATCAACGGTAATTCCGCTTGTTTATGCAACTTCAACCCTTCTTCATTCACCTGCCGATTCATATGAATAGCCAGATTGGGCAAGCGCAACAATGCCTGGTCAAAACGGATATTTTTTGTACTGATACCGCCCTGTTCGTTCTTGTAGCTGATGCGCCCGGCCAGACTCAAATCCCGGTCGGAAAAGGTAGGCAAAATCGGTCCGCCATAGATTTCGACGCCCAATCGCAACACTTCCTCCGCCGCGATAACCGGATTGGGCTTAATCCGCAAACCTGGCGAATCAGTATGTGCACCAATAATTTTAAAACCGGTTTCGGTTAACGACTTTTCCCCCACCACAAAAGCGATCAACGAAGAGCCGTCGCGCACCACATAATAGCACCCACCTTTTTCAACCCGCCAGGGCTGATCTTCTTTCAAATCTTGAAAGCCCGCCTGTTGCAAATGCTCGACCATGGTCTCGACCGCATGCCAGGGACTCGGGCTGCTATCGATAAAATCCAGTAATTGCCTTGCGTAACTATGCGCAGTGTCTGTTTTATTTTCCATTTTCTGGTTTTACTCTTCGCATGTTATTTTTTGTATTTTGGTGGTTCATTTTTTGTCGAGGGCAAGGCGAAAAAACGCCGCTGTAGTCATCTACAGCAAGTTTTTTCAACACAGCCATCGGCAAAAAAGGGGCTGTCAGAATGCTAAAAACTCATATGCGGAGAGTTTAGTTCCAATGATGCGGAATTGATACAATAGCGCAATCCAGTGGGCTGTGGGCCATCGGGGAACACATGCCCCAAATGGGCGCCACACTGGCCACAAAGCACTTCTGTACGCAGCATGCCATGACTGTTATCAGTCTGTTCCTTGACGGCGCCAGCTTCTATCACCTGCCAGAAACTGGGCCAGCCAGAGCCTGAATCATATTTACTTGCCGCATCAAACAAAGGCTGCCCACAACAAACACAACAATACACACCCGGTTCGCTGCAATAAACATATTTACCGGTAAACGGTGCTTCCGTGGCTTTATGCCAACAGACAGCGATTTGTTCCTCGGTCAACTCTTTATCCTTTTTCATTCTGTCACCCTGGCAAGGTATTTCTGATACATCTTAAAACAATCTTCATTAAAACAAACAAAAACCAGCTGTTTTATACAGGGAGTTTGTTTCAAGGCTTCAACTACTGTTGAGACTGCAATGCGTGTGGCTTGTTCCATAGGGAAACGCTGAACAAATCATCCATGATTTGTCAGCGCCCGCAAAACGGAAATGCGATTTCCGCTTTGCTTACAAAATCAATAGCTTGCAGCTATCGATTTTGACGACACATCCCTGTGTCGCGGGAAGCACTGATTTAATAAGCGCTTCCATAGGAAAAGCATAAACCCCACAAGAAATAGCCGGAAAAGCGATTGATTCAATGCCTTTTTCCGCCGCTAGTGCAAACAAGCGTAAGTTCTCACTCTATTGAGTAAGTGGCTTAGCCTGATACGTCCAACGAAAAGGCTTAGCCATGGTTTCATTGAAATATTTTATGAAATCCGCTATTTTTTTGTTTAAATCCTCTTTAGATTTAAAGTTGCCGCGCCGGATTACTTTACGCATTAAAATAGAAAACCAGATCTCTATCTGATTAAGCCATGAACAATGCTTAGGGGTAAAATGAAAAACAACCGGATGGTTTGGGTTAGTCAAAAAAGCAGTACGACTTTCCATTGATTTCAAAATACCCTCTTTTCCTTTAACCCCTGATTCTCCTGAATACGAAATTTTTTCGGCAATTAATCGAACCACCGATTCTGAACAATGTGTATTGAGATTATCCATGACTAAATGCCAATGGGTTTGTTTGGGTTGTTGATGAAAAAGCAGGTTCAAAAACCCGGCAAAATCTTGCTCTGTTCGAGTTTCTCCTATACTTCCCATTACTTCTCCCGTGGCCACATCAAAACCTGCAATCAAGGTCTGGGTACCATGTCGAATATATTCAAATTCTTGTCGCTCAATTTTTCCTTTCTTCATCGGCAATATCTGCGCTGCTCGCTCTAAAGCTTGAATCCCTGTCATTTCATCAATCGAAATCGTTTTGATGCCTTGCTCTTCCCGCTCCAAAGCCCGTTGGCAGGTTTCGCAAACATCTTGACACCTCTCGTCGAAGTATTCATCTTTTTTTGCCGTCAACCAGCCTTTCATCCGGTGGGGTTGCAGGTCCGCTTCTTTTTAAAAAGCGCCCAACAGAGCGCTGTGAAATATAATCAACAATGCCCCGTTTTATCGCTTCATCGGCTATTTCTTGTTGCGTCCAATGAGTGATCGGGCGTTGACTATCCTCTGGGCGTTCGCAGGCTATCGCGATAATGCTGCAAATTTGCTCCGCCGTATAGATAGCAGGCGCACCGCTTCGCGGTGCATCTTGAAGCCGGGCTAAAGGATTTTCTTGTTCACGGTTCTGTAACCAGCGTTTTCGCCAATTTTGAACAGTTGTCCGTCCAGTTTTTAACTGGCGCATGGTTTCATGTACACTAATGCCTTCATCTGCCAACAATATAATACGGCAACGTGTCACCAAATTCTGAGGACTTGTATGTTTACGCACTGTGCCTTGCAATAACGTGCGTTGTTCTTCTGTTAAACTAATTGGGGCTGCTGTTAGTCGTGGCATGATATCACCTGCTGAATTTAATATAGTATTATTCAGCATATTACAATATATTCCTCATAAATAGCATTGGTGTTTTCGCTTATGTGCACTAGGAGGTTGTCGGGTTATGGGGTTCGTGACGAGACGAGTGGGAAATCGAGTGGATTTTTTTGCTCTTTTGAGGCGCATAGTGGTGCTACGCAACGAAAAAGAGCGGAAAAATACGCCGATTTCCCGCTGTCACAGTAGAATCATCCATAACCCGACAGCCTCCTATATGTATTACATTCAGGTAACAGTCTGCCAATAAATCCGCTTCGCCACCCCCCCGCCTTGCCAAACCGGTCCAACAGTATGAATGAACCATTTTGCCGGTAACCGATACGCCTGGGTTATCTTGGCCTGTCCTGTTTTACAGCCATTCAGGGTTTTACATGCAGCCAATAACTCAGGCCCTGCTGCTCGATGAATTGCACCATCCACGCCGCCACCGCCCAGCAGGCTGTTATTGGCGGCATTGACGATAGCATCAACTGCTAAAGTGGTGATACCCCCTTGAATAACTTCAAGGCGTTTTTTAATCATTACTGTCTGTCAGTTTAAAAATCAACGAAGTATTGATGCCGCCAAAAGCGAAATTATTGCTGACGATTATTTCACAGTCTTTCTGTCTGCTGCCGCCAACAATATAATCCAGATCGCCACATTCAGGGTCAACCCGTTCAAGATTGGCAGTCGGATGCAACCACCCTTCTTTCGCCATTAAAATACTGGCCCAGGCTTCAATTGCACCACAAGCTCCCAAGGTATGGCCGGTATAGCTTTTCATCGAACTGATCGGTGTTTTTGAGCCATACACAGCCGCTGAAGCCTGGCCCTCGGCAATATCCCCCAACTCGGTCGCCGTGCCATGCGCGCTGATATAGTCGATGGCGCTGGCCGGTAAATCAGCATTTTCAAGCGCCAGTTTCATCGCAACCTGCATACTGTCGCTGTTCGGCTGGGTGACATGCAGGCCATCGGTATTGGTGCCGGAACCAATGATTTCGGCATAAATTTTCGCTCCCCGGCCAAGAGCATGTTCCCGTTCTTCCAAAATAAAAGTTCCCGCACCTTCTCCAATCACCAGACCATCCCGGTCGCAATCAAAAGGGCGGGGCGTTTTATCCGGTTCGTCATTGCAGAGACTGGTCGCGAACAAGGTATCGAAAACCGCCGCCTGGGAAGGGGAAAGTTCGTCACTGCCACCAGCCACCATCACAGTTTGCAGGCCTTGCTGAATCGTCTCATAGGCATAGCCCAGCGCCAGACTTCCTGAGGTGCAGGCCGTGGACGTTGGAATAATGCGGCCATTGATGCCAAAGTGCAAGCCGATATTGACCGCGCTGGTATGACCCATCATACGAATATAAGAAGTCGCATTGAGACTACCTTTATCATGGGTCAGCAGCATTTTGGTAAAATCGATCAGGCCATCGAAACTGCCGGAAGAACTGCCGTAGGCCACGCCGGTCTGGCCGCTTTTCAACACCGGGTCATCAAGCAACCCGGCATCGATCAAGGCCAGTTCAGAGGCATAAACGCCCATCATCGCCACCCGCCCCATGCTGCGCACCTGTTTGCGGCTGTAATGAGGCGGCCGGCTGAATTCCGTTGGTGCAGCCAGACGTGTATTCAAACCGTTATAAACCTCCCATTCGGGCATATATTGAATGCCGGTTTTCACGTCTTTGAGATTGCCGGCCACCGTCTGCCAATCATTGCCAATCGGCGTCAAGGCCGCCATACCCGTTATAACGATACGTTTTTTCAACATAAACCTCCATTGACGGCGATGACCTGCCGGGTAATATAAGCGGCTTCTTCTGACATTAAAAAGGCGACGGTGGCCGCCACTTCTTTAGCCGTGCCCACCCGCTTGGCAGGAATCAGGTTTTTGATTTCTTCCAGTGGCGCATTCTCCATCATTTCAGTGTCAATCAGGCCCGGCGCCACGCAGTTGACGGTAATTTTGCGTTTCGCCAATTCCAGTGCTAACGCTTTGCTGGCACCGATAATGCCCGCCTTGGCGGCGCTGTAATTGACTTGCCCACGGTTACCAATCAATCCGGAAACTGAAGATAATGTCACGATTCTGCCCGGCTTGCGGCGCTGGATCATCGGCATAATGAGCGGCTGCAAGACATTATAGAAACCATTCAGATTGGTATGCATGACCCGGTCCCATTGTTCCCCACTCATCGCCGGAAAAGCCGCGTCATCAGTGATGCCGGCATTGCACACCACGCCATAATATGCACCATGCTGCTCGATGTCACTCGACAGCACGGCCTGACATTGTTCTCTATCAGCAATATCAAATTGCAATAAGCGGGCATTTTGATTGACAGCGTCGATAGCGGCAACCGTTTGCTCGGCCTCCTGACGCCGGCTTCGACAATGAACGACAATATCAAAACCTTTTTCCGCCAAGTATAAAGCAATGGCTTTGCCGATTCCGCGGCTTGACCCTGTAACCAAGATTGTTTTGCTCATCTTTTCACTCATTCTCGACAGTTTTTTGTGGCGGCTGATAAACATTCAGTTTAGCCGAAGCGTTGATTTTGTCGCTGTTCAATTCACATTCAAAAACAGCCAGCGCCTGGTCGCGCATCAATTCCTTAACGCTGACAATCAAGCGTTCGCCCACATCAAAAGCACTGCGGTTAACCTCGTAACGCCGGGTACCCAATAAAAACCCAGTACGGATAGACCTGCCTGCCAACCTGTCCTGTACGCCGGTATATGCAGCAATGGTCTGCGCCATATATTCTATACCCAACCAGGACGGCACAGTTTGCCCCTGGTCAAACAACCCGTCTTGCCACACAATCACCTCCGCCGTCAACGACTGTTCATCATAGTGTATGACTTGTTCCAGCAATAACATTTTACCGCTGTGCGGAACCAGATCAGTAATATTAAACCGTTTCATTGCGCGACAGAATAATGGAAATATTATTACCGCCAAAGGCGAAAGAATGACTTTGGCAGTGATTGACCCTGGCGCTGACGCCAGGCGGCAAAAGATTCAACGCGGGCAAGGCGGGATCCAATGAATCATCATTGATATTGGGCGGCAGAGGTGTTTCATCCTGCTGCAACAATGCCCAGCACAGCGCCAGTTCCAGCGCAGCAGCTGCGCCCAATGCATGGCCGGTAATGCCCTTGGTGGAACTCATCGGCGTCCGGCCGTCAAAAACCTGCGCCATGACCCGGCTTTCCATCGCATCATTCAGTGGCGTAGCTGTACCGTGCAAATTGACATAATCGATTTCCTCTGGCTTCAATCCGGCCTGTGACAAGGCTTGCCTGACCGCCTTGAAAACTGCTTTCCCTTCGGGGTCTGGTGCGGAAAAATGATAGGCGTCGCAGCTTGCGCCAATGCCGGATAATTTTACCGGCGCAGGCTCGCGGCTCAATACAAACAAAACTGCAGCTTCCGACAAATTGATGCCGTCGCGGTGTGCGCCAAACGGTTTACAAAGCCCTGCTGAAACCGATTCCAGTGCCATAAAGCCATTGACGGTGTAACGGCATAAACTGTCCGCACCGCCGACGATGACGGCATCACATAAATCCAGCGCCAGCATGCGCCGGGCTGAAGCCAATGCCCGCCCGCTGGATGAACAGGCGGTGGAGACGGAAAACGCCGGCCCGCCAACAGCCAGAAAACTGGCCAGGAAATCAGCCCCACCGGCCAATTGCTGTTGTTTATAGTGGAAATTCTCAGGTTTTTCACCACATTCTGCAACCGCTTTCAGCGCCAGTTCGGTATTCCTGACTCCCGAGGTACTGGTGCCCAGCACGACTCCAATCCGGCCGGCCGAATAGCGCTCAATCACTTGATCGACGCTATCCTGGATTTGCGCCAATGCCGCCAATAACATTCGATTGTTTTTGCAATCATAAACACGATAATGATGCGGAATTTGCGGCAACCGGGCTGACACCTCTCCTAGATAAACCAGCTTGCCAGGGCTGTAGCGATCGGTTTTCACCAGACCGGAACGATTTCCGGCAAGGACATTCTGCAACAATTCATCGGCACTGTTACCTGCACAGGAAACCACGCCCATATCATGCAGGTAATAATTTACAGGCGGCACAATTCCACCAGGGTATTCAAGCGTGTGGTCGAATTTTTGACATAGGGATTGTTTTCATCCCAGACATAGCCAGCCAGAATGGAACAAATCATTTGCTTGATATTTTCCTGCTGACGCGAGTAAAAAATAACATCCTGCAACCCTCCATCATACCAGGCGCTGACAAAAGTTCTGAATACTTCCACGCCCTTTTGCAAGGGCTCGACAAATTCCCGTTGCCAGTCAACTTGTTGTCCATTCATTTGTTTATCCAGCGCCTCTGCAGCCAAAATGGCTGATTTCATCGCAATCGTCACGCCGGATGAAAAAACCGGGTCGAGAAATTCACCGGCATTGCCCAGCAAGGCGTAACCCGGCCCATATAGCTGGCTGACATTGGCGCTATACCCTTTCAGCACATTGACCGGCGTATCCCACTCAGCATTTTTCAGCAATGAGACCATCCCGGGTTCCTGCCGAACAATAGTCTGCAAAATCTGAGTATTGTCGCCATCAAGTTGTTCAAAAAATGCAGGCTCGGCCACTACGCCGACGCTGGCCCGGCCATTGCTGAAGGGTATCAACCAATACCAGACATCCTGGTGCTGGGGATGCACAATAATACGAATCAGATTGCGGTCATAACGTGAATCATCGATTCTGTCTTCACAATGCGTGAATAACGATTGCCTGAGGGGGAAGTCTGAGGCTCTCTCCAGGCCCAGCAAGCGCGGCAATACCCGCCCAAAGCCACTGGCATCCAGTACAAACCCGGCTTGCAGCGTATAACGCTGATCATCGTCAGTTGTTATTGTCAACAGGGGTTTTTCATCGATAAATTCAATCGCATCCACTTGTTGTTGCCAGCGAATCTCAGCCCCCATCCGTTCAGCCTCATCGGCCAACAAGGCATCGAAACGGTCCCTTTGCACCTGAAAGGTCGAATCAAATCCCTTGGTGAATTTTTCGGCAAAACAAAAATCGGTGTGTTTGTCGCCATGTAAAAATGCCGCGCCGCTCTTTAATTGAAAACCCGCAGCCTCAACCGCCGACAGCATACCGACTTGTTCGATAAATTCCATGCACTGTGGCAACAGGCTTTCACCAATGCTGAAACGGGGAAACTGTTGCCGCTCAATGACAATGACCTTGTGACCTTTCTGCACAAGACTGGCAGCCGCAATTGCGCCTGATGGTCCCGCCCCAGTAATAACGATCGGCCAGGCTGAAGACATGATTACTTTTTTATGTGATCGGAAAAAGCTGTTGTAACTGCCCGGTTTTCAACGATGCCCCGGGCAACAATGCAATTATATCTTATCTTCACGCCTGATGACGAGAACACCAGCCATAGAGCAGGGCCAGCGCATAAAAACTCACCCAAATATCACTTGAACCCTGAAGTCATCGCTGAGGGCTGCCTTGAAGCGCTTGCGCTTAATGCTCAGGCGCGACGGTTCGCGCTTGAGCCAATTGAGCGCCAATTGGCGGATGATATTGAAGTTGCCCGGTGATTCGCCCTTGCGAATTCGTGACTCGTCTTCACGAAACGTGACATCCAATACCCAATGCAGGCTGTTCTCCACGCCCCAGTGGGAGCGCACAGCGTTGGCGAAGGTTTCAACACTATCAAGCGTGGTGATGTAGTAGCGACGCTCAATGGTTTGTCGTTCGCCGATCTGGCGTTCACACGCCACCATGCCAATGCCTTGAGTCCTTGCCAGCGCCGGGGCGAAGGCAAGGTGTCCAGACAATCAGCCAGGTAGTAGCGGCGCTGTTCAATCCGGCCGTGTCCGACATCGACCTGTTCGTGGTGGCCCAGTAGCGCCTGACCGTCCTCAACACCGCCATCCACCGCCACGGCAAAGTAATCCACGATCGCTTCATGCAAGGACTTCTGGTTGCCCTTGACCGCCAGGGCGTAATCAGCCCCTTTCTCGACGATCTTGCCAGCAATCTTTTCCTGGCATCCCATCGCGTCAATGGTCACGATGCAGCCTTTAATTTCCAGCATGGCCAACAGTCGGGGAATGGCGGTAATTTCATTGGACTTCTCCTGTGTTTTGACCTGACCCAGGGAGAGCCCCGTCTGGCTTGCCCAGGCGCTGACCATGTGGATCGCGCCCATCTTGTCCTCCTGATCAAAGGACCGGCGCGCCGTTTTGCCGTCAATGGCAACCACTTCCCCCTCGGTCAGTCTGGCGACACTTTGCACCCAGCGACTGAAACAGGCGCTGACTTCCTCGGCCGGCAACCGTGACATCAGGCGGGCAATGCAGTCGTGCGAGGGGATTCCGTTTTCCAACGCTATCCATTGCCGCAGCCAGTCTTGTTTCTCTTTGCCGAAGGCTTCTATGGCCTCCCGGCCTTCAGCGCCACTGACCACCGCGCAGATGGTCAGTACGATAATATCCAGCAGTTGATGACGCTTGTGGCGTTCAATTCGCGGGTCTTCCAGGCTTGAAAAGGCTTCTTGCAGGCTCAGGGACATTTTGATTCCTCATACAGTTTTGCATGAATGATACTGAACTCGCTGTTTTAATAGGATCTTTTTATGCGCTGGCCCTGAGCCATAGAGAAAGTCTTCCACCAGCACCGTTAACATTTGCTCAATATGACTCACACCAACAGTATCCAAAGTACCTGTCAACGACAGCACACACACCATGTACACCACTCCATAAGGCTCTCGCCCCTTGCCTGACTTCCGCCTCGGTTGCCGAAGGCGTCATTTGCCGAAAGAAAGCTTCAATTTTGGCGAACAAGCTATCAACTTTTTCCTGATACCATTGCAGCAATTCTTTTTCGTATTGGCTTTGCCGGTCGAACAACAAGCTCCAAAGATGATAATGCTGACTGGCGAAAAACAAATAGGCCTTGGCGGATGCCGATACCGCCTGTTTCGGGTCATCGACCGAGGCGCACACCTCTGACAGACAACTGGCAAGCTCATCCAGAACCTGCCCCTTCACTTCCAAAACAACATCGGCCAGACTATCGAACAGCATATAAATAGAGCCTACCGTATAGCCGATATCCATTGCAATGCGCCGAACCTTCAAGGCCTCCACGCCTTCTTCTGCAACTATAGTTCTAGCTGCATGTAAAATCATTTCCTTAATTTCCTGCTGACTGTGCTCACTTCTTCTCGCCATACTGATTTTACAAAAACAAACAAAAAACGCTACCTTACACGAGCCTACCTCAGTAATCGAGTGTAAACATGCGAAACAATGAAATTTTGGCGGTCGTCGATAAACACGACCAGATCATCGACCACAAACCGCGCCACATCATACATCAGCACATGCTGAAACATCGGGCCGTGCATATTCTGGTATTCAACTCACAAAATCAATTATTTTTGCAAAAACGTTCCATGAAAAAAGACTTGAATGGCGGCCTGTGGGATAGCTCTGCGGCAGGCCATGTCGATTCTGGTGAAGATTATGATATTTCAGCCCTGCGTGAACTTGAAGAAGAACTGGGCATTCACGTCAACACGCTGGAAAAACTGTTTAAACTGGAACCTACAGCAGACTTGGGCATGGAGTTTATTCAAGTGTACCGATGTCATCATGACGGCCCGTTTACTCTGGCTGCAGAGGAAATCGACGAAGGCCAGTGGTTCGAGCAAACCCATATTACTGAACGCATCAGTACAGATGACCCCAGCCTGACACAAACATTCAAAACCATTTGGCAACACTACCTGAAAAGCCACCATGATTAGCCGATCTCAACTCGAAACCTTTTACAACCAATTATTACAAACAGCGCAATACCAGGATTATGGGCCGAATGGTTTACAAATAGAAGGCAAAGAAAACATAAATAAAATTGCCTTCGCCGTCAGCGCCTGCCGGCAAAGCATCCTGGAGGCCATAGAAAACCAGGCCGATGCAATGGTGGTGCATCATGGTTTGTTCTGGTCATTTCATGGCGCCAAACCTATAACCGGCCCATTCGCACAACGTATCGTTCCGCTGATCTCCAAGCAAATCAATTTATTCGGCTATCATTTACCCTTAGATGGTCATAGCGAAATCGGTAATGCAGCCACACTGGGCCGTCTGCTGGAGGTAGAAAAACAACAAGCCTTTGGCGATTACAAAGGTTGTCCGACCGGCATAAAAGGCCAGCTGGAAACTCAGCTTACTGCACAGACTTTAGCTGACCGCCTGGAAAAGATTCTCCTGCATCCTGTTATGATGGCCACGCCAGATAAACACCAGATGGTTCAATCTATTGGCATTATTACCGGTGGCGCCAACAGCGAATGGCATCGAGCATGGCAGGAAGGCCTGGATGTTTATATTACAGGTGAAATGAGTGAACATGACTGGCATGACAGCCAGGAACATGGTATTACCATGCTGGCGGGTGGCCATAACGCAACCGAACAATTCGGCATCAAGGCATTGATGGAGGCAACCCAAAAGGCATTTGAAGTTGATTGTTTTTTTATCCGCAGTGAGAACCCTGCGTAACGGTTAGAATGAATGGCGGAGCGGACGGGACTCGAACCCGCGACCCCCGGCGTGACAGGCCGGTATTCTAACCAACTGAACTACCGCTCCGAAGAAGAAGCGGGTATTATAAAGAAGATTTTTGATCCGTCAAGCATTTAACAACCATGAAAACAGAAAACCATAAAATTCGTGTCAATGACAAAGCCGTTGTCAGCTCTATCTGGAACATCCCCGAACAATACGACAGCATCTTGTTGATTGCCCCGGGCGCCGGTAAAGACATGCATTCCACATTTATAACCAGCTTGCACAACGGTATTGCCGAAAAGGGTGTTATGACGGTCAAATTCAATTTTCCCTACCTGGAACAAGGCCGTACCGCACCGAACAGCCCTTCCGTGCTGGAAGATACCTGGTTGGCGGTCATCGATGAAGTCATGAAAAAAACGGGATCACCACGAGAAAAACTGTTTTTATCCGGTAAAAGCATGGGCGGTCGTTTCGCCACTTTGCTGGCCGCCAAGATCGATGGCTTCGCCGGCCTGATTCTTTACGGCTATCCGCTGCATGCGCCGGGCCGAACCAACAAACCGCGCAGCGAAGACCTGAGTTCCGTTCATTCCCCGATGTTGTTTTTCCAGGGCAGCCGCGATTCGCTTTGTGACTTGAAAATATTCAAACCCATTCTGGAAAATTTAACCCCTCCTCCGGAATTGGTGGTTATCGAAGGAGCAGACCATTCCTTCCAGCTTCTTAAGCGACTCCAGCGCAGCCAGGAATCAGTCTACCAGGAACTGATCGACAAAAGCGTTGACTGGATCAACCAACACACCCGTTAATACCTTATGGCCTGTTTTAACCGCGCCCATGATCCTTGCATCATTGCCATTAAGTTAAATCTATTTTTGCTGTAACCCAAGCTCCCGCTTGGGTTCCCTGTGGAAGAAGCTCCTGCTTCACGAAACACCCGTTCCAAAACCAAAACCCGAAAAAACCTATCCAGTTAGCTCGATCTTGCTTTGTTGAAGCGGAGCTTCAGGGTCAGGGTTCCCAAGCAGGAGCTTGGGAACCAGCAAATAGCTAACGCTTCCTGTCAATCAGGCCATTTAGGGATTGGCGCCGCCCTTAGCTGCGTCGGAGTGCAATTCCCCAGAAACGCTTTAGATAAACGTTATTTCTTGAGCGCCGAAATAATACTTTGCAGTTCGGGGATACAGGAGCCGCAATTGGTTCCTGCCTTGAGCACTGCGCCAATTTGTTCGACTGTTTGCGCATCGCCATTTTTTATCGCTTCTTTCAGCGTATTTTCGCCGACGCCGAAGCAGGCACAAACAATCGGACCGCAGTCTGCCACCCCAGACCCGGGTTTGCCGGCAAGTATATTCTTGCGCTGTTCATCGCTTATTTCCACCTCAGCGAAAAGCTGGCCTAACCAGGTGCGATCAGGCAGGTTTGGCGTGGGTTCAACGAACAGCACGCTGGTTAATTAGTTGTTTTCCAGTCTGGCAGCTCGATAACGCTTTTTTTCTGCATCACTGAATTCCAGCCAGTCACCATCCCCCTTCATCAGGTTTTGCGCCACTTCTACCGGGTTTTCAATCGCCTTTTCTCCGGCCAGTTCATGGCGGTAAAATCCCTGGCCCTTGGTTTTGACCCAATACGCCGCATCATCCGGTGTTTTCGGCGTGCGCGTTAATAAAAAGCCATACCAGGTAAAGGGCTTGGGCGCTATTTTAACAGGGGTGTGCTTGGATTCTGGCTGACCGGATATCCTGTCCACGACCGGATTGACCAGCGCATTGACCCGGCCTTTAGCGGCGAGAAAATCGTTCCAGTGCATCGGCACGAAGAGACTGCCGGGACGTTGTTCATCTGTAACCACCACGCGCGCCAGCATATTGCCCCACCGACTATCCAGTCTGGCGATCGCGCCATTTTCCAATTGATATTGACTGGCGTCCTGTGGGTGAATCTGTACGATAGGCTCGGCAATATGGTTATTCAGTCTGGCCGAACGCGAGGTGCGCGTCATGGTGTGCCACTGATCGCGCACCCGGCCGGTATTCAACACCAGTGGATATTCCGCCGTCACGGGATTTTCAGGAGGCCGCGGCGTAACCGCAATCAATCGCGCTTTGCCTGATGGGGTATAAAAACGCTGGTCAGTAAACATGCGCGCCGTTCCTTGGGGCGAGGCGACCGTCACCGGCCATTGAACAGGTTTAAGACAATCATATTGGTCATCACTCAGATTCGCCAGAGCACTGATGTCGAAATCCCGCTGACCGTGATTTTCAAACCCCGATAATGCCGCATGCTCGCGGAATATATCGGCGGAAGACTGATAATTGAATGCCTCGCCAAACCCCATACGTTTGGCGACTTCCGATAAAATCCACCAGTCTTCTTCGGCTTCACCGGGATGGGGCAGGAAGCTGCGCTGGCGGGAAATACGCCGTTCAGAATTGCTTACCGTGCCGGATTTTTCGCCCCAGGCCAGTGCCGGCAACAAAATATCGGCGCGCGCCGCCGTGCCGGTATTCTGTTCACATTCAGAAACGATGACCAGCTCGCAGTCTTCAATCGCCTTTCTGACTTTGTCGGCATTCGGCAAGGTGACGACCGGATTGGTGGCGATCACCCAAATCGCCTTGATTTTACCTGCGGCGATGGCGTCAAACAGTTCCACGGCTTTCAATCCGGGTCGCTCAGCCAGACGATCGGATTGCCAGAAACGCGATACTAGATCATGGTGCTGAGGATTGTCCAGCTCCATATGCGCGGCCAGTTGATTGCTCAACGCGCCGACTTCCCGCCCACCCATGGCGTTGGGCTGGCCGGTGATGGAAAACGGCCCCATGCCGGGTTTGCCGATGCGCCCAGTCAATAAATGGCAATTGATAATGGCATTGGATTTATCAGTTCCCGAAGAAGATTGATTGACGCCCTGAGAATACAACGTTACTGTTTTTCCGATATTGATAAATATCTGAAAAAAATCGCTGACCGCCCGCTCCGCCAACTCGCAAGTCTGCGCGACCCGGCTTATATCCCCCGCTGTTTGCCTTGCCGCTTGCAAGGCCTCATCAACACCTTCGGTATGTTGCCCGACAAAATCTTTATCGATTTTATTTTGCGCTGCAATTGCGCTGAGCAAGCCATTGAACAGCACAGCATCGGTGCCCGGTTTGAGCGGCAAATGTAAATCGGCAATATCACAGGTAGCTGTCTTCCGTGGATCGATGACGATAATTTTCATCTCCGGTCGCTGCTGTTTAGCGCTGACAATACGTTGAAAAACAATTGGATGACACCATGCGGTATTGGAGCCTTCGATGACAATCAAATCAGCCTGCTCCAGATCCTCATAACAACCTGGCACAGTGTCGCTGCCAAACGCTCTTTTATAGCCGGCGACGGCGGATGACATACACAAACGCGAGTTAGTATCGATATTCCCGCTGCCAATAAAGCCTTTCATCAGCTTGTTGGCGACATAATAATCTTCTGTCAGTAATTGCCCTGAAACATAAAAGGCCACCGCCTCCGGTCCATGTTTTTCAATAATTTCACTCAGGCCACCAGCGACAGCATCCAGAGCGGTATCCCAGGAGACCTGCTTACCATTCACCACCGGATGCAGCAAACGGCCTTCCAGACCGATGGTATCGGCCAGGGCCGAGCCTTTGGAGCAAAGCCGGCCAAAGTTTGATGGGTGTTGCCGGTTGCCTTGAACGCTTATTCCGCCATCGTCCTGTTTGCTGATTTCCACCCCGCAGCCTACGCCGCAATAAGGGCAGGTCGTTAAATTGCTTGTTGATTGAGTCATTTATTCCGCTGTTTCCACTTGTTGTTGACCAAAAAGAATATTTTCCCGCATATCACCAATATCCTGTTCCTGTTTCAGCAGGGAGAAATACCAAAGCCCGTCCTGGGTGTCGCCGTACAGAACAATGCCTTTGATTCGGTTTTCTTTAACCACCAGTTTTTTGTATATTTGTCGGGCATAGTCTTTATAAACCAGTGAATCTGTACTGCTATCACCAATAAAATCACCTGCTGAAAACAACTGAATGCCGGTCACTTTAAGCTGCGTGGAGGTCGCACCGCTTTTAAAGTTGTACACACTGTTATCGACCAGATGATGCGCCAACACCTTGGCTTGCTCGAACAACTGTGCAACCAGACCAAAGGTTTTGTCCCGATGTTGCACACATTCACCCACCGCATAAATACCCGGCACGCCTGTATTTAAATTATCATCGACCAGTATGCCGCGATCACAAGGGATTTTTGACGCCTGGGCAAGATCAATATTGGGCCGAACTCCTACCGCCATGATCACTAGGTCCGCATCAATTTCTTGGCCATTTTTAAGACGCACTTTTTCCACCCGATTCTCGCCCAGCAAGGCTTCGATGTGATAATCCAGCAAAAAACGCATACCGCTTTCTTCCAGCCTGGCGCGCAACAGATTGGCGGCATCCTGATCCAGTTGTTGGCTCATCAACACGGTATTCCGGTGCACCACGGTGACATTCATGCCTTGTTTGAGCAGTCCATCGGCCGCCTCAAGCCCTAGTAACCCACCGCCGATGATGACGGCATTTTTATGCGTACGCGCCGTTTCCATCATGATTTTGACATCGTTGATGCGTCTGAAGCTGAGCACCCCTTCCAGTTCTTTACCGGGAATGTCCGGCATCACGGGTTTCGAGCCTGTCGCAATAATCAAGCGGTCATATTCCGCCACAGTGCCATCATCAGCCAGAACCTGATGGTTTTCGTGATCGATACGGGTGATGGTTTTACCGACAAACAGACGAATATTGTTTTCCCGGTACCAGTCCAGATCATGAATGATAATTTCTTCCAGCTTTTTGTCGCCGGCCAGCACCGGCGACAACATGATGCGGTTGTAATTGCCATGCGGCTCGGCGCCAAAGACCGTGATGTCAAAACGGTCTTTTGACAGTTTCAACAATTCGTCGATGGTACGCATGCCAGCCATGCCGTTACCAATCAGAACAAGCTTTTCTTTCATGAGTATTTTTCCAGATATAAAGGATTCCAAAAGTTTTTGTGCCTTGCCTCTTTCTCCTGAGGGAGAAGCCTGGGATGAGGGAAAAAATAGAATTCAAAAACTTTTGCAACGATTAATACATATCGGGGTAAGCCCCGTACAAACAGACTTGACTAAAGAGATTTACTGGACCAGCAAGGCGATAATAATGAGCGTTTCCAGCAAAACCAGCCCTTTCCAGAACTTGACCGGGTCGCGTTCAATTAACGGTGGGCGGGTTTTATGCAAAAATTCCTTATTTGGGTGACGTAAGTCATAAACGAATTCAGAACACTCCTGATAGCGCTTTAATGGATCGCCTTGCACGGCTTTTTTTACGGCATCATCTATCCACACCGGTATATCAGGATTGTATGTCGTCATCGGAATGTAATTCAGCTTGTTTTGTGCAGCCCGGGTCTTGGCCCTGGCGCCCTTGACGCCATACGGGAATTTGCCGGTCAGCATTTGATACGTCAGTACGCCTAATGAATAGAGATCGGAGCGCGGTGAGCCCGTCTCGCCCAACCAATATTCAGGGGCGGTGAACTGCGCCGTACCCAAAACGGCCTCTTGCTGTAAATTGGCTGATATTTCAGCGACGCCCGCCACCCGGGTCGCGCCAAAATCGATTATCTTCACGGTGCCCTGGCTGTCGATCATGATATTTTCCGGACGAATATCCTGATGCACCATTTCCAGTCGATGAAAAGCCCGTAACCCTTTGGCGACTTGCTCGATAATAGCACGCACTGCTTCCAGCTTGGGTTTTGGGTTATCCCGCACCCACTGAGCCAATGTCTGGCCTTCAATATATTCAGTAACGGTATAAATAAAATTTCGCCGCCGTTTTATTTGATACGGCCGTAACACATGGACACTGTTAATTCTCTGCGCAATCCATTCTTCCAGCAAAAAACGCTCCAGGTAACCCGGATCATCCTTGATATCTGTCGAAGGTGTTTTAATCACCACCTGCTGCCCTTCCTCATCCAGCGCCAGATAAACATGGCTACGACTACTGGCATGCAAGTTTCGGATAATTTGGTATCCATCAAACGGCTTTCGTGGCTCTAAAACCGGCGGAAACGGTAGTTCGGTGAGGCTTTGATAAATCTCTTCGGCGCTGGGGTCGGGCACCTCATCGATGCGGACAATTTGCAGCGTCAGATTGTCATCACTCTCTTCCCGGTAGGCTGTTTCGACAATTTTCCTGGCCGTATCGTCCAAAGAATCACCGCTTTCAGCCAGCATTTTCACGATTGCCTCATCGCTGACAAACTCGTAAACCCCATCAGTCATCAACAAAAATACATCCCCGGGGCTGATCGGTAGTGTTTTATAGTCAATATCCAGCCGCGGATGAATACCCATCGCCCGGCTCAAATAGCTTTTTTCCCGGGAAACCCAAAGTCTGTGGTCTTCGGTCAGCTGCTCCAGGTCTTTTTCATGCAATCGACAAACACGGGTGTCACCAACATGAAAAATATGCGCCCGATTGGACTTGATAATCATGGCGCTCAAGGTGCAAACATAGCCCTTGTCTTTATTAAACCGATATTGTCCTTGTTGTGTTTGCGAATACAGCCAGGAATTGGTTGCCGCCAACACCTGATGAGCGGATTTTTTTACCGACCAGGCATCCGAAGTGCAATAATAATCCGCCAGAAAACCGGTAATCGTCGCCTGGCTGGCGACATGCGCGACCTGACTGCTGCTGATGCCATCAGCCAGCGCGACAGCGATGCCTTTTGAGGTAAGTTGGGGCTCTTGCGGAATAAAAACGCCATGAAAATCCTGATTGATTTTCTTGCGGCCTTTATCCGAATATTGCCCGACTGATATTGTGAGTTGTTTCGTTGTCATAAATGACGCGCCGACCAGTTTATACGGCCGGCGCGCCCTGCAAATTATTTTAAGTTACGATCCGGGCTCATTCTGACATGGGTAAAATACAGCGGCATACCTACGAAAACCAACCCCCCGACCAGATTGCCAAGAACAGTAGGCAATTCATTCCAGATCAGATAATCGGCAATCGTGAAACCACCGCCCATAATCATTGAAAACGGAAACAAAAACATATTGACGATGGAATGCTCAAAGCCCATAAAGAAGAACAGCATGATTGGCATCCACATGGCCGCCATTTTTCCGGTGGCAGAAGTCGAAATCATCGCGCCGACAACCCCCATCGACACCATCCAGTTACACATCATGCCGCGAATAAAAATAGTGAACCACCCTGCTGTACCATACGCTTTGTAGCCCAGGGTTCTTGCTTCACCAATTTTACCGACTTTTTCCGCGATAATGCCGCCATCGGTTTGATAACCATAAGTCAAAATAAATGAAACCATGAGGGCGACAGTCAGGGAACCAGCAAAATTGCCAGTAAATACCAAGCCCCAGTTACGAAAAACCTGACCGACGGTTGCGCCGGGTCTTTTATCGAAAACAGCCAAAGGAACCAGCGTAAAAACACCGGTCAGCAAATCAAATTTCATTAGATACAACATAATAAAACCAACAGGAAACAAAACCGCTCCCAAAATTGGCGAGCCTGACTTTACTGCAACCGTGATGGCAAAAACCGCCGCCAACGCCAGCGTGGCTCCTGCCATAAATGCACGGATCAAGGTATCTTTGGTAGACATGTAAATCTTGGCTTCGCCTGCATCCACCATTTTGGTGACAAATTCTGTCGGTTCTAAATATGACATAGCATTCTCTTTTTGTTTTAGGTTACTCAGTATTTAAAAAAATGATGATTACTTGGAGTCTCGAAAAACCGTCGAGAGCTATTATCGCTTCAAGTGGCCGGAGCACTAAAAAACAGACTATGGCAACCCTGAAACTATGTGCACCACCTAAGCGTCAACAAACGTCCAAACGGTTTTTCGAGACTCCCCTTTCGTTCTCAGCAAAGAATAAAGCAAAAACCCTGCCACATCTCAAAAACCCGTATAAGCCTTTGTTTTATAGAGCATCACACACATCAAAAGCCGCAACACAACCAAACCCCAATTTAAAATGGTGCGCCCTATCACTATTACCAATAAACACCTGCCGATAACGCACCAAAACGGCGCATAGCATCCCTTCCCGCAAAAAAATGCCCACAATATTCTTAACCCGGATGTTCTACCTGAATCCGGGAATGACTGATTGATGTTACGCGCCAGCAATACTGGCTCCGCAATTCCTATGAGGGTGTGTGGGAACGATGAGAGAAAATACCGGTTTGCAGGGTCGATCAAGCCCAGCACCTTGCGTGCATAAATCGATAAAAACGGATTTTGGAAACATAAAGGTGCTGGGCGAATCGGCCAGGGCCATGTCATTTTGCTGGTTCCCAAGCTCCTGTTTGGGAACCCCGCCCCAGAAGCTCCACTTCAACAAAGCAGGATCAAGCTGGTGGAGCCTGGGTTCTAAGCAAAGAATTCTTTGTTTTGGCGCTTTGAAACTGAGAGCATGAAGTTTTAGCACACCCAAGAAGGATCGTAGGCATGATGAAAAAAAGAGCATGAAAATACTCAATTCATCATTATATTTACATTGCTCCAGAAGTTTCCGTACCCCGCCTCCTTCTCCAAAGGGAGAAGGCTGGGATGAGGGGAAAAATAGAATTCAAGAGCTTTTGGAATGATTGCTACTTTATAAAAGATCCGCAGGGCTAACGACCGGCGGTAAGCCCGGACGATTCATCACATGCGTATAAATCATTGTCGTTGCCACATCGGCATGACCCAATAATTCCTGCACCGTCCGGATATCTGCCCCCGCCTCCAGCAGATGCGTCGCAAAGGAATGTCGTAACACATGGCTGTTGATTTGTTTAGGGATTCCCGACTGTCTGGCCGCTTGCTTAATCGCCTTTTGTAATGAAGTCTCATGGACATGATGCCGTCGTACCGCGCCACCTCTCGGGTCTACCGATAACCGGGATGATGCAAACACAAATTGCCAGCCCCATTCAAAAGCGGCATTGGGATATTTCACCGCCAAGGCATCAGGCAAATAAACCTCTCCAAAACCGTCGGCCAGATCGCTGTCATGTAACGCTTTCCGTTGTTTTAAATGTTCACGCAGCGGCGCAGCATAGCGCTCCGGCAATGGTGTTACCCGATCCTTGCCACCTTTTCCATCACGTACGGTAATCGTTCCATAATCAAAATCAATATCCTTGACCCTCAGCCTGACACACTCCATCAAACGCATGCCGGTCCCATACATCAAACCCGCCATCAACCCAGTCAGCCCGCTCATCTCGGCAAGCAAGCGCCTGACCTCATCCTTCGTCAACACAACCGGCAAGCGCCGAGGCCGCTTGGCCCGCGCAAAACCCATATCGCCCAAAGGTTTGTCCAGCACTTCACTGAAGAAAAAAACCAGCGCCGTCAGCGCCAGACTTTGGGTGCTGGCGCTCACATTACGATGAACCGCCAAATCAGAAAGAAACTGCTCAACCTCCATCTTACCCAGCGTGACGGGGTCACGCGCGGGAAAACAGCGTAAAAAACGCTCTACCCAATGACAGTAGGTTTGTTCTGTCCGGATAGAAAAATGCCGCAGCCGGATTTGTTCAACCAGTCGCTCCAGCGACCGTACAGACCCAGCGCCAATCGTATCACTGCTCTTTAATTGCTCAGATCCGGCCGGCTTGACTTCACGCGCAATCGACGGATGCGCATCCTCCAGACGACTTGCCGCCTCCCGCCAGAAAGCCCAATCAAACCGGGCTGCCCAATCCGATTTAATAACCTCCACATAATAAATCTCAAGCGCCTCAATCACTTGCTTGAAGTACAAATCCTTAAGCGACCGATCGCGGCTTCTTTCTTTAAGAAATAATTCCAGCTCAGCGCCCGAAACCTCATCCAGCCGTTTATTACGTCCACGCAAAAAAGCCTGAAACGACTTCAAATGCCGCACATACCAAGGCCGCAAAGGCTGAGCAATATTTCTGTCTAGCAAAGCATCAAGATAAACATCCCAGCCCGACCTTGCTTTTTTTGGATTGTTTTTTAAAGCATTATTGTTACTATATCGAGAATCGTTCATAGAAACATCATAATGGACTAGACAGATTCAGTCTAGCGCACTATTATTCTATTCGGTATAGTTAACTGTTAGCCATCACAAGATGGGGTCGAGCACATGATAGAATATCACTTACAGAAGGGAAGAAAAAAGGAGGAATTATGAAAGCAGTATCACTATTTTCTGGCGCTGGTGGTCTTGATGTTGGCTTTCAAAAAGCGGGTATCGATATTGTATGGGCGAATGACTTTGACAAGGATGCTTGCGAAACATACAAGCTCAATATTGGCGACCATATACATTGCGGAGATATAAACAACCTAAAAGAAAGTTTATATAAAAGTGCAGATAATATAGACCTAGTTTTTGGTGGCCCACCATGCCAAGGGTTTTCTGTTGCTGGAAAAATGGATCCTCATGATCCTAGAAGTAAGCATATTTGGACATTTGCAGAGATAGTAGAAAAATTATGTCCAAAGGCATTTGTAATGGAAAATGTAAAGGCTTTGGGGAAGCTGAAAAAATGGGAGCCACTTAAAAATGAATTACTTGAGACTTTTAGAAACGCGGGGTATATCGTAAATTACGTTATATTAAATTCATCAGAATTTAACGTTCCTCAAGCAAGAGAGCGCGTTTTTTTTGTTGGGTTCAAAGGTAACTCTAAAATAATACCAGATTTAATGAAAATGATGGAGCCTTATAAGGTTGAGTCTCCGACAGTAAGGGAGGCATTAAGCGTTTTAGATAGGGCAGGAACTGGAAATAACAAAAATATTGCAAAAGCAAAAATAACAATAACACCGAATCCGATAATGAGAAAATCTCCCTATGCAGGGATGCTTTTTAATGGCTTAGGGCGACCTGTAAAAATTGATGGTTTTTGTGCAACATTGCCTGCGACAATGGGAGGAAACAAAACACCAATTATTGATGAGAAGGCCTTGTATGAAGGGAAAAAGAATTGGATTGAAAGCTACCATAAAAAAATAATGAATGGTGGCAACCCACTACCATACCAAGTGGCTCCAAAAAGACTAAGAAGGCTTACAATTCAAGAAGCAATGATTATTCAATCTTTCCCTGTTGATTACAATTTTGTCGGTTCGCAATCATCAGTGTTTAAGCAAATTGGCAACGCTGTTCCCTGTAACCTTGCTTATGCAGTAGCTTCTATGGTGCTTGATAGCTTAAGTAATGAAAAAATTGAAGCTTTAGCAGATCAACCCGTTCAGTTAAGGTTGGTTGGATAATATGCCTGTTAATGTAGATCACAAAAATGCAGAAGAAATAATATTAAAGGCTTATCGAAGCGTATGTACAAAAAATGATGAAATAACTTCGGGAATAAAGCAAGTTTTGTATGGAACGCATAAAACCTATAAATACATTTTGATTAACGGCATATTGGCAAAGGCATCAAGTAATGATGTTAATCCAATAGCGTTGCAGGCTGGTGCGCCATTGCCCGGTGCTTTTGATGCGAGAAGTTTATGTCATAAGGTGCTCGTTCCTTTTGAGCGTGATTTTCTAAAAAATATTCTTGGCGGTTCTAATGAGCCGTTTCTTAATAAGCCAGCAAGGTTTACTCATCTCAGCAAAGAAAATGCTGTAAGAAAAGGAAAAGATAAAGAAACGCTATTGCTGCTTATTAAAATATTATCATCTATAAAAACTTCAAATGAAGCAAATGAATACTTGGCATGTGCTTTCTCGGTTTTGCAAGAACAGATCAAGGAGGCAAATGAGGGTTTTGAAGCTGTCGCCAACTATAGCCCTGACTTTATAGAAATTTATGAGTTTTCTTTGCTATTTACAAGTAAATCGTTTGAAGGCGAAACATCAGCAATTATCATTGGATCGCTTGAATCTTTACTTCACCAGTATTTGGATGGTATTTATGCTGTCAAAACGCACAAAGTCAATCAAAGTGGCGCATCCTCAAAAGAGGTGGGCGATATTGATATATATAGAGATGGAGAATTTTACTATTCGATAGAGGTAAAAGATAAAGACTTCAATGAGTATGATGTAGAACATGCTTTTAATAAGGTTTTGAAAAATAAAGGGAAGAAAGCTGCTTTTATTTATGGCTCACAAGCAGAGTTTAATAAAATGGCAGTGCTTAAAAAAGCAAAGGAGTTTGAGAAAAAAGGCTTGTTTGTAATAATTCAAGATGTTAATTCACACGTAAAAAACGCTTTATTTAGGTTACCTAGCTGCACAAAACGAGACTTCATAAAAAGCTTAATAGAAACATCTAAATCAGTTAATTGTAAAGAATTGACTAGGGGATGGATGATTCAATTATTTTCTGAACTTAAGTGGGTGTCTGAATAAAATGGCTAACAAGGCGCTCCACCTGACCGCTATTCCGCTGGCGCTCCATAGCGGCAGGTGAGCTTGATCGTTAGAAATTTATAGCTGATGTTACGCGCTACGCCGGATAATTGATAAAATTTGAGGATGAACAAAGAGAAATTAGACCTGTACACAGACTATTTAATCAGCAATACGAGCTATGCGACGGCGACGGGTTTGTCGTCAATGTTAGATGGAGAAGTTAGCCATGATAGTGTCACGCGTTTTTTATCGTCCAGAGCGTATACATCAAAAGACCTCTGGCTGGAGGTTAAACGAACAGTCCGGAAGATTGAAGAAGAATCAGGGTGTTTGATTTTTGACGATACAATCCAGGAGAAGCAATGGACAGACGAGAATGAAGTCATTTGTTGGCATTATGACCATTGCCAGGGGCGGTCAGTCAAAGGCATCAATCTATTGAATGCCTTGTATCATACGGGCAATGTTTCGATACCCGTAGCCTTTGAAGTGGTCAAAAAACCGATTCAGTTTTGTGATATCAAAACAAAGCAGGTTAAACGAATGGCTACGGTGACCAAAAATGAGCTGATGCGTGCGATGATTCAACAGTGTTTGAACAATCGGCTTCAATTTCGCTATGTGTTGATGGATAGCTGGTTTACGGCTAAAGAGAATCTGGAATTTATTGTTGACAAAGAGAAACATTTCATTGGGGCTTTAAAGGATAATCGCCTGGTGACGTTGAGCGTAGACGACAAGAAACAAGGAAAATTTACCCGTGTCAGTGACATTGCATTAGAGGATAAACAAGCAGTTCGCGGCTGGCTAAAAGGCTACCCACATGAAGTCTTGATTGTCCGGCGAATCTTTACAAACAAAGACGGCAGTACGGCAACCGTTAATCTGGTGTGCAGTGATTTAACATTAACGGGTAAAAAGGTTGCGGCAATCTATCAGAAACGCTGGAAAGTCGAAGAATTTCATAAATCATTGAAATCCAATGCCGGGTTGGCAAAGTCGCCTACTCGTACCCCAACAACACAAAACAATCATATTTTTATGGCCATTATGGCGGTCTTTAAACTGGAGTGTCTCAAAATAAAACACCAAACCAATCATTTTGCTTTGAAGGCAAAATTATATATCAAGGCCATTCGGCAGGCTTTTGCTGAATTGCAACAATTCAAGACCGCGTAACATCAGTTAATAATTGTTTGAGTTGATTAAACTGATTGGCCATTCCTCCATATGGCGGAGGTTCAGGCCCAATCAAGCCTAATTTAAGTGATTCAATGGCCCGATGTTTTGCATTCATTTCAATGACTAATGGCTCGTCCGCGTCCAATCGCATAATACTGTATGCCTTGCTTTTCCAACATTTTCGGCTGATAAAGATTACGCCCATCGAACACCACTTTGTCTGAGAGCTTTTCCTTTAACAAATCAAAATCAGGGCTCCAGAAGTTTTTCCATTCAGTCACAATCACCAGGGCATTTGCGCCTTCTAGCGCCTGGTCTTGCGATTCGACCAGTTGCAAACCTTTTTTATCGCCATATATCCGCCTGGCTTCATCCATCGCTTCAGGGTCATAAGCCTTAACGGCCGCGCCGGCATCGATCAAGGCTTCCAGAATGACCCGGCTGGGCGCTTCGCGCATGTCATCGGTTTTGGGTTTAAACGCCAACCCCCATAAAGCAAAGGTTTTTCCATGCAAATCATCGCCATAATGCTGTTTGATTTTATTTACCAGCACCTGTTTCTGCCGGGCATTGACATTTTCCACGGCGCTCAGCAATTCAGCGCTGTAACCGACCTGCTCAGCGGTTCTTTCCATGGCTTTGACATCCTTTGGAAAACAGGAGCCGCCATAACCACAGCCGGGATAAATGAATGAATAGCCAATACGGGAATCAGAACCGATGCCATTACGCACCTGCTCGATATCCGCGCCCAGGCGTTCGGCCAGATTGGACAGTTCGTTCATAAAACTGATTTTGGTAGCCAACATGGCATTGGCGGCGTATTTGGTCAGCTCAGCCGAACGCACATCCATGACAATCACTCTTTCATGACTGCGATTGAACGGGGCGTACAGGGCCTTTAACAATTCAGCTGTGCGCGGATTATCGGTGCCGACGACGATGCGATCCGGCTTCATAAAATCATCTATCGCCGCACCTTCTTTCAAAAATTCCGGGTTGGACACCACATCAAAGTCAATTTCGACACCTCGCTGCTGCTGGGTTTGCGCTATCACGTCCTTGACCTTATCGGCTGTTCCCACCGGTACGGTAGACTTGTCGACCACGACTTTGTAATCATTCATGTGCTCGGCAATCGATTTGGCCACCTGCAAGACATATTGCAAATCAGCCGAGCCGTCTTCATCCGGCGGGGTGCCAACTGCAATGAATTGAAAGACGCCATGATCAACGCCTTCGGCAATATCGGTGGTGAATTTTACCCGACCGGCGGCCATATTTTCCTTGACCATACTGTCCAGACCAGGCTCATAAATCGGCACGATCCCTTGGTTGAGCTTATCGATTTTGTCCTGGTCAATATCGACGCAGACCACATCGTTACCTACTTCAGCCAGACAAATACCGGTAACCAGACCGACATAACCCGTTCCAAAAATCGTCACTTTCATAATGCTTTTAACTTTCCTTACTATCTAATGTTACGAACATCCAACCATTGATTCCCACGCATAAGTTTTCAAGTGTAGGATGGGTAGAACGAAGTGAAACCCATCAAAAATAGTTGTAAACGATGGGGTTCGCTATCACTCTCGGCAACTGCTCCTGCGTTGCTCTACCTCCTGCATCCATGCAGTCGGACCCATCCTACCTTCTTGTTTCCACGCAGGAGCATGGGAACAAGGCAACTTATTCACCTGGTTCCCATGCTCCCGCGTGGGAACCCATACCGGCGTTATTCACTCCCACGCCTGAGCATAATAACGAAACTGCTTTTCCCTTAATGATTCAAAAGGTCTTGATAAACCGATTCATATCTGGCCACGCTGTTTGGCCAATTGCGTTCCTGCTCCACAAACTGACGGCCTCGTTGATGCAAAGACTGCCATTGTGAATCATTGGCCAGTAAATCCAAAACGGTATCCGCTAACGACTGGCAGCTGTTCGCCTGAAACAGATAGCCATTTTCTCGATCGCTGATCAGTTCTTTATGGCCGCCGACATCCGACGCGACGACCAGCCGCCCTTGCGCCATCGCTTCCAGTGGTTTCAATGGCGTGACCAGTTCGGTCAGGCGCATCGGTAATCTGGGATAAACGAAAATATCGACCAGATTGTAATAGTCTTGCACCTGATCATGAGGCACCCTGCCGGTGAAGATGACTTTATCCTGCAACCCCAAATCGGCCACTTTCTGTTTTATCAGAGACTCCTGAGGGCCACCGCCCACCAACAGAAGCCTGACATCCGGCCTGCCGCTTAAAATTCCCGGTAACGCATCCAGCAACAATGGCAAGCCTTCATAGGCATAAAAAGAACCGATAAAGCCAAGCACTGTTTTATCGCTTAAGTTCAGCTTCTGTTGTAATTCAGGCTTGGCTTTTTCAGCATAGCTGAATTTCTCGATATCCACAGCATTGGGAATCACGGTGATTTTATTCTCATCGATGCCGCGTTTGGCAATGTCTTGTCTCAATCCTTCGCAAATCGTGGTAATGGCATCCGCCTGTTTAAACACATGGGTTTCCAGGGCATGTGTCAGCCGATAGCGAAAACTGCCTTCAGATGTCGTGCCATGATCGACCGCCGCATCTTCCCAAAAGGCGCGGCATTCATAAACCAGTGGAATATTGAATTTTCGACTGGCTTTCAACGCTGCAAGGCCGTTCAAGGCCGGAGAATGGGCATGCAGAATATCGGGCTGAATCCCGGGAATAATCTCATCCAGTCTTTTTTCCAGCGATTTGACCACCGCCCACTGGTTAAAAAGTGGAATTTTTGAAATAATTTTGCTTAACGCTGGCGAGCGGTAAAAATCCAGTCCATCGACTGTTTCCTTATCACTTTTGACATTCAATTGCTTGGCTGATGTCACATGAAACGTCCGCCAACCCCGTTTTCTTTGCTGTTCTAAAATAGCCCGGGTTCTAAACGTATACCCACTATGCAAGGGAATGGAGTGATCCAGAATATGCAGAATTTTTAAATCCATATTTTTTATTTTTGCTGGATGGGGGAAACAAGGCGGATGAGTCATATTGGCATAATACCCGTTATTTCAAGCCAGCAATTTCCTGACCGCTCAGTCCTGTAATCTCTGCTATATCTTCAACCGGCATACCTTTCGCCAGTAATTTTCTGGCGACGATGCAAGCCTTTTTTTTGGCGCCCTGCTCTATCCCTTGCTCTATCCCTTGCTCTATTCCTTGCTCAACGCCTTTTTCCAGGCCCATTACAAAACTGGGTAATTTTTCTATTTCGATATGTAACATTTCATACTCCTGCTGAATATCCAGGTTTAGATTTCGATTTGTCGCCAGAATTTCCAGCATGCCAATATATTCGCGCAATTGCTGATTATTATCACGGGTCAGCCTGACCAGATTCAGTAATATTTCATGGACAACTTCGCGATTTGTCCGTCCATCAAAATCACACAATATCGCCATCACCACCGCATCAGGCGTATTACGCGCCAGAAAATCACGATAGTTTTTCTGATGCATATCAATAACTACATAGTGGTATTGTAGCTGCCCGGTAATGATGCCATCGGCCATGTTCAATGGTTTGCGGCCAATATACAGCAAATATTGAATAATTTTTTCACCCGGATACTGCAAACGCAAATCGATAAAATATCGCAACATGCGTTCTGGCATGATTTCCTGATTTTGATTCTGGATTTCAAGATGTAAAATAAATGCATCCTGATTCTGATCCACCACTCTGGCACATAAATCGGCGCGCCGGTCTTCAATGCGTTGTTGCTCAGTTTCCAGCAACTCGGCGCTGGTCAGTTCCAACTCAAACAAATAGGTCGCGACATCAACCAGTATGCGTTTGAAAATCCGCTTGGAAATAATATCCTTCTCGCCCATCAGTGCGCCGTCTTCCCCGTCAGTCGCATCCAGCTTTTTCGCAATAAATGCGGTATCAACAAGTATAGCGGCATTTTCAGCCAATGAGAGCGAATATACAGAAAAAACCTTGCTAATCCCGTCCAACGATCATTACAACTGGGGTGGTCAGGCATCAGCGCGCGCAGAAACAAAAAATCCATAACACGACCCTTTTCTGGCAAACGGGAGGCTATATGTTCAACACCCGGCGTATCAAACCGAATTTTTGTATAACGCAAGGCATCATGCAAAACCGCTTCAAGCCCTAACTCATGCGCCCGTTGCAACAATTTATCAAAAAACGCGGCATCCTGTTCAGAAAACTGCCTCAACAGCAAATCCAGATCATGCAAATCGCGCAAGCTATTTTCAAATTCGCCGCCATAAAATAAATGACTGGCGCTATGCAGCACCATATCCTCCGCTTTCAGCATCCACAATCCGGTGCCGGGAATCGGCGCGATATTATCCAGTAATTTTTCCGGATCGGGACAAACCACGCTGGTTTTGGGCAAAATATTATGATGAATATCCAGACTGGTGTGTCGCTCAATATGTTGCATGGGCGGCAACTCATGCATCCAGCGTTCATAATATTGCCGGTCATAGTCATCCAGTTTTTCAGCAAACCAGCCATGCCAAATCAGCGTGTTTTTAACCCGCTCCAACTCAGGCTCCGGTACCAGAATATCGATATCATTGAACACCCGTCCGGTTCCAGCGTTTAATCCGGCCGCTGCATAAGCGCTCCCTTTCAGCAACACCAGCGGCAATTGCATTTGCTTAAAAACATCGCCCAGTAAATGCAGCTCCCAGCGTAAAATTCGTTGTTGCGAGTCAAAAAATATTTTGGCTGACTCAAAATGCGGCCTGACATATTCTGGAATCACATCGGGTTTCTGCCTTAATGCAAAAACCGCCAGCCTTTCCAGCAAACCGGCCACACGCGCCTGCTTGAGCAGTGTTTACCATTCACAAGCGGTTTCCGGCCAGCGAACCTCTTGTCTGAGCGCGTTAATCAACAAAAACTTACTCACTTTCGGTCACCAACCGCTCAAAACAATCGATGGCTTTGGCGAAATCTATAGTGGACCCCGTAATCCGGACAATAGTTTAAACTATGACTATTGAAAAAAGAGGTACAAAAAATGAGCGAAAAAAAACGGAAAACCTTTAGCGGGGCGCAAAAGGCCAAAATCGCGCTGGAAGCGGTTAAGAACATCAAAACGATCAATGAGATTGCTCAAGAGAATGAAGTCCATCCATCTCAGGTAAGCCAATGGAAAAAGGAACTGTTGGCCAATGCGGGAAGCCTGTTTGAAGGCAAACGCGGGCCGAAAGCGGTGAAGGCGCAAGACAATCCGGACCGTCTGTACGCCAAAATCGGGCAGTTGAATATGGAACTGGATTGGCTTAAAAAAAAGTCCGGGATCAGCCTATGATCACGCGTCAAAGCTGGGTGGATCAAAAAGATGAGTTGGCGTTAAGTCGGCAATGCCAGTTATTGAACGTTACCCGCTCAGTAATCCATGAACAGAAAAAACGCCAACAACAGCCGGTGTCTGCTGAAGATCAGCAACTGTTGCGGTTGCTCGACGAAGAATATAGCCGGCATCCTTTTTATGGCTCACGCCGTATGACAAAGTATTTACGCGGCCCTAACCATCAGGTCAACCGCAAACGGGTTCAGCCGCTGATGCGCATACTGGGGCTGGTCGGCATGGCGCCGGGCCCGAACACCAGTAAGCCGCATCCTGAGCATAAAGTCTATCCCTATCTGTTAAGAGGCGTCGAGGTGACACGCCCCAACCAGGTTTGGAGTACCGACATCACCTATATCCGACTGCCGCAAGGATTTGTTTATCTGGTGGCCATCATGGATTGGTACAGCCGAAAAGTATTGGCATGGCAACTTTCCAATACCATGGACAGCGCGTTTTGCGTAAATTGTCTGGAGCAGGCCATCAAGACCTATGGCACACCGGAGATATTTAATACCGACCAGGGCGCACAGTTCACCAGCGCGGACTTCACCGGGGTATTGAGTCAGCATGGCGTGACCATCAGCATGGATGGCCGGGGACGGGCCCTGGACAATATCTTTGTTGAACGACTCTGGCGCACAGTGAAATATGAAGAAGTTTATTTGAAGCAATACGGCAACCTGCAAGCACTGTCAGCGGGGTTGACGGACTACTTTGCCTTTTACAACAGCGAACGACCGCATCAGTCGTTAGGCTATGAAACGCCAGACAGGGTTTATCAATTCGCCACGGGAGGTGGCGCTAGAATCGTGGATAAATATAATGCCGGCACTGCCAAGCAGACGCCGGGTGAAAATATGGGCCAGAGCCATTGAGCCTGACTGTTATGAGGGTTCTATCTTAAATTCTCTAATAATTTGTCTGGACAATGGGGTCCACTTTAATAAGTTCACTACCTGATGAAGAAAAAACCGCTGTTTTTGACAAGAAAGCATTTACCGAACAACATGATAGGCATTGGCAGATTGAGCAATATCATCGGGCAATAAAGCAGGTGTGTAATATTGAGCGGTTCCAGGTTCGCAATAAAAGAGCAATAAATAATCATATTTTTTCTGCAATTTGTGGCTTTGTTCAATTACAAAAATTGAGCTTTGCAGACGTGATTAATAATTGCTATAGCGTACAGCGGAATTTATTCAACGATGTTATGGCTTCGTTTATCGACACCTTTATGCCAAATATGAATCATTTAATCCCAAAATTTCGATCTGTTGTCAATGCGTAACTTCTAAAAGTTTCTTTCTATTGAGCCTCTACTCGAATATCTGGGAAAAATTGATTTAAGTGAGATCAGCTGGGTCATTGTCGGTGGAGAATCTGGAAACAAAGCCAGACGAATGATGCCATTTTGGGTAGAGGATATTCATCGTCAATGCCAACAGAACCAGGTGCCTTTCTTTTTCAAACAATGGGGAACCTGGGTACGCATGAGCTTTGCCACTTGAAGGAACACAATCACAGCCAGGTATTTTATAAACTGCTATCGGCGGCGATGAAGGATTGGGAGTTGAGGCGGAAACGGCTCAATGAAATGGTGGAGGTGAGGTTTGTTTGACCTAACGCCCAAAAGTTGTCATTGCTAATTTTTCAAGTTACAACGGGGTTAATTAACCAAAAGAACGGTTTGTCCGGCTATCCCTCTGAAACCCTTGGTACCTGTAACGGCCCGCAAACATAAATCACAGGAACTGCAAACATCGCTATTTTGGACTCAAATTATTTGCAAATATAAAATCAGAACGAAACCCAATTGCCAATAGAGGTGCATCTTTCTGGTTGAAGGTCTGCGGACGACCCAATCCAGCCATTCGATCAATCACGTTTAAAAGGGATAACGCGGAGGATGAGATTTACTGTAGTGACCCAGACTTGATCCGACTGACCCCGAATATTTTATGAAGAGGTAAAACTAGAGTATGCTCTCAACTTCATGTGGCAGCGGAGCCTCTGCTTTGAATGAAAGATCATCGTAATAGAATCGTTTGAATCTTTTAATATCGGCAATTGAGACTTCGCTTTCCTTCCGAAGAGCCGCCGTAACATCCATTTTTGCCTGCCGCATTACTTTCGCATATTCTTCTAGAGCAGCCTCTACTTTTGCTAGGTCCCCTTCGAATCCCGCAGATACAAGCCCTAGCAAGTTGACTTTATAGTTTTGCTCTTTGGGAATTTCCGCATCAGGGATGATTTCGACATAAATCCCGGATAGTTGTTCGTTGGTGCCTTTGGCTTTTTTTCTTAGCTTATCATTCGGATCGGCAGCGGCAATTCTGTTATTAAACTCGGTTGGTAGAGCAGGTCGTGAATAGCGAGCAGCCAACCAAGCGACATATCCTTCCAGATCAATATCGTTAAGTAGCGTGCTTTCATCGGGTGCTAGATTTTCAAAGTATTCTTTTGGTACACGCAGCTTCTCAAAGGCTCTAATTTCTATGTGTTGTTCTCGAACAATGTCAGCATCTTCTGTGTAAACTTGGAGGCGAGCATGGAGCTTTCTGGGGTTTTTGTTATGCGTTAAATTGCCATCCAGCTTATCAACGCATCGAGCGATTGAAATTTCGATGTAAGGATCGCTTTCTCTATTATTATTCGCTATGTCGCATGATTGAGATGCGATAATAAGAATTAGCCCGTCATCGTGCTCGTGGCCAATAGACTTTAAAATCTCTGAGTTATCGGCCGGCTTAACAATAGCGCCTTGTCGCCAGCCTGCCTTTTCTAGTTCGTCACCGATCAAGTCGTAACCTCGCCATTAAGCAAATGGATCACTAATGACACCTTTAGTCGGTGACATGATATTTAAGCGGGAACCCACAAACAAAATTAGCTCTTTATCAATTGTTTCTTGATTAAGAATATCGAAAAGGTTTTGACCATCGAGTACGGCTTGACGTAATTGAACCTTATTACTCGAAAAGCCCGCATGTCTCCATGCTTGAGCCGCTGTGAGTAAATCAAAAATTCGCCTCATTGCGGATTTACGTGGATTGGCTTCACCGTTTATCCAGTTATACAGCGTTTTTCTGCTTTGAACGTGGCATACCTGTGCAAGTTCTTCTTTGGTCAATCCAAAGGCAGCGCATATATCATTAACAGCAGCTGCAAGCTTGTTTTTAGATCCCTGTTTTATTTGCGTTTTAGTCCCAGTTACAGATGTACTGAACATACAGGTAACAGTGCCACCAGATCCCTGATACAAAGAATACTTTTGTTCAAGTTCTTCCTTTGTGAGAATCAAGTGAGTGGTGTATAACGGTAAGTCTGCTACAATTAAGCCCATTTCTGATTCCTTGCGTAGTCTGTTGTGACTTTCCAAAAAGCTGCTCTAGAAGTTTCATGCAGTGATTCTAGTTTATTTAAGATCTCATTAGTTTCAAAAGCTATTGACTCGTCTTTTGGTTCCCAGAAATGGTCAAAATCAAGCACGATACGCTCACTAGGTGTCTCATCAGACTCAATTGTAACTGGAAGTTCCTGAATATCTGAGAGGCAAGTTAAATTATGTACGCCATATAATGTACGTATAGCCAAGCCACCAAGCTCGGTTGCTATAAAGGTTTCACTTCTTTGGTGCTGGGCTATTCCGAGTTCACTAACACAATCAGGAAAGGTGAAGTACTGGTTTACTAGGTCAGTAGCCTTCTCACTCTCCTCAATTTTCACAAGGTCGCCATATCTTAATCCGATGCGCAGTATAAGGCTTGGCTCGATAATTTTTGAAAGTGTATCCAGAGCATGCTTGCACGCGCTAGAAAACCCTTCAAACCTTGGATACTCTGATGTGTAATAAATTAGACGATCTTGGTTAATATAAACAGCACTTTTTTTATTGGCGGACACAAAAGACCAGCGATCAATTGCTGATACTTCGATCCAACCTGGCTGAACGTGTATTGCTTGCTCACTTTTCTTGTCTGGTATTGGATATTGCTTACGCAGAGCCTCTTGCAGTTTAGGGATATAGGACTGAATATCCATAACGGTCGAGAAGCGAAATTCGGCAAGTACAAAACGGAGCGGCTGATTGTTTAATTTTTTATAGTCATCCACGGCTATTTCACCTGATCGCCTATGAGTTACACATTAATTATACACAAAATTGCACAAATTCATGGTATTTATTGGAATATCCCCAGGGCCAGCGCATAAAAACTCACCCAAATATCACTTGAACCCTGAAGTTATCGCTGAGGGCTGCCTTGAAGCGCTTGCGCTTAATGCTCAGGCGCGACGGTTCGCGCTTGAGCCAATTGAGCGCCAATTGGCGGATGATATTGAAGTTGCCCGGTGATTCGCTCTTGCGAATTCGTGACTCGTCTTCACGAAACGTGACATCCAATACCCAATGCAGGCTGTTCTCCACGCCCCAGTGGGAGCGCACAGCGTTGGCGAAGGTTTCAACACTATCGAGCGTGGTGATGTAGTAGCGACGCTCAATGGTTTGTCGTTCGCCGATCTGGCGTTCACACTCCACCATGCCAATGCCCTTGAGTCCTTGCCAGCGCCGGGGCGAAGGCAAGGTGTCCAGACAATCGGCCAGGTAGTAGCGGCGCTGTTCAATCCGGCCGTGTCCGACATCGACCTGTTCGTGGTGGCCCAGTAGCGCCTGACCGTCCTCAACACCGCCATCCACCGCCACGGCAAAGTAATCCACGATCGCTTCATGCAAGGACTTCTGGTTGCCCTTGACCGCCAGGGCGTAATCAGCCCCTTTCTCGACGATCTTGCCAGCAATCTTTTCCTGGCATCCCATCGCGTCAATGGTCACGATGCAGCCTTTAATTTCCAGCATGGCCAACAGTCGGGGAATGGCGGTAATTTCATTGGACTTCTCCTGTGTTTTGACCTGACACAGGGAGAGCCCCGTCTGGCTTGCCCAGGCGCTGACCATGTGGATCGCGCCCATCTTGTCCTCCTGATCAAAGGACCGGCGCGCCGTTTTGCCGTCAATGGCAACCACTTCCCCCCCGGTCAGTCTGGCGACACTTTGCACCCGGCGACTGAAACAGGCGCTGACTTCCTCGGCCGGCAACCGTGACATCAGGCGGGCAATGCAGTCGTGCGAGGGGATTCCGTTTTCCAACGCTATCCATTGCCGCAGCCAGTCTTGTTTCTCTTTGCCGAAGGCTTCTATGGCCTCCCGGCCTTCAGCGCCACTGACCACCGCGCAGATGGTCAGTACGATAATATCCAGCAGTTGATGACGCTTGTGGCGTTCAATTCGCGGGTCTTCCAGGCTTGAAAAGGCTTCTTGCAGGCTCAGGGACATTTTGATTCCTCATACAGTTTTGCATGAATGATACTGAACTCGCTGTTTTAATAGGATCTTTTTATGCGCTGGCCCTGGGAATACCCCCTATTAAGCTCTAGTTCCTAGGAAGCTGTCGGGTTTAACGTATAAGTTATTGATTTTATTCAATAGTCGGTTTTAACCAGGAAAAATAATTTTATTATATTTCAATAGGTTATGAATTTATAATTCCTCAATCCGGCAGACTCCTAGTGCAAACAAGCGTAAGTTCTCACTCTATTGAGTAAGTGGCTTAGCCTGATACGTCCAGCGAAAAGGCTTAGCCATGGTTTCATTGAAATATTTTATGAAATCCGCTATTTTTTTGTTTAAATCCTCTTTAGATTTAAAGTTGCCGCGCCGGATTACTTTACGCATTAAAATAGAAAACCAGATCTCTATCTGATTAAGCCATGAACAATGCTTAGGGGTAAAATGAAAAACAACCGGATGGTTTGAGTTAGTCAAAAAAGCAGTACGACTTTCCATTGATTTCAAAATACCCTCTTTTCCTTTAACCCCTGATTCTCCTGAATACGAAATTTTTTCGGCAATTAATCGAACCACCGATTCTGAACAATGTGTATTGAGATTATCCATGACTAAATGCCAATGGGTTTGTTTGGGTTGTTGATGAAAAAGCAGGTTCAAAAACCCGGCAAAATCTTGCTCTGTTCGAGTTTCTCCTATACTTCCCATTACTTCACCCGTGGCCACATCAAAACCTGCAATCAAGGTCTGGGTGCCATGTCGAATATATTCAAATTCTTGTCGCTCAATTTTTCCTTTCTTCATCGGCAATATCTGCGCTGCTCGCTCTAAAGCTTGAATCCCTGTCATTTCATCAATCGAAATCGTTTTGATGCCTTGCTCTTCCCGCTCCAAAGCCCGTTGGCAGGTTTCGCAAATATCTTGACACTTCTCGTCGAAGTATTCATCTTTTTTTGCCGTCAACCAGCCTTTCATCCGGTGGGGTTGCAGGTCCGCTTCTTTTTAAAAAGCGCCCAACAGAGCGTTGTGAAATATAATCAACAATGCCCCGTTTTATCGCTTCATCGGCTATTTCTTGTTGCGTCCAATGAGTGATCGGGCGTTGACTATCCTCTGGGCGTTCGCAGGCTATCGCGATAATGCTGCAAATTTGCTCCGCCGTATAGATAGCAGGCGCACCGCTTCGCGGTGCATCTTGAAGCCGGGCTAAAGGATTTTCTTGTTCACGGTTCTGTAACCAGCGTTTTCGCCAATTTTGAACAGTTGTCCGTCCAATTTTTAACTGGCGCATGGTTCCATGTACACTGATGCCTTCATCTGCCAACAATATAATACGGCAACGTGTCACCAAATTCTGAGGACTTGTATGTTTACGCACTGTGCCTTGCAATAACGTGCGTTGTTCTTCTGTTAAACTGATTGGGGCTGCTGTTAGGCGTGGCATGATATCTAAAGTGGACCCCATTGTCCAGACAAATTATTAGAGAATTTAAGATAGAACCCTCATAACAGTCAGGCTCAATGGCTCTGGCCCATATTTTCACCCGGCGTCTGCTTGGCAGTGCCGGCATTATATTTATCCACGATTCTAGCGCCACCTCCCGTGGCGAATTGATAAACCCTGTCTGGCGTTTCATAGCCTAACGACTGATGCGGTCGTTCGCTGTTGTAAAAGGCAAAGTAGTCCGTCAACCCCGCTGACAGTGCTTGCATGTTGCCGTATTGCTTCAAATAAACTTCTTCATATTTCACTGTGCGCCCTGGTCGGTATTAAATATCTCCGGTGTGCCATAGGTCTTGATGGCCTGCTCCAGACAATTTACGCAAAACGCGCTGTCCATGGTATTGGAAAGTTGCCATGCCAATACTTTTCGGCTGTACCAATCCATGATGGCCACCAGATAAACAAATCCTTGCGGCAGCCGGATATAGGTGATGTCGGTACTCCAAACCTGGTTGGGGCGTGTCACCTCGACGCCTCTTAACAGATAGGGATAGACTTTATGCTCAGGATGCGGCTTACTGGTGTTCGGGTCCGGCGCCATGCCGACCAGCCCCAGTATGCGCATCAGCCGCTGAACCCGTTTGCGGTTGACCTGATGGTTAAGGCCGCGTAAATACTTTGTCATACGGCGTGAGCCATAAAAAGGATGCCGGGTATATTCTTCGTCGAGCAACCGCAACAGTTGCTGATCTTCAGCAGACACCGGCTGTTGTTGGCGTTTTTTCTGTTCATGGATTACTGAGCGGGTAACGTTCAATAACTGGCATTGCCGACTTAACGCCAACTCATCTTTTTGATCCACCCAGCTTTGACGCGTGATCATAGGCTGATCCCGGACTTTTTTTTAAGCCAATCCAGTTCCATATTCAACTGCCCGATTTTGGCGTACAGACGGTCCGGATTGTCTTGCGCCTTCACCGCTTTCGGCCCGCGTTTGCCTTCAAACAGGCTTCCCGCATTGGCCAACAGTTCCTTTTTCCATTGGCTTACCTGAGATGGATGGACTTCATTCTCTTGAGCAATCTCATTGATCGTTTTGATGTTCTTAACCGCTTCCAGCGCGATTTTGGCCTTTTGCGCCCCGCTAAAGGTTTTCCGTTTTTTTTCGCTCATTTTTTGTACCTCTTTTTTCAATAGTCATAGTTTAAACTATTGTCCGGATTACGGGGTCCACTATACCTTTTTCAACAGAGACTAATCGATTACCTTCCACTGCAAAGAATAATCCTGTCTGATGATTTCTTATCAATTTAAGATTATCCACGCAACTGTACCAGCTATCTCCTGTTACAAAACCAGGTTCTAGTCCCCAAGCTAATACTTCGGTCAGCATGTCTTGAAAATAGTCATTTTTTGTCTTTCCTTCCGCCTTATCGACCACCCGGAAATTCAGTGGTTGGTGTTTTCCTTGAATGTCTGTGTAGTACAACGTGACAAGATTGATTCCCTTGACTGCTCCATGATGTTTTCCCGACCAAAAATAACTGACATATGCCATATATTGGCTATAAGGTTTATCAAGAACACTATCGTCAACACTCAAGGTTCCGCCCTTTAAATTCAGGCTTGCGCTGGCTTCATTGTATAAATCTCGCCCAGTGTAATGCTCCCGATTTAGAATTCGATTTACGCTATCATGTGATATTGACATGCTCTGTACATGACAAAAATTAACTTATGACAAATGAGTCTCATGTATTCCAGTGACAAAAGGTATGGGTTGCAAAAGAGCAATCACTTTTCTAATCATCCTTTCTGGTTGAGATAAGACATTAAACAACGTTGAGCGGATACAATCTAATCCATATCGAAACAGGCTTTGCGCAAGCCGCTGATGTGTTTTGGTTTTTATTGGTAACTCGCAATCATGTTTCCATTCGCCTGCTTTATGTGACCAACAGAAAGCAATAACGGGAAGTACTAACAATTTTTTGATCCGAAGATAACCGACTACACGCGTTTCCTCAAGTTTGAATCCCCGTCCTTTTAAACAGCCGAAAAGCGTTTCGATTTCCCAACGCAAGCCATAAATTTTAATCGCATCAGGGTTCAAATGCTGACAGACGATGATTAATAACTCACCATCACTCAGCCGTAACCCACTGAGATAAATTGAACAATTTCCCAAATAGCGCGCTGTTGAGAGGTGTCGTGTGCTATCCGGCTTAAGCCCATAAAACAAACGCTCTACGCGTATTCGCTGGCCTTGGGCATTGGTTGTCCAGGCGTTGTTGCGAATACGGATATAAAAGGGAATCTCTTGCTCAAACAACCAGCCCATCCATTCGTCTCCAATAAACTCCCGATCAGCCAAAAGACCTTTGATGTGATGTCGGCCAAACTGCGCAATAAAGCGTTTCATCAGCGCTATACGTTCCTTCGTATTAGAGTTGCCCCGCTTGTTTAAAGGCAACCAATACACAGGAATGGCGGCACCCCGATAAACCACGGCAAGCACCAGCAGATTAATATTGGTTTTACCCCACTTCCAATTCGTCCTGTCTAACGTCAGATAGTAATCCTGATCAGTGAAACCAAACAGTTTCATGATGAAATGAGCGACTTCATTGTAATCCAGCCAATGGTCACTGAAAAATCGTTGCATCCGTCGATATCGTGAGGAAATTTTTGCCCGACTGGGAAAGAATACGGCGAGCTGGGCCAGATTGACTGTGCTAACTGCCATCAAAGCAATTAACATACCCACAAAACAAACGATTCTTGCCTTGTTCCATTGAAAGTGATCAGTTAATATGACGGTTAGCTCGTTGATTTGTAATGTCCCGTTATTCATGTTCGCTAAAACAAAATGCGGTATTTAATTACATTTCAACGAGCTACGCCAGCTTTTAATATTTTTTGTCATGTACAGAGTTTGAGTTTAATGAAAATACAAATAGTCCTGTGGAAAAGACAGCAAATAGTGCTGAATTCCAATCTGGCCAGAGCAGTAATCAGCCTTCCCAAGCTGGTGACCAGACAGACGAGCAAGATTTATCGGTAACTTTTTCAAGTACAGATCTGCTCACCAATAGACCGGAAACAGAAAACGGCGTTTTTTCAGTTACAGCGGTTTCGGTTGATCCCGAATTTGGATCAATTACCGATAACGCGGATGGCAGCTGGACTTTTACTCCGGCGGAGGACTTTACCGGCAAAGACGTCCAGGTAAAGTTCTCAATATCCGATGACCTATCAGGCAATGAAAATATTGTCACGGCAATCGATATTACGCCTGACAGCAATAATGGGCCACAGAATCCAGTTGCTAAAAATACTGATTCAACTGCAGTCCCAATCTACCCCAACGCTGTCAACGAAGCACCAATTGTTGGACAAGTGGACTTAGGGGCCATCAAAGAAGACAGCGCCATCAAATTCTCTGCCAAGGAACTGCTGGCACACAGCTCGGACGCCGATGGTGATAGCCTGAGTGTTGTCAATGTATCAGTTGATGAACAATATGGAAAAATTGAATTCAACACCGACAATGCAGGCCATATAGAAACGATTAAATTCACCCCGGCCGAAAACTTTACAGGCGAAGACATTCCACTGAAATTCACCGTCACAGATGGCCAGGAAAAAGTCGACGGTATCGCCACGATAGACGTCAGCCCTGTCAACGATGGTCCGGTAGTTGGCAAGGTTGACTTAGGGGGCCATCAAAGAAGACAGCGCCATCAAATTCTCTGTCAAGGAACTGCTGGCACACAGCTCGGACGCCGATGGTGATAGCCTGAGTGTTGTCAATGTATCAGTTGACAAACAATTTGGAAAAATTGAATTCAGCACCGACAGAGCAGGCCATATAGAAACGATTAAATTCACCCCGGCCGAAAACTTTAATGGCGAAGACATTCCACTGAAATTCACCGTCAGCGACGGCCAGGAAAAAGTCGACGGCATTGCCACGATAGACGTCAGCCCGGTCAACGATGGTCCGGTAGTTGGCAAGGTTGATTTAGGGGCCATCAAAGAAGACAGCGCCATCAAGTTTTCCGCCAAGGAACTGCTGGCGCACAGCTCGGACGCCGATGGTGATGCATTGCATGTCACCGATGCGAAGTTGATGAAAAATATGGTCAGATCGAATTCAGCACCGACAGAGCAGGCCATATAGAAACGATTAAATTCACCCCGGCCGAAAACTTTACGGGCGAAGACATTCCACTGAAATTCACCGTCACAGATGACCAGGAAAAAGTCGACGGTATTGCTGAAATTGATGTTGTTGAAATAAAAGTAACTAACCAAAAATTTGTTGGGACAAATGGCAGTGATTCATTTGCTGGGGGTTCAGGAGATGATGTTTTTATTGGCAATGCCGGCAATGACAAGATCTCCGGTGGTGCAGGCAATGACCGAATAAACGGGGGCAAAGGCGACGACATATTGAGTGGTGGAGCCGGGAATGATGTCGTCAGTGGTGGCGATGGAAATGATACTTATCTGTTCGCTTTTGAAAGTGGCCACGACACTTTTCACGGCGGTCAAGGTTGGACTGACAGTATTCAGCTTACTCCAGATGCCTCTGCCGGTGACAATCCCTGGACAATAACTGTGGATGGTCAGCAGGTCAATTATGATTTAGAGGCCTGCGGACTGAATCTCCAGCCTGATACTTCGGGGGTCGTTACCATGGCTGATGGTAGCGAATTGACTTTTGATGGTGTTGAAAGCATTCAATGGTAATGGATTTAGCTGGATACCCGATGGTACCGTTTTACGGTCACTGAACAAATCATCCATGATTTTTTCAGTGACCGTAAAGCAACGCAGAAACAAAAATAATTTAGTCAAATAAAGTTCAAACCGCCACTTCCCCTTGTTCTCCACTGCTGATCCGAACTGCGTTTTCGAGCGGGAGTTGATAAATTTTCCCATCACCTTTTAGGCCGGTATGGGCTTGTTGTTGAATTGTTTTAGTCACTTGCTCTGTCAAATGATCCGGACAGCTTATTTCCAGTTTATATCGTTTGACAAGGTTCAAACTGTCGTTGTCGAACAAACGGTTGGGATCGGTTCTGCGGCTGCGGCCAAATCCTTGTATTTCGAGAATGCTGACGCCGGTCAATCCATCTATTTCATGTAGCGCCAGGACGACTGCTTCCAGTTTATGTTCTTTTATATAAGCGATGATTTGCTTCATGATTATTCCTGTTTTTAAGTGCATGTGGTCGGGTAAAGGTTGTGCCCTTTACCCGACAGTTTTTATTCTGACAACGATTCCGGCTTGAACCACTTATACAGCGCCGGAATAATCAGCAAGGTCAAAAAGGTCGAGGTGACAAGTCCCCCGACCACCACGGTCGCCAAAGGTTTTTGCACTTCCGAGCCGGTGCCGGAGGCCAGCAATAACGGAATCAAACCCAATGCGGTCGTAACCGCTGTCATCAGCACCGGTCTGACTCTTAAACAAGCGCCTTTGATCGATGCCTCATCGACAGACAGGCCATCACGCACCAGCTGATTGAGATAAGTGACCAGCACCATGCCGTTTTCCAGGGCAATACCAAACAAGGCGATAAAACCCACCGAAGCCGGCACCGACAGATTCTGTCCGCTGATGTATAAGGCGATGACACCGCCGACCAGCGCCAACGGGATATTGAGCAAAATCAATGCGGCGTTTTTTAACGAACTGAAGCTGCTGTATAGCAACAGGGCGATAATCAGCAGGGTGACCGGAATAACGATCGCCAGGCGTTTGTTGGCCTCCTGCTGCAGGCGGTATTGCCCGCCCCAGGTGGTGAAATAGCCGGGCGGCAGCTGTATGTTTTGTTCGATCATTTGCTGCGCTTGTTCGACAAAAGAAACAATATCCCTGTCCACCACATTGGCTTGAATGGTGATGAAACGCTGATTGTTCTCCCGGGTGATTTGCCGTGGGCCGATCACTTCCTCGATGCTGGCGATTTGCGCCAGCGGGATTTGAACATTGCCAGGGCCCGGGATCAATAAATTGCGAATCGCCTCACTGCTGCCACGGTCTTGTTCCCGATAACGCACCAGAATATCGAAACGGCGAATGCCTTCAAAGACCTGGCCTGCCGTGACGCCGCCGATGGCGCTGCGGATGATGTTTTGTACCTCGCTGAGGTTCAGGCCATAACGGGCGATGGCCATGCGGTCTGGTTTTATCACCAGTTGCGGCGTGCCGGAAACCTGATCGACCTGCACATCGGCAGCGCCGGGCACTTGCTGGATCAGAGCGGAAATTTCGTCCGCCTTTTGTTTCAACAAGGCCAGATCGTCGCCAAATAACTTGATCGCCAGTTCCGCCCGCACGCCTTCCAGCAATTCATCCACCGTCATTTCGATCGGCTGGGTCAGATTGGCCTGGATACCGGGCAGGTTGGCGACCGATTGTCGAATATCTTTTTCGATCAGAGCCTGATTGCCAGGGTCGCGCCACTCGGATTTAGGTTTTAAAATGACATACATTTCCGCCGAGTTGATGGGGTCTGCATGCGCGCCGACCTCACCGCGACCGATGCGGCTGGTGACATCGGTGACTTCCGGAATTTTAAGCAGTTTCCGTTCCACGATCAGGGTATTGCGCTTGCTTTCGGTAATGGAAATGGACGGCGCCATGGTCAGACGAACGACGATGGTGCCTTCCTGTAATTTGGGGGTAAATTCTGAACCGAGAAATGGAAAGATGATTATCCCCAGCAATAATAAACCGCCAGCGGTCATGACAGCCAGTTTCCGGCGGGCGATGAAGTAGGAAGCCATCGGTCGGTAAGGTTTTAACAAGGCGTTTAGAATGCGTTCATCCAGTCCTGGCTTTTGTTGGTCATTGGCTTTTTTGCGCATCAACAGATCGGATAAAACCGGCGCCAACAGCAGGGCGTAGATTAACGAACCCAGCATCGCCAGGGCGACTGTATAGGCCAGTGGCCGGAAAGTTTTCCCTTCCACGCCTTGCAAGGTGAACAATGGCAGAAAGACTATAATGATAATGGCGATGGCGAACAGAATGGGCTGGCCGACTTCACGACAGGCCCTGCCGACGACATGCAGACGCGATTCGCCCGGCGTGGATTCGCGCAGCAATCGATCGACATTTTCCACCATGACAATGGTGCCATCGACCATCATGCCGATAGCGATAGCGAGGCCGCCTAAAGACATCAAATTGGCCGACATACCCAGCCAGTGCATGAGGATAAAGGCGAACATCACCGAAAACGGAATGGCCAAAGCCACCACCACGCTGGGCCGAAAGCCGCCCATAAAGGCGAACAATACCAGCGCGACCAGGATGATGCCCTGAATCAACGCATTACTGACGGTGTTGACGGCGGCGTTGACGATGTCTTTTTGTTGATAATAGGGGACAATTTCAACGCCGCCGGGCAAGGTTTTGTTGATCTCGGCAATTTTTTTCTCTACCCGGCTGATCACGGTTGAAGCGTTTTCACCGAATAACTTGATTACCATGCCGGCGACCACTTCACCTTCGCCGTTGTAGGTTTGAAGACCACGACGAATGGCGCCGCCGGTTGTAATTTCCGCCAACTCACTTAAGTAGACGGGCCTGCCATCGACAGTTTTGACAATAATGCGTTGTAAATCATCGATGCCGGTGGCCAGGCCCAGCGAGCGGATAATGAATTGTTCACTGTTTTTTTCGATATACTGCGCGCCGACATTGAGGTTATTGGCGCGCACCCGGTCAATCAGTTGTTTAAGGTTGATGTTGTAACGCAGCAAGGCATCCGGCTGTACGATGACCTGGAATTGTTTTTCAAACCCGCCGATTCCTAAGACTTCGGTGACACACGGCACGGTTTGCAGGTTGAACTTGACCACCCAGTCCTGCAGCGTGCGTAACTCTTCCAGACTGTAGACATGGTTCGTGTCTTTCAAATAATAAAACAGGATCAGACCCATGCCGGTGGAAATAGGCCCCATTTGCGGCTCGCCAAAACTGGCCGGAATCTGATTGCGGGCCTCCTGCAAGCGTTCGTTGACCAGTTGCCTGGCGAAATAAATATCAACATCATCGGTGAAATAGACATTCACCACCGACAAGCCAAAGTTGGATACTGAACGGATTTTTTCGATATCCGGCAGACCGGTCATGGTCGCTTCCACCGGATAAGTGACATACATTTCAATTTCTTCGGGCGCCAGTCCTTCGGTCAGGGTGAAAATCTGCACCAGATTGGGTGACACATCGGGAAAGGCGTCCACTGGTAATTGCCGATAGCTTTGATAGCCCATGGCGATCACCAGCACGGCTAAGGCCTGCATCAACAAACGGCTGCGCAGAGAAAAATCGATTAGTTTATTCATTGTCTACGTTCCTTTTAATGACTATGGCCATGACCAAACGCCCCTTTTTGCCCTTGAGCTTTCAAGGTAAAGGCATTCTGACTGACATATAATTGACCTGCTTTTAAACCACTCAGAATTTCTACTTGATTGAAGTCACGTTTACCGGTGATGACTTCCTGCATTTCGAATTCACCCGGTTCATGCTGGACAAAGACGACGGTTTTGCCATCGATGCTTTGTAATGCCGATAATGGAATGACGATTTTCGCCGGCGTTTCAGACAAAATGACTTTGGCATTGACGAAAAGACCGGGCCGCCACTCAAAATGCGTGTTGTCGAGAATGACGCGAGCAGTGGCGCTACGGGTTTTTTCATCCAGAATCGGGCTGATCCATGCAATTTGACTTTGTGCCGACAATGGTTTTTGATGATCGACAAATCGGCTGCTGATGATGACGGCTTGACCCGTTTTAACTGATTCAAGGTCTTTTTGGTAGAGGGTTAAATTGACCCAGACGCGGCGTAGATCGGTAATGGTGAAGCTGCGGGTGGCAGTGGTCAACAATTCACCATGACTGGCGTGTTTGGCGATAATAACACCATCGGCTGGCGCTTTGAGCGCATACAAGGTCAGATCCTGATCCTGGTTTTTGATCAGCCGGGAAATTTCATCCATACTTAGGCCCAATGCCTGCAAGCGTTGTTTAGCCGCTTTTTGCCGGATGGCGGCTTCAATTTGGGCTTGTCTGGCGGCTTGATACTGACGCCTTGAGGTGATTTTTCCCTGATACAGTTGTTTATCCCGGCGCAGATTGCTGTTCGCCAGTTTCAGCAAACTGTCGGCGGCGACAAATTCCGCTTTGGCATTGGCCAGTTCCCGGCTGGAGAGCAGGGCCAATGTTTCACTCGCTGTTACGCTATCCCCCAGTTGTTTGTAGACTTTTTGCACCACGCCTGCAACACGCGGAACGACATGGTATAAACGATCCGGCTCGACAATGACTTCGCCGGTCAAATCCAGCGTTTTGCGAATCACACACGGGCCGGCTGTCGCCAGCTGGATGGAAAAGGCCTTGAGTTGCTCCTTGCTGAGTTTCAACCCTTCTTCATCATGATGATCGTGGCCTTCCTCATGATCTTCATGGCTTCCATGTTCTTCATGGTCATTATGCGAATGGTTTTCCGCCGCCATCGGGGTTGCCGCTAAGGTGGCCATAAAAAGAAAAGCCAATATTCTGGTTAACTGGTGCATGGTTTATAAACTCCTGCCGTCATTGTCGGCGCTGAAAATATGGCCGATCAATCGTTCAATGCGGATCTGGTTCAGGTGATATTCGGTCAAGACCTGAAGATATTGGGTCTTGACGCTGAACAATGTGCGTTGGGCGTCGAGAACGGTCAAAAAATCAAATTCGCCAACCTCATAACCGGTTTTTGCCGAGCGGAACGCCTGCTCCGCATTGGGGATGACATTCTGCTTCAAGGTATTGATTTCCCGCCACGCCGTTGTCAGCGACTGGTAAGTGTTGTTCAATTCTGTTCGAAGCTGGTTTTCGATGGATGCATAGTTGGATTGGGCTTGTTTGAGCCTGTGTCCGGCAAATTGAATATTGCCCTGGTTGCGATTGAATATCGGCAATTCCATGGAAAAACCAGCATTGATGTTGTAATCGTTTTCTTGAATATAATTGTTGCCCGAAATACTCAAGGTGACATCCGGTATCGCTTTGGATTGTTCCACTTCGATAGCGGCTTTGCGTTTGTTGATTTCGGTCAGCCAGCGTTTGATATCAGGGTTTTCATTGAGCCTGGTTTGCAACTCAGCAAGTTTCGGCATGGGTTGGATAACATCCAGGCGGCCCTGTGCTGAATGAAATGTCGCTTCAGGCGCGGCCCAAAAGCTCGCCAGTTTTTTGCGTTGAATGTTCAGTTCCCGTTCTGCCTGGCGCACGGCGATTTGCGCCGAGCTGAGTGAAATCTTCGCTTTGGTGGCTTGTAGTGGAGAAACATTGCCGACCCGAACCTGGACATCGGCAATATGCGCGACTTGCTGTGACAATTGCAGTAGCTCCTGCTTGAGTTTCAGGTTTTCCTGTGCGGAAAGCAGCTGAATAAACGCTTCGGCAGCTTGCGAAAGCAATTTGATGCGGCTGTTGTCAAAACTTCTAAGCGCCAGTTCCTGATCCAGTTGCACCGCTTTACTGCGGGCAGCTCTTTTTCCACCCAGTTCAATCAGCTGGCTGATACCCAGGGTGATTGAATCGCCGTCATAGCCTTTGAATTTGTTGTTGCCAAAATTGGAGGCATTGGCGGAAAACTGGGGATTGGGTAACAGGCCGGCCTGCAAAGTCAAGCCCGATCTGGCCTCGATTTCAGCCGCCATGGCGGCCAGATTTGGATTATGTTGCAACGTCAACTGTAGCGCCTGGGGCAGCGTGAGCTTGGTTTGTTGTGCAGCCATTTTTTTTGGCTGTTTTTCGGTTGGGTTTAGTAAATCCTGGTCAGCTTGCACAGGGATGAAAGGATTCAGAGCCAACAGGTAAATGAATAAAGCTTTAGAGTGCTTTTTAAAAAGGTCAGACATAGTGATTCCGTAAAAAAGTATTACAGTTGGAGGGCTAATGCCATTAAGCAGATGGTGTGACAGCTTGGGTTAGTATTAGCGAAACCCGACTGTCTGCAAAACACTGGATCTGCTTAAAGCTAATCCGCCTTGCCTAGATGCTATTATAAAAGTGATGGATTACCCGGCATCGACAATAACTGGATGTGGGGTAAAGAGCCGATGGGTGGCCGTAGAGAGGGTGGGTTGTGGTGAAAGTAGCAGGTATTCAATTCAGTCAGCTGAACACCTTGGGATGAAATATTGAAAAAATAGGAAAAAAGCAGTGGGGGAAAACTGTGTCCGGTATGGCCGCCATGATCGTAGCTGCAAACACCTGAGCAGTCATTGTGTTGCGTGGCGGTATCACTGTTTGCCAGGGTGGCGTGGTCAGGATGATGTTGTTCACCCATGTGGAAAACAGGGTGAGGTTGATCTGCATTTTTTGACCAGTCGTGAATATCCGTGACCATCCAGGTGGACAGCCAGAACGTCAAAAAAGCCAGAAAATAGATCGATACCCGTTTCATATTCTTTAATGATAACAAGATTTTTGCAAAGTTCAATTTTTAACCGTGCGGTTTAGAAATTAAGGGAACGCTGAACAAATCATCTTTACTGTCAGTGACCGCAAAGCAAAAATGCGATTTCCGCTTTGCTCACAAAATCGATGACTTGTTGCCATCGATTTTGACGGCACACCCCTGTGCTGAAGGAATCGTGAATAAATCAGAGATTCCTTAAGCTAATGATACAATAACCAGTTTAATCACCCCCCCCTTTTTTTTCGAATGAAATACGGGTAAAAGGGTGTAGTCGGAATTAAATTTTAAACGAGTTTTTATATGGCTAAATTGAAATGCGCAGTGATTGGAACCGGTTATCTGGGTAAGTTCCATGCCGAAAAATACGCAGGTCTGGAAGATTGTGAACTGGTGGCGGTGGTCGATATCAATGAAGAGACGGCCAGGGAGGTGGCCGGCAAGCATGGCGCACAAGCGCTGACTGATTACCAGTCATTATTGGGGGAGGTGGATGCGGTCAGCATCGTCGTGCCGACCAGTCTGCATCATGCTGTCGCCAGTGATTTCCTTGAGGCCGGCAGCCATGTGCTGGTGGAAAAACCGATTACCGTGACCGTCGAGCAGGCCGATGAACTGATTGATATTGCCGGGCGAAACAATCTGATTTTACAGGTCGGTCATCTGGAGCGTTTCAATCCGGCTATCATGGGACTGGGCGAGATGGAAAGCAAACCGATTTTTATCGAATCACATAGGTTGTCGCCGTTTAATCCGCGCGCCAATGATGTCAGCGTGGTGTTGGATCTGATGATTCACGATATCGATATTATTTTGGCCCTGGTCGATTCGGATGTCGCGAAAATGGAAGCCTGTGGCACAGCGGTATTGACTCAGGGAACGGATATCGCCAATGCCAGGCTGACCTTTGACAATGGTTGTGTCGCCAACGTCACCGCCAGTCGCATCAGCATGAAGATGGAACGAAAGATGCGTATGTTCAAACACTGTTCCTATATTTCCGTGGACTTTCAGAACCGGGTGCTGACCAAACACCGGACTGGCGATAAAGAAATGTTCCCCGGCATTCCGGAAATCCTGACCGAAGAGTCGCTATTTGAAAATGGTGACGCCTTGTTGGAAGAAATCAAACATTTTGTCGATTGTATTCAAACAGGAAAGAAACCGCTGGTTTCCGGCGAAGCCGGACGCAAGGCTCTGGCCACCGCCATCGAAATCACCCAATTATTGAAACACGGTTAAGGAAAAAAACATGATACCCATGGTCAACCTGAAAGCCCAGTATGCTGAAATTAAAGATGAAGTCGAAGCCGGGCTGGCGCAGACAATTGAAAATTGTTCCTTCATTTTAGGCCCGAATGTCCAGGCTTTCGAGCAGGAATCGGCTGAATATCTTGGCGTCAAACATGCGCTGGGCTGCGCTTCCGGCACCGACGCGCTGCATCTGGCCTTACGCGCGGAAGGCATTGGTCCGGGCGATGAGGTGATCACTTCGGCGTTCACCTTTATCGCTACGACGGAGGCGATTAAATATGTCGGCGCAAAGCCCGTATTTGTCGATATAGACGCCAGAACATTCAATATCACGCCGGAAAATATCGAAGCCGCCATTACCGACAAGACCAAAGCGATTATGCCGGTGCATTTGTTCGGTCAGCCGGTCGATATGGCGGCGATAAAAGCTTTATGTGACAAATACGATTTAAAACTGATTGAAGATTGCGCCCAGTCATTTGGCGCCCGCATCGATGGACGACAGACCGGTTCCATAGGAAATGCGGCCGGCTTCAGTTTTTTCCCCAGCAAAAATCTAGGTGCATTCGGTGATGGCGGCCTGGTGGTCACTCAGTCTGATGAAACGGCCGAAATGCTGAAAATGCTGCGCAATCATGGTTCCAAGGTGCGTTATTATCATGATGTCATTGGTTACAACAGCCGCCTGGATGATATGCAGGCCGTGGTGCTTAGAGCCAAACTGAAACGTATCGATCAATACAACCAAGCTCGGCGCAAGGCGGCCCATCGATATTCAGAACTGATGGCTGATCTACCGTTGCAAACCCCTTATGAAGATGGGCTGGGTGAGCATGTCTATCATCAATATACTTTGTTGTCGGATCAGCGCGATAAAATTATCGAAACTTTACAAGCCGAACAAATCGGTTGCGCCGTATATTATCCTGTGCCGCTGCATCGACAAAATGTATTCAAGGATGAATGCGCCGGCCTGTCATTGCCAGTAACCGAGTCGGTGGCGGCACGCTGTTTTTCCTTGCCGATTTGCCCGATGTTGAGTGAAGACAATATCGAAAAAATCGTTGCGGTGATCAAAACCGCGCTCTGACAGATGGCTGAAAAAAGCATTAAAATCGCCTTCAGCGCCGGCGAGTCATCCGGTGACCAGCATGCCGCCAGCATGTTTCAGGCGCTGAAAAAGCATCTGCCGAATATTCAGGCCATCGGCATGGGCGGCACCAAAATGCGTGATGCCGGTATCGATGTCAAGGTGGATTCGTCCGGCATCGGCGTGATCGGGTTAATCGAGATTTTGCGCCATTATGGCGAAATCCGGGCGGCGTTGGCGCAAATGAAAAAACTGCTGGCCGAAGAAGAACCGGATTTGCTGGTTTGCGTCGATTACAAGGAATTCAACCTGAAGCTGGCGCGCTTTGCCAAAAGCCAGGGCATTAAAGTCCTGTTTTATGTCAGTCCACAAGTCTGGGCCTGGCGTCCGGGTCGGGTAAAAACCTATGGCGAGGCCATTGACATGATGGCGGTTATTTTTCCGTTTGAAACCGCCTATTACGAAGCGGAAAATGTACCAGTGCGCTATGTCGGCCATCCCTCGGTGGATAAGGTGAAACCGCAACGCAACAAGACCGACGATCTGCGCCTGTTTTCTCTGCATGCCGAACGGCCCATTGTTGGATTACTGCCCGGTAGCCGCAGCAATGAAATCAGACGCTTGTTACCCGTGATGCTGGAAGCTGCCGGCAAAATAAAGCAAACTGTTCCGGATGTCCAATTCGTCCTGCCGCAGGCAGATTCCATCGATGATGAGGCGCTAAAGCCCTGTTTGCAGGCCTCCGATGTCGAGATTAAAGTCATCAAAGCCCAGCCCTATGATGTGATTCAGTGTTGTGATGCGGTAATGACGGCATCGGGAACTGCCTCGCTGGAAATCGCGCTGCTGCAAATACCGATGGTGATCGTCTACAAGTTATCGGCTTTGACTTATTGGCTGGGAAAAAAACTGGTGAAAATTCCTTTTATCGGCCTGCCCAACATCATTGCTGGCCGCAGGATCATAAAGGAACTTATTCAACAAGAAGCCAATGCCGATACGTTGTCGGAAGAAATTCTCAAGCTATTACAAGACAAACCTTATCGGGCAAAAATGCTGGAAAACCTGGCGGAAGTCAAAGACAAGTCAGGGGATGGCGGCGGCTCGGAAAATATGGCGCGCTTGGCCATGGAAATGCTGGAAAAACGGCAGTAGGGCGGATTCGCCGTCAGGCAATCCGCCTTACCAAGTTATTACTGAGCGAGACTTTTCAATGCATCGCCAGCTGTTTTGGCGGCATCTGCTTTTTCAGCTGTTTTTTCTGCCGCATCAGTGGCGGGCTGGGTAACAGACTCAGTTAAAGAAGCTGCTTTTTCAGAAACAGCGGTGCTTGCGCTGGTTGCTGCATTGTTAACGGTTTCTTTAGCCGATTCAACTGTTTTTGTTGCGGCATCGGTAACTGCAGTAGCCGCATCGGCTGCCGTTTGTTTGGCTGCGTCAGTTGCACTTGAAACCGCAGCGCTGGTTGCATCAACCGCGTTGCTGGCTGTCTCTTTAGCGGCGTCAGTGACGTTGGAAACGGCATCGCCAGTTGCCGCCGCAGCGCTTTCTGCAGCCGCTTTGGCTTTTTCCAGACTGCCGGCGACAGTATCGGAAGCGGCTGCCTGCGCGTTGTCAACCGAAGATTTTACTTGGTCAACAACAGAGGCGCCGTTGTTTTCAGCCGATTTTTGTTCTTCAGTCGCTTTGTCACAAGCGCTTAAAGTAAGTCCCAATGCAGCGGCAATCAAGAGGTTTGTTGTTTTCATTGTTCAGATCTTCATTTAACTCGTTAGACACAAAGGCTAATTATAAGGTAAGTTTTCTTACCTGTACACAGACTATTTAATCAGCAATACGAGCTATGCGACGGCGACGGGTTTGTCGTCAATGTTAGATGGAGAAGTTAGCCATGATAGTGTCATGCGTTTTTTATCGTCCAGGACGTACACATCAAAAGACCTCTGGCTGGAGGTTAAACGAACAGTCCGGAAGATTGAAGAAGAAACGGGGTGTTTGATTTTTGACGATACCATCCAGGAGAAGCAATGGACAGACGAGAATGAAGTCATTTGTTGGCATTATGACCATTGCCAGGGGCGGTCAGTCAAAGGCATCAATCTATTGAATGCCTTGTATCATACGGGCGATGTTTCGATACCCGTAGCCTTTGAAGTGGTCAAAAAACCGATTCAGTTTTGTGATGTCAAAACAAAGCAGGTTAAACGAATGGCTACGGTGACCAAAAATGAGCTGATGCGTGCGATGATTCAACAGTGTTTGAACAATCGGCTTCAATTTCGCTATGTGTTGATGGATAGCTGGTTTACGGCTAAAGAGAATCTGGAGTTTATTGTTGACAAAGACAAACATTTCATTGGGGCTTTAAAGGATAATCGTTTGGTGGCGTTGAGCGTAGACGACAAGAAACAAGGAAAATTTACCCGTGTCAGTGACATTGCATTAGAGGATAAACAAGCAGTACGCGGCTGGCTAAAAGGCTACCCACATGAAGTCCTGATTGTCCGGCGAATCTTTACAAACAAAGACGGCAGTACGGCAACCGTTAATCTGGTGTGCAGTGATTTAACATTAACGGGTGAAAAAGTTGCGGCAATCTATCAGAAACGCTGGAAAGTCGAAGAATTTCATAAATCATTGAAATCCAATGCCGGGTTGGCAAAGTCGCCTACTCGTACCCCAACAACACAAAACAATCATATTTTTATGGCCATTATGGCGGTCTTTAAACTGGAGTGTCTCAAAATAAAACACCAAACCAATCATTTTGCCTTGAAGGCTAAATTATATATCAAGGCTATTCGGCAGGCTTTTGCTGAATTGCAACAATTCAAGACCGCGTAACATCAGTTCTTAAGATACACTGAATATTAGTATTAACCTGGGATATTTTATCTGGATTCAGGTAAAGGCGTTTCTATCAAGCTATAATTTTATGGAAGCGCTGGCAGTAGGGGGATCTGGAATGGCGGAAATTATTCCTGCATTGACACGGCATGTGTTGGCGAGAATGACATCAGGGGAAAAAAGGGTCGCCAATCGTTTACGTGATGTACTGGAAGACGATTATCTGGTCTGGTTTGATATACCGCTGGGTAAACAGCGACGCTATCCTGATTTTATTATTCTGCACCCCGCTCGAGGCTTGTTGTTTCTCGAAGTCAAAGACTGGAAAGCTGAAACGCTTAAAAGTATGAATAAGTCAGAAGTCACTCTGCTGACAAACGCCGGACTGGTCACCAAGCCTCATCCTTTGGAACAAGCACGGGACTATACCTATACGGTGATTAACAGGTTACAAAAAGACCCGCAGTTGCAACAGACCAGTGGATACCATAAAGGCTCGTTGATCATGCCTTATGGTTGGGGCGTTGTGTTTACCAATATTACCCGGCAAACCATGGAAAGAGGCATGCCTGATGAGCTGCGGGAACAATTATTGCCTGACCATTTGGTATTGTACAAGGATGATTTGGCAGGTTCTGTCGATGCGGAAGTTTTCCAGCAAAAACTGTGGAATATGTTTCACTATCAGTTTGGCGGCCAGTTGAGTTTGCCGCAGATCGACCGGATCAGATGGCATTTGTTTCCTGAAATACGAATTGACGAAGGCGTTTCTGCCAGTTTGTTCGATTTCGCCGGGGAAGAGGAAGAAACGGAACAAACACTGCCGGATATTATCAAGATCATGGATGTACAGCAGGAACAACTGGCGAGAAGTCTGGGAGAAGGGCATCGGGTTATTCATGGTGTTGCCGGTTCCGGTAAAACTTTGATTTTAGGTTATCGTTGTCTGCATCTGGCGCAGTTGGTGCAAAAGCCGATCCTGGTTTTATGTTTCAATATTACGTTAGCGGCGAAATTACGACAGTTTATTTCCAGCCGGGGCATTGGTGCAAAGGTTCAGGTTTATCATTTTCATGATTGGTGCAGCCAGCAGTTGAAAACTTATCATATTGATTTGATCAAATCAGCTGCGCTTTTGTGGGAACGGCAGGTTGAAAGTGTGATACAAGCGGTGGATCAAGGTCTGATTCCAAGGGCGCAATATGATGCCTTACTGATTGATGAAGGGCACGATTTTGAAGCGGACTGGTTACGACTGGTCGTGCAGATGATAGACCCGGATAGTGACTCTTTGTTGTTGCTTTATGATGATGCGCAATCCATTTATCACCAAAAAAGGGGGTTGGGTTTTTCATTGTCCAGTGTTGGTATCAAGGCACAGGGCAGAACGACTATTTTGCGTTTGAATTATCGAAATACCCGGGAAATTCTGAATTTTGCTTACCAGTTTGCCCGCCAGTATTTGGAAGTGCATACGGCTGATGATGATCATATTCCGTTAATATCGCCTGAGGCAGCCGGTTTGAATGGGCCTGCGCCAGTTGTAAAACAATTACCTTCTGAAAAAGCAGAAATCAATTACGCCATCGCCTGTATAAAAAAATGGCGCGATAAAGGCGTTCCGTTACGTGATATAGCTGTTTTGTATACTTCGCCAGTGTTGGGAAAGAAATTGGCGCTATGTTTGAAGAATGAAAAAATACCCCATTTATGGATGGCGGCTAAAAAATATAAAGCCGCTTTTGATGCCGAAGCGGAACATGTGACGCTATTGACAATTCATAGCAGTAAAGGACTGGAATTTCATCGAGTGATAATTTTGGGTGTGGATTTGTTGGGTAAGGAAGATGAGCGGCAGAAAGAGGATGCCCGGTTATTATATGTTGGTATGACACGAGCCCAGGATTATTTGCTATTGACCGGTGCATCGCCAGAGGGGTTTTATTCCGTATTATCAAAGGAAGTGCCGACAAATCATCCATGATTGTTGCTGGTTCCCAGGCTCTCGCTTGGGTACCAGCGAAATCGCTACAGGCGCATCATTGGGGATGGCGTTTGCGGTGATGTCGTGGCGCCGACTTTTTATGCTCAAAGCCCGTGTGTTTGGTTTTGAATGATCGTGTTTTGGCGGGGTTTTTATCGCCGCTTCCTTTGGGTTGAAAAGACGGAATCAAATGCTGTTTACCATTGCCGATCAGGTCAGCCCGGCCCATTTTTTTCAAGGCTTCCCGCAGCAATGGCCAGTTTTTCGGGTCGTGGTAGCGTAAAAACGCTTTGTGCAGACGGCGTTGCTTGAAGTTTTTCGGTACCGGAATATCGTCTGCCGAACGGCTGACTTTGCGCAAGCTGTTTTTGCCGGAATGGTACATAGCAGTGGCGATGGACATCGGGGAGGGCAGAAACGCTTGTACCTGGTCGGCACGGAAGCCGTTGCGTTTTAACCATAACGCCAGGTTGAGCATGTCTTTGTCGGTGGTGCCAGGGTGGGCGGCGATAAAGTAGGGAATCAGATATTGTTCCTTGCCGGCTTGTTTGGAAAACTTGTCGAACATCGCTTTAAAGCGGTCATAAGTACCCATGCCGGGTTTCATCATTTTCGACAGCGGTCCTTGTTCGGTATGCTCCGGGGCGATTTTCAGATAGCCGCCGACATGGTGGCTGACCAGTTCCTTGACGTATTCAGGGGACTGAACGGCCAAATCGTACCTAAGACCTGAGGCGATGAATATTTTTTTGATGCCGGGGATTTTTCGCGCGCGCCGATATAGCTTTATCAAGGGCGTGTGGTCGGTGTTCAGGTTTTGGCAAATACCTGGATAAACACAGGATAATTTACGGCAGGAGGCTTCAATCTTGGGGTCTTTACAGGCCAGGCGATACATGTTGGCGGTAGGTCCCCCCAGGTCGGAGATGTGGCCTGTGAAATGCGGCGAACTATCGCGAATGGCTTCGATTTCCCGGATGATGGAGTCTTCCGAGCGGCTTTGAATGATGCGTCCTTCATGTTCGGTGATCGAGCAGAACGTGCAGCCGCCAAAGCAGCCGCGCATGATGTTGACCGAATGCTGAATCATTTCAAACGCCGGAATATTGGCCTTGCCGTAGCGTGGGTGTGGTTGACGGGAATAAGGTAAATCGAACACGCCATCCATTTCCCGGGTGGTCAGTGGGATGGCGGGTGGATTGACCCAGATTTGCCGCGCGCCATGCCGCTGAATCAGCGGACGGGCGTTGCCCGGGTTGGTCTCGCCATGCATCACCCGGGAGGCGTGGGCGTACATGACAGGATCGTCTTTGACGGTTTCATAGTCAGGCAGGCGGACCACGGTTTTGGCGCGTTGCCGATTGGGAATGGCGCGATGAAACTGGATGACTTTTTCGTTTGAATCGGTGTCGGCCTGTTTTTTATCGCAAGCTGGCTGTTCCTGATAAGGGTTGATTTCGGGCGACAGGGGGCCGGGTTTGTCGATCAGCGTTGAGTCTTTTTCCACCCAGCCGGCCGGAATTTTTTTGACGAAATGAACACTGCCGCGAATGCCTTTCAAGTCGGAGATGGCCTCGCCTTTCGCCAGGCGATGGGCGATTTCGACAATTTGTCTTTCGGCATTGCCGTAAAGCAGCAAGTCGGCCTTGGAATCCATTAAAATGGATTTGCGCACTTTGTCCGACCAATAATCGTAATGGGCGATGCGTCTTAAACTGGCTTCGATGCCGCCGATGATGATCGGTACATTTTTGTAGGCTTCCCGGCAGCGGTGCGAATAAACATTGACGGCCCGGTCCGGACGTTTGCCGCCTTCGCCATTGGCGGTGTAGGCATCGTTGGAGCGGATTTTTTTATCCGATGTGTAGCGATTGACCATCGAATCCATATTGCCGCCCGTTACGCCAAAAAACAGATTGGGACGGCCTAATGCACGAAAATCGTCGACGCTGCGCCAGTCTGGCTGCGAGATAATGCCAACCCGAAAGCCCTGCGCTTCCAGCACCCGTCCGATCACCGCCATGCCAAAGCTGGGATGATCGACATAAGCGTCGCCCGTGACGAGAATAATATCGCAGGCTTCCCAGCCCATGTTGTCCATTTCTTCTTTGCTCATCGGTAACTGCGGAGCGATGCCAAAGCGTTCCGCCCAATATTTCCGGTAGCCAAAAAGATAAGGTGCTGATGCTGTCATGGTTTGAAAACCCGATTGAAAATTTTGCTGTTGTTGCGTTTTATGTCATGCACAAAAATCGGGAACTCCAGTTGATACTGTTGTTCCAGTTGCTTGGCTTTTTGCTGAATGGCTTTGAAGCTTGGTTTTGGCATGCCGTCATTGAAAGCGAAGCCGATAATGTTGCCGCGTTTACGCACCGGTAAAAACAATATCCGCCAGTCGAATACCCGTCCCAGATTCCAGGCCACTTGCTGAAACAAATCCTTGTTTGTGCCCCATAAATTGATCGCCAGCATGCCATTGCCGGTCAGCAAGGTTTTACAGCCATCGAAAAAACGTTCGCTACTGACTTCAGGCGCCATGCCTTCATGATCAAAGGCGTCAATCATAATCAGGTCATGCATTTCGGCATGGTGAAGACTTTGTTGACAAACATATTCAGCGCCGCAGCCGATTTTGACTTTGAGGCGGCTGTCCAAGGGCAGGCCAAAATGACTGCGGGCGACTTTCAACACGCCGCGCCGGTATTCAATGACCTTTATTTTGCAAGCGGGGAATTCATTGAGCAGATATTTGGTCAAGGTGCCGCCGCCCAAACCAATCATCAACACCTCTTCAGGCTGGTCATTGAACAATAACAGCCCCATCATGGCGCGGGCATATAAAGAATGCAGGCGGTCAGGATCGGACAGCAAGATGGTGCTCTGGCGGGAATGGGAGCCGAAGTGTAAGGCGCGAACGCCATCGTTATCGACAATTTCTATAACGCCTTCCTCGTCGTGCAGACTGTGCACCAACTGGCCGTTATATTTATACATAGACAAACAAAAAACTTTTTAAAACAGTATTATAGAAGTTACGCATTGACAGGCAATGTTAAACTATGGGTTTAAAAAATCCCAAAGTCAATGCAAGGCAAACCTTGATAAGAGAAATAACACGCCCCTCAACAGCCTGCTGTACATTACCCATGTATATTGGTTTTTTATTAAGTGAGCCGAAACAAGCTAGTTGTCGACGATTAGGAGAAGTCATGTCAATATCACATGATAGCGTAAATCGATTTCTAAATCGGGAGCATTACACTGGGCGAGATTTATACAATGAAGCCAGCGCAAGCCTGAATTTAAAGGGCGGAACCTTGAGTGTTGACGATAGTGTTCTTGATAAACCTTATAGCCAATATATGGCATATGTCAGTTATTTTTGGTCGGGAAAACATCATAGAGCAGTCAAGGGAATCAATCTTGTCACGTTGTACTACACAGACATTCAAGGAAAACACCAACCACTGAATTTCCGGGTGGTCGATAAGGCGGAAGGAAAGACAAAAAATGACTATTTTCAAGACATGCTGACCGAAGTATTAGCTTGGGGACTAGAACCTGGTTTTGTAACAGGAGATAGCTGGTACAGTTGCGTGGATAATCTTAAATTGACAAGAAATCATCAGACAGGATTATTCTTTGCAGTGGAAGGTAATCGATTAGTCTCTGTTGAAAAAGGTTCATGGGTTCAAGTCAGGCAATTAGAAATCCCGGAAGACGGCTTAATGGTTTGGCTCAAAAATTTTGGGTATGTGAAATTATTTCGGACGACCTTGAAAGAACAAGTTCGCCATTACATAAGTTCACTACCTGATGAAGAAAAAACCGCTGTTTTTGACAAGAAAGCATTTACCGAACAACATGACAGGCAGTGGCAGATTGAGCAATATCATCGGGCAATAAAGCAGGTGTGTAATATTGAGCGGTTCCAGGTTCGCAATAAAAGAGCAATAAATAATCATATTTTTTCTGCAATTTGTGGCTTTGTTCAATTACAAAAATTGAGCTTTGCAGACGTGATTAATAATTGCTATAGCGTACAGCGGAATTTATTCAACGATGTTATGGCTTCGTTTATCGACACCTTTATGCCAAATATGAATCATTTAAACCCAAAATTTCGATCTGTTGTCAATGCGTAACTTCTATCCCTGTAAATAATCACAACCGTTTTCAATCAGAAAACTTTTTTGTTGTTCGGTTTCCACGCCTTCGGCGACTATTTTTAAACCCAGGGTATGCCCCATGACTAGAATGGTCTGAGTAATCACTATATCGTTGGGATCGTTGGGTATATCCATGACAAAAGAGCGGTCAATCTTCAGGCTGTCAATGGGCAGGCGTTTTAATTGGGCGAGGGATGAGTGGCCGGTGCCAAAATCATCCATGGCCAGTTTGAAGCCTAATTGATGCAGCTCTTTCAGTACTTCATGCGCGGAAGTCATCATGGCCAAGCTTTCGGTAACTTCCAGTTCCAGCTGTTCGACAGGAAACTGAAGCCGGGCCAGTTTTTGTTGTAGTGATTGGGCAAAACCGGCCCTGAGCTCAGATACGGAAAGATTGATCGCCAGTGTGAATTCTGGAATCCCTTGTCGCCACCAGTCCAGGCACTGGAGGCAGGCGCATTCGAGAACTTGTTCGTCAATTGCGGCGATCAGGCCGTTTTCTTCGGCAATGGGAATGAAATCATTCGGCGCTATCAGCCCTTTTTGCGGATGAATCCAGCGGACAAGGGCCTCAAGGCCAATGAGTTTTCCGCTTTTGCTGCAAAATTGGGGTTGATAGTAAACGGCAAACTGTTTCTGATTGATGGCTATTTCCAGCTCGGCCTGAAGTGACAGCCGCTTATTGAGCGTGTCGGTCTGGTTCTGGTTATAAAAACAATAATTGCCGGATTTTTATTTTTTGGCGGAATATAAAGCGATATCTGCATGTTTAAGCAATTGCTTGGCAGTTGTCGCATCATCGGGAAAAATACTGACGCCAATGCAAGTGCTGAGCGACAGTATATGGAGCGAAGGAGGGCGTTTTTTTTGTAGCGACTGGTTTAAATGCTGGCACAAGGATTCGATAGCAGCCGTATCGGTCAAATCTTCCAGTAAAATTGCAAATTCATCACTGCCGATACGGGCGAGAGTATCGTTTTTGCCAAGATGCTGATGGATTTCATCGGCAAAAAAATTTAAAACATTGTCGCCAGCGTCATGTCCATCGCTATCATTGATATCCTTGAATTTATCGATATCGAGACAAAGCACGGCCAGCCGCATGTGCTGTTTGCCCGCTTTTTTGATGGCCCGATCCGTTCGAATGAGAAATTTGTTTCGATTGGGCAAGCCTGTCAGTTGATCAAAATGCGCCATTTCCCAGAGTTTTTGCCGCTCTTCCTGACGCTTCAAGATGATGCTGGCAAGCTGTGCACTTGTTTCCAGTAAGCTTTTCTGAAAAGAATTTGGCGCACGTGTTTCAAAACTGGACAGCGCAAAGGAGCCGACAGCTTGATTGTCACTCATTCTGATGGGAACCGACCAGCAGGCGCGAATATTAAAATTCAGTGCAAACTGTTTAAAAGCTTCTGGACGCCAGCGGTGGTCAGTGAGCGTGCAGGAAATATATTGGGGCTGGTTGCTGAAAACGACCGTACCGCACGAACCGGAATGCTCGGACGGTTTCAGGTCGTTTAGCGCTTCAGCCGCTTCAGGCGGCAGGGAGGGGCCGGCAATCACATTCAATGAGGTACCGCTGTCATCGTATATCATAATAGACGCCACAGCATTTTCGATCATAGATTCAGCAGCAAGACAAAGGGCATTCAGTAATGATTGTGAATCAGCGCTGGTGGCTGTTTTTTCCAGAATTTGTTTTTGCATTTCCAGCAAATGCATCGACTGTTCGGCGCTTATAACATCCGTATCGTCTGGGGAAGTATCTGGAAATGATGCCATATTAAAAGCTTAAACGTGTTGCTGAATGGAATAGGTTAAAACATTGCTCTAAATTATAGCTTGTTTGATGATTTTGGGAATAAATGAGGCGAGTGGTGCGGAAAAAACAAACAGAGATTGATTTTTAGCAGGACAGTATACCCTATTAATGATAAGGTTTTGAGTGTTTCATGCAGAGATTGCTAAAGTTTTTTTCTTGTGTGTTCTTTTGTCAGTTTGTCGGCATGAATGGCCAGAAACGAGGAGGCAGATGGATTTGTGGATAACGATTCACTCAAGCGAAAAGGCTTTCGGGTTATGGATGAATCTATTGTATTTTCGACCAACGCCCTCTGGCGCTGGTCGAAAAGGTTAAGGTTTAGGAAAATTACGAGAACACATCCCTGTGTCGTCAAAACCGATGGTTGTAAACTATCGGTTTTATAAGCAAAGTGTAAATCACACATCACTTTGCGTCAGCTGACAAATCATGGATGATTTGTTCAGCATCTCCTTAGTTATCAAAGCTCTTTTTCAGGCTATGACAAAGATTGCAAGAAACTTGATCTCCGGCTTTCAATGTCGTAAGTATTTTTCCTTTTGGGTTCTTCAAGACCCGATCGACCGGGACTTTGGCCAGACGAGTGCCTAAATGATCGGCTCCATGACAGGCGGCGCATTGATCGGCATGGCGTTTGGCGTAATGGCCGTGACCGTCTTCTTCATTCCAGAAAGGATCATTGACCGGGTGCATGCCGTGAGGGCCATCCAGTGTGCCATTCGGGAAGCTGCCTGCTTCATGACAGGCGGTGCACTCGGTGATGGTGCCGGCATGACCTTGCAACTGTTTGGCCGTAACATTGTCATTGGCGTCCGGATTGCGGTTTGGCCAGATGGCGTGCGGACTGCCGTGACAGGCTTCACACCCCAGACTGGCATGGTTATCCAGACTGTTTCGATACAAGGTCTTGTCATTGACATTGAAGCGCTGTGTCTTGGCCGGCAATGGGCTTGCGGAAGGATCGTTGGCGGCAAAAGCCAGGTGGCCGACCGGGTCGTTGCCTATGCCGGTGTGACAGGAACCACATTCAGGTTCATCCAGCCAGGGTTCCCGGCGTGTGCCATCCGCTCTGGCCACTTCAGCACCGATAGCGATGAGATCGCTATGACACTCCTCGCATTTTTGTCCGGCGGTGAACATGGCGCCGCGGAAACACTGGGTGATTTTACCCGGGTGACACAGAAAACAATTTTCTTCCATCGGGACGTTGGGACCGAAAGGAATCAGCTTGGTGACGCCAGTCTGGTTTTGTGGGTCGAGCAAGATAGGTTCTCCGGCGAAGTCACGCAGTAATTGACCGGCTGAATCGACCTGCAGACGGCCATGAAATCCGTGCATGACATTAGACATGTTGTCGACCGTCGGATCACCACCGGGGCCGCCGACCAGGGCCAGCGCATTGGAGCGATGACAGCCCGCACACAGTACCGGTTTGTCCTGGGCGATAAAATCGGTGCCATGTTTAAAATCATGCAGCATCAGGATGTTCTTCTTGGCCGCACGTTCCACATCCAGGCGGTTGCTGGAAGCCGGCGGCATGAATTGCAGCGCATTGTTTCTCGCCTGACTGTCGGCGCCGACCTTACCCGCGGTATGACAATCCCGGCAGTCTACTTCCGCCGAAACCGGCGTGACGACATCGGTGGTGGCCACGACCTGGCCGGTGGCGTTATTCACAGCCTGGATGCGCATTAACGGGTAGGAATTCAACCGCCCCTGGTCATCTACATTGGTCATGGGGATACCTTGGGCGGTATGCCAGCCAAATTCTGCAATGAATTTACTGAAGGTTTGCGGGTCATTGGCCTGATAAGGTGCGGCAATGCCGGGCATGAAACGGCCATGGCCCTGGTCGACATTGTCCAGCGTCAACAAGCCTTCATCGGGAACCGGATTAAGCCCTGGAAACAACAAAGAGACGATACTGTCGGTGCTGTTGCCTGCTGTATCCCAGAAGTCTATTTTGCCAATCGTTGCATCGGCCAATGAGCTGCCCAATGGAAAGTTCTGACTGGTGGAGTTGATTGAGTTCGGTCCGACCGGGTCATTTGGGTTGGATGCGGCTGAATAACGCAGCGTGACCTGGGTGGCATCCAAAATCAACGGCTTATTGGCGCCGGTTGTGCCTTTTTTGATGGCGTAGGCATTGACGGTATTGAATGGCGGCAGAATTTCGAAAGGATAAGAACCCAAATCGGCGCAATGCATGCCCAGATCGTTAGCCGGCAACACGACGTGATTGCCATCTCCTGCAGCCACATCGCCCGGGGTGGGTTGTTGCGGCACCATGTTTCCAGTAGGAGGCGGTGTGCCCACTACAACCGTCATGCTGGCGGTGCAACGCGCACCTTGGTCGTCGGTTACGGTAAAATGCACCAGAAAACTGCCGTTGTTGACATCGAAAGTGATCGCACCGGGTGACAAAACGGTCGGCCTGGCGTCAGCGCCGCCATTGAAATCCCATTCAAATGTAAGCGGGTCGCCGTCCGGGTCGCTGGCCTGGCCGGCAAACGATAGCGATTGGCCCAGGTCGATCTGAACAATGTTTTGCGCCGGGCTGGTAATGGCGCAGACAGGGGCATGGTTTTGCGTTGTGGGTGGCGGGGGAGTCGAGCAGTCTCCGGGGGCGTGTTCAACTTCCTTGCTGGCCGAAACATTGTCGGCCTGAACCGTCACTTCACAGGGGACGGGGACGATCTCAGACAATTTGAATTTAAAATGCTCGGCATTATCGTCGGGTTGCAGCTCCGCCAGTAATTGGCCGCTGCGGGTATCGAACAATTGCACCCGTTTTGGCGTTCCCCCTTTGAATTCACCTTTAACAATGAGTCTGTCATCCTCATATTTTGCATCATCGATTTTGACCTTGGTGATTGAATGATCGTCTGGTTCGGATTGTGAAGAACTGCTGCATGACTGCGGCGCGTGTTTGACTTTGTGGATGGCGCTCAATCCATTGACTCTGGCTTCGATAATGCAGGGAACAGATTGTTTATCGAGGTTTTTCAGTTTGATTTTAAGCGAGGATTTTTTGCTTTTTTTGCTGAACAGCAAGGCATTGGAGGCGGGGTCAAATAATTCCAGCTTATAAGGTTTATGACCTTTGTATTTGGTTTTGACTTCCAGTCTGTGTTTTTCGCTGCTGTATTTGGCACGGGTTATTGTCAGGCTGGGGGAATCGGAATCCTTATCGTCATCATCAGCGAAGGCGTTAAGGCTGAAGATCAAACAGAACAGCAAAATGATTGTTCTGCTCAATGAGAATGTTTGAAATTGGCTTGCCATATCAAGCTCCTTAGTGAATTTTATAGTGTAAACCTGCGCTGTGTAAGCGGCAGAGCCAAGTTGAATGCTTGGAGAATCGCTGAACAAATAAGCGATTCCTTGGTGAAAAATTCCATCAACTTAAAACTAACGTATTTTTCTCTGTACATGACAAAAAATATTAAAAGCTGGCGTAGCTCGTTGAAATGTAATTAAATACCGCATTTTGTTTTAGCGAATATGAATAACGGGACATTACAAATCAACGAGCTGACCGTCATATTAACTGAGCACTTTCAATGGAACAAGGCAAGAATCGTTTGTTTTGTGGGTATGTTAATTGCTTTGATGGCAGTTAGCACGGTCAATCTGGCCCAGCTCGCCGTATTCTTTCCCAGTCGGGCAAGAATTTCCTCACGATATCGACGGATGCAACGATTTTTCAGTGACCATTGGCTGGATTACAATGAAGTCGCTCATTTCATCATGAAACTGTTTGGTTTCACTGATCAGGATTACTATCTGACGTTAGACAGGACGAATTGGAAGTGGGGTAAAACCAATATTAATCTGCTGGTGCTTGCCGTGGTTTATCGGGGTGCCGCCATTCCTGTGTATTGGTTGCCTTTAAACAAGCGGGGCAACTCTAATACGAAGGAACGTATAGCGCTGATGAAACGCTTTATTGCGCAGTTTGGCCGACATCACATCAAAGGTCTTTTGGCTGATCGGGAGTTTATTGGAGACGAATGGATGGGCTGGTTGTTTGAGCAAGAGATTCCCTTTTATATCCGTATTCGCAACAACGCCAGGACAACCAATGCCCAAGGCCAGCGAATACGCGTAGAGCGTTTGTTTTATGGGCTTAAGCCGGGTAGCACACGACACCTCTCAACAGCGCGCTATTTGGGAAATTGTTCAATTTATCTCAGTGGGTTACGGCTGAGTGATGGTGAGTTATTAATCATCGTCTGTCAGCATTTGAACCCTGATGCGATTAAAATTTATGGCTTGCGTTGGGAAATCGAAACGCTTTCTGGCTGTTTAAAAGGACGTGGATTCAAACTTGAGGAAACGCGTGTAGTCGGTTATCTTCGGATCAAAAAATTGTTAGTACTTCCCGTTATTGCTTTCTGTTGGTCACATAAAGCAGGCGAATGGAAACATGATTGCGAGTTACCAATAAAAACCAAAACACATCAGCGGCTCGCGCAAAGCCTGTTTCGATATGGATTAGATTGTATCCGCTCAACGTTGTTTAATGTCTTATCTCAATCAAAAAGGATGATTAGAAAAGTGATTGCTCTTTTGCAACCCATACCTTTTGTCACTGGAATACATGAGACTCATTTGTCATAAGTTAATTTTTGTCATGTACAGAGCGTATTTTTATTAAATTTGACTTAAGGAAGCTGTTAGGATGTGGGTGTTGAGAAACAGTTAACGAAAAAGAACGCAGAAATGCTCTGACGCCAATCGGTTGGAATGTGGAAGAACAGCGAGGGATGTAAAAGCGGGCAAGACAAGCTTTATCATTGAAAGGGCGGTGGCCGCCCTTTCAGAGATTTTGAACTCAACCGGTCAGTTTCAGGTATTTTTGATACAGGGAATCGTGATCTTCCGCATGAGCTGGGTCTTTATCGATGCAATCGACCGGACAGACCTCGACACATTGCGGCGTGTCGTGATGGCCCACGCATTCGGTACATAATTCCGGATCGATAATATAAATATCGTCACCTTGTGAAATCGCGCCATTGGGGCACTCAGGTTCACAAACATCACAGTTGATGCATTCATCATCAATTTTCAATGACATGCTTAGTCCTCTTTAAGTTGGATAAATTTTTCAATCAGGCGTTGTTTGACGATCAGTGGCACAAAGCTGGAAACATCGCCATCCAGCTTGGCGATTTCCCGAATCATGCTGGAGGAAATAAATTCGTATTGTTCCGCTGGCGTCAGAAAGACGGTTTCCAAGTCGGGTGACAAACGCCTGTTCATGCCCGCCATCTGGAATTCGAATTCAAAATCCGAAACAGCCCGCAAGCCGCGTAAAATAACGCTGGCGCCATGCTCCCTGGCGCAATCGACCAGCAGGTTGTTAAAGCCAATCACCTCAACATTGTTGAATTCGACCGTAACCTGGCGCACCAGTTCCACACGTTCGGCTACAGTAAATAACGGCGCTTTGCCTCGGCTTTCCGCAACAGCGACGATGACTTTGTCATACAGTCTTGATGCCCGGGCGACCAGATCCAGATGGCCATTGGTGATCGGATCGAAGGTACCGGGGTAAATAGCGGTTAAATTCATGGCGGATACCGTAAAAAACCGGCCATTCTAAACTATTTGGCCGGTATCGTAAAAGATTAGCCGAAAAGCTGCAGGACGACGTCATCTAAATCGCCTCTCCCCCGGCCACACCTTAACCAGCCTGATCCAGGGCCTTGGCGTAGTGAGGTTTCCCGGCTTGAAGCGGGATATTCGGTCGATTGGGCTGCAAAAAGCCGCCGAATGGCAGTTCGCCATGGTCATTGGCCATACCGGGGCCTGGCCGATCACCGTCGGCCCCGATGACGACCTGGGCCGGCCGTGTCAGCGCAGGAAGACAGCGAGCGCCTGCGCAGGATGGGCCGCAAAATGGCGGATCATGCTGGCGATGGATTGCCGCGGCTGACGGATCAGGCGACGCAGCAGGCCGATGACGGCGTTTCGCAGGCAGGCGAGCACCTGGGGGCCATGGCCCTTTCGAACCTGGCAGCGGTCCTCATCGAACGTGACATCGCGGACCCAATGGAGGCGGTTCTCGATACTCCAGTGCCCCCGGTTGAGGGCCAGCAGTTGCCCGGGGTCGGCCTGTTCCGGGGTGAGATCAGTGATGCAGAAGATCTGTTCTGTGCGTGTCCTGCCGGTCTTGGACACGGTGACCTGGCGTTCGATCCGGCAGACCTGGCCCACATGGGGGAAATCGAGATAGGCATTGAGCGCAACGGTGGTGCGAAGGGTGCGCTGCTCGATCCGACCGTGTCCCTTGTCCACCGTGGTGTGCTCAGGGGGGAATGGATTCCCGGTCGAAAGCCTTGAGATCGTTGGCCAGGGTTTTCTGGTTGTCCTTGACCGTGAACAGGTAGTGCGCGCCCTTTTCCTCGACCAGGAAGCGGGCGGTCTCGCGTTGGGTGTGGAGCGCATCGGCGGTGACCACACGCCCCTCGATGGAGAGGGGATCGAGCAGCTCCCGCAGGGCCGGGATCTCATTACTCTTGGTCTCGACCGCGCGCTGTGCCAGGACGGTGCCCTGCCGAGGGAACAGGGCGGCGAGCAGGTGCGTCTGGCGGCCATCGCCCCGGCGAGCGCCCTTGAGGGTCTTGCCGTCGATGGCCAGGGGTTCGTCGGCCGGTGCGCTGGCCTGGACCCAGGCGGAAAAGGCCTGCTCCAGCGCCACCGGATCCACCTGCTGGAGCACGCGGCGGAAGGTGGGCTCGGAGGGGGCCACGAAGCGTTGCTGTCTGCGATCGAAACAGGCCCGCAGGCGCTTGAGCTGCGTCCGGGTCAGGCGGGCGGCGTACTCACTGATGGCCAGATAGCCCCGGGCGCCGGCCAGGGTGGCCGCCAGGGCGATGGTCAGCACCGTCGGCAGGGGGTGCAGCTGACGGCGTCCACCGCGGGGTTCGGGTAAGCGGCCCAGCTGTTCGCGCAACCGGGCCATCTCCAGGTCGCTCAGATTGATCTTCTGCATCGGGGTGCTCCAATCGGGATGAGGGATCGGGTGGCGCAGCCAGTGGCGCGCCCGCTCATGGCGCTGTATCGGTCGCACGATGACATCGGACAGCGGTAGAGATCATGGTAAATCCACTTCGATCATGGTGATTGAATTCAAGCATGATCTGAAGTGAATGTCCAGCACTTATCCAATAGTGCAGGCTTGTCAGTGGGTTAGCGGATTAGATGACGTGGCCCTGCGAAAAGCTGAGGATGGAAGCTTGAGTTTATGCTAAATTTAGAAAATTGTTTTTAACATGATACCATTATGCGAAATAAAAAGGAACCGCCATTGATCGCACATGTGATTTTCAGCCTGGGCGTCGGTGGACTGGAAAATGGCGTGATCAATCTTATCAACAACCTGCCGGCTGATAAATATCGGCACGCCATTATCTGTATTAAAAATTCCACTGACTTCAGTTTGCGCATTCAGCGGGACAATGTTGATATTTACGAGCTGAACAAAATAAAGTGGACCCCATTGTCCAGACAAATTATTAGAGAATTTAAGATAGAACCCTCATAACAGTCAGGCTCAATGGCTCTGGCCCATATTTTCACCCGGCGTCTGCTTGGCAGTGCCGGCATTATATTTATCCACGATTTTAGCGCCACCTCCCGTGGCGAATTGATAAACCCTGTCTGGCGTTTCATAGCCTAACGACTGATGCGGTCGTTCGCTGTTGTAAAAGGCAAAGTAGTCCGTCAACCCCGCTGACAGTGCTTGCAGGTTGCCGTATTGCTTCAAATAAACTTCTTCATATTTCACTGTGCGCCAGAGTCGTTCAACAAAGATATTGTCCAGGGCCCGTCCCCGGCCATCCATGCTGATGGTCACGCCATGCTGACTCAATACCCCGGTGAAGTCCGCGCTGGTGAACTGTGCGCCCTGGTCGGTATTAAATATCTCCGGTGTGCCATAGGTCTTGATGGCCTGCTCCAGACAATTTACGCAAAACGCGCTGTCCATGGTATTGGAAAGTTGCCATGCCAATACTTTTCGGCTGTACCAATCCATGATGGCCACCAGATAAACAAATCCTTGCGGCAGCCGGATATAGGTGATGTCGGTACTCCAAACCTGGTTGGGGCGTGTCACCTCGACGCCTCTTAACAGATAGGGATAGACTTTATGCTCAGGATGCGGCTTACTGGTGTTCGGGCCCGGCGCCATGCCGACCAGCCCCAGTATGCGCATCAGCCGCTGAACCCGTTTGCGGTTGACCTGATGGTTAAGGCCGCGTAAATACTTTGTCATACGGCGTGAGCCATAAAAAGGATGCCGGGTATATTCTTCGTCGAGCAACCGCAACAGTTGCTGATCTTCAGCAGACACCGGCTGTTGTTGGCGTTTTTTCTGTTCATGGATTACTGAGCGGGTAACGTTCAATAACTGGCATTGCCGACTTAACGCCAACTCATCTTTTTGATCCACCCAGCTTTGACGCGTGATCATAGGCTGATCCCGGACTTTTTTTTAAGCCAATCCAGTTCCATATTCAACTGCCCGATTTTGGCGTACAGACGGTCCGGATTGTCTTGCGCCTTCACCGCTTTCGGCCCGCGTTTGCCTTCAAACAGGCTTCCCGCATTGGCCAACAGTTCCTTTTTCCATTGGCTTACCTGAGATGGATGGACTTCATTCTCTTGAGCAATCTCATTGATCGTTTTGATGTTCTTAACCGCTTCCAGCGCGATTTTGGCCTTTTGCGCCCCGCTAAAGGTTTTCCGTTTTTTTTCGCTCATTTTTTGTACCTCTTTTTTCAATAGTCATAGTTTAAACTATTGTCCGGATTACGGGGTCCACTATACAACGCCTGGACAACCAATGCCCAAGGCCAGCGAATACGCGTAGAGCGTTTGTTTTATGGGCTTAAGCCGGGTAGCACACGACACCTCTCAACAGCGCGCTATTTGGGAAATTGTTCAATTTATCTCAGTGGGTTACGGCTGAGTGATGGTGAGTTATTAATCATCGTCTGTCAGCATTTGAATCCTGATGCGATTAAAATTTATGGCTTGCGTTGGGAAATCGAAACGCTTTTCGGCTGTTTAAAAGGACGGGGATTCAAACTTGAGGAAACGCGTGTAGTCGGTTATCTTCGGATCAAAAAATTGTTAGTACTTCCCGTTATTGCTTTCTGTTGGTCACATAAAGCAGGCGAATGGAAACATGATTGCGAGTTACCAATAAAAACCAAAACACATCAGCGGCTCGCGCAAAGCCTGTTTCGATATGGATTAGATTGTATCCGCTCAACGTTGTTTAATGTCTTATCTCAACCAGAAAGGATGATTAGAAAAGTGATTGCTCTTTTGCAACCCATACCTTTTGTCACTGGAATACATGAGACTCATTTGTCATAAGTTAATTTTTGTCATGTACAGAGATTGCTCTTTTATTGCGAACCTGGAACCGCTCAATATTACACACCTGCTTTATTGCCCAATGATATTGCTCAATCTGCCACTGCCTGTCATGTTGTTCGGTAAATGCTTTCTTGTCAAAAACAGCGGTTTTTTCTTCATCAGGTAGTGAACTTATGTAATGGCGAACTTGTTCTTTCAAGGTCGTCCGAAATAATTTCACATACCCAAAATTTTTGAGCCAAACCATTAAGCCGTCTTCCGGGATTTCTAATTGCCTGACTTGAACCCATGAACCTTTTTCAACAGAGACTAATCGATTACCTTCCACTGCAAAGAATAATCCTGTCTGATGATTTCTTGTCAATTTAAGATTATCCACGCAACTGTACCAGCTATCTCCTGTTACAAAACCAGGTTCCAGTCCCCAAGCTAATACTTCGGTCAGCATGTCTTGAAAATAGTCATTTTTTGTCTTTCCTTCCGCCTTATCGACCACCCGGAAATTCAGTGGTTGGTGTTTTCCTTGAATGTCTGTGTAGTACAACGTGACAAGATTGATTCCCTTGACTGCTCTATGATGTTTTCCCGACCAAAAATAACTGACATATGCCATATATTGGCTATAAGGTTTATCAAGAACACTATCGTTAACACTCAAGGTTCCGCCCTTTAAATTCAGGCTTGCGCTGGCTTCATTGTATAAATCTCGCCCAGTGTAATGCTCCCGATTTAGAAATCGATTTACGCTATCATGTGATATTGACATGACTTCTCCTAATCGTCGACAACCAGCTTGTTTCGGCTCACTTAATAAAAAACCAATATACATGGGTAATGTACAGCAGGCTGTTGAGGGGCGTGTTATTTCTCTTATCAAGGTTTGCCTTGCATTGACTTTGGGATTTTTTAAACCCATAGTTTAACATTGCCTGTCAATGCGTAACTTCTATGATTGACGGAAGTCGCGCGGTCTATAAGATGGGTGTGGACAAAAATGGGCGAGCCTATTTGGCAGATCAGGGGCAGCCTCTGTTGCTAGAAGACAGTGAAAGTTCTGTAGTGAGCGGACATGTGGAGGAAGAAGATTCGCCTGCGGCGGCTAATGACCAGACGCCTGCGGCTAACGTTGATCGCTTGATACAGGACATGGCCACACATTCCACAGAGCCATCTGATGCCACACACACGCAGCAGGATATCGATACTGCTAAATACTGGCAAGTCTCGCCCAATACCCAATCAACTTAAGGTGCCACTGTCTTAATAGCGTTTCGACTTAATATTGGATCATGCCCTGCCAGTGAACACCATTGCTGCGCAATCGCTGCCTCACTGGCAGGGCATGACAAGTGTTTCAACGAAAAGCCGAAACTCTTTAGGTTGTGTCTCGGAAGTTGTGGAAATTGATTTCAGGCATTTTCGAGCGGGTTGAATTATGCGCCGGTCAGGCGGCTTGGTCAAGGGTGGCGTCGGCGACGGGCTGAGCGAGCGTTTCCCAGCCATCGACCTTTCGCATGACGATCTGCCCCGAGGCCATCAGGGCCCGGAGCAGCATTGGCACGGTCTCGGCGCAGGGCAGCACGGTCCGGGTCTTGATGCGGCGGCGGAATTCCTCGTTCAGGCCTTCGATCGCATTTGTCGTTCTGGCCGATTTCCACTGGCCTTGTGGCAGGCGCGTGAAGGTGAACAGCTTATCTCCTGCTTCTTCCAGGCTGTCAGCGACGGCCTTGCATTTCAGCCGCCATTTTCGCAGAAATGCCTTGCGGCGGGTGGCAATTTCATTCACCGTTTTGGCGTAGATCATGTCGCGGTAATCCTCGGCCAGTTCATCGTGCATACGCTTGGGAGCCTTGGCCAGAAGGTTGCGATGCTTGTGCACCGTGCACCTCTGGATCGGCAGGTCTTCGCCCCAGAGGGCAACGAGAGCGGCCTCCAGTCCCGGTGCCCCGTCCACGATGACAAATTCGGGCCGCTGCAGCCCGCGCGCATCCAGATCATTGATGAACTGACGCCAGGCGGAGGTGCTCTCGCCGCCCATGTTCATCAGTGATAACGAATAAGGTTATGTCGTGATCGCGAAGCGAGCCACGATATGAACCGTTTGTTGGACGGCCCCAGGGTCAAGTGAAGGTGTGAACGATGCTATGAAAATAGCTTTTTGTGAAGCTGCCCGATTGAACAGTCAGGTGGCTGTTTTTTTGTCCGATGATTGGAAAATGGACGGATTTCCCTTGCGCTCCGTTGTCAGGGTGCTTCTTTGACTGATTAGCCCTGATTTCAGACCGAACGCGCTCCTCAGTCAGTACCAAACTGCTTGAAGGAGGGGGAAAGTGTTTTGAATCTACATAACCGTAACGAATCCTCCTCGTTTAAATGGGTGCCAGCGTTTGCGACAAAGCCAACGCCTCAAAACCGGTATGCGCGTTCGTTGTACGGCCATTTCACCGCCGCAGCAGGGACGTTTCATTGCGGGTCGTTTTCGGATGGCAGGTAATCCTTTTTTGGGGTCGAGGTTGTGCAGGCGTTGTAAGACTCGGATCATGCCTTTGCTGTCAGGATGCAGGAAACCAAAATTCCGGGCCCGGCGAAAGCCTTTTGGCAGCACATGCTGGAGCACTAACCACAGGAATTCAGCAGCGGAGACGGTTTTGTTTCGCCAGCGTTTGGTATGACTGTCCTGATACCGGTAAGTGACCTTGCCGTCCCGGCAGGACAGAATGTCCTTTTCCCGGATGACACCGCGATACAGATAGCGCCCCAGGTAAATAAGTGCCTTGTCCCCCGTCCCGACCCGTTTGCAGTCAACGACCCATTTGTGCGGCATCGCCTTGGGCAGTGACAGCTTTTCCCGGGCAAGGCGGGCCAGCATTCTGGCGCGGAAGACTTTCGCCAGCGCCTTGTGATTGAACAGATACTTGCCGGACCTGGTCCGCCACAGGCGTTTGCCCTGGTCGACACTCGCGGCCGGCATCACGGCATGAATATGGGGATGATAATCCAGTGCCCGGGAATGCGTATGCAGTACCGCAATGACACCGGGATCGCCTTTGAGCTTTTTATCATTGCGGCTGAAGGTTTGCAAGGTCTCCCGGACACACTCGAACATCAGCGTGTAAAACAGCCGTTGGTTTCGAAAGGCCAGTGCTCTCAACTGTGCCGGCAGCGTAAAGGTGATCATGAAATACTGTGCCGGCACCTGTTTCTGCATCTGCCGCTCAATCCATTGCTGAGACTCGTGATGTTGACAATGGGGGCAGTTGCGGTGGCCACAGGAATGTGGCACGAAGGACTGATGTTCACAATCTGTGCATTGTACTTTCATTACCGGACTGCACGTTGTTCGGCAAACTTTAAAAGCCTTAAGCGCCTTTAAGTGGCCAGGCAGAAGTTGCGATTGATACTGCTTGAGAAAATCTGCCTCAAACTGCTCGATAACCGTAGAAAGCCGTATCATTTGACATTCCCCCAGCGGATATCGAAGCCACCCATCAACTGATTGATTTGCTGCTGAGAATTCTTCCCGGTGACAGCGGTTAAATGCGTGTAACGCGACGTGGTCAGTAAACTGGTGTGGCCCGGAATCTGTTGCAGCTCCACCAGATCGACACCGGCTTCCAGCAGATGTGTGGCATAACTGTGCCGCAACGAGTGACAGGAAATCTTTTTTTTAACATGAAATGATCCATATCGAATGCGCAAGGAGTTCTCAGCCGTGAAAAGGCTGCTTATCCATATTCAATGAAGTAAGCTGGCTTACCCCGGTTGTGTTATATAACCGAATTTTATCAGCGCTCTGATCCAGCGTGGTGCATTGCTGTTAATGGCCAATTAAAACAGACCAAAACTGGCCAACAAAAGTGAGCCACTTTTTCAGACTTTATTTATTGAAATAAATCTGAGAGAGTCCCTGAATTTTTTCAGGGAGTCCTGTGAAGGAGTGGAACGTGATTCATCAAATCAAAGCGTTATACAACGAAGGCAATGGCTTATCGATGCGCAAGATTGCCAGACAACCGGGTATTTCCCGGCATACAGTCTCGAAGTACCTGAAACTGACAGAGGCTGAAATTACGGCCTTACAGGCAACCACAGAGCGTGGTAAAAAACTGGATGACTACCGTGAGTATATTATCCATCTGCTTGAGACCTGGCCGGGCTTGTCGGCGGTCAAGGTGCTGCGCAAATTGAAAGCCAAAGAGGAGATGCTGGCGGTTTCCGACCGTTCGGTACGCCGCTACATTCAAGCGTTGAAGCAGGAAATCAGCGTCAAGCAGCAGCGCTATTATGAACCGGTACTGGACATGGTGCCGGGCGAACAGTGTCAGGTCGATGGCGGCGAGTTGCGTGGTGTCATGATTGGCGGTGTGGAAACTACAGTGTATTTCATGGTGTTTGTGCTGTCTTGTTCCAGGCTGATGTATGTATCTGTATCCGACCGGCCCATTGATACGGAAACTCTGATTCAGCAGCACGATGCGGCATTTCGCTATTTCGGCGGCATGCCAGCTGAATGTGTTTATGATCAAACCAAACTGGTGGTGATCAGTGAAGTGTTTCGGGAGCTGACACTCAATCAACGTTTTCATCAGTACGCCACAGCGGCCGGCTTCCATATCCGTGCCTGCGAAGGCTATGACCCGGAAAGTAAAGGCAAGGTTGAAGCCGGGGTCAAATACGTCAGGCAAAACGGTCTCTATGGGGAAACCTTTACGGACTGGTCTGGGCTGGAAAGGTATCTGTCCGACTGGCTGGACACGATTGCCAACCAGCGTGTTCATGGCAGCACCGGTCAACAGCCGGCCATGCACTATCGAAACGAAGAACAGGACAGGATGCTGCCGTACCTGACACCGTCTTGCGTCAGCGAGAATCCAGCGCAGGCCAGGGTCACCCGCAAAGTGGACAAAACCGGCCTGATAGCCTGGCAGGGAAACAAATACTCAGTGCCCATGGCTTATCAAAGGGCGCAGGTGGCGGTAAAAGTCGAACACGGTCAATTACGGATCGCTGACCTCTCGACCGGCCAGAAGATTGCCGAACATACCCTGCGCCTGGAAAAAGGCCAGATCATCAAGAACACCGATCATTATCGTGATAAAGGTCAATATATCCAGCAACTGGAACAGGACATCCAGGAACTGCCGGGAAAAGGGGCTGACGCCAGTCAGGCATTGTGTGCATTACTGAAAGCCACCTCGCCGAAAATCGACAAAGACCAGTTACCGGGCGTCAAACAGATCCTCAAGCAATGGACGTCACAATACGGCCCGGTGAGCGATGAAGTACTGATGCGTATCCTGGATCGAACACAGCTCACCGCAACAGGTTTCAAGGATTGTCTGGACGCCTGGCAACACCACCCAGCGCGAAGTACCCATGAGAAGGCCACTGCACAGATAACAACTACGCGCCAGAAAGCGCCCACCCAACTGGAACGCTATCGCGTCCTGAATGGCCAGTCGACTGGTCAGGAGGTGAGCCATGTCATCCATTGACAGCGTTGCCGGAAAATACCGCAGTCTGTGCCTGGCGGGCATTGCCGGACAACTGGCCACCCTGCTCAGTCAGGCAGAAGCCAACGAAAGCTCCTGCCTGCACTTTGCCGAAAGCCTGGTGGACTTGGAGCGACAACAGCGCAACCAAAAACGCATCGAGCAAAACCGCAAACGCGCCGGATTTCCCGTGCAAAAAAGCCTGGATGAATTCGACTACCGCGTACAGACCACCATCAGCAAACGGGAAATCAACAGCCTGCTGGACTTTGGTTTCATCGACAACCGCGAAAACATCGTCTTCATTGGCCCGCCCGGGGTCGGTAAAACCCACCTGTCCATCGGCATCGGCCTGAAGGCGATTGAGGCCGGCTACAAGGTCAGCTTCAATACCGCATTAGGGCTGATCGAAATGCTGGAGATTGCCGAACTCAAAGGTGAGCTGAAAAAGAAAATCAACCAGTTGGCCAAATTCGACGTTTTGATCATCGATGACCCGGGCTATTTACCGTTGAACAAACAGGGGATGCACAACCTGTTTCAACTGATTAACACGCTGTATGAATACCGCTCGATCATTCTGACCACCAACAAGGAATTCACCAACTGGGGAGAATTTTTCATCGATGACAATATCGCCGTGCCGATTGTCGACCGACTCATTCATCATTCACATATTTTTATGCCGGGAGGGGAAAGCTATCGATTGAAATCCAAACTGAATAGCTGATTTTTTACCTGAAAAGTGGCGCACTTTTAATGGCCGAAACTGGCTCGGTTATTTTGGCCATTGACAATTCTGAATGATGCAACAGGACACTGGATTAGGCATGGCACAGCTACATTGCTCGGCATACATGCGAAATCACAGTTGGGACATAGTAGCCAAAAACAAACCGATATTTATCAGGCTGCTGAAATTCAACAACACAGACATCGTTTGCGCCATTTAATAGATCCAGAAAAAAGTCCTTACCATGCCCTCCTCGATGAACCTATCGCCGTCCGTCTACAATGGGTAAAGGCACTGATGAATAGTATCGACAAGGAATCACCAGAGGCTTTAGATAAGGTGTGGGCAAATTTTATGGGTCATGAAATGGATGAATAAACTCGGTTTAAATGTAGCAGACCTTACTTTAGCTCACTGCTCTCAATGAAATTGACCGAATCATATCTCTAATATCGGCTGACGTGATTCCCTTACTTTGAATTTTATCTGCCAAAGACAACATTTCCCTTTTCACAATATCAGGAATATTGGCGTCGGCTGTAAGAATAATTTTGGTAGCTTTTTTACATTCTTAGATTCAACACATAAGTGCAATTCATTTTTTTGGTTGTAGAAGGTCAGCGGGTAAAGTTCTGACTTTTTCAATCCAACCAAAGATGAGAAAGCTTATGAAGAAATATAACCAACTGCCCGAAGTACAAAGATAGCAGATTGAAGCCTTAAAGAAAGCAGAAAAATCACAAAAAGAAATTGCGCAAATTACAGGTGTGGATCCATCCACTGTTTGCCGGGAACTACAGCGTAACAAAGGAAAACGGGGCTCTCGTCCCGGGCAGGCCCGCAATAAAGCCTGCAAGCGAAGAACTGATGCAGCTAAGGCCATCAAAATGACCGAAGAAGTTATTGCATTGATTGAGTCCGGGATTCGTTTGGACTGGAGTCCTGAACAAGTCTCTGGCTGGTTAAAAACAGAACATGACATATCCATCAGTCATGAACGTATTTATCAACATGTCTGGAAAGATAAACGTCAAGGTGGAACGCTGTACCAACATCTGGGATTCTGCCACAAAAAAAGGAAGAAGCGTTATGGCTCAAAAGACAAACGCGGACAACACAAAACCGTGTGAGCATTGATGAACGGCCAGCTATTGTGGCGCAAAAGACACGTATTGGAGATTGGGAGATTGATACCGTGACTGGTAAAAACCACCAAGGTGCTCTCATGACGATTGTTGACCGTGTATCCAAATACACCTTAATCAAAAAGCTGGCCAGCAAACAGGCAGACGTTGTTACAGACGCCACCGTTGCATTACTGAAGCCTTATCCGGACAAAACGTTGACGATTACAGCTGATAACGGGAAAGAGTTTGCAGGCCATGAAAGCATGGCTAAACAGCTTGATGCTGACATTTATTTCGCTCACCCTTACCATTCCCGGGAGCGAGGACTGAATGAGAATACCAACGGACTTATCCGACAATACTTTACCAAAGGCAGTAGCTTTGAGAATATTACGGATGAGCAGGTTGAAGCGGTCATGCACAAGCTTAACCATCGCCCTCGAAAATCATTGAATTTTAAAACCCCTCACGCCGTATTTTTTGCTGATGACCAACGTGAGGCCTTGTAATTACTGCAATTGCACTTCGGAGTTGAATCCACGATCTGATAAAGTCGTTCGTTCATTTTTTTCGTCATATTTTGTCCAGAAACTTCGTTTGCGACCGTGTGCTTCTTTGATCTGTTCTTTGAATGCCTCGTGAGTATTAAATTCTTTCCAGTCGGTTACGGCCTCAGAGAGCTTGTCCAACTTCTTCAAATACCGGATTCCATGGGGATAGGCTTTGGTATAACCACGCTCCAGAATGGAGACAAGCAGGCTGCGGTACATCAGGTTGGTAGCGAGATGCCGGTTTTCTGATTCCATTATCCTAGCCAGAGAAAGCAGGCTTCCATAATGGTTGCCATCAAGCTGGTCGGCACGTTTTAGGAGATAATCTTCGGCTTCATCTATTTTTCCAACAGCAATGAGAAATTTCGCATCTGATTCGCCAAGCCTGTCGGCTTTCAGAATCAGCTCAACCTCATCGTCAACGACTTCAGTTCGTTTATCATGACCGATCACATCCAAGAGCGCCTGAAGGGTGTCGGTGGAATGATAGGATTTGAATTTCTGATACAGGAGTTCGGTCAGTTTTTCGGAGTCACCTTGCTTTTGGTAGATTTCCTCCAGCAGTTTATCCCGTTCATATTCCTGATAGGTTTCTCCCTCCGGGATTTTCTTGAGCCATGAATGGGCGGTTTCAACATCTCCGCTTTCCAGATAGACACGGGCAATGTCGACAATTGCTGCAGAACTCAGCTTTCCCCACGAAGCGATGCGGGTCCTTTCAAACAGCTGGGCATCCTTGATCTGTCGGGCTAGTGATTCGATGGATCTAAGATAATGTCGCTTACCATATTCATCCTTTTCTTTGTCGGCCCAATTCTGAAGCGTGGCAATCATGGTGCGGATAGTTTCCTCCGGCAGGCACGCTCCAGCACAATCAATCAGCGTGTCACGAATGCCGTAATTATCCTTCCGATTCACCTTCAGAATAATGTCAGCGACTTTTTCCTTGTCGGTGCAGCGGATGGCATAGTCCACAAATAGCTCTTTGGCATTATAGCGAAAGACATCGCCAATATTCCCGCTGGAATCGTCGCACATCTCAAAAATGGTATTGTCGGCTTCATAAAAAGCCGCCACCAGCTCAACACCTGTGGGCGCATCATCCACGCCGGATTTTAAATCCTGCAGCAGCATTTCAAGTTCCCGGGAAAAGCTGGCGGATTCGCGCCAACTGATAAAGCGTTTCCGTCGCTTCAAGCTGGAAAGCTTCTGTTTAAAACGCTGAACATTTTCTTCCGGCGTGGCTATCAGCTGTTCAATCAGCTCATCAGCCTCGTCCGAATGAACAGCAAAATTCAGTAAAGCATCTGCGAGAGTTTCAGCGCCAAGATCGATCAGTTTTTGTTTACGGGCATCAGTCATTTGCCTGGCCTCCTGGCTTTGTACAGCCCGGGCCGGACAGTGAGCTGCGGCCGCCGGAGACTGGTGTGATATTGATCTGAGTGCTGATTCTTTCTTTCAGTGCAGATACATGGGAAATGATTCCGATCAGCTTGCCGTCCTGCTGCAGACCGGATAAGGTTTCCAGAGCGGTCTCCAAAGCTTCTTCATCCAGTGTGCCGAAGCCCTCATCGAGAAACAGGGAATCCACCCTTACTTTCCGGCTGGCCATTTTCGACAGCCCAAGCGCCAATGTCAGGCTGACGATAAAGCTTTCACCACCAGACAGGTTCCTGGTTGAGCGAATTTCACCGGCCTGATAGTTATCGACGACGTTCAGTTCCAGCGGCTGTTGTTCATCCCGGATCAGCAAATAGCGGTCTGTCATTTTTTCCAACTGCCGGTTGGCATGAGATACCATCAATTCAAAAGTCAATCCTTGCGCGAAGTTTCGGTACTTTTTGCCGTCGGCTGAACCGATAAGGCCGTGTAGTTTCTCCCAGCGTGCGCATTCTTTTTTCTGAGTTTCTATCGCAGATTTCTTTTCTTTTATCCGCTCTTTGGCGGCAGTATTTTCATTCAGCTTGTGTTTGAGCCCGACAATGGCATCGCGCAACTGTTTCAGAGCTTCTTCAACTTCTTTGAACTGCGACTCCAGTTCTTCACGCGTCTTATCCGTAAGTTTTTTGGCCGTCTCCGTGGCCAGACGCGCCGCCCGGTCTTTCTGTTTGGCTTTGAGCTCTGTTTCCGCATTATCAAGCGCTTTAGCCTTAGCAGATAACGATTCTCGTTCTTCCTGTGACAGTCTGGCTTCAAGGAAGGCTTTCTCATCTGCAAAGCCTGCCGGGATCAAAGCGGCTGAAAAGTCGGTTTCCGCTTTTTTGAGATCAGGTGTTCTTGGCTCGATGCGCTTCTTCAGGGAGTCAATATGGGTTTTGACCGTTGTCAGTTTCTGTTGCAGCTCGATGTTCAGGTCTCTGGCTTTTTTCTCCACCTTCTCGGCATCGGCAATGGCGTTATTCAGGCGGCCTTCTTCATCATCTGGGTTTTTGTCGCCATACACAGCTTTTCGCTCTTTTATTCTGTCGGCCAGCTCCTTTTTCAGCCGCTCCAGATTTTCTTGTTTTTCAGCAAGAGCCTTGACCTGTGTATCGATTACGGCATCCAAACGCTTCACCTCGCTGTCGATGGCGGCCATCTGTTTTTCGATGTCAGTCTTTTGTTTTACTTGTTCCTGCCAAGCCTTCAGTCTTGATTTGAGGGATTCAAGTAATGTCCTGACCTCAGTCTCCGGTATTTCTGTGATACCCAGTGGCTCAAGTTTCCCGGAAACTGCCAGCTTGATTTCCTCAAAGCCGGCCCGAAGACTCAACAGAGCATTCTTTAATTCGGCGAGTGTTTTTTCAGCGGCCTTTTTGTCATTAGCGGCATCAGCTTCCAGCTTCTCGCTGTCATTCAAGTTTTTACGGGCAGCAATTTCCGCCCGTTCCAGTTTTTTGATGGCGGCCTCCTGATTCTCTGCCTGGTCGAGCAGCCCGGTCAGCGATGCTATCTTTTGTTCAATTTCATCGGGAACCGGGACATTGCCCTCAGCAAAAGGATGCTCGGTCGAGCCACAAAGTGGACAGGGCTTGCCGTCCTCCAGTATGGCTCTATGCTCCTCAAGCGCAGCGATTCTCGCCAGATATTCTTTTTCCTTCAACAGTGATTCTTTTTCAGCACGATATTCCCGGAGCAAGTTATCCCCCAGCAATTCGCCCAAAACGTTTTTGTCCTGCTGTAGATTGTTGGCAATCTGCTCAAGCTTGTTCTTGCTGGCGAGACATTGCCTGGCAGCGGAATCAAGTCTGGTTGACATTTTATCCAGTTCTGATTCAGCCTTCCTGATGTCAGCCTTTTTTTGCGTAATTTCTTTTTGTCTGGCGAGCAAGTTGGCAAATTGTTCTTCAATGCCGGCCAGACCACTGATCAACCATTCATCTTGCGTATGTTCTTTGAGATAGCGCTCCACTGTTGCCAGTGTTTTTTCAGTTGCGACCCGTTTTTTCAACTCTTTCAGCCGGGCTTGTTTGTCGGTCTCAATCTTTACCGCTTCCCTGTTACAGGCTTCAATGTCTTTGGAAACGGATTTTGTCTGCTCGGCAATTTCTTGATCAAGTGACCGGGTTTTCTGGATCAGCGGGGCTGCTGCTTTGAAATCCTCTTTGGCTTTCAGGGTGAGCTGTTCTGCCAACTTGAGTGCCTCTGATTGTGTGTTTGCAGATATTTCCAGTTCAGGGAGAGCAGCTTCAGCTGTTTTCAGGGAGGTTTGATCGTCAACCTGTTGCTTACGGAGGGATGTTAGGCTCACGTATAATCCGTCCAGTGATGCGGCTTTTATGGCCCGTTCAAGTTTGACCCGTTCCGGTTTGAATGTTTGTGTTTCAGTCTGCAGCCTGGCGGCTTCATCCGTAAGATTGAGAATCTCCTTTTGCAGACCCTCAATGGTGGTCAGCCATGTGATGGCTTTGCCTGTTTCGATTGATTTACCCGCAAGCCCAGCTTCCTGCTTCTGTTTGGCCGCAAGGTCATCTTGGATATCCTGCTCCTGTTCCGGTTCCAGAATCACAATACCGGATACTTCTGCGTTTAGAATGTTTAGCTTTTCCCGCTCGTCACGCTGGCGTTCATGAACACGACGTGAGATTTCTGAATAAATTTCAGTGCCGGTAATCTGCTCGAGTATCCTGGATTTCTGTTCAACGTCAGCCTTAAGGAAGGTATCAAAGCCGCCTTGCGCCAGCAGAATAGACCGAGTAAAGCGGTCGAAGTCCATCCCGGTTTTTTCTTCAATGACTGCTCCGACAAGACTTTTTTTGGTCTCGATAGGTTTGTCGGTATCGGCATCTACAATCTGATGTTCCTGATCCTGAAGCTTGCCTTCAGCCTTTTTCCGCGCCCGTCGCTGTTCCCAATGGCACCGGAACCGTCCAGCCCGGGATTCAAACAATACCTCGGCATAACATTCCCCGGTCTGGCGGGACATAATCTCGTTACTGCTTTTTGTGATTTTTCCAAGCCTTGGTGTTGCGCCATACAAAGCCAGACAGATCGCATCCAGAACGGTTGATTTACCCACACCGGTTGGGCCGGTCAGAGCAAAGATGCCATTGGACGCATATTCCGGATCAGTAAAGTCTATAACCCACTCACCGTAAAGAGAGTTGAGGTTTTTAAATCGGAGTTCCAGGATTTTCATAGTTTCTTAAACCACTAATGAACACGAATAGACACGAATATTGTTCATAGTACTATTCGTTCCCATTCGAGTTTCGCATGTTTAAAATTGAGAATGACTCCAACACGAAGACCTGTGATCTTAAGGTAATTGATTACCTGTCCACGTTCCACATCTGTAATTCGATCAATGGTTTTTGTTTCCACAATTACCTTTTTGAAGGCTATGAGGTCTGGAATATATTCCCCCACCTGAACAGATTTATAAATAACCGGGAATCGAGGTTGTTGGACATAGGGAATCCTTTGTTGCTGAAATTCCACGCTCAATGCATTCTCATAAGGCTTTTCCAGCAATCCATGACCAAGCGTATTTAAAACCTCCATGGCGCACCCCACCACCTGATACACTTCTTCCTTCAATAACAATTCGTGTTTATTCGTGTTCATTCGTGGTTCCTTTTTGGATTATTCCGCATTGGCATCCTCTTCCTGAAGCATTGTGATGATTTCTTGATAGGCGTTTATCAGTTCGTCCCGATCTTCATCTGGCACTTCAAAAACATCCAGACAGCGAACAAATACATCATTCGGGTCCAGATCATCCAGCGTTTCATCTTCTGTGATGGAATGGATAACGCGCTCCATGATCCGTCTGTTTTTAATGCGCCGGATTTCCATGGCAGAATTGGCCAATACTTCTTCGAGCATCTCACGCAAATTGCCGATAATATCGCTACCGGTATATTCGATCTCAAGCCATGCAGCGCTTTCTTCCTTTTTCATCTCCTCCAGCCTGGCATGGATATCATCCAGCGATCCGACAATACGGACCATCTCCTGAAAACACGGTACCGGGAGTTCCTGGATATTTGGCGTGGTGCCGTTGAATTCAACAAGCACAACCTTCTTTTCCTGAGTCGCTTCGCCAAAACCCATCGGAATTGGCGAACCACAGTAACGGATATGTTCCATGCTGCCGACCGCCTGGGGCACATGCAGATGTCCCAGCGCCAAATAATCAATCCTTGAAGGAAAGACATCTTGTTCCACATGCGCCAGTGAACCGACGTAAAGCTCCCTGACACCATCCCCTTCCACTGTTTTACCGCCTGCTGTAAAAAGATGTCCCATGGCGACAATGGGAATATCCGTATATCCGCTTTTTTCAAACTCAGTCCGTTTCTGCTCCGCCACTTTGCAGACAGCGGCATAGTGTTGCTTCAAGCCCTCAACCAGCTTGGCATTTTTATCATCGATTGTTTCTCCCGGTTCCACTGTTCGTAACTCTTTATCGCGCAAATAAGGCACTGCACAGACGATGGCTTCTGGCTGTTCGCCGTTATAAAGCACAATAACTTCCTCCTCCGGCTTTTCCATTGCCTCCCCAACCACATACACATTCAAGACCTGTAATAAGGCTTTAGGCGCATCGAGAAATGATGGCGAATCGTGGTTCCCGGCAATCACAACCACATGCCGACAACATGATTTGGCAACCGTGTAAAGAAAACGATAATAAAGTTCCTGTGCCCGGTTACTGGGCGTGCTGGTATCAAACACGTCACCGGCAACAAGCAGCGCATCGACCTTTTCCTCTTCAATGGTCTGAGCCAGCCAATCCAGAAATGCGGCAAATTCTTCATAGCGTTTCCGACCGTAAAGGGAGCGGCCTAAATGCCAGTCTGAGGTGTGGAGGATTTTCATCGAGCCGCCATTTCTGTTTGAGGTTCTACAGCAGTTTCCTCAGTCACGCCGATACTTTTAAGTAAGGCCGAATACTGGTCCGGATCTTTACTCTTTATTCTTTCCAGAATAGATTTTGCTACTGATTGCATTTCCGGGACCTCCACAGGTGTTGATCCCCGTTCGAAGACACCAGCTAAATGAGAGTATTCGTTGTTAATCCTATCCGTCAGAACAGTCGGAATACTCTCTTCCCCAAAGAAAGACTGAAGTGTTTCTTGAGTCATGCCTTGATCAGGGTATTTGTAGTACAGATAGATTTCAAAAAATTTTCTGGCATTATTTCCAAAGTTATAAAAGGTGGTGTAGTTATCATCATTTATTGAATTAATAGATGCACACTTGTGAATCTGATGGAATAAAAAATTGAATTCGGTGACGTAGTCCCTCAGGTATCGTGGCATCAATGTAATGTTACTGACTTGATCCGTTCGGGTGATAATGAAGTATTGGGATTTTTTTTTGTTCAAAGCACCGGGAAGCCGCTTCAGGTATTTTAAAAAGTCCAAGTTGTGAGTCGAAATAAACAGCTGCTTAAAACGATCACGTTCTTTTAACTCTCCGCCATCTTCATATTTCTCAGGCGTTACAATCTCGGCATTGATAAGGCTGTAGACAAAAAAGATATGGTTTGCATCCAAGCTGGAAATGGGATCATCAATCCAGATAATCGGCTGATTGCCTTTAGTCTCTATGTCTTCAAGCTTGGCCATGAAATAACAGAAAGCTATCAGGCTGCATTCTCCCTCACTGAGGTGGAATGCTTTTTTGTCGTTTCGAGTTATCTCAAACCGGTATACAGATGACGCATCTTCAGGGTTTTCTTCAATGGCTTTGAGTGTGAGAGACTGGTGACCGAAAAAATTGTTCAGATAATCGTTTACCCGATCAGCTCCTTTGCTCTCATCTTTTAACTGGGCCTTCAGTTCAGCGATCTTTTCTCGTTTTACATTAACTTTTTCTTTTACTGTGTTCTTAGCTTCCTCCGCGTTGCCCATAGCCTCATTCAGTGCTTCAATAGCCGTACACTCGTCTCCATAATTTATGTCATTTATGAATGTATAAACCTCATGGAGGCGGAGAGCCGTGCGAGCATCAGTTTGCTTAGCGCTTAATGAAGCTGTAAATTTGTTAGATTCGTCTCTGAGTTGCTCATACGAATCTCTTACCGCATTCAAATCTTCTTCAACAGACTCAGGTGTTTTAAACTCAAGAGGCGCAAAAATGTCATCTCGTCGTTTTTCGACCTGTTCTTTTATGGAATTCAGACTCTGACTGTAAGAGGTTGATAAGGTCGATAACTGTTCTGTCAATGAATCCAAGTTGGTTGTAAATTTAGAGTAGAAATCCGAGTTTTTGATTTTCAGTACATCAGGAACCCGTAACCGCTCATGTTCAATCGATCCAAGTAGGGTTTCCAATGCTTGACGAAGCTCTTCAGACTCCTGATTAAAATGCTTGTCTAGCTTCTTCCACAAATCGTCAGGAAGGTCGCTGCCACAAAAAGCACATTTATCTCTTTTCCCTTGGTGATATTTTCGTCCAGACCTCACCCACATTTCTAGCACAGCATCGTTAAGCAATTCCTGAATTGGATCAGATGCCTGAATCCTTTTTTCAATGAGCTCTTTAGCTTTTGATACGATCGCTGAGTATTGAAGGTTAAATAATGATGATTCCGGGATCTCCGGTTTGGGTTCTTCTCTAAGGAGGTCGTGAAACTGGCTCACCTGCTCATCAGTAAGCGGAGAATAAGTATCTTTGGTAACAGTAGTGATGTCTTTTTTTATTTTGGGCACATTGTAGTTTGCATCACCAAACGTTTTATTGTGCTTGATTCCGGTGTCTGCTTTATTTGCTTTGCCCTGTAATTTTTTATCCAATTCAGACAACCTATCCTCATGTACATTTCGGGCTTTTTCGAAATTTTCTTCAGCCCCGAGGAACTCTCCCAGCAATCCTGACTTATCCTCTTCGTTCCCAAGTTTGGCTTCATGCCTTTCTATTTCCTCCTCAAGCTTCGTATTGTCTTCTCCCAAGATGGCGAATGAATTGATAGTCTGTTCGTCATCAACAATGAACCGAAGGTTGTCCCGGACAAAGTCCTCATTGAAAACCCGAACGACTTGACCATGATTGCTTAGTGAATTTTGCGTGGCAGTGCTGCCGCCATCAAAAGCCAATTGAAACTGAGGTGAACTATATTTGTCTGAGATTGAACCGGTTTCGAGTGCTCTGAAGATCCGCGATAAAGTTGTTTTACCTGAATAGTTACGGCCATAAAAAATATTAATCCTCTTAAATTCTGCAATGTTATTGCCTTTATCCCTCACAGATGAATCCCATCGAAAGTCTTGAAAAACTGCCATGTTTTTAATTAAGTCAATTTTCTTTATCTCACCACTCATCAGAAACTCCTTTCACCTGGACTTGTTCCACTCCCCACAACCGCCATCAACTTGCCAAAACTATCCACTACATCATATTTCACCTTATCCACCGCTATCTTCTGGTTGATTTCATCAAAGAACTTACGCGCACATTCGATTTTGGTTTTTTCTATTTCCCTCAGTTCCAGGCTCGACATGGAACCTTTGGTTTCGGCGACAAAGTAAATATGCTTGACGACACCTTGTTTAAACGCAATGGCCCAGTCAGGGTTATAGTTACCGACTGGCGTGGGGATGGCAAAACCTTTGGGAAGTTTGGCGTAAACCACCACTTCGTCAGCACTGTCGAGTTCTTCCACGAAACTGCGTTCGTTTTTGGAATCGGTAATCACATAATCATAAATATGCCGTTTTAACGGTTCGCCTGCCTTACTGAAGTCCTGTTTGCTTTGGCTGTCGGTGAAAATGTCCATATCGTAGGTTTCAGTCAATGCGTTGTAGCTGAGGTGTTCGATAATCACTGTGGCTTTTTGCTCGTGGATCAGGCGGCTTGCCTCGGCGATGAAATGTTCCGGGTTGGTTTTGAATTGCTCAAAAACAACCGGTTCGATTTCAGCCAGGACTTGGGCAATGGTTTTGCGCGTCAGCTGGGTATTACCCGCAACTTTACCCAATAAATCATACGTCACCGCTGAATGAATGGAATGTTGATCAGTTTCCGTCACGGTATTTTCAAGCTTGAATCCCGCCCCATGATCCAATTGATCCGCATTGAGTTGATCACGCAGCTCACCACGTTGAATGGTATATTGCAACGGTTTGACCCGAAGCGCCTTATTCAAGGCCTGAATACATTTCTTGACCAGTTCGTCACTGTCAAAATGGACGCTGTAAACCGCCTTGCGATTGATACGGTTCCATAAGGCCTTAAATTCCTGTTTTTCAAAGTTGTCATTGAGCGGGTTTATTTTTGCTTGCCGGTCATTCGCAATTTCTGGCAACAGGGCATCGCTGTAAACACTTTCGATTAAGCGAAAAATTTGATCTTTATAGGGTTGAAGTTCCTCAGGTAATGGCGCAAGTGTCTCATTTTTTACGGCATCGTAATAAGCTTGGGCAACATGGTCGTTATCATCGGTATAGTCATTTTTCAATAGGTACTTGTAGATTTGCTTGGCTATTCGTGGTGTCACTTCAACAGTCTCGCCATTGACATTCATTACTTTGCCTGTAAAAAAGGCCACATCGGCGACTCGTGGGCGTTCGGACAAGGATTCGCTGATGTCCTGCTGCAACGCGGTGACAAAATCCTTATAACTTTCACTGGCTACCACCGTCAGCACATTGGTCTGATGGACAGTCGCTGGATCATCCTGACGTTCGCCCAATTGATTGACGGCAAGGCGCAAGCCCCGGCCGACTTCTTGCCGCCTGGAAATGGCGTTATCGCTATGCTTCAACGTGCAGATCACAAACACATTCGGATTATCCCAACCTTCCCGCAGGGCCGAATGCGAGAAGATAAACCGGGTTGGCTCTGCAAAAGAAAGCAGGCGCTCCTTGTCTTTCAAGATCAAATCATAGGCATCAACATCATCCGCCTCCGCCTCGGTCGCTTTTTTGCCCATCTTGGGGTTAACCAGCCGTTTGCTTTTTTTGTCGATGGAAAAATAACCGTTATGAATCTGGTCAACATTCATGCCTGCCAGATAATCCTGATAGGTTTCTGGTAAAAATAAATCCTGCTGGATTTCATTCAGTGCGGCTGAATATTCCTCTTCGAAAATCCTGGCGTATTCGCCTTTTTCATCGTCCCGGTCATAATCCCGATACCTGGCGACTTCATCAATAAAAAACAGGGTTAATACCTTGATGCCCTGATGGAAAAGCGTTTGTTCCCTCTCAAAATGCGCTCTGACAGCCTCACGAATCTGAATCCGTCGTAGCGCGGTTTCATTGACATCACCCACAGCTTCCCCCGCCAGCAAACGGAGTCCATTGGTAAATTCCACAGTATCATTTATGGCGTTAATGTCGGCAATGACAAAGCCCCGGTATTGATCCAGCTCGCCCGACAACGCATACAAGTTATCGCCTTTTTTCAGTTTGCGCAGCACCCGTTTAATGCCACTGTTTTGCTTGATTTCCATTTCAATTCGGGCCGTTGGCGCTTGTCTGGACACTTCGATGGATTCCAGATACAAATACGCATTCGTGCCGGAAAGCCCTTTGACCGAAATACCGCGTACAGCAATCTTCTTGACCAGCTTCTGGTTATAGGCATCCAGCGCATCCAGCCGGTGGATTTTATGATGCCGGGTCTTATGCGTGGCGGAATAACGAAGCAGAAATAAAGGATTGAATTCTTTCAGCGAATCCAGTGTTTTCGCACCTTCCATTTTCTGCGGCTCATCCAGAATCAGAATCGGCCGATTGGCCTTGATCACATCAATCGGACGGCGGCTCTGAAAATCGTCCAGTTCCTCATAAATCCGCCGGTTATCCTTGCCGCGGGCATTAAACGCCTGCACATTGATCACCATGATGTTGATCCCGGCATCAGAGGAAAAGCTTTCCAGATTATGTAATTGCTTCGAATTGTAAATAAAAAACCGCGCTTTCTTGTGATAATGCTCCAGAAAATGCTCGGCGGTAATTTCCAGTGATTTATACACGCCTTCCCGAATGGCAATACCGGGCACCACAATAATGAACTTGCTCCAGCCATAGCGCTGGTTCAGCTCAAAAATACTTTTGATATAGCAATAGGTTTTACCCGTTCCTGTTTCCATCTCCACATCCAGATGGTACGGCGCAATCGCCAGCGCTTTTTTGCTGTAGGTCTTATCGACCACAAACCCGCCTTTTTTGAGGGTTTTAAACTCAGTTAAAGACTGGCTTTGCGGTAAGTTCTGCTGACGTTGCACCTGCTGGATATTGTCTAATAACTGCTCAGGCGACAGGATAATCTCCGCATTCTTGAAACCGATTTCATCATCCAGGCGCTGTTGCTGGATTTTACCCGGATCAATCCGGTAGCCGAGCCTAATAGTATTGGGTTGCCCTTCAAAACAATCCACCACAGCTTCTACGGCGCGGGTTTGGTAGGCTTGTTGTTTGAATTTGAGTTTCATGGATTATTCTCTTTTTTGACCACGAAAGACACGAAACAACACGAAAAGCACGAAATTTTTATTCGACTGCACTGTATGTAAATGACAATTTTCGTGTCGATTGTGCTTTTCGTTGTTCACAATACCAGTCTTGTTATGTCTGCTTTGGGGTAGGTTCCAAAATTTACAAGCAATCCGAGTTTTATTCCGCTTGCTTTCAAATAGTTAATTACCTGCGCCTTATGTTCTGGACCTATCTCCTTGACGGCTTTGAGTTCTACAATAATTTGATCATAACAAATAAGATCGGGCTTGTAGGTCTGTTGTAGTGGTTTGCCTTTATAGCTCAACTTTAGTTCCTGCTGCGCCTTAAACGGAATATTACGTTTGCTCAACTCTTGCTCAAGGCATTCCTGATAGATCGCTTCAAGAAAACCACATCCCATTTCACGATAGACTTCAAAAATAGCACCTTGAATTTGATAGCATTCATTTTTAAGAATAATTTTTTCGTGTGGTTCGTGGTTCATTTGCCATCTTTTCCTTCATTCTTTTTCACATTCCTGACGAACTGTCAAAAATTTCTTGACAGTTGCCTCCAGACTTAACTCACCTGAATATGAAGCTCTTTTTTTAACCACGAAAGACACAAAAAGCACGAAAGGTTTATTCGGCTACGCCGAATGCAGTATTTTTTCGTGACTTTCGTGCTTTTCGTGGTTCATATTGTTTTTATCTCAGTATGTGGTGACATCAGTTTAAAGATCTGTTCGACATTGATCTTGACCGCATCGCTGGCAAACCCGGCGTCACGGAATACCACCCGCAGCGGCTCCCGCCTGGCCAGTTCCTTACAAAACTCTTCGGTAATTTTGCCATCGGTTTCAAAACAGGCGGCCAGGGCGTTGCCATCGACGAAATACACCCGTAGGGGCAATTCATGAATTGCCCCATTTGCCCCAATTTCCTCTTTTGTGATTGGCAAAGTCAAATCCACACCCCAGTCCAGCAAGACCTGAAACAGTAAATCTTCTGCGGTGCGCTCGGGTTTGATATTGTCGGTGTTGTTGAACAGATCGCCCTGGTTGATGGCATCCGGGCGGTAATAAACATCGACCATATTGCTGGAATCGACTTTGAGTACGCGGAAGCCGGTGTCTAATTTTTTGGACTGTACGGGCAATTCATGAATTGCCCCTACGATTTGTTTGCCGGCGCGGCGAATGCGTTCCTTGCTGATTTCGGCGATGGTTTTGTAACCGGCCTTGAACGCTTCGGATTTTTCATCACACGGTTCAGGCAGTTGCACCATGATGAATTTTCGCTTGCCGCCGTCTTCGGCGTTGAGTTGCATGACGGCGTGGGCGGTGGTGGCGGAGCCTGCGAAGAAGTCGAGGATAATGTCATTATCTTTAATTTTTGATACTTGCATCAAATAAAAAATTAAAGAGCTTGGTTTTGAATAGTCAAAAGGAATATTTAATGCTTTGATTTCATGTGAACCTTTTTGATTAATATGTCCCTCAATAAAACTATTAGGTTTTGCAGAAGAATTATCAATTACATCTTGTAGATAAGTTTTCGTAAAAACATTCCATTTTGCAGGAGAACCATCCTTAGTAACTAAATTTGATGAGCGCACTTTTTTAATAACAATTTTGTCAAACTCTTGATCAAATTTCTTTTTAGTCCAACGCCAAATACCATCACCTAAAACAGGTCTTTCTGGGGGAAATGTAGATCCTGGAGGAATAACCTCTGTACCATCTGGACATTTTATCCAGAAACGTTGCTCTGGGTTCCGATTTTGTATAGTTGACATATATAGACGAACCAGTTGATATTTTTCTCCTTTCCGAGGTCCATTATCTTCTATCAAATTATACGCTTTAATATTAGCTCCACCAAAAAATGATACTGCACATGCAATATTCTTTGTATACGTCAATATATAATCGAAATTTGGTGCCCAATAGTCTCCTTTATTATTACTTTTTTTTGTAATCCTTCCTGCACACCCAATAAAGTTTTCCTCACCAAATACTTCGTTGCATAATTTTTTTAGATTATCTACTTCCACATCATCAATACTAATAAAAATTACCCCATCATCCCTGAGCAGGTTCCTGGCTAACTTCAAGCGCGGATACATCATGGAAAGCCAATCCGAATGAAACCGGCCATTGGATTCGGTATTGGCGACCAGGCGGTTGCCTTCGTCATCGTAATCCCCGCTGTCGGCTTTCCATTGTTCTGTGTCCACGGCAAACCGATCTTTGTAGATAAAATCCTTGCCGGTGTTATACGGCGGGTCGATATAAATCATCTTGATCTTGCACAGCCAGGTTTCCTGCAACAGTTTCAGCGCATCGAGATTATCGCCCTCGATAAACAGGTTTTCGGTGCTGTCAAAGTCGACGCTTTCTTCGCGGCACGGCCGCAGGGTTTTGTTGATTGGCGTGTTGGCGGTGAGCAGTGCTTCGCGCTTGCCGGGCCAGTCCAGGCGGTAGCGTTCCTATGGGCCTTCGACGATGTGGTCTGAGAGTTCCTGTTTTAACAAATCCCAGTCAATCGTTTTGCGTAGGGGCAATTCATGAATTGCCCCTGCTACGGATTCGGTGACACAATTGGGAAACAATTCCATCAATTTTTCAATCTGTTCCTGGGTGATGTTTTTGGAGTGCATTTTCATTTTTTCCATTTGTTCGCTCCATTGGCCGGATTCAACACATCCAGCGCCCATTTTAACGGGTTGTTTTTGATATATTCGTTAATACGTTGATAATCGGCATCATTGCGAATGATGTGTTCGTAATAATTGCGTTGCCAGCATTTTTGTCCGGGTGTTTGGCGTATTTGGTTAATTTTTTTTGATGATTGCATTTTAAATCGGCCAATAATCCTGGGCAGTATCATTTTTCTTCGTTGCTCTTTCGTCATTTGTAGGGGCAATTCATGAATCTGTACGGGCAATTCATGAATTGCCCCTACGGGGGCGGTGATATGAACAATGCCATGAAAATGATTGGGCATAATGACAAAGTTTCCTATTTCAATATTGTCATAATGGCAAGGCATATCAATCCACACTTGGTTAACAATCTGCCCTGGATCATTCAATATCATTTCCCCTTCAACAATATCACCCAGCAAACATACGTGATCCTGCGTGCAAATAGTCACAAAACAGGCGCCCGCCTGTGAGTAGTTATAACCTTGCAAGCGAATTGAGCGGCGATTTTGTCTGTCATTTTTCATTTATTACAGAACCTGAAACAAACCATCAGGGGATATTAAATAAAAGGTCAACCAGTTCCCGGTTCAGGTAATAATTTTCCCGTCCAAGTTTATGTTTTTCGAGGATGCCATAGTCGGCCAAGGCGTCGAGATAACGGGTGGCTGTCGCCCTGGATACACGAATATCGTTTTCCAGAAATTGTACTTTGGTGTACGGGTGATAAAAAATATTGTTGATTAAATCCTGACTGTAGAATTTAAACTGATTTCTGATGGTATGTTTTTGTTGTTGCAACAAGTCTTTTATGGCTTCTACCAGGGTGATGGTCTGGCTGGCGGTAATTTCTATAGCTTTTAACATATAGATGATCCAGTCTTGCCAGTCATTGTCGTCTCTGACTTGTTGTAATCGCTGATAATATTCGGTTTTGGTCTGGTTAATGTAACGGCTTAGATAGAGGACGGGGAAATCCAGTAATCCGGTTTTGACCAGATAAAGGATATTGATAATGCGGCCGGTTCGGCCATTACCATCATAAAAGGGATGAATGCTTTCAAATTGATGATGAATAAGCGCCATTTGCACCAATGGATCATTCCGAGGCGGCTGTTGATTGATGATTTGTTCCAGATCGCCCATCAATTCCGGAACATGTTGGGGTTCTGGCGGGGTGTAGATAATGTCCCCTGTTTGTTCATTTTTTAATACGGTACCCGGTTGTGTTCTGAAGCCTGCACGGTTGTTTTCAAGATTCTCCTGTATTTTCAGGATTGTGTTTAATGTCAGTAAACCGTGCGCTTTTACTGCCTGATAGCCCACTTGCAAGGCCCGGTTATAGTTGGCGACTTCTTTGGTTGCCAGATTGCTTAAATCTGATCTCAGTGTATGTTTATACAGGTCATCCCGGGTAGTAATGATATTTTCTATTTCCAAGCTGTCTTTAGCTTCCTGTAAAGTAAGCGTAGACAGCAGAATTTGCTGATTGGGGATACTTTTAACAACACCTTTGAGTTCTGCCAAAGGCCGATGCGCTTTAATTAAAGCCATCAGGATGGTTGGGTCGTCAGTATCAATGGCCAGATCAGATAATTTTTGCATCGTTGGCTCCATTCAAAAAAGTCTTTTTTTGAGCATTTTCTCGACAATCTTCTCACAAATGACATTTTTTGAGAAGTTATTGCCTGAGCTGATCAATTTCTGTCATTATTGAACGCAACTGTCGGTTCAGCTCCACACGCCGGTTAAATTGTTTTTCTTTTTTGATTCGACTTTGCAGTTTTTCGGCTTCTTTTTCCAGTTGTCGAATTTGGCTGATCGTTTCAATGCGTTCTTCAAGTGTACCATTACCTGAAAGTGGTAAAACCAGACCGAGCAGTTGTTCGTACAGGGATTCCAGTGATAAAGCTATAGGCAGTGCTTGTGTCGGATTGTTTTGCTTGACCCAGGCGGTTATAAAGTAGTCGCTGAATACCCATTGTTGCGGATCTTTTTTGCCGCGACGTCGGTAGCAAGCCGCATAGGCGATTTGTTGTTGATAATGCAGTTCGAATATCACGGGTACGCCAAAAGCTTTATCAATGGTTCCAGGCAGACGATGGTCTATGGCGTTGGTTTTCAACTCAAGCTGAATAATCAGGATTTTGGGGGCGGCAAGACTTGATTTTAGATTCAGTTTGTCTTCGCTGAGTTCGTGGCTGCAACGTATTCTGTCAATTTGTTGTGCGAGTAATTTTTTTATTGCCGCGCTGGCGTGACTTTGCTGGAGAATTTTGTCCTTGGCAACGATACGGTCAAAACGTGTTGCAGCCGGGAATGCCAGCGGTTGCACGCTGGCAGGTGGTAATTTATTGTGCATTTTGTGGCCATACGACGATAAAAGTGATCAGTTCAAAATCATGAAGTCCTTCGAAACCTTCCGTTTTTGCCGGCAGGGTTGTATCCGCAAACAGGGCATCCACTTCTTTTTCTGTTTTGATTTCGATCATGGTCAGGATGGCCTGCTCCAGTAATTGTGAATACTGGCTCATATCACGGCCATCTTTTGTCGCCTGGTTAAAGTATTGGCATACAGATTCTATCGGTTGCGTAAATCCTTCACAGTGACTGCGTACCAAATCCAGCAAGGTTTTAACCTGGGTATGGTCGATAATGACCTCGCCATCATCACCAATATAAATCAGATAGTAGGGATGCAGGCGATTATGCTGATTGATATTGATGCCGGAATTGCGGTTACGAAGGGTGAAGATGACGCCGGGTTTCAGCCCTTTATCGGGTTTGGCCGGAATGACACAGTGCAGACCACCGGGGAGGCAGCTTAAATCGCCGTTGTTTTCAAGGTCATTAAGCAAGTCCATGCGAAAATCATTTAGCCCCAGGTCGGTAATATTGACGCCGGTTTTAAGGTCTTCCAGTTCAATAACTTCTTCTTGCAAACGACGCAGTTGTTCTTTTCTGTAGCTGACATCATTGGCTTGGGCGGACAGCACGTTGTCATCACCCGTGCCAGTCAGATCGACAATGTGCATGCGGTTTTCGACCCGTTCTTTGAGGTTGATGTATTCATCCAGGGATATATCCGGCCAGTAGTTGACCAGTTGTATGCTGGCGTTGCTTGAGCCGATACGGTCAATTCGACCAAAGCGCTGGATAATACGCACCGGATTCCAGTGAATATCGTAATTTATCAGGTAGTCGCAGTCTTGCAGGTTTTGTCCTTCGGAAATACAGTCGGTGGCAATCAACAGATCGATTTCACCCTGTTCATCTGGAAATATCAGGGCTTTTTCTTTGGAGCCGGGTGAGAAAAAGGTCAGGATTTTCTGAAAATCAAAACCTTTGCCCAAGGTGGTTTTAGCTGTATCGCTACCGGTGACTTTGCCGGTGTGGACATTGTGTGAGACCAGTTCTTCCGCCAGGTGTTGATAAAGATAATCAGCGGTATCGGCAAAGGCTGTGAAGATGAGTGCTTTGCGGTTGCCTACGTTAATCGGGTTGTGAATTTTATCCAGAATATGGCTTTTCAGGTGCTGAAGTTTGGCATCATTCTCTGGCGTGACTTTTTCCATTTCTTCACGCAGTAATTGAATCAGCGTGTAGTCGGTTTCCAGCTCTTTCTTCCAGGAGAGAATATCCATGTCGGCAAAGTCGATTTGCACCTTTCCTTCGGTACAGGCATCGCTGTTTTCAAAATCATCATTATCCATGACCGCTTCGGCATCTTCTTCATCAAATTCCCATGCCTGGGTGGAATTACCCTCTTTTTCATACTTTTCGATATTGTCCAGCGTTTGAGCAATGCGCTGTTCCATGTGGTTCAGAGTGATCCGAAACGCTTCGACAGAACTTTCAAGCCGTTTAAGTAAATTGGTGGTCATCAAGGCTTGCAGAGCCTTTTCTCGATCCAGCTGATTAAGACGACCGCCTTTTGTGCTGGTGCCGTACAGGTCTTCATATTTTTGCAAACGGCTGGGCAATACATAACTCATCGGTGCATAAACCGCTTGTTTGATTTCGCCCAGATGCAGATAGATGTCGTTGATATTCATGACATCTGTCCGTGTTGTTAATGGAGGACGGAAGGATAGCGGTTTTCGGCGTTGCGGAAAGTGTCCAATTTCGCTGGTATCATAGTATGTGGTGATATGTTTGCGGGATCGGGCAATGGTGACGCTGTCGAGCAGTTCGAAAAAGTCAAAATCCAGCAGATTTATAATAGCTTTGGCAGTACGTTGTTCCGGTGGAAGTTTTGACCAGACGTTAAATGCAGTTTGCGCTTGCCGGAATATGTCTTCAATACTTTTTTCGGTATTCAGTCTGGCCCTGAGTTTGTCAGATTCACCTTCATAAGCCAGTGCTAATTGATTTTTTAAATCATTAAAACGGTTATTGACGGGTGTGGCTGACAGCATCAGTACCTTGGTTTTTACGCCTGCCTTGATAACAGCATTCATCAGCCGCTCGTAGCGGGTTTCCTTGTCTTTGATATTACGCCCGGCATTGCGAAAATTATGCGATTCATCAATCACGATCAGGTCATAATTACCCCAGTTTATTTTGGACAAATCCAGCCCCATTGATTGGCCGTGAGTTCTGGACAAATCGGTATGAAACAGTAAATCGTAATTTAGCCGGTCTTTTGCCAGTATGTTGGTTTTATAATTACTGCGACAAGTCTGCCAGTTATCGGCCAGTTTTTTTGGACACAAAACCAAAACTGAACGGTTGCGAAGTTCGTAGTATTTGATCACTGCCAGCGCAGTAAAGGTTTTACCCAGCCCAACGCTATCGGCCAAAATACAACCGTTATAGGTTTCAAGTTTATTGATAATTCCAGTAGCTGCATCACGCTGAAAATTGAACAGTTTATTCCAGATAATGCTGTCTTTGTAACCAGTCAAATCATTGGGCAAAACATCTTCGTTCAAATCTTCAAGAAATTCGTTGAAGATGTTGTAGAGCATCAGGAAATAGATTTTTTCAGGTGAGTTTTCCTGATAAACCGATTCGATGTGGGCGCAAATTGCTTCAGTAACATCGGTGAGTTTGTCTTTATCATTCCAGATTTGATCAAATAGACTGAGCCAGGTTTGGGCAGATGGGGCCTCATCAAATTTAGTAATAAAATTGGATACCGCATCTCCGGGCTGATAGCCCAGGTCAACGGCGGTAAAGCCATGCAAAGGCATGTAGGCAATATTTTCATTTTTTGTACTGATGCAGGCAAACGGTTGCATCGGTGCTTTGCTGGCATTTGAACGAAACTGTGCTTTTCGACGAATCCAGTCTGCGCATTCTTTGGCAATCGCTTTTTGGGTCAGTTTGTTTTTGAGCTGAATTTCAAACTCACTACCATACAAATCTTGTTCTCGCTGGTGTTTGGGCAGGAAAAACTCTCTTCGTTGTTTGCTGATTCTATCGGTAACTTCATTGGGAACAAAGGTGGGAGCGGTAAAAATAAATTCCAAAGCGTCAATGGCTTCCAGTTCTTTTTTTAATGCTTCGTAGGCATAAATGGAAAAACAGGCGGCAGCAATTTTTAGTTTTGATCCGGGTTTAAGAGCCTCCTTCAGGTCATTCCCCCAAAGGTTATTTATATTGTCTAAGATTTGCATGTTATCTGCCGCCTATTGCTTTACTTTTCCCTTGCCGGATTCTTCTGAAAAATCAGATCCACCCTTCCGGACCCATTCATCCACTTCGTCTTTCTTGAATTTCCAAAGACGACCGATTTTGCGGGCGGGCATGCCTTTATCACTTATCCACTTATAGACGGTATCTCGTTTGATCCCGAGATAGTCTCCAATTTCATCTACGAACAACCACCTGTCTTCCATTTTCGACTCCATTATTTTTTTTGAGTGCCGTCTAAACAGCTCATCAAGTTGTCTAACCGTACAACATCCCACAGGACACAATCCGGTTAAATTGGGCTAAACAAGGTTAAAGGTAGGTAGGTGAAATGAAAAAATCAAGTTTTCTTTCCGGTATTCAATATAGAGTGTAAATTTAAAGCATACCCTAATCTGATATCAGGAAAACAGTACAAAATATGTCAGTTTAGGGTTGTTTTTGTTATTTATTGACATAAAACAGCAAAGGTCATAGACTCTAACTTGACAATCATTAAAAACGCTCTGTTATAAAAATCTAAGGTTGCCTTTTAAAACCTATGGTACAAAATGAAGACCTACTTTGTTTTTAAGGAGCAAAGGTTTCAAAATGGCTAAAGCAATCAAATTATCAGATGAACTGAAGCAGATGCGAGAACACATGGTGACGCTCAACACAGGAGGGCACCACGGCAAATTGAATACTGGGCTAGAATCGGCAAATTAGCCGATGAAAATCCTGACTTACCACTAGGAGGCTGTCCGAGAATAGAGTCGCCAGCCCGCCACCCTGCAGAATACTGAGAACCTGACAGAGCGGCTGTATAATAGAGCGTGTCGAACCGAGTCATTGAATGCCATGCCTATTCCTTTCAAACCCCCACCGATTGATTACGCCCAACATCAACTGTTTCCAACCAACGTCTTTGACCTGTTGCCGACGGATCATGAGTGCTTTTTATACCATGACTTATTTGAACAGCTCGACACAAGCAGCCTGGAAGCGAACTATAGTTCCCTGGGACAACACGCATATCACCCGAAAACAATTGTCTCCATATTGATCTGCAGCTACAGTCGCGGTGTCTTCAGTTCACGTGAAACAGAACGTCGCTGCAATGAAGACCTGTCGTTTATGTACATAGCCGAAATGAACTGCCCAAACTTTCGGGTACTGAGTAATTTTCGCAAAAACAATGCGGAATTTTTCCACAACTGCTTCAGGCAGACAGTGCAATTAGCGATGGAGCTGAATCTGGCGAGCCTGGGGCATATCAGCCTGGACGGATCGAAGTTTCAGGCTAACACATCCAGACACAAGGCCATGAGCTACAAGCATCTAAAAGAAAAAGAACAGGCCCTGACAGAGGAAATTGAAGACTTGATTCAGCAAGTGGCCCAGTGCGACGCAGACGAGGATCAAGCCTGTCAGGAGCGCACAGGGTATGAATTACCGGATGATCTTGAGTTCAGGCAACAGCGTCTAGCCAAAATCAAAGCGGCGAAAGCTGCCCTTGAAGCCCGCGAAGAGACGTTAAACCCAGGGAAACCGATTAACGACAGGAAGCAAATCAGTTTTGCGGACACCGATGCACGCATCATGGGCAAGAAGGGAAACTTTGATTATCAATACAATGCTCAAATTAGTGTGGATAGTGACACACAAGTCATCGTTGGCCAGCATGTCAGCCAAAACGCCAATGACAAACAGGAACTTGAGCCGGCATTACAGCAAGTGCAAGCAACCACCGGACAGCTACCCAAACAGGTCAGCGTCGACAATGGTTATCAATCGGGCAGCAATCTGCAAGCACTGGAAGATGCCTCAGTGGATGGTTACATTGCCACGGACAAGGGCGAGAAACCCCGTGTGGTCGCACTGGATGACTCTGATCGCAAGGTCGTAAAAGCCGACTTTACTTATGATGAAACTGAGGATGTGTTTCACTGTCCGGGCGGGCAAACACTTCCGTTCAAGCGCGAAGATAAAGACGGCAAGCGCGTTTATCAAGGCGAGGCAGCCACCTGCCAGGCCTGTCCATTTCACGCACGTTGCTGCAAATCCAGCCAGGGAGCCGCCCGCACCATCACAACCGATGACAATGAACCCTTGCGGCAAAAAATGAATGCCAAAATGCAAACCGATGAAGCCTGGGCGGTTTACAAACAACGCAAAGTCATCGTTGAGCCCGTATTCGGGCAACTCAAAAACAGTGGCTTTCGTGGTTTTAGTGTTCGTGGAAAAAAGAAAGTTGCCGGAGAATTTTCACTGGTGTGTGCAACTCACAATCTGAAAAAAATTGCCCGTTCCATTGCCAGGGGAGTGGTCTGTCCGGAATTTGTCACCGCAAGCATGAACCCGGCATAATAGGGGTAAAACCGCTAAAAAGCACTGAATGATCGTATAATTCAGGCCGCAGGAGGCCGTTTTAATCGGCCTGAGGCGCTGAATTTGACGATCTGATCGTTGCGTAAACGAATTTGGTTATCATTGTACAGATTTTGTACTTGTGGATAACTTTGGCAGTTTTGGGGCGCCTTCTCGGACAGCCTCCTAGGGTTCATCAAGGATGTATTAACAGGTATCCAGGAAGAAAAAGCTGGCGTTGTCAGTGAGTACAAATGATGTTTTTTATTGTTTTTTAAGAAAAAATAATATAGTGGTTGCAATAGGTGCAACCTTTTGGAGAAAAGATGGCTAAGATGACAACAATGGGCGTAAAGCTGGATGAGACAACCAGGAACCGATTAAAACAATTGGGGGAATAAAGTGGACCCCATTGTCCAGACAAATTATTAGAGAATTTAAGATAGAACCCTCATAACAGTCAGGCTCAATGGCTCTGGCCCATATTTTCACCCGGCGTCTGCCTGGCAGTGCCGGCATTATATTTATCCACGATTTTAGCGCCACCTCCCGTGGCGAATTGATAAACCCTGTCTGGCGTTTCATAGCCTAACGACTGATGCGGGCGTTCGCTGTTGTAAAAGGCAAAGTAGTCCGTCAACCCCGCTGACAGTGCTTGCAGGTTGCCGTATTGCTTCAAATAAACTTCTTCATATTTCACTGTGCGCCAGAGTCGTTCAACAAAGATATTGTCCAAGGCCCGTCCCCGGCCATCCATGCTGATGGTCACGCCATGCTGACTCAATACCCCGGTGAAGTCCGCGCTGGTGAACTGTGCGCCCTGGTCGGTATTAAATATCTCCGGTGTGCCATAGGTCTTGATGGCCTGCTCCAGACAATTTACGCAAAACGCGCTGTCCATGGTATTGGAAAGTTGCCATGCCAATACTTTTCGGCTGTACCAATCCATGATGGCCACCAGATAAACAAATCCTTGCGGCAGCCGGATATAGGTGATGTCGGTACTCCAAACCTGGTTGGGGCGTGTCACCTCGACGCCTCTTAACAGATAGGGATAGACTTTATGCTCAGGATGCGGCTTACTGGTGTTCGGGCCCGGCGCCATGCCGACCAGCCCCGGTATGCGCATCAGCCGCTGAACCCGTTTGCGGTTGACCTGATGGTTAAGGCCGCGTAAATACTTTGTCATACGGCGTGAGCCATAAAAAGGATGCCGGGTATATTCTTCGTCGAGCAACCGCAACAGTTGCTGATCTTCAGCAGACACCGGCTGTTGTTGGCGTTTTTTCTGTTCATGGATTACTGAGCGGGTAACGTTCAATAACTGGCATTGCCGACTTAACGCCAACTCATCTTTTTGATCCACCCAGCTTTGACGCGTGATCATAGGCTGATCCCGGACTTTTTTTCAAGCCAATCCAGTTCCATATTCAACTGCCCGATTTTGGCGTACAGACGGTCCGGATTGTCTTGCGCCTTCACCGCTTTCGGCCCGCGTTTGCCTTCAAACAGGCTTCCCGCATTGGCCAACAGTTCCTTTTTCCATTGGCTTACCTGAGATGGATGGACTTCATTCTCTTGAGCAATCTCATTGATCGTTTTGATGTTCTTAACCGCTTCCAGCGCGATTTTGGCCTTTTGCGCCCCGCTAAAGGTTTTCCGTTTTTTTTCGCTCATTTTTTGTACCTCTTTTTTCAATAGTCATAGTTTAAACTATTGTCCGGATTACGGGGTCCACTATAAAGATATGGAATAATTTTTTGAATACAATCGTTAAAACGAGTTTTATTGTTGGATTGGCTTCCCTGTTAAGCGCCTGCTCACCTTCACCCGATTTAGATGGAGAATATGTGGCCAATTCTTTGCCTGGCATGGGATTGAGTTCAGCCAAAAAAATTCTGTTTATCCAGTGTGATCATGCCATGTTGCTCGAGCCGCCCAGTATGCAAGACATTTTTGGTAGTAGGTCAACTCCTGCCATTCGAGAAACAGAATACTCTGTCAAATACGCTGACAACCGGATTCTGGTTTACCGTCAGTCACCAATGGATGGCATGGTGTTTCATGTCACCAACAATGGCAATACCCTGGAATGTCCGATGTGCCAGGTGCTTCCTAAAAGTCCTGTGATTTGGGAGAAAATTGACCAATGGAAACAACCTGCATCTGACAACTAGAAAAATCCTTAAAAAAGGAGATGCTCATGGAATCCTTACTCATTATCGTCAGCACAGTCCTGCTGTTAAGTTTTGATCTGTACCTGGTTAAAAACCAATCGCCAGTTGTTTGCCCTGCCTGTCTCCGGTGAAAGCGGCCTGTCGCCAAATCCTGGCTGGGTGAGTCTGTTGAATCAGTCTGCCTGGTGGTCCGCGCTGGCAGGTGCGGTTTTATCCGCCCCGTTGCTGATTTTGCTGGCCTTCAATCCGACCAGTGATCGCTGGAACTGGTTCCTGGATTGATTGGCATGGTATTGATAGTTCTGGCCGCAGACCTGGTCTTGCCGGTTCTTGTCCGGCAATGTGCAAGACACCATCTGATGATAAAAAAAATGGCGGCTAATTTGATCCAGCACCGTTTAAAACCGTTCATTCAACGCTATGGTGTCAAAACCGGGCTGACCGTGCTGGCCGCCCTGCTGCTATCCCCGTTAATTCCTTACATATTGGAACTGGTCAAATTTATCATTTATGCCGCCGGGCTTTTTTTGGCCGGGCGGCTGGGGTTGTTAAGTTATAACGATAAACATGATTTTGATGAAAGAGGTCCTTTCAGTGGTGAATATAACTACATGACTGGCAAATGGGATAATGGTTTGAGTATTGGCTTATATGACGATGATGACTGGTAAAATAACATAATTACTCTGTACATGACAAAAAATATTAAAAGCTAGCGTAGCTCGTTGAAATGTAATTAAATACCGCATTTTGTTTTAGCGAATATGAATAACGGGACATTACAAATCAACGAGCTGACCGTCATATTAACTGAGCACTTTCAATGGAACCCCCTATGTCAACATACCTGTCGCCTAAAACTTTTTTAAATCAGGAGACAAAAATGGCGGTATTTAGCCAGGAATTTAAAGTACAATCGGTAGAAAAAGCGCTATCCAGAAAGCCAGAGCAATCGCTGAAAGCCCTTGCCAACGATTTAGGTGTGGGTTACTCCACGCTTCAAAAGTGGATTCGTTTAGCCAGGGACAATCAACTCGAAATCTCAACATCAAGTATGTCAAAAGAAAAAAGCCCTCATGCCTGGACGAAAGCGGAACGTTTTGACGCCATTGCTCATTGCCATCATCTGACAGACGAACAGGCCAGCGCCTATTGCCGGGAAAAAGGCATCTATTTGCACCATCCGGACGCTTGGAGAACAGAATTTTTATCCGCTGCTCAATCGGCAGACCTCTCAGCCAGCCGAGCAGAAAAAAAAACAACTCAAACAAGAAAACAAGCGCTTGCAAAAAGAGCTGAACCGTAAAGAAAAAGCGTTATCGGAAACAGCGGCCTTACTGGTGTTATCAAAAAAGTGCCAGGCGATCCGGGGGGAAAAGGCGGACGACTGATCGCCTGCTCAGATCGCAAACATTACAGCGCGCTCATTGATGAAGCTGTCAGCAGTGGCGCACGGCAACAATCCGCCTGCGAACTGTTGGGCATATCCGCCAGAACCTACCAGCGCCGGAACCGTGGCGATGCGATTTCAGAAGACCTGAGGCTGCACAATACCGCACCTGTGCATAATCGATTGCCCGAGGCGACCAGGCAAGAAATTATCAACCTGGTAAACCAACCGGAATACCGCGACTTGACACCGCATCAAATCGTTCCGGCCCTTTTGGATTCAGGGCGCTATATCGCCTCGGAATCAAGCTTTTACCGGGTCATGAAAGCGCACAACCAGTTAAAGCATAGAGCGAAAGAGTCGGCCGGCCAGCGTCACAAACCACAGCCGCTCAAAGCCACCCGACCCAATCAACTCTACTCGTGGGATATTACCTATTTATCAAGCCCGATCAAAGGACAGTATTACTACCTGTACATGGTGATGGATATCTACAGCCGGAAAATTGTCGGCTGGCAGGTTCATGATATCGAATCGAGCAGCTATGCAGCTGATTTAATAGAAGATATCGTCCGCCGGGAAAACATCGGGAAAAAGCAATTAGTCATCCATTCCGACAATGGCAGCCCGATGAAAGGCGCAACCTCAAGAGCCAGACTGATCGATTTAGACATTGCCAGCTCATTCAGCAGGCCCCGTGTCAGTAATGACAATCCATATTCTGAATCATTGTTTAAAACCATCAAATACTACTACACCTTTCCGGAAAACCCGTTTACAACATTAACCGAAGCAAGAGCCTGGGTAGATGGTTTTGTCAGCTGGTACAACGATGAGCACAAACACAGCGCCATCAGGTTTGTGACGCCTAACCAGCGCCATAATGGCTTGGACAAGGCCATACTTGAGCATAGAAAGCGCGTGATCGAACAGGCGAAAAAAGATAACCCCGAGCGGTGGAATGGACGAAAAACACGAAATTTAACCCCGGTTGGTCAGGTGTATCTCAACCCAAACAAGGAGAAATCAGAATCCTCTAAATGTCAAGTTGCAGCAACAATTACTTCGTGAATTAGTGTTAAAATTACGACAGGTTGGTTGACATTTAGCGTCGCCAGCGCCAACGCCAGTGGCGGCGGCACATTGCGGAACAGCATCGAGTGTTCATCGGTCAGAATCACGCCTTCTGTGTACTGTCCCGGGGATTTCCGGGCCGCCAGCAGCATGTTTTTTTCTTCGTCAGATAAATCCTTGAAACGGGCGATCTGCTCGACTTCCTCTTTCGGCATCACCAGACAAATCCACCACTCCAGCATATTCAGCATTTTCTTGCTGGCATCGGGAAAATCCTCCAGGTTTTGCGTGGCGGTCCAGAACCAGGCGCCCAGTTTCCGCCACATTTTGACGATCTTGATGACATACGGGGCCAGCAATGGATTGGTGATGATATGCCCCTCATCGGTGATCACCAGGGTGGGTCGTTCATCGTTCTGGTGACGTTCCACCAGGTCATGAATATGGTTCATCAGACCGATATAGGCGACTGTCAATTGATCTTCATAGCCTTCCCGGGCCAAAATGCCCATATCCGTGATGGTGACATCGACATTCGGCCACCTGACCCCGGGCCGGTTGAAAAAGTGACCGGCCAGCCCGTCACAGAAAAGGCTCATGCTGTCGGCCATCTCGATGGCCCGCTCTTTGCGTTTCGGTTGCAGGTCCGGGAGATTCCGCATGGCATTGGCCACATCTTCGGTCAACACCTGGTCACGGCCTTCGTCAAAAACGGTTTTGGCCGCCAGTAATATGGCATTGCGGATCATCAGCCGGTCTGCCCGGGTCATGCGGTCATCTTCACGCTGATCACCGCCGGTGATCATGATGCGAGCGGCAATCTCCATCTCGCCGGGCAAATCGCGTGATTCATCCTCAAGATCGATGTCATCGGCGCTGATGGTCGCATCGAGGTCGTCATCATCGAGAATTTCAGCCGCTTTCCCTTCTTTCTCAAACGCTTTGAGCAATTTCAGTGCTTCCCCGAAAGGCGGCAGGGAGACATCGGCGTTCGGGGCCATCGTCACCTGGTTGACGGTCACATCGTACGCTTTGAGATACTGCCCCAGCAAGCCAAACGAGTTACCGGATTCAATAATGAAGATCCTTGGGCGGTACACCGCCAGCATTTGCAGGATCAGATAGACCAGCGTGGCCGATTTACCCGCCCCGGTAGGTCCTATGATCAGGGCGTGGGCGTTTTTCTTGCGATCGTTGATATTCAACGGATCGATCATCAGCGGCTCGGCTCCCCGGTTGAAAAACAACAACCCAGGATAACCGGTACCGGTCGAGCGGCCATAGACCGGAGCCATATTCGCAATATGTTTCGAGAAGATCAGCCGGGAACGCCTGGCTTCTCGTTTGTCATGTTCATGATGAAAGGCCATCGGCAGATTACGGATATAACTGTCCAGCGGAATCAGATCATCTTTTTCCATAATGGGCTGAATGGCGTTGGCCAGCAATAATGAATTGACCTGACTGATTTTGCGGTGCAAATCCGGCTCATTATCGCCCCGGACAAAAAACGCCGTCTGCACCGGATACAATTTGTTGCCCCTGGCCATTTCCATCACTGCTTTTTCGGCATCGGCGGCAGCCAGCCGTGCTTCCGGGTAATCACCGACAGCCCCGCGCTGGACCAGACCTAAATGATTTCGGATTTCATCCTGTGCCCGGATAATAATGGTCATCGCCAGCACGGTGTTTTCCGGCATTTTGCCGAACAGTGCGAAAACATGGTCGCCCGCCCTTCTTTCAGCCCCAAACAAGCCAATGTCCGGGATTTTACGCAGCCCCTGTACGGTAATGACCTTGTGCGGCACATCATCGAACCACCAGACGCCTGTTTCGCTATCGGAATGCGGCATCCCCAGCATCAGGGTTTCGCCATAATCATGGCCAAACGGCATCTCCCCATCGCCTGGATACGGGGCGATTTTCAGCAAGGCATCGACATCACCATCGGTTACGGCGGGATTCGGATTGAACCAGCGGAACATCCATTTGTATAATGCTTCACCACTACAGCGTTTTGCCCGGATGCCAGTGGTCAGTAATGAGGTGGCCAGCTTGTCGGCCACATCATTCAGTTCCTCACCAGGTGAGACATGATGATAGTCATAGGCGGCATTTTTCGGCTTGCGGCGGCGGTACAACGTGGCCCGAACCATGCGCTTTTGTCCCCGCCAGGGGGAGCCGGTGACGGTTTTGTCATAAAACAGGCCGCCACTGCGCGAAATGGTTTTCAAATGTTTGCCCAGAGTGGCCAGATACGTCTGGGTCAGATGCGTGTCTTTCGCCCGTGGATGCACATAGTTTTTAACCGTCTCCAGCGTCTCTCCCAAATCTGCTTCGTCCTGCAAATACAACTGAAAAATCCACGGTGACTCCATTTCTTCCGGAAGCGAGGTCAATACCGTTTGCAGTTTATCCCGAAGCTCTCGGCTAAAAACGCAGGGGTTCTGGCTTCAGAACCCACCGTTTCAAGTTCAAACAAAGCAGCCACGCTGTAGCCGTCATCGAGCAAAAAGCACTGACTTTCCACCTCGTATTCCAGCCACGGCAGCAGGTTGGTAAACGAAGTGGGCCGCTCATAACTTTGCCGGATCCGGGCTTTGGTCGGCGGTTTGTCCGTCGCCCGGCGGCGAAACTGAGTGGGGTCCTGTTTTTTGGTGACTTGATTTTTTGTAACAGCAGTCTCTTGAATGTCTTTTTGCCGGTGCTTCGGTTTTTTGGTGCTGAAAAAATTCATCAGTAGCCCTCCATTTGCTCACCCGGCAAGGCGTATTCCACCGTCTTGTAGAACGGTATGGCGGTCGAGTAGCCAGGTACAGGATGGCGGTCTTTCCCGGAAAGGTGAGGAAACACATACATCACCAGGGTTTTGTTCTTCAGCCTTGGAAAAATGGTCTGGATTTCATTATTGACCGTGCGGCTGTAACGACTTTGATCACTGTCCCGAAGGCGGCTTTTTTCGATGGCGGGCGTAATGACCGTTTCCCGCCCGTTCTCGGCCCGGTTTTCGCCTTCGCCGTTGAAATGATTGTCATACACCTCTTTCATGGTCGGGCCATCCTGGGGCAATACGGTATCCTTACTACCAGTGGCGCAGCCTGCCAGTAACCCGAGGCTAATCCAGATCGTCAATATCGCTGTCTTGTTCATCATAGTAGGCATAAGTGGTTTTCCTTCCGTTGTGTTCGTAGTCGATGGGCAATTCCACATCGATGTGAATGGCCAGTTCCGAGCCTGTATCGACATAGATAGCGTCGAATGACTGGGCGGCCCGTTCGCGTAAATAGGCGCTGATTTCATTGGCGCTGCCGGACAACGCCTTGCTCATGGCGAATTTACCGGAATCACCGGTAATCACTGAGGTCGTCACGCCTTGCGCTGCTGATACCGTGTTGGTGGTTTGCGACTGGGCGAACGCACCGGCGGCCGCCTCCGCACCGGAGGCCAGAATCCGGCCGGCCAGATAGGTGGCGGCATTGCTGATGCGGGTGCCGGTGACACACGGTATCCCCCGGCGGTCTGAAATCCAGCCCAGTGAGCGGTCGCCATTGGACTGTTCTGCGGAAACTTGAGAGCCTGGTTCTGATTTTGAATATCGGCGGACAAGGTGCGAATGGTGCCGTCATCGAATACAACTTGCCGCGTACACACGATAAGGTCCAGTCGCCGGAGGATTTACCCGAAAATATCATGCCATCGAGTCCCGGGATTTCGATACCGTTGGCGGCCAGATTGTCTTTGCCGACGATCACTTTGAAGGGAAACGGGTCTTCGACCACACCACCTCGGGGAATCCGGCCTATCAATGCGGTCATGCCGGTCGAGCCGATCAGGGTGGCGTTACGCGGGACGGTATAGACTGGCGTGTTTTTTGCGCTCAGTTCTTCGAGTCCGGCATCGAGGTATTTTTTGGTATCACTGGCCTTGTCTTTGACCTGGCTCAGTAATCCGCCATCTGTCAAGGGTTCGGTGGGAATATAAACCGGTTTACCCTCATCATCGGTTTTGGTTCCCAAAGGCTCCACCCAGATGACATTGCCCTCGACGCCGGGAAGCTGTTCGCTGCCGGACAAACCAAAACCAATGGGAATATCACCCGAAGGCTGCTGGGCTGCCGCCTGGTTTTGCGCCTGGCTCATTTCTTCGAGACGGGTTTTCAGAAAATCGATCTGCCGGGTCAATGTGGACATGACCCCGGATTGTTGTTCTTCTGTTTTTTGCTCGATCCGGGTCAGTAATTCCTGTTTGACTTGCTGCGCAATCGATTCCCGCTGATGCAGTAATTCTTCATTTTGCTGCTGCACTTTCAGGTTTTCAGACTTGAGGGCGGCCACTTCCGCTGTCAGGGTGCGAATGGTGTCAGCCGGTGAGTCGGCATCGGGTTTACCGGCTTTTGGGATTTCAGACAAGCCGACCGTCTGCTGATTATCCGAGCTACACGATTTCACCCCGATAAAGATCAGCATGAACAGGACGATGATGCCGAGAATCGGCAAAATACGATTCGATTCCATTACAACACCTCCTGGAAGGGCCGGTCGGAGATCAGATAAACCGCCGTGGTGTCAGCTTCGGAGCCTGCTGGATAAAGCAGGTTATGCTGAAAGGTGGCCGCTCGCCACTGGCCGCGAAGATCACGCGGGTCGAGATCGATGCGCTCACGGCCCGGGTTGTTCAGTTCCACGGCAGTGACATACAAACGCCCTGCCTGCCAGCTGGCCAGTGGCGTAGCCTTGATATAATGCCCACGGAGCAAATGGCGAATGGGCGTTCTGGATACTGACACGCGATGAATGCCCGGCACTTTTTTGAGCAAGCGTTTCGGCGCATAAAGCTGATGGGCGGCAAAACGGGTCAAGGTAACATAGCCTGGCGCTTTGCGGCGCTTGTGGGATTTTCGGGTGGCTTGTCTGCTGCTTCCCGTGGCAGGTTCATCCTGTTTGGGCAGAATGTCGACCGGCATCGCGGCATGTGTGGTCTTTTTCGCCTGAAGATCGATCAGGTAGATGTGTTTGCCATTGATTTCCCGCACCTCGATACGCTGAGTCTCAAACGGTTCTTTGGCCAGCCAGTAAACCGTCCCATGATTGATCTGGGTGCGGAGCTTCCCGGCCAATGCGGTGGGAATACCCGCCCGGACACCGGATGGAAATGACACCAGCCGTTCTTTACCAACAGGCAACGTGATTTTTAACGGATGCTTGTCCCAGAACAGCCGTTCAACCCGCTGCGCCGAAAAACCGGTCAGACTGACCGTTATCAATAAAAATAAAAGCGTGAAACGGTTAATCACTGAAATTCTCCTCGGGTTATTCCGTTGAAGGGATGGTTGCGGTATCTGAAGTAGTTTCATCCGGGTTAAGGTCGCTTTCACCCAATTTGGCAGGTCCCGGCGGTTGAAAACCATCGAGTGCCAGTCCCCAGGGGTTCTTTTCAGGATCGACATTAAAACGCACGACCCGGATCGGATAGCGGATTTTGATGTTTTTTACTTCCATGCCGCGGACAAATTCCTGAATATGAAAGTCCAGCCAGACCACCCAGGTGTTTGCATCGAGTATATCGACCCTGCGTTCTTCAAAGCCCTGGCCCGGAATGGGTTGTATAGCCCGGGTACGCCCGGCCAACTCCCCTTTTTGGCCGCGAATCTCCAGATCGTTTTTTAAATATTCCAGGTATTGAGGGGTTAAAAAGGCCGATAAATAAGAAATCTGTTTGCCGTAGTCATCAGCGCCGTTTTTATCCCAGCGGTTAAGTTGCTGAAAAATGTAACCGGCGAAGGCATAGACATTGGCGGGTGAAATGTCACCTGGTTTCAGGGACGCCCCGGAACGAATGTCCGGGGGTATATGAATGATAAGATCGCTTTTGGCGTTGTTCCAGCCCCGCCACAACAGCAGGTTGATTAACACCAGAACACCAGTCACCGCTCTCAGTGTGGTGATATGCGATTTTAATGATGTGTTGAGATCCTGATAGCGCATAAAGGGTTATTTGGGTCGGTTAAAAGAAAGGCGGGTTCGGCCCAGATCCCAGTGGCCACCGCGTAAAATCAATGCGGACTTTTTCAGTCCGGTTTTATGAAAGAAAATCTTCAGTTTTTGCTGGTAGTAATAATCCGGCCTGCCGCGTTTGATGCGCTGGAACAAAGTGGAACCAGAAAAGACCGTGGCCAGAACCCACAGGGCGGAAAAGCCCAGGCCCATCATCACCGCCCCGAACAAGGCGGCGATAATGAAACTGAGCGGCAGCCAGAACAGCACCGCGCACAATAAAATCATGCCCAGCTCGCTGTTGGTGCTGCCCCGGAAGATGACCGGCTCCGGATTGCGCCGGTCAGCCAGTGTTTCGGTTTGATGCTCCATCAGTTACACAATCGTGTTAGCCGCTTCGGTGAGCAGATAACTGATAAAGACCATGACTCCTGCGGTGACAATCGCGGTCAGGCCCACTTCGCCCCATTCCGCTCGTCCTGCTCTGGCTTCGTTGAACTTGGCAATGGTGATCCACGCGAACCATAAAAACGCCACGGTCGCCAGTACCAGACCGATCACCAGTCCAGCATCTTTCGAATAGCCTTTGATGAGCGACAGCCAGTCGCCTTTAGGTTGACCGGTACTGGGGGCGACAGGCGTTGGCAGTGCCGCCTGCACATTGAAACTGGCACTTGTCAGCCAGGTGTATAACGCGATAAAAGGTTTTGATAAGTGTTTTCTCACTGTTTTTTCCTCGTCAATCAGGTTGTGATAAAAAAGCCGATAATAAGGGCGACAAGCGCCGCCCGGATGGTAATAAATAAAAAGTCGTAAAAATCTCCTTGCCCGTTCTTCCACGAGCGTAGTTGCGAATAAGCGATCCAGGCCAGCCATAACAGATAGATGACGGCGAGGATTCCGGCGATCAGCTTCAACACGACAGCCGGTGCAAAACCGCCGGTTGAGTTGCTGAACGCCGAAATTTGAGCTGAGGTCATAACGGTGTCCTCTTAACAGGCTGTTGAAAAACTGAATTTAACCACTAGAACACCACAATATATAGTGATAGATAAAAAAATAAAACACCAGATGTGGTGTTTAAGTTTTCAATTTTTGTAAAAATCAACAACCTGTTAATGACGGTAATCGCCCTTCAACGGCGGAAAATGCGGGGGATGGGTTTGGGGGGCATACAAATGTTCGGTAATACCGGCTTTGATGCGCTGTAAGTCCAACAGCAGCCAGTCGTACTGAAAGCGGATGCGGCTGTCAGGATCGGCCTGGGAGCGAGCTTCATTGATCAACGGTTTAATGGCGTCCAGTTCATGGATGATTTTGGCCAGAGCCTCCCGTTCGGCATCGGTGTCGGCAAATGTGGCGGCTGGAAGCCCGAGTAAACAGGCGAGAACCAGAGCTTTTGCTTGCATAAATGTCCCCTTCAAAAAAACAATTAACTTGAGGGGGATTATTTTGAAATTGTCAAAAAAAAGCTATGAAAAACCGTCCTCAGATTTCAGACGGTTTTTTATGCGTTTTTACGCAGCGAGTATTGGGCAATGTATAATATGAATACAGCTATTCATTATTGGAGAGTGTTATGGCGACATCAGTCAGATTAAATCCTGAAATTGCGCAAAGGCTGAATGATTTGGCCGCCAAAACAGGCCGGTCAAAAGCCTTTTATTTGCGTGAAATTATCGAAGCCGGGCTTACCGATATGGAAGATTATTATTTGGCGGCCAATACGCTTGAGCGAGTCAGAAAAGGTGAGGAAGCCGTTTATTCGTTAGACGAGGTGGAAAAGTCGCTTGGCCTGGACGATTGAAATTACCGGTACGGCCAAAAAACAACTGGCAAAACCGGACAAAAAAGAGGCCAGGCGAATTATGCGTTTCATCAAAGAGCGCTTATCGGTGCAGGATGATCCGCGTAACACAGGAAAAATGCTAAAAGGGCCGCTGGGTGGATTATGGCGTTATCGAGTAGGTGACAACCGAATTATCTGTGATATTCAAGATGACGTGTTGTGCGTCCTGGTTTTGAAAGTTGGAAAACGCAGCGAGGTTTATCGGTGAAAAAATTCCAGCTAAAGCAGCTTGTGGTTGTTAAGTTAACGGGGATTCTTTTAAAAGAGTCGATAAAAAACCATCCTCAGATTTCAGACGGTTTTTTTCACCATCGGCTCGGTAAAGTTGGGCGACAATTTGAATTAATCATGATTAATCAGTATGATTAGTTATGACTAAAGATGGAGGATCGAATATATGGCCAATTCCAATACTAAAGTCGTGACCGCGCATGTCCCTCTCCAGCTGGCCGACAAAAGTAGATCAATTAGCTAACCGTCTGGAACGTTCGCGAGGGTGGATTGTCAAGCAGGCATTATCCGCCTGGGTTGATCAGGAAGAAGAACGGTATCGTTTGACACTTGAAGCACTGGCGGATGTGGATGCGGGTAATGTTATCGATCATCAAAAAGTTCAAGCCTGGGCTGATAGCCTGGATACGAATCAACCACTCTCCATCCCCAATAAATGAAACTGCAATGGACAAGCAAAGCACTCTCTGACCTGACACATAGAGAGCGCAGGTTCAAGATTGGCGTCAAAGCGATCTTCCCGGCGAATCAGACTTAGTAATTCATCACCAATTTCATAGCACAAGGCATCCGAAATAATCACATAAACCTTTTTATCCTTATTTAAGAATGGCTGAACACAGCGGTGAAAGAAGTCCTTTTGCAGCAGCACCGGAGGTGCGGCCCATCGGTTGGCAGCATCGACATAACCCTGCCAACGATCATTCAGCTTCAGCAGATAATTGTTTGAATACAGGTTTTCAATCTGCTCGATTAATGCCCCCATCAGGGTTGACTGTCCTGAACGGCGAACATGGTACACAACCTTCCGGTAGAGCTGATCGAGCCGGAACCATGAATGAGAATAACGCTCTACGCCATCAGCCAAAGAGACCATGTCCAATGTGGTCTCATCGAGCAGTTGAACAAACTGCGCCGCATAGTCCACCGCCTCGTAGAGATGCCGGAAGTCCTGATACCAGTGCCCCTGGCGTCGCTGGCGGGCCCAAAGCGCCACGTCGCCGGTGAAGACCGTCCTATCCACCACATTTCTAACCAACTCGCTGATGATCTTTTTATCAATCAACCGGAAATAATCCAGATCAATCAGCGTACGGAAATCCCTGCTGTTGAGATCCTGCTCGATACCAAGCAGATCCGCACACTCATCAGAGAGGGATTCAAAGGACGCCTCATACTGACGGCTGTCTTTCCATCGCTTCAGAAACACCAATGAATCCGAAGCCAGAAGTACCTCCCCATCTGTGCCCATGGCATAGCATGATTTGAACAGCTCGATGACAAAATCCCGGATACCGGGTGATTCAGACTGATAGCCATAGGTCCGCTTCATCTGCCCCCAGAGAAAGGCATCCAGACCACAGCGGGTTATCAGTTTGAACTTGTCATCGCGCCCTTCAGACAGCTCCGCCAGCAGACTCTCCAACACCGTGTCCAGTCTGGGTTCAGCACTGGTACACACACCCAGCATCTTCAGCCGAACCATCCCGGGGGTATCATCAGGTTTCAGTAAACGTTTCAGACTTTCCTTGCGCTTGACTGCTTTAAAGAACTCCTCATGGGCCTGCACCACATCGGCAAATTCGAGCCCCAACTCCAGCTCGCTTAGCCATAGCCCGACCTGGTCGGTACGGAACTCGCCCTGTGCAAGCTGCACATCCAGGAGCCAGTTATCAAGGTATTCAGGCTGCGGCCCTTCACGATAGAGCAAAAACTTCTGTTCCGTCTCCTCACGTAACAGGCGATATTTCACCCCGAACTCGTTGTTGGCAAGTTCCAGTTTCTCGATTCCCGGCAGCTCAAGCGCCTCAAAATCACTACGCAACTCTTTTTTCGCGTCATACCAGAAGATGATGCGGTGGCGTTCGAAGAGTTTGGTCAGGGCTTGGGCGATGCGATCATTCATGGAATAAAACTTGAACCACGAATGGACATGAATGGATACAAATGTTGTGTTTGGATAATTTATCTGTACATGACAAAAATTAACTTATGACAAATGAGTCTCATGTATTCCAGTGACAAAAGGTATGGGTTGCAAAAGAGCAATCACTTTTCTAATCATCCTTTTTGATTGAGATAAGACATTAAACAACGTTGAGCGGATACAATCTAATCCATATCGAAACAGGCTTTGCGCGAGCCGCTGATGTGTTTTGGTTTTTATTGGTAACTCGCAATCATGTTTCCATTCGCCTGCTTTATGTGACCAACAGAAAGCAATAACGGGAAGTACCAACAATTTTTTGATCCGAAGATAACCGACTACACGCGTTTCCTCAAGTTTGAATCCCCGTCCTTTTAAACAGCCGAAAAGCGTTTCGATTTCCCAACGCAAGCCATAAATTTTAATCGCATCAGGGTTCAAATGCTGACATAGGGGGTGATCAAGACGCGGATTGACAGGAAGGCCACCAATATCTCCGTTCTCGCAGCCATCGGCGTTCGTAGAGATGGGCAGAAGGTCTTGTTATCACTGATGAACATGGGCGGCGAGAGCGCCTCCGCCTGGCGTCAGTTCATCAATAATCTGGATGCGCGCGGGCTGCAGCGGCCCGAATTTGTCATCGTGGACGGAGCGCCGGGACTGGAGGCCGCTCTCGTTGCCCTCCGGGGCGAAGACCTGCCGATCCAGAAGTGCACGGTGCACAAGCATCGCAACCTTCTGGCCAAGGCTCCCAAGCGTATGCACGATGAACTGGCCGAGGATTACCGCGACATGATCTACGCCAAAACGGTGAATGAAATTGCCACCCGCCGCAAGGCATTTCTGCGAAAATGGCGGCTGAAATGCAAGGCCGTCGCTGACAGCCTGGAAGAAGCAGGAGATAAGCTGTTCACCTTCACGCGCCTGCCACAAGGCCAGTGGAAATCGGCCAGAACGACAAATGCGATCGAACGCCTGAACGAGGAATTCCGCCGCCGCATCCAGACCCGGACCGTGCCAATGCTGCTCCGGGCCCTGATGGCCTCGGGGCAGATCGTCATGCGAAAGGTCGATGGCCGGGAAACGCTCGCTCAGCCCGTCGCCGACGCCACCCTTGACCAAGCCGCCTGACCGGCGCATAACTCAACCCGCCCGGAGGTGCCTGAAATCAATTTCCACAACTTTCGAGACACAACCTAAAGCGTTTCGGCTTTTCGTTGAAACACTTGTCATGCCCTGCCAGTGAGGCAGCGATTGCGCAGCAATGGCGTTCACTGGCAGGGCATGATCCAATATTAAGTCGAAACGCTATTAAGACAGTGGCACCTTAAGTTGATTGGGTATTGGGCGAGACTTGCCAGTATTTGGCAATATCGATATCCTGCTGCGGTTGTGTGGCAGCAGATGACTCTGTGTACTGTGTGGCCATGTCCTGTATCAAGCGTTCAACGTTAGCCGCAGTCTTCTGATTAGGCAAGTTGTACCGTGTCGCCGTGCCTGCTCTTTGAGTCTGGTCAATTGTATCTGTCTGGTCTCCTCCACTGGGGCGTAAACCTTCTTCAACGAAACTATTCAAATTGATCTGCTGATAGCTTGCCGACTTGTAGTAATCTTTAAGGACCACTGTAAGTAATTCGCCGTCTCTGGCAAAGGGCGAGTGCCCCTGCACCACCTCTACGGAATATTTTTCCATATTATTCGCACTGATATGGCCATCTTTCGCAACGAAACTATTCAAATTGATCTGCTGATAGCTTGCCGACTTGTAGTAATCTTTAAGGACCACTGTAAGTAATACGCCGTCTCTGGCAAAGGGCGAGTGCCCCTGCACCACCAGATGATCGCCCGCACGCGCAAAGTTCGCGTCAAAAACAGAAAATGGCAGCCAGACGGTATCAGCCATGCCATCGGCATTACTGGAATCAACCACTTTTATGCCGCTGGCGATTACATCAAAGATAATATCATCAGAACCATCACCCCCGATGATATGATCCTCGCCGCCTTTCGAGATAATGATGTCATTCCCCGAACCGCCTTTCAGAGTATCATTTCCGAAAGCACCAATCAACGTATCGTCCCCACCGCCCCCGATTAACACATCGCTGGTTTCCGCATCAACAGAATTCGCGACAATCCGGTCAGCAAACTTCGTTCCCCGTACCACTGCCTTGCCCAACGGTGTTTCAGAACGTTCACCGTCTTCTTGCAACATAAGCACCCCCACATCTGACAAATAGGCTTGACCATTTTCGTCCACACCTATCTCATAGAACACGCCACCTTCGTCAATCAGACCGATGTGCCGATGAGCCTCACCAAGCAAGAAGTCTTTCACGCGCACAGATGGAACACCCTTCACACCAGCCTTCGGAGAAAGGATAACATCGTCACCCTCTGTGCGTAGCTCGATCAGATGCCGCGGAAGATTGTACAAAAGATAATCTTGCTCGTAGGTCACGTCGGTCATCCGTGTACTTCCATCCCCCACGGTATTTACGATTACCACTTCTCCCGCATCGCTTTCGGGTTCTCCCGCATCGCTTTCGGGTTCTCCCGCATCGCTTTCGGGTTCTCCCGCATCGCTTTCGGGTTCTCCCGCATCGCTTTCGGGTTCTCCCGCATCGCTTTTGATCAGGTATGTATCTGCGCCCGTCCCACCGATTGCAGTAGTACCATCGTGAACAATCAAAATATCATCGCCGCCCTTTCCGAACAGCCAGTTATTCCGGCCTCCATTGCTGTCCAAAACATTGTCCTGATCATTACCGGTAATTGTCTCCTCAACGTCCAGATCACTGCCAGTAACCTTTTCGAAATCGACGATGTTGGCCAAAATCTCATTTCCGAGGGTAACCTTTCCAGTTTCAAGATTGGTCTGCAATTGAACCCCGCCAGCGCTTGAAAAATCGCACTTCAGGACAAGCGTATCGTCACCGTCTTTGCCATAAAGATTGGCCGTCGTCTCCATCGTCTCCATGTCGTCCTTTATGAGGATGAACACATCATCGCCCGTCCCACCGATTGCAGTAGTACCATCGTGAACAATCAAAATATCATCGCCGCCCTTTCCGAACAGCCAGTTATTCCGGCCTCCATTGCTGTCCAAAACATTGTCCTGATCATTACCGGTAATTGTCTCCTCAACGTCCAGATCACTGCCAATAACCTTTTCGAAATCGACGATGTTGGCCAAAATCTCATTTCCGAGGGTAACCTTTCCAGTTTCAAGATTGGTCTGCAATTGAACCCCGCCAGCGCTTGAAAAATCGCACTTCAGGACAAGCGTATCGTCACCGTCTTTGCCATAAAGATTGGCCGTCGTCTCCATGTCGTCCTTTATGAGGATGAACACATCATCGCGCGATCCGCCGATAAAGTATTTATAACCGTTATACACAACGAAGTGGTTTTTTCGGTCATCATAGCCAATTGCATAATCGTTTCCTCCCCCCAGCTTGAAGAAGGCAACCGCTTCATCCGATACCTCATCATTAACTGGCGTTTCCACACTCCGAGCGTTCGAAACACCGGTCCGAACATTTACCATGTCGTCTTGGTCCTCCAGACCGGCCAGAGTCCAGTATTTCAACTCGCTCTGTACATCGCGTGTCTCAAACCAAGTTTTGCGTTCCACCGAGGCAACATCTTCCGGTTTCACCCGATCTTTAAGGACCTCCCATTTATACTCGTAGCTTCTAGTACTGCCGGTTCGACCTCCACCTCCTTCCCGAATATAACGGACTTTGACCTCGACACGTCGATAATAGTGCTCTTCCAAAATGACATCACCGCCCGGCGAATAGATAACCTCATGGATTCCAGGCTTGGACGGGTCTGTCTCCAAAATCTTTTCGGCAGCTTCTTTCAGAAGCTTTTTAAGCTTTTTAATTTGGATATTTGCAGCTTCCAGCGTCTTTGCTTTGTTCGCACGGTTTTCGATATCCGGATCAACATCCATCCCCCAAAAAGCCAACCAGCCATTCCGCAAACGCTCATACGGCGTTAATTCGATATAATCGTCAATGTCGTCAATGACACGGACTGCGTTGTAGATCGAGCCCCCTAACGCCAAAAGGGCTGCAATGATCATCCCTGCAATGACCACAGGTCCACCCGCAGAAGAGGCAGCTAAAACTGCAGCTGCAGTCCCGGTCACAATACCCACAACCGCGCCGGCTACCGACAGGGTACCATTGACGATCAGATCGATGCGATGTTTGCCAGTTGCCGAGTCGAGTTTGCTGAACGCTTCATAGGCCCCGTAGATGTCAAAACCAGACCCCAAAACAGCCAACACCGCGCCGCCAGCTTTTGCTAATGCCTTACCGATACCAGAAACTGTGCGCCCGACAACTGACGCCGCTCTGCCAGCTTTTGTTAATCCCGCTAATCCCTTACCGATACCAGCACCTGTGCGCCCGACAACTGTGCTCTCGACAACTGTGCGCCCGACAACTGTGCTCTCGACAACTGTGAGCCCGACAACTGACGTCGATTGGGTTCCGCTACTCGCCAGTTTTGCGCCAGTACGGACCAGTTTTGCGCCAGTACGGATAAGTGACGGTGCTACACGATTTATACCTCTTTCCAGAAAGTTTGAACCCAGATCATACACAAGCCCGCCAATATTGACACCAAGCTGTATATCTAACTGTTTCTGGTTCTCCGCAGTCATCTCACTGCTCTTTCTGCGTCTTAAATAGTTGACTATACCGCTAACACTTTGGACATATCCAAAGCCCGTACCGGCAAGCCCAATACGTTGGGAGATCTTGAAAAGCCTTAAACCCGTTCTTGATGTCAGCTGGATTGTCTGAAGATGAGACCACAGCCGAGGGTTTATCGACAAATCAGACGCGCTGACAAACTTCTTTACCGAATTCAGTGCATTCAGGGCCAGATATTTATCTCGGCTGTTTCCAGGACCCAATAGAAGTTTTCGTGTATTGCCACCTTCCCGGTCAATGAGCTTACGAAGCAGCTGAACATTCCGCTGCATCTGTGTATCGGAAGCGGAAGCGGTATTTACACCCACAAGGCGCTTTACAAGATACTTCGGCGAAAACTTCAGCCTGGCCTGGATCTCAGCGCTGCTGAGATCCATCGCAGATGTTATCCGCTCGCCATCTCCGGTTATCCGCTCGCCATCTCCGGTTATCCGCTCGCCATCTCCGGTTATCCGCTCGCCATCTCCGGTTATCCGCTCGCCATCTCCAGTTATCCGCTCGCCATCTCCAGTATCGCCACCTTCCCGGTCAATGGGCTTACGAAGCAGCTGAACATTCCGCTGCATCTGTGTATCGGAAGCGGTATTTACACCCACAAGGCGCTTTACAAGATACTTCGGCGAAAACTTCAGCCTGGCCTGGATCTCAGTGCTGCTGAGATCCATCGCAGATGTTATCCGCTCGCCATCTCCAGTTATCCGCTCGCCATCTCCAGTTATCCGATCGTCATCTCCAGTTATCCGCTCGCCATCTCCGGTTATCCGCTCGCCATCTCCAGTTATCCGATCGTCATCTCCAGTTATCCGCTCGCCATCTCCAGTTATCCGCTCGCCATCTCCAGTTATCCGCTCGCCATCTCCAGTTATCCGCTCGCCATCTCCAGTTATCCGCTTGCCATCTCCAGTTATCCGCTCGCCATCTCCAGTTATCCGCTTGCCATCTCCAGTTATCCGCTCGCCATCTCCAGTTATCTGCTCGCCATCTCCAGTTATCCGCTTGCCATCTCCAGTTATCCGCTTGCCATCTCCAGTTATCCGCTTGCCATCTATAGTTGCGCCCAGATCGTATAATTCGACAGCTGAAAGGGTTACGCCCTCGACCGTAACGTTGCCAACATCCACTAGTCGATCACGTTCTGTACGATAGGCATCACTGCTCAACAGATTTTCGAAATCTACAAAAGCCTGTTTTCCATTCAGCCGCGCCTGGTTCAAATGGTAGACGTCAAAGGTGATTTTCCCACTGTCATCTTTTCTGACACCATAGAAATCTGCCAGCGTACCGTCCCAATTGCCGTATTTGCTCTTTTGGTCCAGATGACTCTTGATGACATTCTTCAGCGCCAGAGCAGAATCCGCCTGCGTTGCACCTTGCAGGGAGACTTCTGCAAGGTTTGGATCATAAAAGAAATACCTGGGCTGTCCGGCAATCGTTTTTTTAGCAACAACCAGCTCGTGATTGCCAGTGTTGAGCTGATAGTAGGCATCACCTGAGCTTCTTTCGAGCGCGGAAGTGATTTGATCAAGCGTCATGATAACCGGAATATCCAGAACACTCCGTTCGCCACCCGCATAAGCGTAACCATGTTCGTGTAATCCGCTTACCAGATTACGGAAATCCAACGTTTGGGCCGCTTCCCGCAGCTCAATCCCTCCCTCACGAGATTGCTCCTGGATAAGCCGGGAAAGCGTGTTCACACCGTTCAGGAAGCGATCTTTCAATCCTTCTCCATTGTCGTTTGACAACGTAAAGAGATATGCCAGAGCAAGCTCGTTGCCCTCACCGCGGGGAACAGCGCGAAAAAGCGATTGCGGCGCATCGTGAACGTGATGAACCGTACCAAATGCGTTCTTCCTGACAACCCGGTTGAATCCAGTAGTGGCTTCAGAAACCAATCCGTCCCAGCGGATACTCAATTTGTCCCAGCGGATCAGTTCCTCGATCTCCGCGGCGAGCATATCGCCGCTGCCGGCACTGGCACCTCCTTCGCCGTCCCGGCCCGGCAGCTTACTCTGGCGAAACCAGTCCGGCAGCTTACTCTGGCGAAACCGGCCCGGCAGCTTACTCGGGCGAAACCGGCCCGGCAGCTTACTCGGGCGAAACCGGCCCGGCAGCTTACTCGGGCGAAACCGGCCCGGCAGCTTACTCTGGCGAAACCGGTCATCGCTCAGCTTCAGCTTCGTGGCATACTTGTTGGCATAGCGGGTTAAGTCTCGAAAGTCTTGGAAATTGTTTTCAGGCATTTTGGCCTGGATCCCAGCGCTGCTGAGATCCAGCGCAGATGTTATCCGCTCGCCATTTCCAGTTATCCGCTCGCCATCTCTAGTTGCGCCCTCGACCGTACCGTTGCCAACATCCACTGGAGCATGTCGCACCAAATCGAATTCACCGTCCCGACCGAACGCATTCGCTTGCTGTTTCTGGTCCTCCGCAGTAATCTCACTGCTCTTATTGCGTCTTAAAAAGCCCGGACTGGCAAGCCGCCCAATACGTTGGGAGGCCTTGAAAAGCCTTAAACCCGTTCTTGATGTCAGCTGGATTCCCTGAAGCTTAGACCACAGCCGAGGGTTTATCGACAAATCAAACGCGATAAACTTCTTTACCGAATCCAGTGCCTTCAGGGCCAGATATTTATCTCGGCTGTTTCCTGGACCGAATAGAAGTTTTCGTGTATCGCCACCTTCCCGGTCAATGAGGTTGCGAAGCAGCTGAACATTCCGCTGCATCTGTGTATCGGAAGCGGAAGCGCTATTTACACCCACAAGGCGCTTTACAAGATACTTCGGCAAAAACTTCAGCTTGGCCTGGATCTCGGCGCTGCTGAGATCCAGCGCAGATGTTATCCGCTCGCCATCTATAGTTGCGCCCAGATCGTATAATTCGACAGCTGAAAGGGTTACGCCCTCGACCGTAACGTTGCCAACATCCACTAGTCGATCACGTTCTGTACGATAGGCATCACTGCTCAGCAGATTTTCGAAATCTACAAAAGCCTGTTTTCCATTCAGCCGCGCCTGGTTCAAATGGTAGACGTCAAAGGTGATTTCCGCACTGTCATCTTTTCTGACACCATAGAAATCTGCCAGCGTACCGTACCAATAGCCGTATTCGCTCTTTTGGTCCAGATGACTCTTGATGACATTCTTCAGCGCCAGAGCAGAATCCGCCTGCGTTGCACCTTGCAGGGAGACTTCTGCAAAGTTTGGATCATAGAAGAAATACCTGGGCTGTCCGGCAATCGTTTTTTTAGCAACAACCAGCGCGTGATTGCCAGTGTTGAGCTGATAGTAGGCATCACCTGAGCTTCCTTCGAGCGCGGAAGTGATTTGACCAAGCGTCATGGTACCCGTGATATCCAGAACACTCCGTTCGCCACCCGCATGAAGGTAACCGTGTTCGTGTAATCCGCTTACCAGATTACGGAAATCCAACGGTCGGGCCGCTTCCCTCAGCTTAATCCATCCCTCACGAGATCCCGCCTGGATAAGCCGGGAAAGCGTGTCCACACCGTTCAGGAAGCGATCTTTCAATCCTTCTCCATTGTCGTTATCGACTGCCAACGTAAAGAGATATGCCAGAGCAAGCTCGTTGCCCTCACCGCGGGGAACAGCGCGAAAAAGCGATTGCGGCGCATCGTGAACGTCATGAACCGTACCAAATGCGTTCTTCCTGACAACCCGGTTGAATCCAGTAGTGGCTTCAGAAATCAATCTGTCCCAGCGGATACTAAAGTTGAATCCAGTAGTGGCTTCAGAAATCAATCTGTCCCAGCGGATACTCAATTTGTCCCAGCGGATCAGTTCCTCGACCGCCTCGTCGAGCATATCGCCGCTGCCGGCACTGGCACCTCCTTCGCCGTCCGGATCCGGCAGCTCACTCTGGCGAAACCGGTCATCGGTTCTCCCTTGATCTGCTAACAACAACCAGGCGTCAGAGGTTATCAGGGACTCGAAGTTTTCCTTAAATTGGTTATAAGCCGTTTGCAGATCCGAAATCACCTGATCCGGCGCATCGACTGCCCTCAATTGTCTGACTACATTTTGAAACTCTTCCCGAGATGCAATCGACCCGTCATCTTTGATTCTGAAAACTTCGTGTAGTTCTAGCATGAGTTCCGCCGTAACTGTTCGCCGCCTTTCGACCCAAGTGATATCGTCGAGATCGGCGAGCGTATCATCAATCTCATCAATCTCGGCCAGCAAGCTTCCTACGCCGCTGTCGATTGTATCTTGGTTGAACTTATTGATAAGAAGTTGCAAACTCGGGTTCTCACCCAGCTTGCTGGCATAGCGGGTTAAGTCTCGAGAGTCTTGGAAATTGTTTTCAGGCATTTTGGCGCTGAGATCCAGCGCAGATGTTATCCGCTCGCCATCTCCAGTTATCCGCTCGCCATCTATAGTTGCGCCCTCGACCGTACCGTTGCCAACATCCACTGGAGCATGTCGCACCAAATCGAATTCACCGTCCCGACCGAACGCATTCGCTTGCTGTTTCTGGTCCTCCGCAGTAATCTCACTGCTCTTATTGCGTCTTAAAAAGCCCGGACTGGCAAGCCGCCCAATACGTTGGGAGGCCTTGAAAAGCCTTAAACCCGTTCTTGATGTCGGCTGGATTCCCTGAAGATGAGACCACAGCCGAGAGTTTATCGACAAATCAGACGCGATAAACTTCTTTACCGAATTCAGTGCCTTCAGGGCCAGATCCTTATCCTGGCTGTTTCCAGCACCGAATAGAAGTTTTCGTGTATCGCCACCTTCCCGGTCAATGAGCTTGCGAAGCAGCTGAACATTCCGCTGCATCTGTGTATCGGAAGCGGAAGCGCTATTTACACCCACAAGGCGCTTTCCAAGATACTTCGGCAAAAACTTCAGCTTGGCCTGGATCTCGGCGCTGCTGAGATCCAGCGCAGATGTTATCCGCTCGCCATCTATAGTTGCGCCCAGATCGTATAATTCGACAGCTGAAAGGGTTACGCCCTCGACCGTAACGTTGCCAACATCCACTAGTCGATCACGTTCTGTACGATAGGCATCACTGCTCAGCAGATTTTCGAAATCTACAAAAGCCTGTTTTCCATTCAGCCGCGCCTGATTCAAATGGTAGACGTCAAAGGTGATTTTCCCACTGTCATCTTTTCTGACACCATAGAAATCTGCCAGCGTACCGTACCAATTGCGGTCTTTGCTCTTTTGGTCCAGATGACTCTTGATGACTTTCTTCAGCGCCAGAGCAGAATCCGCCTGCGTTGCACCTTGCAGGGAGACTTCTGCAAGGTTTGGATCATAAAAGAAATACCTGGGCTGTCCGGCAATCGTTTTTTTAGCAACAACCAGCTCGTGATTGCCAGTGTTGACCTGATAGTAGGCATCACCCGAGCTTCTTTCGAGCGCGGAAGTGATTTGATCAAGCGTCATGGTACCCGTGATATCCAGAACACTCCGTTCGCCACCCGCATGAAGGTAACCGTGTTCGTGTAATCCGCTTACCAGATCACGGAAATCCAACGGTCGGGCCGCTTCCCTCGGCTCAATCCATCCCTCACGAGATCGCGCCTGGATAAGCCGGGAAAGCGTGTCCACACCGTTCAGGAAGCGATCTTTCAATCCTTCTCCATTGTCGTTTGACAACGTAAAGAGATATGCCAGAGCAAGCTCGTTGCCCTCACCGCGGGGAAAAGCGCGAAAAAGCGATTGCGGCGCATCGCGAACGTCATGAACCGTACCAAATGCGTTCTTCCTGACAACCCGGTTGAATCCAGTAGTGGCTTCAGAAATCAATGTGTCCCAGAGGATACCCGATCCGTCCCAGCGGATCAGTTTCTCGACCGCCTCTTCGAATATTTCGGCTCTACCGGCACTGACACCTCCTTCGCCGTCCCGGCCCGGCAGATCACTCTGGCGAAACCGGTCATCGCTCAGCTTGTTGGCATCGCGGGTTAAGTCTCGAGAGTCTTGGAGATTGTTTTCAGGCATTTTGGCGCTGAGATCCAGCGCAGATGTTATCCGCTCGCCATCTCCAGTTATCCGCTCGCCATCTCCAGTTATCCGCTCGCCATCTATAGTTGCGTCCTCGACCGTACCGTTGCCAACATCCACTGGAGCATGTCGCACCAAATCGAATTCACCGTCCCGACCGAACGCATTCGCTTGCTGTTTCTGGTCCTCCGCAGTAATCTCACTGCTCTTATTGCGTCTTAAAAAGCCCGGACTGGCAAGCCGCCCAATACGTTGGGAGGCCTTGAAAAGCCTTAAACCCGTTCTTGATGTCAGCTGGATTCCCTGAAGATGAGACCACAGCCGAGGGTTTATCGACAAATCAGACGCGCTGACAAACTTCTTTACCGAATTCAGTGCCTTCAGGGCCAGATCCTTATCCTGGCTGTTTCCAGCACCGAATAGAAGTTTTCGTGTATCGCCACCTTCCCGGTCAATGAGCTTGCGAAGCAACTGAACATTCCGCTGCATCTGTGTATCGGAAGCGGAAGCGGTATTTACACCCACAAGGCGCTTTACAAGATACTTCGGCAAAAACTTCAGCTTGGCCTGGATCTCGGCGCTGCTGAGATCCAGCGCAGATGTTATCCGCTCGCCATCTATAGTTGCGCCCAGATCGTATAATTCGACAGCTGAAAGGGTTACGCCCTCGACCGTAACGTTGCCAACATCCACTAGTCGATCACGTTCTGTACGATAGGCATCACTGCTCAGCAGGTTTTCGAAATCTACAAAAGCCTGTTTTCCATTCAGCCGCGCCTGATTCAAATGGTAGACGTCAAAGGTGATTTCCGCACTGTCATCTTTTCTGACACCATAGAAATCTGCCAGCGTACCGTCCCAATTGCCGTCTTTGCTCTTTTGGTCCAGATGACTCTTGATGACTTTCTTCAGCGCCAGAGCAGAAACCGCCTGCGTTGCACCTTGCAGGGAGACTTCTGCAAGGTTTGGATCATAAAAGAAATACCTGGGCTGTCCGGCAATCGTTTTTTTAGCAACAACCAGCTCGTGATTGCCAGTGTTGAGCTGATAGTAGGCATCACCTGAGCTTCTTTCGAGCGCGGAAGTGATTTGATCAAGCGTCATGATAACCGGAATATCCAGAACACCCCATTCGCCACCAGCATGAAGGTAACCGTGTTCAGCATGAAGGTAACCGTGTTCGTGTAATCCGCTTACCAGATCACGGAAATCCAACGTTTGGACCGCTTCCCGCAGCTCAATCCAACCCTCACGAGATCGCGCCTGGATAAGCCGGGAAAGCGTGTCCACACCGTTCAGGAAGCGATCTTTCAATCCTTCTCCATTGTCGTTTGACAACGTAAAGAGATATGCCAGAGCAAGCTCGTTGCCCTCACCGCGGGGAACAGCGCGAAAAAGCGATTGCGGCGCATCGTGAACGTGATGAACCGTACCAAATGCGTTCTTCCTGACAACCCGGTTGAATCCAGTAGTGGCTTCAGAAACCAATCCGTCCCAGCGGACACGCAATTTGTCCCAGCGGATCAGTTCCTCGATCTCCGCGGCGAGCATATCGCCGCTGCCGGCACTGGCACCTCCTTCGCCGTCCCGGCCCGGCAGCTCACTCTGGCGAAACCGGTCATCGCTCAGCTTGTTGGCATCGCGGGTTAAGTCTCGAGAGTCTTGGAGATTGTTTTCAGGCATTTTGGCGCTGAGATCCAGCGCAGATGTTATCCGCTCGCCATCTCCAGTTATCCGCTCGCCATCTCCAGTTATCCGCTCGCCATCTATAGTTGCGTCCTCGACCGTACCGTTGCCAACATCCACTGGAGCATGTCGCACCAAATCGAATTCACCGTCCCGACCGAACGCATTCGCTTGCTGTTTCTGGTCCTCCGCAGTAATCTCACTGTTCTTATTGCGTCTTAAAAAGCCCGGACTGGCAAGCCGCCCAATACGTTGGGAGGCCTTGAAAAGCCTTAAACCCGTTCTTGATGTCAGCTGGATTCCCTGAAGATGAGACCACAGCCGAGGGTTTATCGACAAATCAGACGCGCTGACAAACTTCTTTACCGAATTCAGTGCCTTCAGGGCCAGATCCTTATCCTGGCTGTTTCCAGCACCGAATAGAAGTTTTCGTGTATCGCCACCTTCCCGGTCAATGAGCTTGCGAAGCAACTGAACATTCCGCTGCATCTGTGTATCGGAAGCGGAAGCGGTATTTACACCCACAAGGCGCTTTACAAGATACTTCGGCAAAAACTTCAGCTTGGCCTGGATCTCGGCGCTGCTGAGATCCAGCGCAGATGTTATCCGCTCGCCATCTATAGTTGCGCCCAGATCGTATAATTCGACAGCTGAAAGGGTTACGCCCTCGACCGTAACGTTGCCAACATCCACTAGTCGATCACGTTCTGTACGATAGTCATCACTGCTCAGCAGGTTTTCGAAATCTACAAAAGCCTGTTTTCCATTCAGCCGCGCCTGGTTCAAATGGTAGACGTCAAAGGTGATTTCCGCACTGTCATCTTTTCTGACACCATAGAAATCTGCCAGCGTACCGTCCCAATTGCCGTCTTTGCTCTTTTGGTCCAGATGACTCTTGATGACTTTCTTCAGCGCCAGAGCAGAAACCGCCTGCGTTGCACCTTGCAGGGAGACTTCTGCAAGGTTTGGATCATAAAAGAAATACCTGGGCTGTCCGGCAATCGTTTTTTTAGCAACAACCAGCTCGTGATTGCCAGTGTTGAGCTGATAGTAGGCATCACCTGAGCTTCTTTCGAGCGCGGAAGTGATTTGATCAAGCGTCATGATAACCGGAATATCCAGAACACCCCATTCGCCACCAGCATGAAGGTAACCGTGTTCAGCATGAAGGTAACCGTGTTCGTGTAATCCGCTTACCAGATCACGGAAATCCAGCGTTCGGGCCGCTTCCCGCAGCTCAATCCAACCATCAGGAGATTGCTCCTGGATAAGCCGGGAAAGCGTGTCCACACCGTTCAGGAAGCGATCTTTCAATCCTTCTCCATTGTCGTTTGACAACGTAAAGAGATATGCCAGAGCAAGCTCGTTGCCCTCACCGCGGGGAACAGCGCGAAAAAGCGATTGCGGCGCATCGTGAACGTGATGAACCGTACCAAATGCGTTCTTCCTGACAACCCGGTTGAATCCAGTAGTGGCTTCAGAAACCAATCCGTCCCAGCGGATACTCAATTTGTCCCAGCGGATCAGTTCCTCGATCTCCGCGGCGAGTATTTCGACGCTGCCGGCACTGGCACCTCCTTCGCCGTCCCGGCCCGGCAGCTCACTCTGGCGAAACCGGTCATCGCTCAGCTTGTTGGCATACTTGTTGGCATAGCGGGTTAAGTCTCGAAAGTCTTGGAAATTGTTTTCAGGCATTTTGGCCTGGATCTCAGCATCGCTGAGATCCAGCGCAGATGTTATCCGCTCGCCATCTATAGTTGCGCCCTCGACCGTACCGTTGCCAACATCCACTGGAGCATGTCGCACCAAATCGAATTCACCGTCCCGACCGAACGCATTCGCTTGCTGTTTCTGGTCCTCCGCAGTAATCTCACTGCTCTTATTGCGTCTTAAAAAGCCCGGACTGGCAAGCCGCCCAATACGTTGGGAGGCCTTGAAAAGCCTTAAACCCGTTCTTGATGTCAGCTGGATTCCCTGAAGATGAGACCACAGCCGAGGGTTTATCGACAAATCAGACGCGCTGACAAACTTCTTTACCGAATTCAGTGCCTTCAGGGCCAGATCCTTATCCTGGCTGTTTCCAGCACCGAATAGAAGTTTTCGTGTATCGCCACCTTCCCGGTCAATGAGCTTGCGAAGCAACTGAACATTCCGCTGCATCTGTGTATCGGAAGCGGAAGCGGTATTTACACCCACAAGGCGCTTTACAAGATACTTCGGCAAAAACTTCAGCTTGGCCTGGATCTCGGCGCTGCTGAGATCCAGCGCAGATGTTATCCGCTCGCCATCTATAGTTGCGCCCAGATCGTATAATTCGACAGCTGAAAGGGTTACGCCCTCGACCGTAACGTTGCCAACATCCACTAGTCGATCACGTTCTGTACGATAGGCATCACTGCTCAGCAGGTTTTCGAAATCTACAAAAGCCTGTTTTCCATTCAGCCGCGCCTGATTCAAATGGTAGACGTCAAAGGTGATTTCCGCCCTGTCATCTTTTCTGACACCATAGAAATCTGCCAGCGTACCGTCCCAATTGCCGTCTTTGCTCTTTTGGTCCAGATGACTCTTGATGACTTTCTTCAGCGCCAGAGCAGAAACCGCCTGCGTTGCACCTTGCAGGGAGACTTCTGCAAGGTTTGGATCATAAAAGAAATACCTGGGCTGTCCGGCAATCGTTTTTTTAGCAACAACCAGCTCGTGATTGCCAGTGTTGAGCTGATAGTAGGCATCACCTGAGCTTCTTTCGAGCGCGGAAGTGATTTGATCAAGCGTCATGATAACCGGAATATCCAGAACACCCCATTCGCCACCAGCATGAAGGTAACCGTGTTCAGCATGAAGGTAACCGTGTTCGTGTAATCCGCTTACCAGATCACGGAAATCCAGCGTTCGGGCCGCTTCCCGCAGCTCAATCCAACCATCAGGAGATTGCTCCTGGATAAGCCGGGAAAGCGTGTCCACACCGTTCAGGAAGCGATCTTTCAATCCTTCTCCATTGTCGTTTGACAACGTAAAGAGATATGCCAGAGCAAGCTCGTTGCCCTCACCGCGGGGAACAGCGCGAAAAAGCGATTGCGGCGCATCGTGAACGTGATGAACCGTACCAAATGCGTTCTTCCTGACAACCCGGTTGAATCCAGTAGTGGCTTCAGAAACCAATCCGTCCCAGCGGACACGCAATTTGTCCCAGCGGATCAGTTCCTCGATCTCCGCGGCGAGCATATCGCCGCTGCCGGCACTGGCACCTCCTTCGCCGTCCCGGCCCGGCAGCTCACTCTGGCGAAACCGGTCATCGCTCAGCTTGTTGGCATCGCGGGTTAAGTCTCGAGAGTCTTGGAGATTGTTTTCAGGCATTTTGGCGCTGAGATCCAGCGCAGATGTTATCCGCTCGCCATCTATAGTTGCGCCCTCGACCGTACCGTTGCCAACATCCACTGGAGCATGTCGCACCAAATCGAATTCACCGTCCCGACCGAACGCATTCGCTTGCTGTTTCTGGTCCTCCGCAGTAATCTCACTGCTCTTATTGCGTCTTAAAAAGCCCGGACTGGCAAGCCGCCCAATACGTTGGGAGGCCTTGAAAAGCCTTAAACCCGTTCTTGATGTCAGCTGGATTCCCTGAAGATGAGACCACAGCCGAGGGTTTATCGACAAATCAGACGCGCTGACAAACTTCTTTACCGAATTCAGTGCCTTCAGGGCCAGATATTTATCTCGGCTGTTTCCTGGACCGAATAGAAGTTTTCGTGTATCGCCACCTTCCCGGTCAATGAGCTTGCGAAGCAACTGAACATTCCGCTGCATCTGTGTATCGGAAGCGGTATTTACACCCACAAGGCGCTTTCCAAGATACTTCGGCAAAAACTTCAGCTTGGCCTGGATCTCGGCGCTGCTGAGATCCAGCGCAGATGTTATCCGCTCGCCATCTATAGTTGCGCCCAGATCGTATAATTCGACAGCTGAAAGGGTTACGCCCTCGACCGTAACGTTGCCAACATCCACTAGTCGATCACGTTCTGTACGATAGGCATCACTGCTCAGCAGGTTTTCGAAATCTACAAAAGCCTGTTTTCCATTCAGCCGCGCCTGGTTCAAATGGTAGACGTCAAAGGTGATTTCCGCACTGTCATCTTTTCTGACACCATAAAAATCTGCCAGCGTACCGTCCCAATTGCCGTCTTTGCTCTTTTGGTCCAGATGACTCTTGATGACATTCTTCAGCGCCAGAGCAGAATCCGCCTGCGTTGCACCTTGCAGGGAGACTTCTGCAAGGTTTGGATCATAAAAGAAATACCTGGGCTGTCCGGCAATCGTTTTTTTAGCAACAACCAGCTCGTGATTGCCAGTGTTGAGCTGATAATAGACATCACCTGAGCTTCCTTCGAGCACGAAAGTGATCTGACCAAGCGTCATGGTACCCATGGTATCCAGAACACTCCGTTCGCCACCCGCATGAAGGTAACCGTGTTCGTGTAATCCGCTTACCAGATTATAGAAATCCAACGGTCGGACCGCTTCCCTCGGCGAAATCCATTCCACACGAGATCGCGCCTGGATATACTGGGAAAGCCTGTCCACACCGCCCAGGAAGCGGTTTTTCAATCCTTCTCCATTGTCGTTTGACAACGTAAAGAGATATGCCAGAGCAAGCTCGTTGCCCTCACCGCGGGGAACAGCGCGAAAAAGCGATTGCGGCGCATTGCGAACGTCATGAACCGTACCAAATGCGTTCTTCCTGACAACCCGGTTGAATCCAGTAGTGGCTTCAGAAATCAATCTGTCCCAGCGGATACTCAATTTGTCCCAGCGGATCAGTTCCTCGATCTCCGCGGCGAGCATATCGCCGCTGCCGGCACTGGCACCTCCTTCGCCGTCCGGATCCGGCAGCTCACTCTGGCGAAACCGGCCCGGCAGCTTACTCGGGCGAAACCGGCCCGGCAGCTTACTCGGGCGAAACCGGCCCGGCAGCTTACTCGGGCGAAACCGGCCCGGCAGCTTACTCGGGCGAAACCGGCCCGGCAGCTTACTCTGGCGAAACCGGTCATCGCTCAGCTCGTTGTCATAGTGGATTAAGTCTAAGTCTTGAAATTCCTGGTAATAGTCTTTAGGCATTTTGCGGCTCTTTTGAAAAATGAATGGGTAAATTATAATCTAGAAGTTACGCATTGACAGGCAATGTTAAACTATAGGTTTAAAAAATCCCAAAGTCAATGCAAGGCAAACCTTGATAAGAGAAATAACACGCCCCTCAACAGCCTGCTGTACATTACCCATGTATATTGGTTTTTTCTCTGTACATGACAAAAAATATTAAAAGCTGGCGTAGCTCGTTGAAATGTAATTAAATACCGCATTTTGTTTTAGCGAATATGAATAACGGGACATTACAAATCAACGAGCTGACCGTCATATTAACTGATCACTTTCAATGGAACAAGGCAAGAATCGTTTGTTTTGTGGGTATGTTAATTGCTTTGATGGCAGTTAGCACGGTCAATCTGGCCCAGCTCGCCGTATTCTTTCCCAGTCGGGCAAAAATTTCCTCACGATATCGACGGATGCAACGATTTTTCAGTGACCATTGGCTGGATTACAATGAAGTCGCTCATTTCATCATGAAACTGTTTGGTTTCACTGATCAGGATTACTATCTGACGTTAGACAGGACGAATTGGAAGTGGGGTAAAACCAATATTAATCTGCTGGTGCTTGCCGTGGTTTATCGGGGTGCCGCCATTCTTGTGTATTGGTTGCCTTTAAACAAGCGGGGCAACTCTAATACGAAGGAACGTATAGCGCTGATGAAACGCTTTATTGCGCAGTCTGGCCGACATCACATCAAAGGTCTTTTGGCTGATCGGGAGTTTATTGGAGACGAATGGATGGGCTGGTTGTTTGAGCAAGAGATTCCCTTTTATATCCGTATTCGCAACAACGCCAGGACAACCAATGCCCAAGGCCAGCGAATACGCGTAGAGCGTTTGTTTTATGGGCTTAAGCCGGGTAGCACACGACACCTCTCAACAGCGCGCTATTTGGGAAATTGTTCAATTTATCTCAGTGGGTTACGGCTGAGTGATGGTGAGTTATTAATCATCGTCTGTCAGCATTTGAACCCTGATGCGATTAAAATTTATGGCTTGCGTTGGGAAATCGAAACGCTTTTCGGCGGTTTAAAAGGACGGGGATTCAAACTTGAGGAAACGCGTGTAGTCGGTTATCTCCGGATCAAAAAATTGTTAGTACTTCCCGTTATTGCTTTCTGCTGGTCACATAAAGCAGGCGAATGGAAACATGATTGCGAGTTACCAATAAAAACCAAAACACATCAGCGGCTCGCGCAAAGCCTGTTTCGATATGGATTAGATTGTATCCGCTCAACGTTGTTTAATGTCTTATCTCAATCAAAAAGGATGATTAGAAAAGTGATTGCTCTTTTGCAACCCATACCTTTTGTCACTGGAATACATGAGACTCATTTGTCATAAGTTAATTTTTGTCATGTACAGAGTTGGCCATTAACAGAAATCCGCCAAAAGGCGGAAATAAAGCCTCGAAAGGGCAATATAAACAGGCTGATACCGGAAAACTTGGCTAACGATCATCGCAAGAATTGCCACCCCGCATGATGAAATGTTGTAGAGTTCCTTGTGGAAGATGGCGGTTAAAGACTGCGCTTTACTTTGGAGCCTTAGAGCCCGACTGCTAACGTAGCCTGCCATGGATGACTCGAACCCCGGATTGCTTCTTTAAGAGCGAATGTTAAAAGGGCCGTTGACGATTTACATCGCCCTCAGGCAGATCATCCAGGCAACCGCCACCTTCCAGGCTCAATCATAGAGTAAAGGAGGAAAAAATGGAACTCACTGCAATACACAAGCGAGTCATCGGGTTGGATGTTCACCAAAAGCAGATTAGCGCCTGCGCCATGGTTGAACAGGCCGAGGGTGGTATTCAGACAGAGCATCGGCAGTTTGGCGCATTCAAACGTGATCGACGTGCATTAGCCGATTGGGTGCAGTCTGTCGCACCGGATGAGGTGGTGATGGAACGCACCAGCATCTACTGGAAAAGCCCATATGCAGCTTTGGAACATGTGGGTATTTACGCCAGGGTCGTCAATGCCCGGCATGTGAAGAATGTGCCGGGACGCAAGACGGACATCGGCGACGCGCAATGGCTGGCGATGCTTTCCCGTGCCGGACTGCTGCGCGGTTCATTCGTGCCACCGGAAAAGATGCGGCAGTTACGCCTGATTTCACGTCAACGACAGAAGTTGGTGTCGATGCTGTCTGCTGAGAAGAACAGACTGCACAAGGTATTAACCGACGGCGGCATCCGGCTTGGCGTGGTGGTCAGCGATGTACATGGGCAATCCGCGCGCGCCATGGTTAACGCGCTGATTGAAGGACAGCCTGCGCATGATGTGTTGAAGCTGGCCAGCAATCGTCTCAAAGCGCCGCGCGCCGATATACTGGAGGCGCTGCAAGGTGAGCTGAGCGAGCACCATCGCTTCGTACTGAATGAACTGATGCCGCATATTCAGGATTTGGAAGCACGCATAGCCAGATTCGATGCACAACTGCTGGCCGGACTGGAGAAGGAGAAAACGGTTTTGCAATTGCTCCAGACTATTCCCGGTGTTGATTTGATTGGAGCAGCCATGCTACTTGTTGAGACCGGAACGGATATGACTGTCTTTGGCAGTGCGGATCGGCTGGCGTCATGGGTGGGCATATGCCCCGGCAACAACGAGTCTGCCGGCAAACGCAAATCAGGACGAACGCGAAAAGGAAACCCATATGTGCGTCGCCTGCTTTGCGAATGCGCCCATGCCGCCAGCCGAACCCGGTCGGTTTTCCAGGCAAAATATACATCACTGGCGATTAGGCGAGGTCACCAACGCGCCATCATTGCGCTGGCTCACAAACTTTTGCGGACATGTTACTTCATGATTAGTCGCGGCGAGTATTTCCGGGATTCGACCATCGACTACGAAGAAATGGCTGTCAAACGCAATGCACCACGCTGGATCAGAGCGCTGATAAAATTCGGTTATATAACACAACCGGGGTAAGCCAGCCTACTTCATTGAATATGGATAAGCAGCCTTTTCACGGCTGAGAACTCCTTGCGCATTCGATATGGATCATTTCATGTTAATAGCTGAAAAAGCCCGGGAGAAACCAGCCGGTCGGGTAGGTCTAAAAGCCCGCTTAAAGATTCCGCCTTCACTTGTGGACACATCGCCAGCGCTCTGGCTTTTTCAGATTTGGTTGTCAAATCGACTAATTGCCACAAATTCTCGTTTGACAGCTTTTTGGACTCCAGTTTGTTCAGTGCTTTTAACAAAATCTTGCTGACTGGTAAATCATACAACGATTCCAGCATGGCCAATCTGGATTCTGTCATCATGCGCTGATACACGACAAGCCGCAGGGAGAACGGCAACTGTTCCATATTGGCCAACCGCCAGACAGCGAAGATATAAGACAATCCGACATGCTGTTGGTCTTGCTGCAAAAATGCCTCAACCTCCGGAATATGCCGCATGGCTTCAAGCGCCAGATATTGCAGCTTAGGACATTGGCCTGCCAGTAACCGAACATTTTCTGGTATTTCCAGCAATAGCGTCATCAAGGACTGCTGCATTAGCTGATAATCGTCATTGTGCTTGATTGACAAACTAAAAGACTGGCCGGTAGATGAGACAAATGAAAGATTATTGGCTAGATTCAAACCCTGTAATAATTGCTCATTGACCTGTCCATTTTGATTAAATAATCGATAAGGCAGACAGACCCGGCGCAGCGTATCCGTTTCCTCATCATGCCGCCAGCAGCGAAAACCGGATGACCAACGCTCCAGAATATAACACTGATGTTTTTTCAACCGCAGTGTTATGCTTTTTTGTAGTAATAGTCCAGTATTAGAAAAAGACATACTCTTGTTCATTCCGCGTCGGACAGTAGGAGATGAAAATGCTTGTGTGGATTGTTTACATCGGAGTTTTTATACTCTTGAATGACTTTTTTGGCAACGGTGCGATTGCCTTGTTCTGGACAGTTTTTGTGCTGTTTTTTCACTGGTCGCTGAAAATGTTGCTCGCCAATCGTAATATTTTTCGATGTTACTGATTTTATTGGGCATTTCCTGGTTGTTTAGGGAGGATGACGATTAACATCTAATCATTTCCCAAATAACCAGTTATATATGAGCAATCCTGATCCTATATCACCGATTATGCCTAAACAACCGGATGATTGCTGTTTTGATTCTACCGTATCTTCAAGTTCATCTGCCAACAAATCAGATGATTGTACTGAATCCTTCAGCTTATCATGCAGCAAATCAAATTCATCCGGCATATCTAATTCCAATTCAATCATCAACTCAATTACACCACTCTGATTCTCTTTCTCATTGGGATGACAATATAGATCTGTAAAGTGGACCCCATTGTCCAGACAAATTATTAGAGAATTTAAGATAGAACCCTCATAACAGTCAGGCTCAATGGCTCTGGCCCATATTTTCACCCGGCGTCTGCCTGGCAGTGCCGGCATTATATTTATCCACGATTCTAGCGCCACCTCCCGTGGCGAATTGATAAACCCTGTCTGGCGTTTCATAGCCTAACGACTGATGCGGTCGTTCGCTGTTGTAAAAGGCAAAGTAGTCCGTTAACCCCGCTGACAGTGCTTGCAGGTTGCCGTATTGCTTCAAATAAACTTCTTCATATTTCACTGTGCGCCAGAGTCGTTCAACAAAGATATTGTCCAGGGCCCGTCCCCGGCCATCCATGCTGATGGTCACGCCATGCTGACTCAATACCCCGGTGAAGTCCGCGCTGGTGAACTGTGCGCCCTGGTCGGTATTAAATATCTCCGGTGTGCCATAGGTCTTGATGGCCTGCTCCAGACAATTTACGCAAAACGCGCTGTCCATGGTATTGGAAAGTTGCCATGCCAATACTTTTCGGCTGTACCAATCCATGATGGCCACCAGATAAACAAATCCTTGCGGCAGCCGGATATAGGTGATGTCGGTACTCCAAACCTGGTTGGGGCGTGTCACCTCGACGCCTCTTAACAGATAGGGATAGACTTTATGCTCAGGATGCGGCTTACTGGTGTTCGGGCCCGGCGCCATGCCGACCAGCCCCGGTATGCGCATCAGCCGCTGAACCCGTTTGCGGTTGACCTGATGGTTAAGGCCGCGTAAATACTTTGTCATACGGCGTGAGCCATAAAAAGGATGCCGGGTATATTCTTCGTCGAGCAACCGCAACAGTTGCTGATCTTCAGCAGACACCGGCTGTTGTTGGCGTTTTTTCTGTTCATGGATTACTGAGCGGGTAACGTTCAATAACTGGCATTGCCGACTTAACGCCAACTCATCTTTTTGATCCACCCAGCTTTGACGCGTGATCATAGGCTGATCCCGGACTTTTTTTTAAGCCAATCCAGTTCCATATTCAACTGCCCGATTTTGGCGTACAGACGGTCCGGATTGTCTTGCGCCTTCACCGCTTTCGGCCCGCGTTTGCCTTCAAACAGGCTTCCCGCATTGGCCAACAGTTCCTTTTTCCATTGGCTTACCTGAGATGGATGGACTTCATTCTCTTGAGCAATCTCATTGATCGTTTTGATGTTCTTAATCGCTTCCAGCGCGATTTTGGCCTTTTGCGCCCCGCTAAAGGTTTTCCGTTTTTTTCGCTCATTTTTTGTACCTCTTTTTTCAATAGTCATAGTTTAAACTATTGTCCGGATTACGGGGTCCACTATAGTTTAAGCCTTCTTCCAGACTGGTTTTTGCTTTCCCAGCCTAGCTTTTCAATTTTCGACACATCCAGCAATTTTCTCGGTGTGCCATCCGGCTTGGATGTATCAAATATTATTTCCCCTTGAAAGTCTGTCACTTTTGCAATGGTTTCGACTAATTCTTTGATCGTACAATCTGTTCCTGTTCCTACATTGATATGGGAAAGCATCGGCTGAGTGACTTGATTATATTTTTCTTTGTCCAGATTCATGACAAAGACAGAGGCCTCGGCCAAGTCATCAACGTAGAGAAATTCTCGCATGGGTTTACCACTCCCCCATGCGGTTACTTGGGATTTATTGTTGATTTTGGCTTCATGAAAGCGCCTGATTAAGGCTGGGATAACGTGAGCGTTTTCAGGGTGAAAATTATCATTGGGGCCATAAAGATTGGTTGGCATGATACTTCGATAATCCCGGCCATATTGGCGGTTGTAGCTTTCGCACAGTTTAATACCAGCTATTTTGGCAATGGCATAGGGTTCATTAGTGTTTTCCAGTGTTCCTGTCAGCAGTGCTTCTTCTTTCATGGGCTGCTGGGCTAATTTTGGATAAATACAGGATGATCCTAAAAACAGCAGTTTTTGAACATTATTCTGATGAGCGGCATGGATGATATTGGCTTCTATCATCAGGTTTTGGTAGATAAATTCAGCGGGGTAGGTGTTGTTGGCATGGATGCCGCCGACTTTGGCTGCCGCCAGATACACCTGATCAATTTGGTTGTCGGCAAAAAATTGATTAACCGCTTGTTGGTTGGTCAAATCCAGTTCGCTTCGGCTGGCGGTGACTAAATGATTACGTTCATCTTTTTGCAGTTGCCGCATGATGGCCGAGCCGACCATGCCATTGTGGCCTGCGATAAAAATTTTGGTCATATCATCCATGCCTTTTACCGTTCTTCATATTCTAATCTAATGCTCTGTTGCCACTGGACAGGGTCAATATTTCTTGAGTTCAACAAACCCGCGATTTTTTGAAACCGCTGCTTATTTGCTCTGGTTTTCTTTTTTTTATCTTCGAGATCATCGTCAAAAGGCAATACTAACAGTTCAATATTTTTATCAACGGAGCAGTTCTTGTTGTAATTTCCTTGCATATTTCGCTAAATTTTCCTGTGTTTCGATTAATATCTCATAACTTTTAAGTGCAGTCATTAAAGCTTGTCTCTGTACATGACAAAAAATATTAAAAGCTGGCGTAGCTCGTTGAAATGTAATTAAATACCGCATTTTGTTTTAGCGAATATGAATAACGGGACATTACAAATCAACGAGCTGACCGTCATATTAACTGAGCACTTTCAATGGAACAAGGCAAGAATCGTTTGTTTTGTGGGTATGTTAATTGCTTTGATGGCAGTTAGCACGGTCAATCTGGCCCAGCTCGCCGTATTCTTTCCCCGTCGGGCAAAAATTTCCTCACGATATCGACGGATGCAACGATTTTTCAGTGACCATTGGCTGGATTACAATGAAGTCGCTCATTTCATCATGAAACTGTTTGGTTTCACTGATCAGGATTACTATCTGACGTTAGACAGGACGAATTGGAAGTGGGGTAAAACCAATATTAATCTGCTGGTGCTTGCCGTGGTTTATCGGGGTGCCGCCATTCCGGTGTATTGGTTGCCTTTAAACAAGCGGGGCAACTCTAATACGAAGGAACGTATAGCGCTGATGAAACGCTTTATTGCGCAGTTTGGCCGACATCACATCAAAGGTCTTTTGGCTGATCGGGAGTTTATTGGAGACGAATGGATGGGCTGGTTGTTTGAGCAAGAGATTCCCTTTTATATCCGTATTCGCAACAACGCCTGGACAACCAATGCCCAAGGCCAGCGAATACGCGTAGAGCGTTTGTTTTATGGGCTTAAGCCGGGTAGCACACGACACCTCTCAACAGCGCGCTATTCGGGAAATTGTTCAATTTATCTCAGTGGGTTACGGCTGAGTGATGGTGAGTTATTAATCATCGTCTGTCAGCATTTGAACCCTGATGCGATTAAAATTTATGGCTTGCGTTGGGAAATCGAAACGCTTTTCGGCGGTTTAAAAGGACGGGGATTCAAACTTGAGGAAACGCGTGTAGTCGGTTATCTTCGGATCAAAAAATTGTTAGTACTTCCCGTTATTGCTTTCTGTTGGTCACATAAAGCAGGCGAATGGAAACATGATTGCGAGTTACCAATAAAAACCAAAACACATCAGCGGCTCGCGCAAAGCCTGTTTCGATATGGATTAGATTGTATCCGCTCAACCTTGTTTAATGTCTTATCTCAATCAAAAAGGATGATTAGAAAAGTGATTGCTCTTTTGCAACCCATACCTTTTGTCACTGGAATACATGAGACTCATTTGTCATAAGTTAATTTTTGTCATGTACAGAGGCCAAAGATAAACGTAACTACTCAGCGTATTTTACCAAAAGCATCAGGTCACTGAGTAAATTCCGGTAATTTCCCCTTAAATACCAGTACCAACGCTTCAGAGGCACTGACATGATGTTTACGACAAGTGGATAGATATCCCCGAATACGGCAGAAGGTGATGGCACCCTGCTCACTCCTGAAACACCCCGATATTTTTTGCTGCACCCTGGTCATGCGGATATCATTCTCACCGAGATTATTAGTAAATGGCACATCTATTTCTCTCATAAAGCGTAAGACATCATCCTGGTAATTGATCAGCCGTTCCAGTAAGTTTCTGGATTTACTGCGCTTGAGGCGCCCACGTTTGGGTTTACCGGGCAACGGGGTTGGTGGCGGACATTCAATTTGTGCTTTCTCTAATAAATCTCGATATCGTCGTCGATAACAGGCCGCTTTTCTTGCTTCAAGCTTCCCCCCGGCATCATCGACGACCTGATTGATCTTTTTTAACCGGGTTTCCATTTCTTTGGCCCACTGCTGTCCATCCTGCTCCCAGGCACGGGTCAGTTCACGCAGATGATGCGCATTGCACAAGGCATGAGTGAAGGGGGACTTGTAGTAAGGCTTCCAGTGATCGTGGCATAAAATGCCATGAAAGTCAGGCAGGATGCCAATGACATCCATCGCTTCCTTGCCCCGTTTTACATGGGGAAAATAATGTGTCCATAAATCATTAGAAGCACAATGCAACCAGTACCTGGCGCCATTGATGTTAATGCCCGTTTCATCGGCATGTACAACAGAAGCTGCCGCCAGTCTTTGCTTGCAAATCGGCTCAAAGGATGCCAGCTTCTCAAAGGCTGGTTGATTGAAATTAACCAGCGAACCTTCACTGATGGGGATCTGTAATTGATCGGAAAAATAATCCTTGATGCGCTGGCAGGGCAATAATTGGTACTGCGAAAGATACACGGCGTGCGCCTTGAGTTGGTCACCATATTGCACGGCTTTTGTTACGCCCTCGGGAAAAGGAGCAACAAACCGACGACCTTGTTCATCGATAAGCCTTTGCGCACGATATTCCGTCACAATCCGTGAAATATCAATATCAAATACCTGCCGGGTTTCAAAGCCATCTGCCGTGTAGCTTCCGGCTGGCAAGGTACGGCGATCAATCTTGATGGAGATAACGTCATCGGGATCATCGACTTTAACCAGCGTGGTGCCAATATGCCCTTTCTGTCCACCACCTGGTTTTTTTGATCCGGCCCGTGCTTTCCTTTTACGATCAGGATCACTTGATGGCGGCCTGGAACTGTTACTGCTGTTAAGTCCGAGCCGATGCATCAAGAGCGTGACCAGCAACAACAATATCTCCAGCGAAGACCGCAGCGCCGGAGATAAATCGGCTTCATCTTCAATCAGCTGCCGGGCATTGGTAATGGCAGCCTCTACATCAATGGAATCAATCTTCAATGAAACGGCCTGTGTGTTTAAGTACAGGACTCTTGTCTCATGGCTTTTGAAATACGAATTTTTGCCTCTGTGTTGCCCGTCATCGTATTTTAGAAATGCACGGCAGCAGGGCTATTGGGCATTGCTTATAAGGCAACACGCCTCAACTAACGCAGGCTAATACAGTAAACCTCTTGCGCCACAGGGCCAGCGCATAAAAACTCACCCAAATATCACTTGAGCCCTGAAGTCATCGCTGAGGGCTGCCTTGAAGCGCTTGCGCTTAATGCTCAGGCGCGACGGTTCGCGCTTGAGCCAATTGAGCGCCAATTGGCGGATGATATTGAAGTTGCCCGGTGATTCGCCCTTGCGAATTCGTGACTCGTCTTCACGAAACGTGACATCCAATACCCAATGCAGGCTGTTCTCCACGCCCCAGTGGGAGCGCACAGCGTTGGCGAAGGTTTCAACACTATCAAGCGTGGTGATGTAGTAGCGACGCTCAATGGTTTGTCGTTCGCCGATCTGGCGTTCACACTCCACCATGCCAATGCCCTTGAGTCCTTGCCAGCGCCGGGGCGAAGGCAAGGTGTCCAGACAATCAGCCAGGTAGTAGCGGCGCTGTTCAATCCGGCCGTGTCCGACATCGACCTGTTCGTGGTGGCCCAGTAGCGCCTGACCGTCCTCAACACCGCCATCCACCGCCACGGCAAAGCAATCCACGATCGCTTCATGCAAGGACTTCTGGTTGCCCTTGACCGCCAGGGCGTAATCAGCCCCTTTCTCGACGATCTTGCCAGCAATCTTTTCCTGGCATCCCATCGCGTCAATGGTCACGATGCAGCCTTTAATTTCCAGCATGGCCAACAGTCGGGGAATGGCGGTAATTTCATTGGACTTCTCCTGTGTTTTGACCTGACCCAGGGAGAGCCCCGTCTGGCTTGCCCAGGCGCTGACCATGTGGATCGCGCCCATCTTGTCCTCCTGATCAAAGGACCGGCGCGCCGTTTTGCCGTCAATGGCAACCACTTCCCCCTCGGTCAGTCTGGCGACACTTTGCACCCAGCGACTGAAACAGGCGCTGACTTCCTCGGCCGGCAACCGTGACATCAGGCGGGCAATGCAGTCGTGCGAGGGGATTCCGTTTTCCAACGCTATCCATTGCCGCAGCCAGTCTTGTTTCTCTTTGCCGAAGGCTTCTATGGCCTCCCGGCCTTCAGCGCCACTGACCACCGCGCAGATGGTCAGTACGATAATATCCAGCAGTTGATGACGCTTGTGGCGTTCAATTCGCGGGTCTTCCAGGCTTGAAAAGGCTTCTTGCAGGCTCAGGGACATTTTGATTCCTCATACAGTTTTGCATGAATGATACTGAACTCGCTGTTTTAACAGGATCTTTTTATGCGCTGGCCCTGTCTTGCGCCAGGTGTTGCCGTTAGAAAATCAAAAATAACGCTAAAATCGTGTCAAGCAGTTTTTTTACTTATTTACGCTGAGTAGTTACAATATAATCAAGTCACTCAGCCGATGCTTTCCCATATCAATGTAGGAACAGGAACAGATTGTACGATCAAAGAATTAGTCGAAACCATTGCAAAAGTGACAGACTTTCAAGGGGAAATAATATTTGATACATCCAAGCCGGATGGTACACCGAGAAAATTGCTGGATGTGTCGAAAATTGAAAAGCTAGGCTGGGAAAGCAAAAACCAGTCTGGAAGAAGGCTTAAACAAAACCTATCAGTGGTTCTTACAACATAACGATAGTTATAGGCATGCATAAGTTAATGGAAATAAAGAAGGATACAGGCAGAATCTTATAATGTTTAATCTCTGTACATGACAAAAAATATTAAAAGCTAGCGTAGCTCGTTGAAATGTAATTAAATACCGCATTTTGTTTTAGCGAATATGAATAACGGGACATTACAAATCAACGAGCTGACCGTCATATTAACTGAGCACTTTCAATGGAACAAGGCAAGAATCGTTTGTTTTGTGGGTATGTTAATTGCTTTGATGGCAGTTAGCACGGTCAATCTGGCCCAGCTCGCCGTATTCTTTCCCAGTCGGGCAAAAATTTCCTCACGATATCGACGGATGCAACGATTTTTCAGTGACCATTGGCTGGATTACAATGAAGTCGCTCATTTCATCATGAAACTGTTTGGTTTCACTGATCAGGATTACTATCTGACGTTAGACAGGACGAATTGGAAGTGGGGTAAAACCAATATTAATCTGCTGGTGCTTGCCGTGGTTTATCGGGGTGCCGCCATTCCTGTGTATTGGTTGCCTTTAAACAAGCGGGGCAACTCTAATACGAAGGAACGTATAGCGCTGATGAAACGCTTTATTGCGCAGTTTGGCTGACATCACATCAAAGGTCTTTTGGCTGATCGGGAGTTTATTGGAGACGAATGGATGGGCTGGTTGTTTGAGCAAGAGATTCCCTTTTATATCCGTATTCGCAACAACGCCAGGACAACCAATGCCCAAGGCCAGCGAATACGCGTAGAGCGTTTGTTTTATGGGCTTAAGCCGGGTAGCACACGACACCTCTCAACAGCGCGCTATTTGGGAAATTGTTCAATTTATCTCAGTGGGTTACGGCTGAGTGATGGTGAGTTATTAATCATCGTCTGTCAGCATTTGAACCCTGATGCGATTAGAATTTATGGCTTGCGTTGGGAAATCGAAACGCTTTTCGGCGGTTTAAAAGGACGGGGATTCAAACTTGAGGAAACGCGTGTAGTCGGTTATCTTCGGATCAAAAAATTGTTAGTACTTCCCGTTATTGCTTTCTGTTGGTCACATAAAGCAGGCGAATGGAAACATGATTGCGAGTTACCAATAAAAACCAACGCTGCCCGCCATGGAGAGCGAAGCGAAGGCGGGTAGTCCCCGGTAGCCGCGAGGCGACACGGGATACCCGACGTGCCGAAGGCGCCAAAGGGGATCCCAAGGGAGCATCCGAACGCGGCGTCCAGTCATATGGGAGGCCGGTGTGTAGCCGCAACGAGCTTGCGATGTTGTGGCGGAACGCCGGGTGACCAGGACGGCCGGGGCACCAATGAGTTGTCGAAGATCGAGTCGATTTTGGGGACTTGGATGTCCCAAAATCTTTCACGAGATCGAAGACTCGCTTGAACACATCAGCGGCTCGCGCAAAGCCTGTTTCGATATGGATTAGATTGTATCCGCTCAACGTTGTTTAATGTCTTATCTCAATCAAAAAGGATGATTAGAAAAGTGATTGCTCTTTTGCAACCCATACCTTTTGTCACTGGAATACATGAGACTCATTTGTCATAAGTTAATTTTTGTCATGTACAGAGATGTTTAATAATCAAACAATACTCATTACTGGTGGTACAGGGTCATTTGGTAAAAAATACACCCAAATAATACTTGAAAAGTATTCACCAAAGAAAATTATCATCTTTTCTCGAGATGAACTAAAGCAATTCGAAATGCAGCAGAACTTCAATGATGAATGTATGCGTTATTTTATTGGTGATGTTCGCGACCAATCAAGGTTGTTTGAAGCCATGGAAGGGGTCGATTATGTCATTCATGCAGCTGCGATGAAACATGTGCCGGCGGCAGAATATAATCCAATGGAATGCATAAAAACCAATATTCATGGTGCTGAAAATGTGATAAAAGCAGCTATTCATAACAACGTAAAAAAAGTCATTGCACTTTCAACCGATAAAGCGGCGAATCCTATTAACTTATATGGTGCGACCAAATTAGCTTCTGATAAATTGTTTGTGGCAGCGAATAACATGGTGGGCAAACGAGAACTCCGTTTTTCTGTCGTCCGATATGGCAATGTTATAGGTTCCAGAGGGTCGGTCATTCCTTATTTTCAAAAATTGATCGCTGATGGTGCGAAGGCGTTACCGATTACGCATCCAGAAATGACAAGATTTATGATTACCTTACGTCAAGGTGTCGAATTTGTGTTGAAAAATTTTGAAAGGATGCAAGGGGGTGAAATATTTGTTCCTAAAATTCCTTCAATGTATATGACAGAGTTAGCGGCCGCGATAGCGTCTGATTTACCTCAAAAAATTATAGGTATCAGACCTGGGGAAAAATTACATGAAATTATGTGTCCTGCTGATGATAGTCATTTAACAATTGAGTTTGATGATCATTATGTCATTTGCCCGACAATTCAATTCTCACATCAAGCTGAGTACCAAAAAAACAGGCTAAATGAAGAGGGTAATTTTGTTAAGCAGGGGTTTGAATACAACTCAGGAAACAATTCAGAATGGTTAACTCATACAGAGTTGATGTCCATGTTAGCTGAAATTGATTAACTGTGAAAAGGAAGTTTGCTGTTCGGGTTTCAAATGTTGCTCTTCGTGGATTATCCATGGTGAGCAGGTTTTTTCTTATTTTTGCTCTAGCAAAGCTTTTGACGTCAACGGAGCTTGGGCAGTTTGGGTTAATGGTCTCTACAGTAATGTTTTGTGTCCTTATAGTTGGAGCTGATTTTTATACCTATTCACAGAGGGAGTTATTAGCAAGGGAGCAGGAAGATTGGTCATTTGTTATTCAGCAGCAGATAAAAGCCCAGCAGTTTTTATACTTCATTTTTCTTCCTTTAGTTCTAGGTGTTTTTATCTTTGGACTTATGGATTGGCAATATGCTGGCTGGTTATTCTTATTGCTTCTTCTTGAACATACTGCTCAGGAAATAAATAGGCTGTTAATTGCTATGCAAAAGCAGTTATTGGCAAGTTTGATTTTATTTGTAAGAACTGGGTTATGGGTGCTTATTATTATCCCAATGATGTATTTTAATGATAATTTAAAAACTCTTAACACAGTATTTATTTCATGGAGTTGTGGGGTATTTATAGCTATTATACTTGGTGTGGTAAGCATACGTCAGGTGTTGCCAAAATGGGAAAAAGTTTCTCTTGACAGAAAATGGATTAAACGAGGATTGCAAGTAGGTTCAATTTTTTTGATATCAACATTGTGTATGAAGGGCTTGTTAACATTCGACAGATATTTTATAGAATCATTAACTTCAACTAATATTCTTGGTGTATATGTATTTTATATGGGGCTTGTAATGGGGGGGTTCAATATATTAGAGCCTGCTGTTTTTTCATTCTTGTATCCAAAAATGTTAGCAAGTTATAAAAATAATGAAAAAAAAGAATATAAGGCTCATGTTAAAGAACTAATCTGGTCGACCTTGCTGGTAAGTTTGTTAATCGCATTTGCCCTTTTAGCTTTGGCACCAACAATTGTAAACTGGATAGGAAAACCCATTTATTCAATGTGCCTGGATATCCTGCCTATTTTGATTTCTGTTGGGTTTGTTTATACCGTCGGATATATTCCACATTATATTCTTTATGCAAAACGCGGCGACAAATGGATTGTCACAGCCCATATATCGGCAATGATCATATTTCTCGGTTCTGTCAAATGGGGTTATTTAGGGGATGGCATTAGACTGGTGGTTTTTTCCTTGTTAATTGCATTTATCTGGATGTTTATTATAAAAACAATGGGCTGTTTCATGTCAGACAGAACTGAGAATTATTTAATGGAAGTAAGATAATAGGTGAAATATCAAATGATCCCATATGGAAAACAAGATATTAATCAACAGGATATTGACGCGGTAGTTAATGTTCTTCAATCAGATTTTTTGACACAAGGCCCGCAAGTTCCTTTATTTGAACAAACAGTTATTGAATACTGTGGAGCAAAATATGGCGTTGCTGCTAACAGTGCTACTTCCGCATTACATATTGCTTGTTTGGCATTGGGGTTAGGTAAAGGGGATCACTTATGGACATCACCCAATACCTTTGTTGCTTCGGCAAATTGTGGCTTATATTGTGGTGCACAAATTGATTTTGTTGATATCGACCCAGAAACCTATAATTTGTGCCCGGATTTTCTTGAAGAAAAACTAAAAAAAGCGAAACAACTTAATAAGTTACCTAAAATTGTGATTCCCGTTCATTTTGCAGGGCAGTCCTGTGATATGGAAAAAATTCATCAATTAAGCCTGGAATATGGATTCAAGATTATTGAAGATGCCAGTCATGCCATTGGTGGAAAATATCTGAATACAAAGGTGGGCAGTTGTCAGTATTCAGATATAACGGTTTTCAGTTTTCATCCTGTCAAGATAATTACAACCGCCGAAGGTGGTCTGGCAACAACAAATAATGCTGAATTAGCAGAAAAAATGCGTTTGTTGAGAAGTCATGGCATTACCCGAGATGCGGAACAAATGACTGGGCAGCCTGAAGGTAACTGGTATTATCAACAAATCGGACTTGGCTTTAATTACAGGATGACAGACTTGCAAGCCGCATTAGGAATCAGTCAGATGAAACGGCTCGATGAGTTTGTGGAGAAACGACACCAACTACAACAGCGGTATCATAAGTTATTACAAGATTTACCAATAAAGTCTCCCTATCAATCTAAGGAAAGTTATCCGGCACTACACTTATATCCAATACTATTAGAGTTGGAAAATATTGGTAAAACACGCTCTCAAATATTTGATGAACTAAGACAAAAAGGTCTTGGGGTCAATGTCCACTATATTCTTGTTCATACTCAGCCTTATTACAAAAACATGGGGTTCAAAAAAGGAGATTTTCCACAAGCAGAAAAATATTATGATCATGCCCTAACACTTCCTCTGAATCCCGGTTTGAGTGATGAGCAGCAGAACTATGTCGTAGAAGTTTTAAAAGAGGTTTTGCTGTGAATTTGTGTGTAATACCTGCCAGAGGTGGAAGTAAGCGGATTCCTAGAAAGAATATTAAAGAATTTAAGGGTAAGCCAATAATTTCTTATGCTATTGAAACAGCTTTAAATTCAGGTTTATTTTCTGAAGTGATGGTTTCTACAGATGACCGTGAGATTGCTGATATTAGTATGGAATATGGAGCTAAAGTCCCATTCATGAGAAGTGAAAAAAATTCAGACGATTTTTCTGGGCTGGGAGATGTTGTTTTTGAAGTGTTGAATAAATATAAAGAGGTTGGTCGAGAGTTTAAGCATGGGTGTTGTCTATACGCTACATCACCATTAACAACAGTTTCTAGATTGAAGCAGGGGTTTGAACTATTGACGAATAATTCTAGATTTGATGTGGTTTTTCCCTTAGGTCGTTTTAGTTCACCTATATGGCGGTCATTTAATATGAAAAGCGGAGGAGAAGTTGCTATGAACTTTTCTGAATATGAACGAAGCCGATCTCAAGATTTGCCTGAATCTTATTATGATGCGGGACAATTCTATTGGTTTAATATAATTAATATGGAAACGTTAGAAAATAAGAATACTTTTGGTGAGAAAAAAGGAGCAGTAGTTCTTAATGACATGGAGGTTCAAGATATTGATGATATGAATGATTGGTTGATAACAGAAATTAAATATGAATATCTTATCCGAAATGAGGGGTATAAATGCTCTGTCTTACAGAAGAAATGAAATATCGTATTGATCATGACAAACTGAATGATGCATTAAGTGCGGCTGATTTTTTGTCTGATAAATTTGTAAAAACTGGAAGATATATTGTTGATGAAACATGGGGGGCTGAGGGCTTACTGTACCTTGCAGAATCTTCTTATGCTTTGATGAATGTCTACGAACTTACTAAAGATGTAAGATATATAGATGCTGTAAAGGCTATATTGGATGAGCTACGTGAGATTCAAAAGCCTAGTGGAGGATGGTCTCTAGAGCTAGCTAAGCACGGAGATGGTATTGGTTTTAAGGTTACAGATGAAATCCGAAGGCTTACTGCAGAAATAGAAAATTTACCTCCAACAGTTGCGATGCTTAAAACAATTGGTGATTATTCCAAGATGACATGTGATGAGAGTTATCTTGATGTAGGACACAGAGCATTTAGCTATTTGATGAAGTTCTGGGATACTGATTATGGTTCATTTCGGGAGAAAGAAAATAATGAACTTATGGCATTACGCTCTAATCCGAGAAGTTATCATATATTTTCTATTTTGGGTATCCAAGCATGGCGAGACTATGCGCCAGAACAAGTTGATGAAATTCTTCCTATAATAGTAGAGTTCGTTAAAGGTACATTTGAAAGTTATGACTCTGAAACTATGCCGTTAGTTTATGGGTTGCATATTGCATTATTACTGCAATATTGCGATATAGACTATATAGAGAATGTCATTAAGCCAGGAATAGACAAAGATTTACTATATAATGAAACTTTTAGAATTGATGCGCCAAAAGGTGCTTATGGGCATAGAGATGGATTGCGCGGTATTGTAAAAAGCGAAGCCCATATTCGAAGTGCTGTAGGTATAGCTATTGCAATGAAGTTTTATGATCTAAAAACTAATACACGAACATATCGAAATACAAAAGTTTATCAAGATATTTCAAACTGGATACAAAGTATGAGAGGAGATGGTTTTTATTATGAATTTGAAATGCTAAATAATAAAGAGAAACTGGGATATGGGTCTCCAGGTCAGTATTTACCAATTTGGTGGATATTAGGAAAAATTTAAAATATGAGCCTTCGCAAACTAACTAAGGATGATCTTCCTCTTGTACTTACCTGGAGAAATAATTTATTAGAAGTAAATCGCTCTATATACAACAACCATATATATAACAACCATGAAATGAGTGAAGATGACTATCTAGCAAGGTTTGTTTATATGGAGCATGATCCTCAAACACGTTGGTATATTCATCAAGATAAAAATGGTAACGCTGATGGCATTGTGTATTTCACCCATTATTATCCGGAAAATCGCAGTTCGTTTTGGGGCTTTTATACAGCACCGGATGCACCGGCTGGAACTGGAGCAAAACTAGGTCTGGAAGCCCTAGATGAAGCTTTTAATGCACTGAAATTACATAAACTTAATGCCGAAGTACTTTCTACCAATGAACGTAGTCTTCGATTTCATGACAAACTGGGATTTCATCGTGAAGGAACTTTTCGGGATTTTTATTTTGACGGTCAAAAATATGTCGATGTTGTCCGATTCGGCATTCTGAACTCAGAATGGCAAGAAAAGCGTTTTGAAATTGAAAGCCGAATTGTCAAGATTGATGTTATATCTGAAAAGGCTGTGAAGATGAGTGCAAGGTTTAGAATCATGATTCTCTCAGATAAAACGTCGTGCATTATCCCGTATATAGACGATCTGGTTGAAGAGTGGCAAACCGCTGGCCATGAATGTTTTGTTGCATATACAGTTGATGATGCTATTCCGGCGGACTTCTGCTTTTGTCTTAGCTTTGGAGAATTAATTTCAGCTGATGTCCGAAATCAGTATAGACATACATTAGTTGTACATGAAAGTAGCTTACCTAAGGGGCGAGGTTGGTCTCCAATGAGTTGGCAGATTTTAGAAGGTAAGAATAATATTCCTATAACTTTGTTTGAAGCTGTGGATAAAGTCGATGCAGGGAAAATTTACCTACAGGAATGGATTAAACTTGAAGGTACTGAACTGGCTTCTAAATGGCGTATATTACAGGCGGAAGCAACACTACGACTCTGTAGAAAATTTATTTCTGGTTACCCTAATATCTTAAATAAGGCGCAATCTCAAAAAGGCGAGCCGACATTTTATCCTCGACGCCGCCCTGAAGATAGTCTGCTTGATCCAGATAAAACACTGGCAGAACAATTCAATTTATTACGGATTGTTGATAATGAGAGATATCCTGCATATTTTAATCTGAATGGGGATGCTTTCATTTTGAATATAAAATCTAAAAAAACTAAAGAAAGCTAATATGAATAAAATTGTTATTGATGGTCATGAGGTAGGAAGTGACTGTTGCTACGTTATCGCTGAAATTGGGTCAAATCATAATCAGAGCCTTGAACTTGCATATGAAAGTATTGATGCAGTCATAGAAAGTGGTGCAGACGCTGTTAAGTTTCAATCTATTAATGTAGATGAACTTTATTATCAACCCTCAGAAGAGACGAAGGCTTTGCATCAAAAGATTGATATGGATGAAAAGTGGCATGGACTTCTTTCTGAATATTGCCAAAAAAAAGGAATAACATTTTTTTTCAGCTCCTACCTATCTTAAGGCTATCGATATTCTGGAGGAAATTAATGTTCCTTTATACAAGCTGGCCTCTGCTCAAATAGGAACTTTTCCACAACTTGTTGAGAAAGTTGCTGCGACTGGCAAGTCGGTGATTCTCTCCACTGGTATTGTGACGATGGAGGAGTTAACTAAAGTCATTGAAATTTTTAAACGTAACAATAACGATAAATTTATCATTTTACATTGTAATAGTATCTATCCAACTCCGTATGATAAGGTTCATCTGAACATCATGAACCGATATCGAGATGAGTTTGGTTGTATTGTGGGATTCTCGGATCATACTCCGGATATATATATTCCTATCGCAGCAGTGACATTGGGAGCAAAGGTGATTGAAAAACATTTTGCTCTTGATAAAAGCTTGCCGGTACCTGATGCACCATTTTCATTAGAACCGAATGAATTTAAAAGAATGGTTGAAGGAATCCGTGCGGTAGAACAAGCCATTATCGATGATAATAGAGAAGAACTACAACCAGAAGAAAGTCAGTTTAAAAATAGTATTTTGTATAGGCTTGTTGCTAATAAACATTTAGGAGCAGGGCAGCCTCTCAAAGAAGATGATTTTAAATTCTTACGTTATCCAGAGGGGATAGATTGTAGAGATTTGAAAAATTATGTGGAAGAGAATGCTGTTTTTAGTAGAAATATAGCCAAAAATCAGATGCTTTTCACTGATGATATAACCAAAGGTTATTAGAAATGTCATATCTTCGTAGAAAAAAAATATTAGTGATTGGATCTGGTTGGGAACAATACGCTTTGTTTGAAAAAATTAAAGAAGCTGGGCATAAAATTATTGCAACACATCCAACTATAAAAGCAGACTCTTTTAAGCTAGCAGATATAACTTACGTTAAAGATAGTCGTGATATACGTGCCCACATTACAATAGCCGAAACTCATAATGTCGATGCGGTAATAACCGATAATTGTGATTATTCTCTATATACGGCTTCTGTGGTGGCGTCAAAGTTCAGATTGCCCTTTACATCAGTCAAATCAGCGTTGTTCAGCAATGATAAGTTTTCTCAGCGAGAAGCATGTAAAAGATTTGGGATATTACAGCCTGAATTCTATAAGGTCAGGACTCCACAAGAAGCTGTAGCATCAGCTGCTGAAATTGACTACCCCGTTGTAATAAAACCTGTTGATAGTCGGGGTACTTTTGGGGTTACCATTGTTCATAATGCAGAAGAGCTTATGGATGCTTATTTTGATGCAGTTAGTCATTCACCCAGCTTGACATTGATATGTGAGAAATTTATTGAGGGCGAATTAGTTACAGTCGATGGATTTTGTTTCTCAAATGGACATCAATCACTTACTGTCGCCTCACGTAAATTTGCTGAGGGAAAGAAGCCTATAACTAAGAGCGTTTCCTATCCATCTCTGCATGATGATGAACTAAAATCTCGGTTGCTGAAAAATCATCATCTTGTTGTTGAAGCTCTGGGTTATAGTTTTGGTCATACTCACGGTGAGTATTTTGTAACTAAGGATAGCGAAATATATCTTGTTGAATGTGCAAACCGTGGTGCTGGTGTTTATACATCATCGACGATTAATCCACTTATTACAGGGATTGATTTGAATCAGATTTTTCTGAATCAAGTACTTGGCTGTGATGACTTTCAGATTGAGCATGAAAAGAAAAACTATATGCAGAGAGCGGCAATATTGTTATTCCTAGACTTTAAAGTAGGAAAGGTTATTAAAAGTATAAATTTCAATGAAGTAAAAAAACTGGATTTTATACGACGGTTTCGAACTATTTATTCAGAAAAACAAATGGTTGAGTCGATAGATAATTGTGCAAGTAGACATGCTATGTTAGTAATAGATGGTTCTGATATCGGTGAATTATCCTGTAACGTCGATATTTTTCAATCAATGTTCAAAGTGGAATATTACTAATATGGTCACAATTATTGAAAATACAGTTCGAGATGGATCATATGCGGTTAATTTTCAGTTATCACAAGCAGAGTCCAATTTTATAGTAAAAGGATTAGATAAGCTTGGTTTTGAATATATTGAAGTTGGTCACGGATTGGGACTTGGTGCTGGTAAGAGTACTCACACGGGATTAGCAAAAGAAACGGACGAAACCTACATCAAAGGGGCTAAATCTGTAGTCACGAATTCTAAGGTTGGTGTGTTTTATATTCCAGGAATAGGAAAACTTGATGATATACGTATGGCGGTTGAGTTAGGAGTCGATTTTATTAGAATTGGTGTAAATATAGACCGATACAATGATATGCTTACTGCCGCAAAATTGGTCAAGGAAAGAGGGCTCTGGTTAGGTTTAAACTTGATGAAAAGTTATGCTGTAAAGCCCTATGAGTTTAGTAAAATTGTTATGGATATTGATGGATGGGGACTTGCAGATGCAATTTACTTGGTGGATTCTGCGGGAGGAATGACACCAGATGAAGTATTTAATTACATTGGATTAACAAGAGAATATATTACAACTCCTATGGGATTTCATGGGCACAATAACTTATCTTTGGCAGTGGCAAATTCTTTATCAGCAGCTAAAGCTGGGGCAGAATTTGTTGATTCGTAACTACTCAGCGTAAATAAGTAAAAAAACTGCTTGACACGATTTTAGCGTTATTTTTGATTTTCTGACGGCAACACCTGGCGCAAGAGGTTTACTGTATTAGCCTGCGTTAGTTGAGGCGTGTTGCCTTATAAGCAATGCCCGATAGCCCTGCTGCCGTGCATTTCTAAAATACGATGACGGGCAACACAGAGGCAAAAATTCGTATTTCAAAAGCCATGAGACAATAGTCCTGTACTTAAACCCACAGGCCGTTTCATTGAAGATTGATTCCATTGATGTAGAGGCTGCCATTACCCATGCCCGGCAGCTGATTGAAGATGAAGCCGATTTATCTCCGGCGCTGCGGTCTTCGCTGGAGATATTGTTGTTGCTGGTCACGCTCTTGATGCATCGGCTCGGACTTAACAGCAGTAACAGTTCCAGGCCGCCATCAAGTGATCCTGATCGTAAAAGGAAAGCACGGGCTGGATCAAAAAAACCAGGTGGTGGACAGAAAGGGCATATTGGCACCACGCTGGTTAAAGTCGATGATCCCGATGACGTTATCTCCATCAAGATTGATCGCCGTACCTTGCCAGCCGGAAGCTACACGGCAGATGGCTTTGAACCCCGGCAGGTATTTGATATTGATATTTCACGGATTGTGACGGAATATCGTGCGCAAAGGCTTATCGATGAACAAGGTCGTCGGTTTGTTGCTCCTTTTCCCGAGGGCGTAACAAAAGCCGTGCAATATGGTGACCAACTCAAGGCGCACGCCGTGTATCTTTCGCAGTACCAATTATTGCCCTGCCAGCGCATCAAGGATTATTTTTCCGATCAATTACAGATCCCCATCAGTGAAGGTTCGCTGGTTAATTTCAATCAACCAGCCTTTGAGAAGCTGGCATCCTTTGAGCCGATTTGCGAGCAAAGACTGGCGGCAGCTTCTGTTGTACATGCCGATGAAACGGGCATTAACATCAATGGCGCCAGGTACTGGTTGCATTGTGCTTCTAATGATTTATGGACACATTATTTTCCCCATGTAAAACGGGGCAAGGAAGCGATGGATGTCATTGGCATCCTGCCTGACTTTCATGGCATTTTATGCCACGATCACTGGAAGCCTTACTACAAGTCCCCCTTCACTCATGCCTTGTGCAATGCGCATCATCTGCGTGAACTGACCCGTGCCCGGGAGCAGGATGGACAGCAGTGGGCCAAAGAAATGGAAACCCGGTTAAAAAAGATCAATCAGGTCGTCGATGATGCAGGGGGGAAGCTTGAAGCAAGAAAAGCGGCCTGTTATCGACGACGATATCGAGATTTATTAGAGAAAGCACAAATTGAATGTCCGCCACCAACCCCGTTGCCCGGTAAACCCAAACGTGGGCGCCTCAAGCGCAGTAAATCCAGAAACTTACTGGAACGGCTGATCAATTACCAGGATGATGTCTTACGCTTTATGAGAGAAATAGATGTGCCATTTACTAATAATCTCGGTGAGAATGATATCCGCATGACCAGGGTGCAGCAAAAAATATCGGGGTGTTTCAGGAGTGAGCAGGGTGCCATCACCTTCTGCCGTATTCGGGGATATCTATCCACTTGTCGTAAACATCATGTCAGTGCCTCTGAAGCGTTGGTACTGGTATTTAAGGGGAAATTACCGGAATTTACTCAGTGACCTGATGCTTTTGGTAAAATACGCTGAGTAGTTACACTTCAACAACATAAAAGCCAAAATCATACATCTTGCCCAAGAGGATGAAAACATAGAGGTATTATGGCTCTATGGCTCCCATGCGAAAGGCACGGCTCATGAACAAAGCGATATTGATTTGGCGGTTATTTTTAAAAGCTGGGAACATGACGTGATCGAGCGTCGGCTTCGACCTGAATTACTTGCACTTAAATGGCAACGGGTCTTAAACTTGAAAGAAGGGCAAATCAGTGTCCTGGATATGAGCATCGCGCCAATACCGATTGCCATGTCCGTGCTTCAGCATGGGCAATTGCTGCTCAGCAAGAATTATTCGCGCCAACTTCAGGAACAACAGCGCATCATGTCAAAGTGGGAAAATAGATTATCTCTATCATTACCAGTACCAAACCTCTACGCCTTATTTGATTTTGCCGGAATGGGGCGGGATGCCTTAGAGATGAAATAAAATGCTTAATGTATTGAAAATGAAAACAGACGTAGGTTGTATATTTGTAGCAACAGAACCATCCTAAAGTATTATGCAATTGAAAAATAAAGAGACTGAAATTTGGCGCTAAAAATTAAAATGGGCTTTACAATCGACTCTTCCCTTTATTGGTTTTTATGAATAATTCAAATGATGTGTGCTGGAAACAGCGGTTTTCAAACTTTAAAAGTAACTACCCGGCGAAAATAATAAAAAAGACTTGACAGGGTTTTCGTGTTAATTTCCCGATTTCAGGCTGATGCCCGGTTACCCTGCAAACCAGGCTCTTATGAGCAGCATTAAGTCAGTTTTGATGTATAATTTGCTACCATCTCTTTAAGGATCTTGGGTAACTGTTTATCGGTAAAATCATGCAAAAAACCAAAGTAGATGACATGCTGATCGAAATGATCAGCCCCAGAATCAAGGAAATTGAAGAAAAGTTCAGTCGCGGTGAAGGGCTTGATCAGGAAGACATCAATACCTTGCTGCTCAAGTCGCAATACAATCATATCAATCATCTGGACATCAAGCTTGATGAAGTCACGGCGGATGTGGCCAGTTTAAAAAACGAATTCAAGTTGCTGGAAACGCATGTTAACGCCAGGTTGGACACCTTTGAGAAAAATATAGAACTCAAAATAAGCGAGGCCATCAATACCAATATGCGCTGGTCGATTGGCATGATCGCCCTGATCGTTACCGTTTTGAAATTGGCGGATATGTTTGTTAAATAATTGAAACCTGACGAATTCAAGCCTTTTCCTTCAATTTTTGAATGATAAACTTCAACAACATAAAAACCAAAATCATACATCTTGCCCAAGAGGATGAAAACATAGAGGTATTATGGCTCTATGGCTCCCATGCGAAAGGCACAGCTCATGAACAAAGCGATATTGATTTGGCGGTTATTTTTAAAAGCTGGGAACATGACGTGATCGAGCGTCGGCTTCGACCTGAATTACTTGCACTTAAATGGCAACGGGCCTTAAACTTGAAAGAAGGGCAAATCAGTGTCCTGGATATGAGCATCGCGCCAATACCGATTGCCATGTCCGTGCTTCAGCATGGGCAATTACTGCTCAGCAAGAATTATTCGCGCCAACTTCAGGAACAACAGCGCATCATGTCAAAGTGGGAAATAGATTATCTCTATCATTACCAGCATCAACAAGCTATTTATGGATAATACCTACCTCTACTCGATGCGGGAACATCTGGCTGAACTGAAAATGGATCTGCACGGCCTCAGCGAAATACTACAACAACGCGAATTAAACAGGTATGAATATCGCGCCGCGGAACGTACTCTGCAAATAGTGATAGAATCCTGCATCGGTATCGCCAAACATTGGGTTTATGCTATTACGCAAACCGCGCCAAGTGATGCCTATGCTGCTTTTGAAACCCTGTCGCAACAAGGCGTCATCGGAACGAAAAAAAACGAATGGCGTAAAATTATCGGCATGAGAAATGCCCTGGTGCACGATTATCTTAATATTGAGCCTGAAATCATCAAGCAAGTCATTAAAAAGCGTTACTACAAAGCCTTATTTGATTTTGCCGGAATGGGGCTGAATGCCTTAGAGATGAAATAAAATGCTTAATGTATTGAAAATGAAAACAGACGTAGGTTGTATAGTTGTAGCAACAGAACCATCCTAAAGTATTATGCAATTGAAAAATAAAGAGACTAAAAATTAAAATGCGCTTTACAATCGACTCTTCCCTTTATTGGTTTTTATGAATAATTCAAATGATGTGCGCTGGAAACAGCGGTTTTCAAACTTTAAAAAAGCATTAAACCAGCTTAGTGATGCTGTCGATCTGAGTCAACAGCGGGAATTAACTAAGCTGGAAAAACAAGGCGTTATTCAAGCCTTTGAGTTTACGCATGAGCTGGCGTGGAAGGTGCTCAAGGACTTTTTAGAAGATCAAGGTGAACAAAATATTAAAGGCTCCAAAGATGCTACACGAGCAGCATTTAAAGTATCGTTAATTACGGCAGGGGAGCAATGGATGGGCATGATTCAGAGCAGAAATATATCTTCGCACACATATGATGAAGCAACGGTTGAATTATTGGTAAAGACCATAATTAATGACTATTTTCCTCTTTTTAAAGCGTTGAAAATCGAAATGGAAAGTTATTAAAATGGGTGCGGATAGCCATGAAAAAGAGATTGCGGGACTTAAACCGGCAACTATAGAAAAGCTTGTAGGTGTGTTTCAAAGGCATGAAGCTATTGATTCTGTCATTCTCTATGGTTCTCGAGCAAAAGGAACTTATAAAGAAGGTTCGGATATTGATTTATCAATAAAAGGGCACATGCTTCCATTTGCTGAATTGATGCAAATAGAAGATGAAATTGATGACCTTTACCTGCCGTATGAAATAGACCTTTCTCAATATGAGCAACTAAAAAATCCTGACCTGATTGATCATATTAATCGGGTTGGTATTGTTTTTTATAGCAAAAATAAAGGGAGCCTTATAAATGATCTATCAACCGAACCTGATGAGTCTATTGATTTATAGCATCATGTAAACAAACTAAAATTACAGGCAAGTCATTAAAAAGCGTCACTACAAAGCCTTATTTGATTTTGTCGGAATGGGGCTGGATGCCGTTGAGATGAAATAAAATGCATCATAAAAAAGAAATTTTGCAAAAGCGTTTTAAAAAACTGGACAACCATTACAGTGCTTTAAAAGACTACAAGCAATTAATAGACAAAATTTGCATACAAAAAGATATTTTTCAAGTAGATGTATTCCAAAGACTCGATATCCAGGAAAAAGCATTGTTAGATGCTTATTTGAAGCGTTTTTCTTCTATTCAGGACTTTTTAGGCGCAAAGATATTCTCTGATTTACTCGATATATCCGGCATTAGTTGTGGGAAAATGAGTGAAGTTTTTTATCAGATGGAAAAAGGTAACTACTCAGCGTATTTTACCAAAAGCATCAGGTCACTGAGTAAATTCCGGTAATTTCCCCTTAAATACCAGTACCAACGCTTCAGAGGCACTGACATGATGTTTACGACAAGTGGATAGATATCCCCGAATACGGCAGAAGGTGATGGCACCCTGCTCACTCCTGGAACACCCCGATATTTTTTGCTGCACCCTGGTCATGCGGATATCATTCTCACCGAGATTATTAGTAAATGGCACATCTATTTCTCTCATAAAGCGTAAGACATCATCCTGGTAATTGATCAGCCGTTCCAGTAAGTTTCTGGATTTACTGCGCTTGAGGCGCCCACGTCTGGGTTTACCGGGCAACGGGGTTGGTGGCGGACATTCAATTTGTGCTTTCTCTAATAAATCTCGATATCGTCGTCGATAACAGGCCGCTTTTCTTGCTTCAAGCTTCCCCCCTGCATCATCGACGACCTGATTGATCTTTTTTAACAGGGTTTCCATTTCTTTGGCCCACTGCTGTCCATCCTGCTCCCGGGCACGGGTCAGTTCACGCAGATGATGCGCATTGCACAAGGCATGAGTGAAGGGGTACTTGTAGTAAGGCTTCCAGTGATCGTGGCATAAAATGCCATGAAAGTTAGGCAGGATGCCAATGACATCCATCGCTTCCTTGCCCCGTTTTACATGGGGAAAATAATGTGTCCATAAATCATTAGAAGCACAATGCAACCAGTACCTGGCGCCATTGATGTTAATGCCCGTTTCATCGGCATGTACAACAGAAGCTGCCGCCAGTCTTTGCTTGCAAATCGGCTCAAAGGATGCCAGCTTCTCAAAGGCTGGTTGATTGATATTAACCAACGAACCTTCACTGATGGGGATCTGTAATTGATCGGAAAAATAATCCTTGATGCGCTGGTAGGGCAATAATTGGTACTGCGAAAGATACACGGCGTGCGCCTTGAGTTGGTCACCATATTGCACGGCTTTTGTTACGCCCTCGGGAAAAGGAGCAACAAACCGACGACCTTGTTCATCGATAAGCCTTTGCGCACGATATTCCGTCACAATCCGTGAAATATCAATATCAAATACCTGCCGGGTTTCAAAGCCACCTGCCGTGTAGCTTCCGGCTGGCAAGGTACGGCGATCAATCTTGATGGAGATAACGTCATCGGGATCATCGACTTTAACCAGCGTGGTGCCAATATGCCCTTTCTGTCCACCACCTGGTTTTTTTGATCCAGCCCGTGCTTTCCTTTTACGATCAGGATCACTTGATGGCGGCCTGGAACTGTTACTGCTGTTAAGTCCGAGCCGATGCATCAAGAGCGTGACCAGCAACAACAATATCTCCAGCGAAGACCGCAGCGCCGGAGATAAATCGGCTTCATCTTCAATCAGCTGCCGGGCATGGGTAATGGCAGCCTCTACATCAATGGAATCAATCTTCAATGAAACGGCCTGTGTGTTTAAGTACAGGACTCTTGTCTCATGGCTTTTGAAATACGAATTTTTGCCTCTGTGTTGCCCGTCATCGTATTTTAGAAATGCACGGCAGCAGGGCTATCGGGCATTGCTTATAAGGCAACACGCCTCAACTAACGCAGGCTAATACAGTAAATCTCTTGCGCCAGGTGTTGCCGTTAGAAAATCAAAAATAACGCTAAAATCGTGTCAAGCAGTTTTTTTACTTATTTACGCTGAGTAGTTACGTTGAAGTTTATCATTCAAAAATTGAAGGAAAAGGCTTGAATTCGTCAGGTTTCAATTATTTAACAAACATATCCGCCAATTTCAAAACGGTAACGATCAGGGCGATCATGCCAATCGACCAGCGCATATTGGTATTGATGGCCTCGCTTATTTTGAGTTCTATATTTTTCTCAAAGGTGTCCAACCTGGCGTTAACATGCGTTTCCAGCAACTTGAATTCACTTTTCAACTCTGCAAACTCACCTTTTAAACTGGCCACATCCGCCGTGACTTCATCAAGCTTGATGTCCAGATGATTGATATGATTGTATTGCGACTTGAGCAGCAAGGTATTGATGTCTTCCTGATCAAGCCCTTCACCGCGACTGAACTTTTCTTCAATTTCCTTGATTCTGGGGCTGATCATTTCGATCAGCATGTCATCTACTTTGGTTTTTTGCATAACTTCGAATATACAGGAAACAATAAGAAATAAAAGTCCATTTTCTTTATCTATCAAATAGAGATATTAATTTGAGAAGTCAGTTCCATCCAACCAATAAATATTAGGCAGCGCATAACCATTAAACCGGTTGGCCTTGACCAGACTGTAGGCTCCAACATTTCGAAAAACAACGGTGTCGCCTATTTTTGTCTCGGCATGTAATGCGTATTCGCCGAACACATCTCCAGCCAGGCAGGTTGAGCCGGCTAATATAACATTTTTATCGCCGTTTTCAGGAAAACATAAGTCAGGTGGTTTCTGATACTCGAAAATTTCCGGATGATGATTGACCGAACTGTCCAGGATTGCAAGTTTTTTTCCATCGCTGTCAAAACAATCGATGACTTTAGTGACTAAAAAACCGGCATCTCCAACGATGGCTTTGCCGGGTTCGATGTAGACATCCAGCTCAAAATTACGCCGCAACGCCTTCACCAATTGTATAAAAACCTCAGGCTGTTTTATTTTGGGAAACAGATAGCCGCCGCCCAGGTTTATCCATTTCAACTGTTTGGCATTTTTTTGCAACCAGGTCTGTAGCCGCTCTACCGTACATAATAAAGGAGACAAGTCAGTGGCGGAAAATACGGTATGACAATGTACTCCTTGGATATT